>NZ_CP083911.1:687500-1375000 GCF_020162115.1 Tepidimonas taiwanensis | reverse complement strand
CGATCATCCGAGGATTCATCATGAGTGGACTGCTGTCGACCATCGATTCGCCGCACGATCTGCGGCGGCTGCCGCGCACGCAGTTGCGCCCGCTGGCGGATGAGCTGCGCGAGTTCCTGGTGCAGACCGTGTCGCGCACCGGCGGCCATTTCAGCTCCAACCTCGGGACGGTGGAGCTGACCATCGCCGTGCACTATGTGTTCGATACGCCGCACGACCGGCTGGTGTGGGACGTCGGCCACCAGACCTATCCCCACAAGATCCTCACCGGGCGGCGCGAGCGCATGCACACGCTGCGTCAGCTGGGGGGCATCAGCGGTTTTCCGGTGCGCAGCGAAAGCGAATACGACGCCTTCGGCACGGCACACTCGTCGACCAGTATCTCGGCTGCGCTGGGCATGGCGCTGGCGGCACAGGCCAAAGGCGAGCGGCGCCGGGCCATTGCCATCATTGGCGACGGCGCGATGACCGCCGGCATGGCGTTCGAGGCGCTCAACAACGCCGGGGTGACCAAGGCGCCGCTGCTGGTCATCCTGAACGACAACGACATGTCGATCAGCCCGCCGGTCGGGGCCCTCAACCGCTACCTGGCGCAGTTGATGAGCGGGCGCTTCTACGCCGCCGCCAAGCAGGTAGGCAAGCAGGTGCTCAGCGTCGCGCCGCCGCTGTTGGAGCTGGCGCGGCGCTTCGAAGAGCACGCCAAGGGCATGGTGGTGCCCGCCACCTTGTTCGAAAAATTTGGTTTCAACTACATCGGCCCCATCGACGGGCACGACCTCGACTCGCTGATTCCCACGCTGGAAAACATCCGTCGGCTGCTCGACGATGGGGCAGGCCCCCAGTTTTTGCATGTGGTCACGAAAAAGGGGCAGGGCTACAAACTGGCGGAGGCCGACCCCATCGCCTACCACGGCCCGGGTAAGTTCGATCCCGCGGTGGGGCTGGTGCCGCCCGCCCAGCCGCCCAAGCCGACGTTTTCCCAGGTCTTTGGCCGCTGGTTGTGCGACATGGCCGAGCGCGACAAGCGGCTGGTGGGCATCACACCGGCGATGCGCGAGGGCTCGGGCATGGTGGAGTTCCATCAGCGCTTTCCCGATCGGTATTACGACGTGGGGATTGCCGAGCAGCACGCGGTGACGTTTGCCGCGGGACTCGCGTGCGAAGGGCTCAAGCCCGTGGTGGCGATTTACTCGACGTTTTTGCAGCGCGCCTACGACCAGGCGATCCACGACGTGGCGCTGCAAAACCTGCCGGTGGTATTTGGGCTGGACCGCGCGGGCATCGTCGGGGCCGACGGGCCGACGCACTGCGGCGCGTACGACATCGCGTACCTGCGCTGCATCCCGAACGTGTCGATCGCCTGTCCGTCGGACGAGGCGGAGTGCTACCGGCTGCTGACCACGGCGTTCGAGCAGTCGCACCCGGTGGCGGTGCGGTATCCGCGCGGCGCGGGCATCGGCGCGGCGCTGCCCGCGCAGCCCGAGGCGCTGCCGTTCGGCAGGGGCGAGGTGCGCCGCCGCGGCCGTGGCGTGGCGATCCTGGCGTTTGGCACGCTGCTGCACGCGGCGCTGCAGGCGGCGGAGTCGCTTGGCGCGACGGTGGCCAACATGCGCTGGGCCAAGCCGCTGGATCGCGAATTGGTGTTGGAACTGGCGAACAGCCACGAGGCGCTGGTGACGGTGGAGGAGGGGGCGGCCGCCGGTGGGGCGGGCAGCGCGGTGCTGGAGCTGCTGGCGGAGGCCGGTGTGGTTCGGCCCGCGCTGGTGCTGGGGCTGCCGGACCGCTTCATCGAGCATGGCGACCCGTTGGCGCTGCTGTCGCGCGTGGGGCTGGACGCCGTGGGCATCGAGCGGCGCGTGCGCGAGCGCTTTGGCGATCGTCTGTCGCAGCGCCCGGCCCTGACGGTGGTGGCGGGTGAGCGCTGAGGGCCGCTTGTGAAGCACATTGCACGCGCGTTGAAATCTCTTCATTTCCGCGGCAATGCGGCGGCTCATTAGGGAAAACACGGACGGGTGGCCCAAGGGGCGCGGCATACACTGCCCCCATGAGGTCGATGATGCACTGCGGTAGCGGTCGTGTCATCGACATATCTGAAGTTTTTTGACAAGGAGTGAGCATGGATCGTCGTTCTGTCATCAAGCACGCTGGACTGGCCGGCATTTTGGCGACGGCAGCGGCCCCCGCCGCGCACGCACAACCCACGGTCCGTTGGCGTCTGACGTCGAGCTTTCCGAAGTCGCTCGACACCATCCACGGCGGGGCCCAGGTGTTTGCCGACGCCCTCAAGGCCATGTCCGGAGGAAAGTTCGAGGTGACCGTGCACGCGCCGGGTGAGTTGGTGCCCGCGTTTGGGGTCGTGGACGCTGTGCAGCAGGGCACCGTGGAGGCAGGGCACACGTGCGCGTATTACTACTTCGGCAAGGACGACACGTTTGCCATCGGTACCGCCATTCCGTTTGGCATGAACAGCCGTCAGCTCACCGCGTGGTACTACGAGGGCAACGGCCTGAAGCTGTTCCGGGAGTTTTATGACCAGTACAACATCGTCAACTTCCCTGGTGGCAACACCGGTGCGCAGATGGGCGGCTGGTATCGCAAGGAGATCAAGTCGCCCGAAGATATCAAGGGCTTGAAGATGCGCATCGGCGGCTTTGCCGGCAAGGTGCTCAGCCGCTTGGGAGCCGTGCCGCAAAACATCCCCGGCGGGGAAATTTACCAAGCACTCGAGAAGGGCACCATCGATGCCGCGGAGTGGATTGGGCCCTACGACGACGAGAAGCTGGGCTTTTACAAGGTCGCGAAGAACTACTACTACCCGGGTTGGTGGGAAGGCGGTGCAGAGGTAGATTTCTACATCAACAAGAAGGCGTACAACGATCTCTCCGCTGAGTACAAAGCGATGGTGCAGGCGGCCGCCTCCCACGCGCACGTGGAGATGCAGGCCAAGTACGACGCGCAAAACCCGGCGGCGCTCAAGCGCCTCGTGGCCAACGGTGCCAAGGTGCTGGCGCTGCCGAAGTCGGTGATGGATGCCGCCTTCAAAGAAGCGATGGCGCTGTACGACGAGCTCTCGAAGTCCAACCCGAACTGGCGCAAGGTCTACACCGACTACCGCAACTTCCAGCGCGACGCCAATCTGTGGTTCCGCTTCACCGAAGCGCGCTTCGACAGCTACATGCAAGCGGCCAAACTCTGAGGCGCGACCGTCCGCGGTCGGCGACCCCGCGCAAGCGGGGTTTTTTGTGGGCGGGGGGCACCGCGATCCAGGGGTGCCCCGCACCGGCTTTGGGACGGGAGAGCGGCGCGGCTATACTGCGGCGCTTTCCGCAAGCGGATACCCTGCGACCCGGGGGATAAGGATATGAAAGCTCTGTTGTCTTTCTGTCGCTGGATCGACGCGTTGGGTGAGGCGATCGGCAAGCTGGGCATGTGGCTGATCCTGGCCGCGACGCTGATCAGCACCGGCAACGCGATCGTGCGCAAGGCGTTTTCCATCAGCTCCAACGCCTTTCTGGAGGTGCAGTGGTACCTCTTCGCGGCCGTCTTCATGTTGGGTGGCGGTTACGCCTTCCTGCGCAACGCACACGTGCGCATCGATTTCATCGCTGGCAAGTTTTCCGCACGCACGCGCAACTGGATCGACATCGTCGGCATCGTGGTGTTCGTCTGGCCGCTGTGCTATCTGATGATCACGCTGGGCTGGCCGGTGTTCGAGCGGGCCTGGGTGTCGGGCGAGATGTCGTCCAACGCCGGCGGGCTGATCCGCTGGCCGGTGTATCTGCTGATTCCCGCCGGGTTTGCGCTGCTGGCGCTTCAGAGCGTGAGCGAGCTCATCAAGCGCGTCGCGTTCCTGACCGGACAGGGGCCGGACACGTTGGCGCACAGCGGTTCGAGCGAGGCGCTGGAGACGGCCAAAGCCATCGCCGAGGCGGAGCATGCCCAAGCCCATGGTGGGCCGGGACGCACGAACTGATGCATCCGGGATGACGATCATGGTGGCGTTTCTGACCCAGAATTTTGTCCCGGTGATGTTCGCCGGGCTGCTGCTGTTCCTGCTCAGCGGCTTTCCCGTCGCGTTTGCGCTGGCGGCGACGGGGCTGTCGTTCGGTTTCCTCGGCATGGAGCTGGGCCTGTTCCCGGACACGCTGTTCCAGGCGTTGCCGCTGCGGGTGTTCGGCATCATGCAGAACGAGACGCTGCTGGCGATTCCGTTTTTCACGCTGATGGGGATCATCCTCGAGCGCAGCGGCATGGCCGAAGACCTGCTCGAGACGGTGGGCCAGGTGTTCGGCCCGGTGCGCGGGGGGCTGGCCGTCGCGGTGATCCTGGTGGGCGCGCTGCTGGCGGCGACGACCGGCGTGGTCGCGGCGGCGGTGATCTCGATGGGCCTGATCTCGCTGCCCATCATGCTGCGCTACGGCTACAACCGCACGATCGCCACCGGCACGATCACCGCGTCCGGCACGCTGGCGCAGGCCATCCCGCCGTCGCTGGTGCTGATCGTGCTGGCGGACCAGCTCGGCCGCTCGGTGGGCGACATGTACGCGGGGGCGCTGCTGCCGGCGATGTTGCTGGTGGGCAGTTACCTGTTGTTCATCGTCGCGGTGGCCGTGCTGCGGCCGTCGTGGGTGCCGCCGCTGCCGCCGCAGGCGCGCATTTACACCGAGGTCGACGGCCGCAGCGGCCACCGGTCGCTGTTCGTGCTGCTGCTGATCGCGGCCGTGGCTGGCTGGGCGTGGGCGCAAAACCACGACGCGTTGATGCAGGCGTGGACCGGCCGTGAAGGCCCGTCGCCCGGCGACGAGCGCGTCATCTTTTCGATCGCGATCGCTTCCTTCGTCGCGCTGGGGCTGGCGATCATCAACCGCGTCTCGCGGCTCGGGCTGCTGTCGCGGTTGGCGGAGCGCGTGACCTTCGTGTTGATCCCGCCGTTGATCCTGATTTTCCTCGTGCTCGGCACGATTTTCCTGGGCCTCGCCACGCCCACGGAGGGCGGCGCGATGGGGGCGGTCGGGGCGCTGATCATGGCCGCGGCGCGCCGGTGCCTGAGCTTCGGGCTGCTGAAGCAGGCGCTGGAAAACGCCACCAAGCTCAGCATCTTCGTGCTGTTCATCCTGATTGGCTCGACGGTGTTCAGCTTCACGTTCAACGCGGCCGACGGTCACATCTGGGTCGAACACCTGTTCGACAAGCTGCCGGGCGGGGCGCTGGGCTTCCTGATTTTCGTGAACCTGCTCGTGTTCATCTTGGGCATGTTCATCGACTTCTTCGAGATCGCGTTCATCGTGATCCCGCTGCTGGCACCGGTGGCCGAGAAGATGGGCATCGACCTGATCTGGTTCGGCGTGATCCTGGCGATGAACCTGCAGACGTCGTTTTTGACGCCGCCGTTTGGCTTTGCGCTGTTCTACCTGCGCAGCGTCGCGGCGCGGGAGGACTACACCGACAAGGTTACGGGCCAGCGCATTCCGGCGGTGACGACCGCGCAGATCTACAAGGGGTCGATCGCCTTCATCATCCTGCAGTTGATCATGGTCGCGGTGGTGATCGCATTCCCGGGGCTGGTCACGGACAGCGTCGGCAAGAAGGTCCAGGTCGACGATGCGGCGGTGATGCAGCAGCTCGACCAGCTCAGCGGCGATGGCGAGGCCTCGCCGTGGGGCGAGGAAGAGCCGCCAGCCGAGGGTGAGGACGCACAGCCGCCGGCCGACGGCGCGGCCGAGGAGCCACCCGCCCAGGAGGGCGGCGAGATCGATCCCGTGAAGGCGCTGGAAGAGGCCGCGAAGCAGGGGAAGCAGTGACCGTGCCGCGGTGGTGGGGTGGCCGGAGCTGCCCTGCTGCTGCGCCGGGAAGGGAATGCGATGCGGGTCGAGCTGAAAATCCTGGACGAGCGGCTGCGCGAGCGGCCACCGGCGTACGCCACCCCGGGCAGCGCGGGGGTCGATCTGCGCGCGTGTGTGGACGCGCCGTTGACGCTGGTGCCGGGGGCGTGCGAGCTGGTGCCCACGGGACTGGCCATCCACCTGGCCGACCCGGGTTACGCCGCGCTGATCCTGCCGCGCTCGGGGCTGGGGCACAAGCATGGACTCGTGCTCGGCAACCTGGTCGGGCTCATCGACAGCGACTACCAGGGGCAGCTGATGGTCAGCGCCTGGAACCGCAGTGCCGTCCCGTTCACGATCGAGCCGCTGGAGCGTATCGCGCAGCTCGTGATCGTGCCGGTCGTACAGGCGCGCTTCGAGGTCGTCGAGACCTTTGCTACGGTGACGGCGCGCGGCGAGGGGGGGTACGGCTCCACCGGCCGCGGCTGACGCGGGCCGCGGCGTCCACGGCGCACCGCCCCCCGGGCCGACCGCTGCCGGTGGCTGCGCCGGGCGCGTCAGTCGCCCACGCGCACCTGGAAGAAGCCGCTGCCGGCGCTGCCGCGGCCGACTTCGTCTACGGTTGCCTCGCGCACGTCGTGCACCCGCATCGACAGGCGCAGCGCCATGCCCGCGAGCGGATGGTTGGCATCCAGCACCACGTGGTCCGGGTAAATTTCGCTGACGAAGTAGAGGCGGTCACGTGGCGCATCCGGCGTGCAACCGGGGGGCAGTCCCTCAAACGCCATACCAACCGCCAGTTCTGCCGGGAAGGCCGAGCGCGGCTCCAGATAGATCAATTGGTCGTCGAAGTCGCCGAACGCATCCTTGGGCTCCAGGTGCAGGTCGATGCGGTCACCCGGCGACAGACCGACGAGGGCCTGTTCGATGCTGGCCAGCAGGTCGCGTCCGCCGACCAGAAACTCGACCGGCTCGTCCGATGCGTCGAGCACGTCGCCCATGGTGTCTTTCAGGGTCCAGCTCAGGCTGGCCACGCAGGGAGGGGTGATTTTCATCGGACAATTGTCCCATGACTCGTGCTCGACCGCGCCTTGTATCCCCCGTATCCTCCTCGTCGCCGGCATTGTCCGGCTCCACCACGAATGCCCTGGTGCAGCCCACGCCGTTGCTGGGCGGCCTGTCGCCGAAGCAATTCATGCGCCGGCACTGGCAACGCCGTCCGCTGTTGATCCGGCAGGCGATCCCGGGTTTTCGGGCACCGCTGTCGCGGTCGGCCCTGTTCGCACTGGCCGCCCGCGACGACGTCGAGTCGCGCGTCGTCGAACAGCACCCGCAGGCCGACGACCCGGGCCAGACGTGGCGGTTGCGGCACGGGCCGTTCGACCCGCACGCGCGCCGCGGTCCGCGCGCGCTGCCGCCGCTGTCACGGCCGGGCTGGACCTTGCTCGTGCAGGGGGTCGACCTGCACGACGACGGCGTGCACGCGTTGATGCAGCGTTTCCGCTTCGTGCCCGACGTGCGGCTGGACGACGTGATGATTTCATGGGCGAGCGCCGGAGGCGGCGTCGGGCCGCACTACGACAGCTACGACGTGTTTTTGTTGCAGGCCAGCGGCCGGCGGCGCTGGCGCATCGGACGCCAGCGCGACCTCACGCTGCGCCCGGATCTGCCGTGCAAGATCCTGCAGCGCTTCGAGCCGCAGCACGAGTGGGTGCTGGAACCTGGCGACATGCTCTACCTGCCGCCGCGCTGGGCGCACGACGGCGTGGCCGAGGGGGGCGACTGCATGACGGTGTCGATCGGCTTTCGGGTGCCACAGCGCGGCGGGCTGGCCGCGGAACTGGCGCAGCGCCTGGCCGACGAACACGAGGACGACGTGCTGTACCGCGATCCGCACCAGGGCGCGACGACCGAGCCGGCGCGCATTCCGCCCGCGCTGCACGCTTTCGCGCGCGAGGGGTTGCAGCGCCTGATTGCCGACGAGCGTGGGCTGGCCGTGGCGTTGGGTGAGGTGTTGACGGAACCGAAACCGAGGGTGTGGTTCGAACCCGCGCAGACACCGTGGCAGCCCGGTGCCGTGGTGCTCGACCGGCGCACCCGCATGGCCTACGATGACGATCACGTTTTTATCAACGGCGAGGCGCTGCGCGCCGCTGGCCGCGACGCGCGGCTGATGCGGCGGCTCGCGGACCAGCGACGGCTGGACGCGGACACGGTGGTGCGCGCCAGCGCCGCGGCGCAGCAGGTGCTGGCGCAGTGGTTTGAGGCGGGCTGGTTGCACCGCGAGCTGTGACCCGCGCACGGCCATCGTTACGACTGTTACGATTGCTTACAAGGGTAAACCCTAGGTTCGACCCATAATGCACTGGTTGGGTGCGTGGTCGGAGGGCTGCGCACCAAAACCACGTTGCCGCTCCGTGCCGGCGGGGCGGTGGTTGTGCAACACGGATTGCCGGTTGTCTTATTTGCATCGACCCGCTATGAACAAGAACGCTCTGATTGCCGCTCTGATCGTCGCCGCTGGCCTGGCCGCCTGCGGCAAGAAGGAAGAAGCCGCTGCGCCCGAGGCGGCTCCCGCGCCTGCCGCCGCGCCGGCACCCGCCGACAACGCGCAACAGCCGGCCCAGCAGCCCGCTGGCGACCAGGCGCAACAGCCCGCGGGTGACCAGGCCCAGCAGCCCGCGGGTGACCAGGCCCAGCAGCCCGCGCAGCAGCCCGCTGGCGAGCAGAAGTAATCATTGGTTGACCTGTCCGAGCCCGCTGCGGCGGGCCGGGTGCCGTCTGACCCACACGACACCGCCCCCTCGTGGGGCGGTTGTCGTTTGATGGCGTCCGTTTTTTGGGGCGTTGCCTCGCCGCGGATCAGAGCCGCTTGACCAGCACCTGGCTGCGCCGATCCCAGTCGTATTTGCGCTTGCGCGCCTCGGGCAGCCAGTCGGGGGCGACGGGCTGAAAGCCGCGCTTGAGGAACCAGTGCATGGTGCGCGTGGTGAGCACGAAGATGCTCTCCAGCCCCATGAGCCGGGCGCGCTGTTCGATGCGCTTGAGCAGCTTTTCGCCGTCGCCCTGGCCCTGCGCTTGCGGGGCCACCGTGAGCGACGCCATCTCGCCGGTGCGCGCCTCGGGGTAGGGGTACAGCGCCGCGCAGCCAAAAATCACGCCATCGTGCTCGATGATCGTGTAGTTGGCGATGTCGCGCTCGATTTCGGTGCGGCTGCGCTTGACGAGCGTGCCGTCTTTTTCGAACGGTTCAATCAGTTGCAGAATGCCGCCGACGTCGTCGGCCGTTGCCTCGCGCAGGTGTTCGAGCTTCTCGTCCACCACCATCGTGCCGATGCCGTCGTGTACGTAAACTTCGAGCAACAGCGAGCCGTCCACCGCAAAGGGGATGATGTGGCTGCGCTCGACGCCGCCCTTACAGGCGCGTACGCAGTGCTGCAGGTAAAAGCCCGGGTCGGTCGGCTGCACCGGTGGCGGTCCCTCGGCGAGGATGCGTTCGGCGTCGCGCAGCGGCAGCTCGGTGTCGATCGGGTTGTCGTCACCCGGTGGGTCGAACGGGCGCACGCGGATGCCCGGCACCTCGGTAACGAATATGAGTTTGTCGGCTTGCAGCGCGACGGCGACGCTGGTGGCGACTTCCTCCATGCTGAGGTTGAACGCCTCGCCCGTCGGCGAAAACCCGAACGGCGACAGCAGCACCAGCGCCCCCATGTCCAGCGCGCGCACGATGCCCGCGGTGTCCACCTTGCGCACGACGCCGGAGTGCTGGAAGTCGATCCCGTCGACGATGCCAACCGGCCGCGCGGTGATGAAGTTGCCGGAGATCACGCGCACCGTGGCACCGGCCATCGGCGTGTTGGGCAGCCCCATGCTGAAGGCGGCTTCGATTTCGAAGCGCAGCTGGCCGGCGGCCTCCTGCGCGCAGTCGAGCACCACCGCGTCGGTGATGCGGATGCCGCGGTGGTAGCGCGCCTCGTGCCCCTTGGCGCGCAGCTGCTCGTTGACTTGGGGCCGAAAGCCGTGTACGAGCACGATGCGCACGCCCATGCTCTGGATCAGCGCCAGGTCCTGCACCAGGTTGGGCAGCTTGCCCGCGGCGATGGCCTCGCCCGGCACCCCGACCACGAAGGTTTGGTGGCGGAACTTGTGGATGTACGGGGCCACCGAGCGGAACCAGGGCACGAAGGTGAAGTTGAAGACGGTGGACATCGCGGGGCAGCGGTGTTGGGGCGGATCAGGGGCAGGGACGCGATCACGAACGCATGGACAGCCGACGCCGTGGGCAGACGACGCCAAAGGGGGAGCCCGATCGGGATAATCGCGCGGTCATGTCACAAAACGTAGTGTGCCATCAGCCGGCAGTGTCGCCGGTGATCGAGTTTCCCGAACAACTGCCCGTTTCCGCCCAGCGCGCCGCGATCGAGGCGGCGCTGCGTGACCACCAGGTCATCGTGGTGTGTGGCGAAACGGGCTCGGGCAAGACGACGCAGCTGCCCAAAATCGCGCTGGCGATGGGGCGTGGCGGCGGGATGGATTGGTGCCCGCAGCCGGGCCAGCGGCGTCCACTCATCGGTCATACGCAGCCGCGGCGGCTGGCGGCGACGTCGGTGGCGGCGCGCATCGCCGAGGAGACGCAGACCCCGCTGGGCGCGCTGGTCGGCTACCAGATCCGCTTCCACGACCGGCTGCAGCCGGGCGCGGCGATCAAGCTGATGACCGACGGCATTTTGCTGGCCGAGACGCAGCGCGACCCGCTGCTGCGCGCCTACGACACACTCATCATCGACGAGGCGCACGAGCGCAGCCTCAACATCGACTTTTTGCTCGGGTACCTGAAGCAGCTGCTGCCTCAGCGGCCGGACCTGAAGCTTATCATCACCTCCGCGACGCTCGACGCCGAACGCTTTGCGCAGCATTTCGCCTCCACCAGAGGGCCGGCACCCGTGATCCACGTCAGCGGCCGCACTTACCCGGTGGAGATCCGCTGGCGGCCGTTCGAGGACAGCCGTGACTACGGGCTGGAGGAGGCGATTGCCGACGCCGTCGACGAACTCTGGCGCGGCGGCGCGCACGCGGGCGATATTCTGGTGTTCCTGCCGGGTGAGCGCGAGATCCGCGACGCGGCCGACCACCTGCGCCGGCACCTGTCGCACCAGCCGGCGCTGCGCGACACCGAGGTGCTGCCGCTGTACGCGCGCTTGAGCGCCGCCGAGCAAAGCCGCATCTTCCACCCCAGCGGGCGGCGGCGCATCGTGCTGGCCACCAACGTGGCGGAGACGTCGCTGACGGTGCCGGGCATCCGTTACGTGATCGACTCGGGGCTGGCGCGCGTCAAGCGCTACAGCCTGCGCAGCAAGGTGGAGCAGCTGCTGGTCGAGCCGATCAGCCAGGCGGCGGCCAACCAGCGCGCCGGGCGCTGCGGCCGCGTGGCCGAAGGGATTTGCATCCGGCTCTACGACGAAAAGGACTTCGCCGCGCGGCCGCGCTACACCGACCCGGAAATCCTGCGCTCGTCACTGGCCGGGGTGATCCTGCGCATGAAGTCGCTGGGGCTGGGCGACGTGGAGGCGTTTCCGTTTCTGGAGGCCCCGTCGCGCCGCGCGATCACGGACGGCTACCAGCTGCTGCAGGAGCTGGGGGCGCTGGACGAGCGGCTCGCCCTGACCCCGCTCGGGCGGGAGCTCGCGCGCCTGCCGCTGGACCCGCGCGTGGGGCGCATGATTCTGGCTGCGCGCGACCGTGGCGCGCTGGCCGAGGTGCTGGTGATTGCCAGCGCGCTGAGCGTGCAGGACGTGCGCGAGCGTCCGCTGGAGGCGCAGGCCAAGGCCGACCAGGCGCATGCGGCGTTCGACGACGAACGCAGCGAGTTCGTCGGTATCCTCAAGCTGTGGGACTGGCTGGAGAAAGCTCGCGGCGGTGTGCACGCGCCGGGTGAGCCGCCGACCCACCGGCTGTCCAACCGCCAGTACGAGGCGCTGCTGCGCGAGCGCTTCATCCACCTGCGCCGGCTGCGCGAGTGGCGCGACGTGCATCAGCAGCTGCACACGGTGGCGGCCGAGCACGGCTGGAAGCCCAACACGCAGCCCGCGACCTACGAGCAGATTCACCTCAGCCTGCTGGCCGGGCTGCTGGGCAACGTCGGCTGCAAGCACGAGACGGAGGACGTCTATGTCGGCGCGCGCGGCATCAAGTTCGTGCCGCACCCGGGCGCGCGGCTGAAAAAACGCCCCGGCCGCTGGGTGCTGTGCGCGGAGCTGGTGGAGACCACGCGGCTGTTTGGCCGCGGCATCGCCACCATCGAGCCGCAGTGGATCGAGGAGGTCGGCGCGCACCTGATCCGCCGTCAGGTGGGTGACCCGCACTGGGAAAAGCGCAGCGCCGAGGTCGTTGCCCACGAGCGTGGCACGCTCTATGGCCTGACCGTGTACAGCCAGCGGCGCGTGTCGTATGGCCGCATCGACCCGACAGCGGCACGCGAGATCTTTATCCGTGAGGCGCTGGTGGCGGGGCTGACCGAGGACACGTGGGACACGCGCCTGCCGTTTTGGGCGCACAACCGCCGCGTGCTGCGCGAGGTGCAACAGCTCGAACACAAGGCGCGGCGGCAGGACGTGCTGGTCGACGAGGCGCTGATTTACGCCTTTTACGACAGCCAGATCCCGCCCGAGGTGTGCAGCGGGCGCGATCTGGAGCGCTGGTGGCGCGAGGCGTCGCGCACGAACCCGCGGCTGCTGATGCTGTCGCGCGAGGAGCTGATGCGGCACGAGGCGGCGGGCGTGACCACCGACGCCTACCCGCCGGTGGTGCGGCTGGGGGGCGTGGACTGCCGCGCGCACTACCTGCACGAGCCGGGCGACCCCCGCGATGGCGTGACGGTGGACGTGCCGCTGTTTGCCCTCAACCAGGTCAGCCCGGAGCGCTGCGAGTGGCTGGTGCCGGGCCTTTTGCGCGAGAAAGTGCTGGCGCTGCTCAAGAGCCTGCCGCAAAAGCCGCGTGCACGGCTCGTGCCGTTGCCGCAGACCGCGCAGGCGATGGCCGACGCGCTGCTGGCCCCCGACCGCTGGGCGCAGGGGAGCCTGCTGGATGCGGTGCTGCAGCAGGTGCGCGAGCGCACGGGGCTGCCGGTGCAGCGCAGCGATTTCAAGCTCGAGACGGTGCCGGCGCACCTGTGGCTGAATGTCCGCGTCGTCGACGAGCACGGGCGGCAGTTGGCGATGGGCCGCGACCTCGCGGCGCTCAAAGCCCAGTGGGGCGCGCAGGCGCGCGGGGCATTTCAGGCGCTGGCGGCGCTCAAGCTCGGCGGCGGGGCGTCCGGTGGTCAGCCCGGCTGCGGCGGGGCGGGTGGCGCGCCAGCCCGCCCGACGCCCGGGGGCACCGCTGCCACCGCCGCGGGGGCACGGTCCGTGGGCGGCAAGCCCGCAAGCGGCGACGAGACGGGGGCGCAGGGCACGGCGGGGACGGCACCCGAGCCGACAGGCGGGCGGGCAGGGCAAGGGGCACGGCCGGGGTCTGCAGCGGCAGCGCCTGCCGCTTCACCCCCCGACACCGCCGCGCTACCCGATGCGAACGCGCGCCACACGCGCTGGGACTTCGGCCCGTGGCCGGAGATCATGGAAATCCGCCAGGGCCAGCAAACGCTCATTGGCTACCCGGCGCTGATCGACGCGGGCGATGCCGTGACGCTGGCGGTGTACGACGAGCCGGAGGTCGCAGCGCGTCACCACCGCCAGGGCCTGCGGCGGCTGTTCGCGCTGCAGCTGCGCGACACGCTCAAGGCACTGGACAAGGGCCTGCCCGATCTGCAAAAGACCGCAGTGCTGTACATGCCGCTGGGCACGCTGGAGGAACTGCGCGCGCAGATCGTCGACGTGGCGCTGGAACGCGCGTTTCTGACCGCGCCGCTGCCCACCGACGCGGCGACGTTCGAGCTGCGGCTGCAGGAAGGGCGCAGCCGCTTCGTGCTGATCGCGCAGGAGGTGGCGCGGCTGGCCGCGCAGGTGCTCACCGAGTGGGCGGCCGCACAGCGCAAGCTGCGCGACGGCAAGCCACCCGCGGCCACTGCGGCGGACGAGCAGCAGCACCTGCTGCGCCTCGTGGGCAAGCACTTCCTGCGCGACACGCCATGGGAGCAGGCGGTGCACCTGCCGCGCTACCTCAAGGCCGTGCAGCTGCGGCTGGACAAGTGCCGCGCCGATCCGGCGCGCGACGCCGCGCGGCTTAACGAACTGCGGCCGCACGAGCAGCGCCTGTGGCGGCTCATCGCCGAGCGCAAGGGGCAGTGGGACGCGCGCCTGATGGAGCTGCGCTGGATGCTGGAGGAGCTGCGCGTGAGCTTTTTCGCGCAGGAGCTGCGCACGCCGTACCCGGTCAGTGTCAAGCGGCTGGAAAAGGTGTGGGCGCAGATCGGCGGCTGAGCGGCGTGATCGGCGGGTAGGGCGGTCACAACCGTGCCAGCCGGGCGAGCGCCGCGTCCAGCGTCTCATCGCGCTTGGCAAAGCAGAAGCGCACGACGTGCTGGTCGAACCCGTCGCCATAGAACGCCGACAGCGGAATCGCCGCGACGCCCACTTCGCGCGTGAGCCACTCGCAAAACGCGGCCTCCGGCAGGTCGCGCTCCGGCACGGACAGGCCGCTGTAGTCCACACACTGGAAATACGTGCCCTCGCACGGCAGCAGCCGAAAGCGCGTGCGCGCCAGCCCGGCGCGGAAGCGGTCGCGCTTGGCCTGGTAAAAGGCGCTCAGGCCCAGGTACGGCGCGGGATCGGCCAAGTACGCTGCCAGTCCGTGCTGCATCGGCGTGTTGACGGTGAAGACGTTGAACTGGTGGACCTTGCGGAACTCGGCCATCAGCGGCGCGGGGGCCAGTACGTAGCCGACCTTCCAGCCGGTGACGTGGTAGGTCTTGCCGAAGCTGCTGACGATGAGCGCGCGCGCCGCCAACCCCGGGTGGGTGGCCAGGCTGTGGTGCGGCTGCCCGTCGTAGACCATGTGTTCGTACACCTCGTCGCTGATGAGCCAGACGTCGGTGTCGGCGACGAGGTCGTACAGGCGTTGCAGGTCGTCGGCGCGCCAGACCGTGCCGCTGGGGTTGTGCGGGGTGTTGACGAGGATGGCCCGCGTGCGCGGCGTCAGCGCCGCGGCGATGCGGGCGAAATCGGGCCGGAACGTCCCCGGTGTCAGCGGCACGCGCACCACGGTGCCGCCGGCGAGCTCGATGTTGGGGACGTAGCTGTCGTAGCAGGGCTCCAGCACGATGACCTCGTCGCCCGGGTGCACCAGGGCCAGGATCGCGGTCAGGATGGCCTGCGTCGCGCCGGCCGTTACGGTGATCTCACGGCTCGGGTCGTAGCGGTGGCCGTAGATCGCCTCGACCTTGCGCGCGATACCTTCGCGCAGCACGGGCACGCCGGCCATCGGCGGGTACTGGTTGTGGCCGGCCTGCATCGCCGCCGTCACCGCCTGGATCAGGCGCGGGTCGCAGTCGAAGTCCGGAAACCCCTGACCGAGGTTGACCGCGCCCACCTCCTGCGCCAGCGCGGACATGACGGTGAAGATCGTCGTGCCGACGTGGGGCAATCGGCTGGCCAGCGCGGGGGTGCGGGGCGGGATCGGCAGGGCCTGGGCGTGTCGCGGCGCAGGCAAGTTGGGGGCGTTCATGTAGGTCGTCCGGGCGTGTCGGGGCTCACAACGGGAGGGTCATCATGTGCGCGCGGCGGGGCGGCGTTCGGTTGCCGGGTCACAGGCGGTCGTCGTGGCCGCCGCCCTCCATCGCGCGCAGGATCAGCTCGCGCGAGAGGCGGTCGCTCAAAAATTCGGCAAAGCGCAGCACGAACTGGCGCAGGTAGGCCCCGCGCTTGAACGCGACGCGCGCCACGTTTTGACCGAACAGGTGGCCCGCCGGGCGCGCGATCAGGTCGGGGGAGCGCTCCTCGCCCTGGACGGCCATCTCCGCGACGATGCCCACGCCCATGCCCAGGCGCACATAGGTCTTGATCACGTCGGAGTCGATGGCCTCCAGCACGATCTGCGGCGTCAGGCCCCGCTGGGCGAACGCCTGGTCGATGCGCGTGCGGCCGGTGAACGTGGGGTGGTAGGTGATGAGCGGCTGGGCGGCCAGGTCGTCCAGTCCGATTTGCTCGCGCTCGAGCAGCGGATGGCCGGCGGGCAGCACCAGCGCGTGCTGCCATTCGTAGCAGGGCAGCGTCACCAGATCCTCGTAATGCGCGAGCGACTCGGTGGCGATGCCGATGTCGGCCACGTCGTCCAGGACCCAGCGCGCCACCTGGTCCGGCGATCCCTGGTGCAGGCGCACCCCCACCTTGGGGTAGGTCTGGCGCAGCCGCGCCACCGGCGCGGGCAGCACGTAGCGCGCCTGCGTGTGTGTGGTCGCGATCGAGAGTGTGCCGCTGTCCTGCGCGGCGTACTGCTCGCCGATGCGCTTGAGGTTTTGCACCTCGCGCAGGATGATTTCGATGCTGCGCACGACCAGTTGCCCGGGCTCGGTCAGGCGCTTGATGCGCTTGCCGTGGCGGGCGAAGATGTCGATGCCGAGCTCGTCTTCCAGCTCCAGGATGGCCTTGGAGACGCCGGGCTGCGAGGTGTGTAGCGCCTTGGCCGCCTCGGTAAGGTTGAGGTTGCGCCGCACGGCCTCTTGCACGAAGCGGAACTGGTGCAGGTTCACGTCGGGGCTCCGAGGGATGGTCAGCGGCGCAGCACCAGCCAGCCGAAGGCCAGCAGCGACAGCAGCAGGTACAGCGCCGACGGCGCCCCCGCGGCCAGCCACGGCTGCCAGCCCTGCAGGTTGCCGATGTGGCCAAAGATAGTGTTGATGAGGAAGAAACTGATGCCGATCATCACGCCGGCGAAGACATAGGCCGACAGGCCCTGATCGCGGAAGTGCAGGTAGGCGAACGGCAGCGCCAGCACCACCATGACGATGCAGCTCAGCGGGTAGAGCAGCTTGCGCCAGAACTCGATTTCGTAGCGCTGGGCATTTTGAGCGTTGGCCTGCAGGTGCTGCACGTACTGGAACAGGTCCAGCGTGCGCATGCGCTCGGGCTTGAGCAGCGCGACGTGCAGCATGTCCGCCGTCAGCGTGGACGGCCAGTCGAACGTGGGCAGGGCCTCGCGCGGGGCCTGCTGGGGATCGTCGAGGCGCTGCCGCTCGACCCCCTGCAGGCGCCAGACGCCGGCGTCGGGGTCGATGGTCCCACTGGCGGCGCGCAGCGTCTCGCGCACGCGCCCTTGTTCGTCGAAGACGAACAGCCGCACGCCGCGCAGCGTCCCGTCCGGCGCGAGCGCGCGCACGTTGACCGCGGTGTGGGTGCCGTCGCCGCGTTCGCGCAGCCAGGCGCCGGTCTGGCCGATGCTGATCGCGCCGCGGTATTGCGCCTTGTGCAGCTGTCCGTACCGCTCGGCCACCGGGGCGACATAGTCGCCGATCAGGAACGTGACGACCGCGAAGACGGCCCCCAGCGCCGCCACGAGCCGCAGCGCGCGCGCCGGCCCCAAGCCGCTGGTGCGCAGGATCGTGAACTCCGAGTCGCGCGCCAGCCGCGCCAGCGCGTACACGGTGCCGATCAGCACGGCGATCGGCATCAACTCGTAGGTGCGGCTGGGCAGCAGCAGCGCGACCGTCAACAGAGCGTCGTCGATACCGTAGCTCGCCCCGGCGCGGGTCAGCGACGGGCGGCCGAGGTGGGACAGCTCGTCGATCAGGTCGAAAAACGAGAACAACGCCAGGAACGCGAGCAGCACGAACACCACCGCGGCGGCGATCTCGCCGTAGATGAGGCGGCGCACGATCCTCATGGCGCGGCCTCCGCCATCCGTGCGCGCGCGAGCCGAGACCACAGCGGTTGCTCGCGGTGCAGCAGCCACAGCCACGCCGCCAGCGCCACGCCCCCGTGCAGCGCGAGCATGAACGTCCCCGCCCCGACACGGCCGCGCGCGATCCAGTCCTTGCCGACGCCGAGCAGGTTGTAATACGTGACGAAGGCGAGCAGCATGAACAGGGTGTTGCCGCTCTTGCCCAGGCGTGGGTTGGCTGCAGCCACGGCCACCGCCAGCAGCGCGAGGTTGATGGCACTCAGCACCAACCCGGCGCGCCACGCCAGTTCACCGTGGCTGGCGGGGCTGCCATCCCGCAGCAGCACCCACGTGGGCTGGGCACTGCGCCTCGCGCTGTCCGTCGGTGCCGCGCTCGCGCCCTCCACCCGCAGCCAGTAGCGCGCAAACTCGCTCATCTGCAGCGCGCCATCGGCGTCAGGGTCGGTCGGCCGCCACAGCCGCTGCCCGTGCTCCAGCACCAGGTAGGTGCCACCCTCCTGCGTCACCACCCGGGCGCTGCGCGCCGTGACGATGCTCTCGCCGCCGTCGCGCTCGCTACTGGCGATGAAGACGTTGCGTCCCTCCCGGCCGCCGTTCGTGTCGCGGTCGATGAAAAAAACGCGTCGTCCGCCGCTCGACTCCTGGAACTGCCCGGGCGTTACCCGCTCGAGGTCCCCACGCTGCTCGTAGCGCGCGCGCATCTCGTCGCGCTGCTGCTGCGCCCACGGCGCAACCCCCAGGGTCAGCACGGCGACCGCCAGCCACACGGGCCACGCGAACCGCGCCACCGGCCCCAGAAAGCGCCCCAGCCCCACGCCGCTCACGTGCCAGATCACCATCTCGCTGTCGCGGTACAGGCGCGACAGCGTCCCGACCGTGGCGATGAACAGCGCCACCGTCAGCACGAGACCCAGCTGCCCCATCAGCGCGTAGGTGAGAAACAGCACCAGGGTCTGCGGGTCGACCTCGCCGCGGCTGGCCTGGCCGAGCGTGCGCACGAGCAGCATGGTCAGCACGACGGTCAGCATCACGACCAAGGCGGCGCCGAAGCTGCGCGCCAGTTCGCGGCGGAGCGAGGATTCGAATAACATCGACGGCAAAGGCTAACGACAAACCGCATTATGGACTTCCGACTGCAGACCCTCACGCCGCACGAAGCGGCTTCCCTCGACGCCGACGCGCTCATCCTGCTGTGGCCCGACGCCTGGGACCGGGCGGACGCGGCACGCGCCGATGTCCTGACCGTATGGGGCCGGCAGGCGCTGGCCGACGGCGACGTGGGGGCCGAGCCGGGCAAATGGCTGGCGGCGCACCGGCTGCCCGGTGTGCGCCCGCGCCGCGTGGTGCTGGTGCGCTGCGGTGACGGCAGCGCCGCGGCGGTGCGCAAGGCGACCGCCGCGGCGTGGGCCGCGCTGGAAGGCGCGGCACCGGTGCGCTCGCTGGTGCTGTGGGTGGGGGACCTGCCGGCCGCGGCGCTGTCGGCCACGGTGCTGGCGCTCGCGGCGGTGACCTACCGTTACACCTCGACATTGTCGCAACCCAAGCCGCGCGCCCTGCAGACCGTGACGGTGGGGGTGACGGAGGCCGACACGCGGCGTGCCGCGTTCGAGGAGGCGGTGGCGATCGCGCACGGTCAGGAGCTCGCCCGCGAATGGGCCAACCGGCCGGCCAACCACTCGACGCCGGCGCTGCTGGCCGAGGCGGCGCAGGCCCTCGAAGGGCGCGGCATCGACGTCGAGGTGTTGGGCCCGAAGGAGGTGGCCAAGATCGGCATGGGCGCGTTCCTGGCCGTGGCGCAGGGGTCGTCGCAGCCGCTGCGCTTCATCGTGCTGCGCTACCGTGGGGCGGCCAAATCGGTGCCCCCGGTGGCGTTGATCGGCAAGGGGATCACCTTCGACACCGGGGGGATTTCGCTCAAACCCGCGGCCGAGATGGACGAGATGAAGTTCGACATGAGCGGCGCGGCCAGCGTGCTCGGCACCTTCGAGGCGCTGGCGCGGTTGCGGCCCGCGATCAACGTCGTCGGCCTCATTCCCGCGTGCGAGAACATGCCGGGAGGCGGTGCGGTCAAGCCCGGTGACGTCGTGCGCAGCCTCAGCGGCCAGACGATCGAGATCCTCAACACCGACGCCGAAGGGCGGCTGATCCTGTGCGATGCGCTGACCTACGCGCGGCAGCGCTTTGCGCCACGGGCGATGATCGACGTCGCGACGCTCACCGGCGCGTGTGTGATCGCGCTGGGGCACGTGCGCTCGGGCCTGTTCGCCACCGACGAGGGGCTCGCACAGGCGCTGAGCGCGGCGGGCGACGCGGCGGGGGATCCGTGCTGGCGCATGCCGCTCGACGACGAGTACGGCGAGGCGTTGAAGTCGCCGTTCGCGGATGTCGCGAATGTCGGCGGGCGCGCGGCCGGCGTGGTGACGGCCGCCAAATTTCTGCAGCGCTTCGTGGGCGACGTACCGTGGGCGCACCTGGACATCGCCGGCACCGCGTGGAAAAGCGGCAAGGACAAGGGGGCGACGGGGCGGCCGGTGCCGTTGCTGGTGCGCTACCTGCTCGATCAGGCCGCCTCGGCCGCCGCTCCGGAGAAGGCCGCGGCGCGCACGGGCCGCCGTCGGCGCGGATGAGGGCGGCGATGGAGGTCGCGTTTCACCTGAATGTCCCGGCGGCGTGGCCCGAGCGCAGCAGCTACCTGTGCCGTTTGTTGGCCAAGGCCCACGCCAGCCGTGCGCGCGTGTGGGTGGTGATCGCCGAAGGTGAGGCGGAGCCGCTCGACGTGGCCCTCTGGGCGTTGCCAGAAAACGACTTCGTGCCCCACGTGCGCAGCGGCGAACCGGCGCTGCTGCTGCGTCACTCGCCGATCGTAATCGCCACACCTGGGGACGCCGTTGCCGGTGAGCGCTCGGTTTTGGTCAACGCGCAGTCGCAGTGGCCCGCCGTGCTCGACGCGACTGCCGCTTTCAAGCGCGTTATCGAGGTCGTCTCTGACGACGAAAATGACAAAGCCGCGGCGCGTCAGCGCTGGCGGCGCTACCAGGCGATGGGGCTGACGCCCGTGGTCTACGACCGTGCGGCGCGTCCTCCTCGCGCCGCAACCGGAGAAAATCGGCATGTTGAACGGTAACCGCAAGCCCCCTGCCGTGGTGCCCACCTTGACCGATGTGGTCGATAGCTTCGCGGTACAGGAGGGTCCGGCTCCAAAGTCCGCGGCGTTTGCACGCGCTCCGGCGGGGGAGTCCCCCCAGCGCGCTACCGACGTGGACGTCGATGCCGTCGTGGACCAGTTGATGGCACGCTGGAACGATGAGTTGGAGTTGCGTGTCGCGTTGGCGTTGGAAGTTTGGTGGGAGCGTCAACGGCGGCGCTGCGCGCGTCGGGTGGCAGCGGCGGTGCGGCGGGAGCTGGCGACCGATTTAAAGGCCGTGTTGCGTGGCACCCTAGGGACAACCCGTAAATGACGGGTTCGGCGGGGGTGTTCAAGCAATGCGCCTTGTTTTTTCGTGTATCGTAAAGCTCCGTGCGGAAAGTTCCGTGTTGCGCACACCGTTCAACCATTCGTTTTGATGAGGGTATCCATGCAGATGCAATACAAACTGGCCATTGTCGCTGCCGCTGCTGTCGCGCTGGCGGCCTGTGGGAAGAAGGAGGAAGCCCCCTCGGCGGCGGCTCCCGCACAGGGCCCGGCCGTTGAGCAGCTGGTCGTCAAGATTGGTCACGTCGGCCCCACCAGTGGCCCGATCGCACACCTCGGCAAGGACAACGAAAACGGCGCCCGCATGGCGATCGACGAGCTCAACGCCGCCGGTATCCAGCTCGAAGGCAAGCCGGTGAAGTTCGAACTGCTGGCCGAAGACGACGCCGCGGACCCGAAGCAGGGCGTGGCGGCGGCGCAGAAGCTGGTCGACGCCAAGGTGCACGGCGTGATCGGTCACCTGAACTCGGGCACGACCATCCCCGCGTCGCAGCTGTACAACGCGGCTGGCATTCCGCAGATCTCGCCGTCGGCGACCAACCCGAAGTACACCCGCCAGGGCTTCAACAACGTCTTCCGCGTGGTGGCGGATGACACGCATCTGGGTGGCACGCTGGGTAAGTACGCGATCCAGAAGCTGGGCGCCAAAAAGGTGGCCGTGATCGACGACCGCACCGCCTACGGCCAGGGTGTGGCGGATGAGTTCGAGAAGGGCGTCAAGGCCGCCGGTGGCGAGGTCGTCGACCGCGAGTTCACCAACGACAAGGCGACCGACTTCAATGCGATCCTGACCAAGATCAAGGCCAAGCAGCCGGACGTGATCTTCTTCGGCGGCATGGACGCGGTGGCCGGCCCGATGCTCAAGCAAATGAAGCAGCTCGGCATCAACGCCAAGTTCATGGGCGGCGACGGCATCTGCACGAGCGAGCTGCCCAAGCTGGCCGGCGACGGCATGGCCGACGAGCAGGTCTACTGCGCCGAGGCCGGTGGTGTCGAAGGCGAACAGAAGGCCGGGATGGACAAGTTCCGCGCCGACTTCAAGGCCAAGTTCGGCACCGACGTGCAGGTCTATGCGCCGTACGTGTATGACGCCGTGCACGTGATGGTCAAGGCCATGCAGAACGCCAACTCGCCCGACCCGGCCAAGTACCTGCCGGCGCTCAAGGCCATCAGCTACAAGGGTGTGACGGGCCAGATCGAGTTCGACGAGAAGGGCGACATCAAGAACGGCGCGCTGACGCTCTATACCTACAAGGGCGGCCAGCGTTCGGAGATCGCGGTCATCCGCTGATCGGCGACATGCCAGCAAAAAGCCCCGCTGCGGCGGGGCTTTTTGTTGCCCAGTCGGTTTATGTGTTTACCCGACCGGACGCTGTGTCATCGGCCGGGTACCCGCGGCGGGGCCGGCCGGTCATGGTCTCACGACAGGTGCGTGCTGATGATCTTGGTCATTTCGAACATCGACACCTGCGGCTTCTTCAGCACGGCCTTGAGCTTGGCGTCGGCGTTGATCATGCGCTTGTTGGTGGCGTCCTGCAGCTTGTTGTTCTTGATGTAGTCCCACACCTTCTTGGTGACCTCGGTGCGCGGCAGCGGCTTGGCACCCACGATGGCCGCCAGCTCAGCGCTGGGCGTCATCGGCTTCATGAAGGCCGAGTTGACGGCCCGCTTGGGCGCCGCGCTGGCCTTGGCCGCCGGCTTGGCGGTCGCCTTCGCAGCGGGCTTGGCGGCGGCGGTGGACTTGGCAGAAGTGGCAGCTTTTTTTGCAGTGGCCATGTGGAGATTTCCTTCGGTTGGTTGCAAGCTCGCCACGGAGCGCCAGGCGCTCGCATGGATAAGCGCATCGTATCCGCAAAGCGGCGATTTTTCCAGAGTGCAGAAGGGCTTTTGCGCCGTGGGTCGGGTTTTCCCCGGTAGGCGGGCCGGGGGGCGTTGCGCGGAACCGACGTCTGGCGCATGCCCTGGACGTGTGTTCTATGATGCGCGGCGGTTTCAACGGCGATGACCCCAATGGCAACGACTTTGTCTTTTTCCACCTGTGACCTGTGCGATGCCCACAAGGGCGACCTGGACGGGCGCTTCCGCGTGCTGCCCCCGGTATTTCGCGATTTCGGGGCGATGCCCCACTTCGCAGGGCCGGTCAGCACCGTCAAGTGCCACGAGGACAACAGCCTCGTGAAAGCGGCGCTGGACGAACCGGGGCGGGGCCGCGTGCTCGTCGTCGATGGCGGCGCATCGCTGCGCCGTGCGCTGGTGGGCGGCAACTTGGCCGCGGCGGCGGCGCGCAATGGCTGGGCGGGTATCGTCGTCGATGGCTGCGTGCGCGACGTGGCCGAGCTCGCGGTGGCGGCGGTGGGGATCCGGGCCCTGGCGGCGATGCCGCTGCCGACCGACAAGCGCGGCCAGGGGCTGCGCGATGTCGCGGTGCAGATCCAGGGGGTGTGGGTGCGGCCCGGCGATTGGCTCTACGCCGATGCGGACGGCATCGTGGTCGCGGATCAGCCGCTCCACGCCTTGTAAGCCATGCTGGCCGCGAGAGCATAGAGCAGCAGGGCGAAGGCACGCTTGAGCGTGGCCACCGGCAGGGCGTGCGCGACACGCACCCCCACCGGTGCCATCAGCACGCTGGCGCTGGCGATGACCGCGAGTGCCGGCAAGAAGACGAATCCGAGCGAACCCGGCGGGCGTCCCGCGACACCCCAGCCGGACCATATGTAGCCGATCCCGTTGGCCAGCGCGATCGGAAACCCCAGGGCGGCGCTGGTCGCCACGGCCTGATGCATCGGGACGTTGCACCAGGTCATGAACGGCACGCTGATGAACCCGCCGCCCGCGCCGACCAGGCCCGACAGAAACCCGATCGCGCCGCCCGCGCCCCACTGGCCGGCGGGACCGGGCAGCCCACGGGTCGGTTTGGGTTGCCGCGCCAGCAGCATCTGGGTCGCGGAGAAAGCCACGAAGGCGGCAAAGAACAGCGCCAGCCAGCGGCCTTGCACGACGCGGAATACCCCGGCGCCGGCGAGCGCGCTCCCGAGCACGATGCCCGGTGCCAGCCGCGCGACCAGGTCCCAGCGTACCGCGCCCCGGCGGTGGTGCGCCCGCACGCTGGAGATGGACGTGAACACGATCGTGGCCATCGACGTGGCGATCGCCATCTTCACCGCGAGGTCGGCCGACACGCCCCGGTGGCTGAGGATGAAGGTGATGAACGGTACCAGCATCATGCCGCCGCCGATGCCGAGCAGCCCCGCCAGAAAGCCGGTCACCAACCCCAACGCGACGAGTTCGGCAATCAGCAGGGGATCGAGCATGACGGGCGGAGGCGATGCGCACGGAACCACCGGCGCACGACGAGGCGGGCGGTGGCGCGTGGTTCGAAGGCGATGGGTGTCCGCCACACCGCCGGACCGGCATCCTGAACACGGGGTTCAGGTGGGCGAGGGCAGCGCGGCTTCGGGTTCGTCTGACGCGAGACGATCGCGCCCACCGCGCGATGTACCAAGCCCGGGCTCAATGAGCATTGGTTCAAGGAATATATGGCCCGGCGGATGGCGGACAACCCCATTGTAAGCCCTCGTTGCCCCGGCAGGCGGCGTCACAGCAACCGGTCGTCGGCTGCGAGGGCGTCGTCGATGCGCGCCACCAGCGCCCGCAACGCTTCCTCCGCGGCGGCGGAAAGCGCGGGTGCCGCTGCCGTGTCAGCGCCCTCGGGCGTGCCGAAGGACGACGGGCGAAACGCCGGCGCCGCGTCGCGCTGCGACGCGTCGAAGGCGATGTTGAGCGCGGCGAGCACCGCGATGCGGTCGCGCGCCTTGACCTTGCCCGCGTCGCGGATGCGGCACATCGCGGCGTCGACTTTGGCCACCGCTTCGCGCAGCGCCTCCTCGCCGTCCACGGGACAGGCGAGCAGGTAGGTCTGGTTCATGATCTGGACTTCGACCTGCTTGATCGCGGGCGGGGTCATCGGGGCGGCTCCTCCGTGGCCAGGCGCGCGATCAGCGCGTCCAGCCGCTGGCGCGCGGCCTGGCACTGCGCGCGCAGGTGATCGCGCTCCTGCGTCAGGCGCTGCACCTCCTGTTGCAGCAGTGACTGCGTGCGCAGCAGTTCCTGATGGCGCAGCAGCAGCCGGTCGACGCGCTGGGCGAGTTCTTCGATGATGACGGGCGTCATGACCCGTGCATTGTAGGCTTTGCGCAAGGCGCGGCGCTACAATGGGCCGCTGTTGGTGCTCGCGGTGCGGTTCTCGCGCCGCAGTTAAACGGGAAGCTGGGGGGTGCGCCGCCGTCGGCGGTCACCTAACCAGCGCTGCCCCCGCAACGGTAAGTGGACGGACACGCCCCCTGTGGGGGGTCCCGCTTTCGCCCGTCGGCCACTGGATGCCCCGCGCATCTGGGAAGGCCTGCGAAGGTCGCTTCCACCAGCCCGGATACCGGCCAACGGGGTGGCATGTGCCTCATCTCTTTGGGGTCGTGCCGTGTCGAGCGTACACCGTCGGGGTGAACGGTGGGGCTCTTTCACTGCTGCCTTTCGCCATGTTTCAGTTGAAAGCCGGGGTCCGTGCGTGTTTGTGCGCATGGGGTGTCGTGGGTTCTGCTCTGGCGCAAACGGCGCTGCCACCGACCGTCGTGGTGGCCAATCGCGCCGAACAGCCGTTGACCGATGTCCTTGCCGATGTCGCGATCATCGACCGCGCCACCCTCGAGGCCAGCGGGGCCGCGGGGGTGGCCGATGTGCTGGCGACGCTGCCGGGGATCGAGATCGCGCGCAATGGCGGCGTGGGCAACACCACCAGTGTGTTCATCCGCGGCGCCGAGTCGCGCTTCGTCGCGGTCTTCATCGACGGCGTGCGGGTGGACTCGCAGTCCACCGGCGGCGCGACGTGGAACGCCATTCCGTTGGCGTTGATCGACCGCATCGAGGTCGTGCGCGGGCCGGCTGCCGCGGTGTACGGGTCGGATGCGCTGGCCGGCGTGGTGCAGATCTTTACCCGGCGTGGCGACGGTGGCTGGCGGCCCAGCGTCGAGGTCGGCGCAGGCAGCGACGGACTGCGGCGCGTTCAAGCCTCCGTCGCGGGCCGCCAAGGGGACTGGGACGCCGCGGTGGCGGTGCACGGTGAGCGCAGCGACGGCTTCAACGTCCAACCCGCAGCCAATCCCGATCGGGACGGGTACCGCAGCCACGGGGTCAGCGCGAGCGTCGGTTGGGCCGTGGCCAATGGTCACCGGCTGGAGGCGACGGTGGTGGAGCAGCGCCTGAAAGCCGAGTACGACGGCTTCAGGTCGACCGTGCAAGACTGGTCCGTCCACGACTTGCGCACCGTGGGACTTCGCTGGTCGGCGCAGTGGAGTTCCGAACAGCGCTCGGAACTATCGCTGGGGCGGGGGACCGACCGCTACGAGACGCGGCCGTCGCCATACGTGACCGAAACCGACGTGACGACGGCACTGTGGCGCCATGAGTGGCTGCTCGGCGCTCACCGCTGGCAGGTGCTGCTGGAGCGGCGTGAAGACGATCTGCGCAACAGCTCATTGGCGGGCGGGCGCGGCCAGCGGCATCAAAGCGGTGTCGGACTGGGATGGGGCTGGCAGGCCGGCGCCCATGCGGTGCAACTGAATGTGCGGCACGACGACGACAGCGAATTCGGTGGGGAGACGACGGGTTCGGCTGCTTACGCGTGGCGTTTTGCGCCGGGGTGGAAAGCCCGCGCGGGAGTGGGCACGGCGTTTCGGGCGCCGACTCTGTACCAACGCTTCAGCGAGTATGGATCGGCCGGCCTCCAGCCGGAGCGGGCGCGCAACGCCGAAGTGGCGCTGGAGTACGCGCGCGATGGCTGGCAGGCCGGGTTGGTCGCCTACCATGCGCGGGTGCGCGACCTGATCCAGTTTGGCGCGGCGGGGCCTTGTGCCAGTGCCTACGGTTGTTACGAAAATGTCGGCCGCGCGCGGTTGCGTGGCGTGTCCCTGCGGGGCGGCATGCCGGTGGCGGGTGGGCGAGTCGAAGCGTCGGTCGACTGGAGCGATCCGGAAAACGCCGCAACGGGAAAACGGCTTGCCCGGCGAGCGGCGCGTTCGGCGAAGCTGCAGTGGACCCAGCCGCTGGCGACGGGGCGGTTGGGTCTCGAGTGGCAGGTGGCGGGTGAGCGCTTTGACAACGCGGCCAACACCACGCGTCTCGGTGGCTACGGCGTGGTCAACCTGAGCTGGCGGCAACCGGTGGCGCGGGACTGGGCGCTGCTGGCGCGCATCGATAACCTGGGTGACAAGGCCTACGAGACGGCCCGCGGCTACGCGACGGGTGGGCGGCAGGTCTATGTGGGCCTGAGCTGGACACCCCGCTGATCGGCCGTGGACGCACTGCAACGCCCCGCCGTACTCATCGCGGCCCCGGCCTCCGGCCAGGGCAAGACGAGTGTGGCCGCAGGGCTGGCGCGGTTGTGGACGCGCCAAGGGTGGCGGGTGCGGGCGTTCAAGTGCGGGCCGGATTTTCTGGATCCGCAGTGGCTGGCGTTGGCGACCGGGCAACCGGTAGACAACCTCGACCTGTGGATGAACGGCGAGACCGATGTGCGCGCCCGCCTGTGGCGGGCTGCGCAGGCGGCTGACATCTTGCTGATCGAGGGCGTGATGGGGCTGTACGACGGCCAGCCCAGTGCGGCCGATCTGGCGCTGGCCTGGGATTTGCCCGTGCTGGCGGTGGTGTCGGCGGCGTCGATGGCCGGCACGTTCGGGGCGATCGTCCACGGCTTGCGCCATTACCGGTCTGGGCTGCGCTGGGTGGGCGCACTGGCCAACCGCGTGGCTGGCGAGGCGCATGCGGCGATGCTGCGCGCCGCGGTGCTGGGTGGTGGCGAAGCGGTGACCGATGAGGAGGCCGTGGCTCGCGGGTGGTTGGGGGCGCTGCCGCGCACGGACGTGGTGGCGCTGCCCGAGCGGCACCTGGGTTTGACGCAGGCTGCCGAGCTCTCCGACAGCGTCGCGCGGCTCGATGCGTTGGCCGATGCGTTGGCCCAGACACCGTTGGGCCGTATGTCACGTGCCGCATGGCAGCGTTGGTCGGTGCGGTTGACACCGCCGATGCCGACGCCGCTGGAGCCGGTGTTGGCGGGGCGGCGCATCGCGGTGGCGCGTGATGCAGCCTTTTCATTCATCTATCCCGCCAATGTGCAGACGCTGCAAGACCTCGGTGCCCAGGTGCTGTGGTTTTCACCGCTGGCCAACGAGCCGTTGCCAGACTGCGACGCGGTGTGGCTGCCCGGTGGTTACCCCGAGTTGCACGCCCCGGCGCTGTCGGCGGCGCGGATCACGCGCGATACGCTGGCCGCCCATGTGGCGGCGGGTCGGCCGCTGTGGGCGGAGTGCGGTGGAATGTTGGCATTGTTGGAGGCGCTCACACTGGCGGATGGGACGTGTGTGCCGATGTGGGGGATCTTGCCCGGGCGGGCACGCATGCAACCGCGGCTGGCTGCGCTGGGGATGCAGGCATGGTCGACGCCGCAGGGGGAGTTGCGGGGGCACACCTTTCATTACTCGGCGCTGGAGACTTCTTTGACGCCCGTTGCCCACACGGTGCCGCCGCAGGGGGGGCGCCGCGCTGAGGCGGTGTATGCGCACGGCAGTGTGCACGCGAGTTACTTCCACGCCTGGTTTGCGTCGAATCCGGCTGCGGTGGGCTGGTTGTTTAGGGGAGGCGATGGGCGGTGCATTTGAATTTGCCGGGGACGGCACGCAGGCTGGCACGCACATGGTCGAGCCCGCGGGTGGGGCAATGGCGTGGCCGTTGGCGCAGCGCGCTGCGGTTTACCGGGCGATTTTCGAGCGGCGCGATATGCGGCATTTTGCCGGGGGCGAAGTGGCGACGGCCGTTTTGCATCGCTTGCTGCTGGCGGCGCACCACGCGCCCAGCGTCGGCTTCATGCAGCCGTGGCGGCTGATTCGCGTGCGCGACGCGGCGCTGCGGCAGCGCTTACACGCTTTGGTGGAGCAGGAGCGACAGCGCACCGCCGAGGCCCTCGGTGAGCGTGGGGCTGCGTTTTTGCGGCTCAAGGTCCAGGGTATTTTGGACGCGGCGGAAGTGTGGGTGGTGGCACTGGCCGAGGGGCGTGAGTCGCACGTCTTTGGACGGCGCACGATGCCGTTCATGGATGTGGCGTCGGCGGCGTGTGCGATTCAGAATATGTGGCTGGCAGCGCGGGCGGAGGGCGTGGGGCTGGGGTGGGTGTCGATTTTCGAGCCCGCGGCTGTCGCCGCCGTGTTGGACATGCCCGCGGGTGCGCTGCCGATCGCCATCCTGTGCTTGGGGCCCGTCGAGCGGTTTGACGATGCGCCGATGCTGCAACAGGCGGGGTGGGCGCAACGGCTGCCGTTGGCTGAAGTGGTGTTCGAAGATCGCTGGGGGCGGCCGTGCGCGTGGGTGGGGCGGGCCCCGAACCCCAGGGATTTGGTGGCCGCTGTACAGCCCGGCTGCGCGGACATGGGGCCGCGGCGCATCGTATGTTTGACGGAAGAGACGACCGAATGGCTCTACCTGCTGGGGCAGGAGCACCGCATCGTCGGCATCAGTGGCTACACGGTGCGGCCCCGACGTGCGCGGCAGGAGAAGCCCCGGGTCAGCGCTTTTTTGTCGGCCAAGATCGATCAGCTCCTGGCCCTCAAGCCCGACCATGTCTTCGGGTTTTCGGACCTGCAGGCCAATATCGCCGCCGAGCTGATCCGAGCCGGGGTGGCGGTGACGGTGTTCAACCAGCGCAGCGTCGAGCAAATTTTGGCCATGCTGGCGCAAGTGGCGGCGCTGGTGGGGTGTTCCGATGTCGCTGCGGGCCACTTGGCGGCGATGCGTGCCCGCTTGCAGGGTATGCAGGAGGCGGTGGCGCAGCGACTGGCCGCGGGACAGCGGCGCCCACGCGTGTATTTCGAGGAGTGGGATGAGCCGCTCATCAGTGCGATCCGCTGGGTGTCGGAGTTGATCGGCATCGCCGGAGGCGAGGATATTTTTCCCGAGCTGGCCACGCAGCCGCACGGCAAAGACCGCATCGTTCACGATCCGCAAGAGGTGGTGCGCCGGGCCCCCGACGTCATCATCGGCTCGTGGTGTGGCAAGAAGTTTCGTCCTGAGCGGGTGGCGCAGCGTCCCGGCTGGTCGGACATCCCGGCCGTGCGACACGGGCAGGTGTTCGAGATCAAGTCGGCGGATATCTTGCAGCCGGGGCCGGCGGCGTTGACCGACGGGGTGGAGCAGCTGCACCGCATCATCACCGAGTGGATGGATCGCCATGGCCACGATCGCACGGTCTGAGTTGATCCTGGGCGGGCAAAAAAGCGGCAAGTCGCGTCGCGCCGAGGTGTTGGCGGCGCAGTGGCTGGCGATCGACGCCGCACACCGCGCCGTGTTGGTGGCCACCGCCACCGCGGCCGACGCCGAGATGCGCGAGCGCATCGAGCGGCACCGGCGTGAGCGCTCGCAACGGGTGCCCGAGCTGTTGACGGTGGAGGAGCCGCTGGCGCTGCCGCGCGCGATCGAGGTCCACAGCGCCGGGGATGTGCTGCTGGTGGTGGATTGCCTGACGTTGTGGCTGAGCAATCGGCTTTTTCCGCCGTCGGGCCAGCCGCTGCCCGAGGGGGGGCAAGCGGCCGATGCCGCCATCGAGGCGTTGTTGGGGGCGTTGGCAGCGGCGCGCGGGCCAATCGTTTTGGTCAGCAATGAGATCGGTCTGGGAGTGATTCCGCTGGGCCCGCCGGTGCGTGCCTTTGTCGATGCGTTGGGCACGCTCAATCAACGGGTGGCGGCGGTTTGTGAGCGGGTGACCTGGATGGTGGCAGGGTTGCCGATGACGCTGAAGGGGCGGCCATGACGCTGGGGGTGGGGTGGCGCGATTGGCACCGCAAGCGCCCGAATGCGCGCGCATGGCGGGCGTGCTGGCTGGCGGTGTGTTGGCTGGCACTGGCCCCACTGTTGCGTGCACAAGTCGTGGTCACCGACGATCAGGGGGTGAGCGTGCGGCTGGCGCAGCCGCCGCAGCGTATTGTGAGCCTGTTGCCCTCGCTGGCCGAGACCGTGTGCGAGCTCGGGCAATGCCACCGGCTGGTGGGTGTGGATCGCTACACGAATTGGCCAGCGGTTTTGCGCGATGTGCCGCGCGTCGGGGGCGGTTTGGACCCTCACATCGAGCGAATCGTTGCGCTGCGGCCCGATGTGGTCTTGCTGGCCACGTCGTCGCGCGCCGGAGAGCGCTTGCGTGCGCTGGGCATCCCGGTGGTGGCGCTGGAGCCCAAGACGCATGCGGACGTGCAGCGGGTTTTGCTCCGGATCGGCGCGTTGTTGCAGGTGTCCGATCCATTGCGCGTGTGGCAGTCCATCGACGCCGCGGTGACGGCCGCGGCGCGCTCGCTGCCCGATCATGCGCGGGGGGTGCGTGTGTATGTGGAGGTCAGCCCCGGGCCTTATGCGGCCGGTGAGGCGTCTTTCATAGGCGAGACCCTGGCCCGGCTGGGGGTGCGCAACGTGGTGCCGGCCTCGATGGGGCCGTTCCCCAAGCTCAACCCCGAGTGGGTAGTACGCGCCGATCCGGACGTCATCGTGGTGGGGGCGCGCAGCGCGGTGGATTTGCTGCAGCGTCCGGGCTGGGGTGCGATGCGCGCGTTGCGCGGCGGGCATTTTTGTGTGCTGACGCCCGCGGACAGCGATGTGCTGTTGCGGCCAGGTCCCCGCATGGGGGAGGCGGCCGCGATCCTGGCGCGTTGTCTGGCGAGCAAGGCACCGCGGGATCCAGGGGGGCGGTCGTGATGCGGTTGCTTGCGCCGTCTCGTCTGCTGCTGTTGTTGAGCGCCACAGCGGTAGTGTTGCTTGGGCTCGGGGTATGCGTGGGCAGCACCGGGTTCGACAGCGTGTCGGTGGTCATGTTGGGCCGCGATGTCTCTGACGAAGCGGCCGCCGTGGCGCGGCAGATTGTGTGGGACATTCGTCTGCCGCGCACGGTGGGGGCGTGGTTGGCCGGCGCGCTCTTGGGGTTGGCGGGGGCTATCGCCCAGGGCTTGTTTCGCAACCCCTTGGCCGACCCGTACTTGCTGGGCAGTGCGGCCGGTGCGTCGCTGTTGGTGGCGTTGACGCTCGTGGCGCTGGGCAGCGCGGCGCAGGTGGATGCGGCAGCGTCGGTGCTCAGCCCGATGTCGGGTGTTTGGGGTGGCAACGTGTGGGCACGGCTGGGCTTGACCGGTGCGGCCTTCTTGGGGGCGGTGCTGGCGGTGGTGTTGACCTTGGTGCTCTCGCGTGGCACGCAGCACACGGTGCGCCTGTTGCTCGCAGGGGTGGTGGTGGGGGTGGTGCTGGGGGCGCTGACGCAGCTGGTGTTGTTGCTGGCACCCGATGCGCTGCAGGCCATGCAGGCCTTTTTATTGGGCTCAACAGGGTTCGTCGGATGGACGGCGGTCGCGCTGATGGGTGGGGCGTGGCTCGTGTGTTTGTCCGTTGCGTGGGCGCTGGCGCGCGTGCTGGATGGTCTCGGCCTTGGAGAGGCGACGGCGCTCAGTTTGGGGCTGCCGCTTGAGGCAGCGCGCTGGGCGTTGGTGGCGGTGTTGGCGCTGGCGACGGGGGCCGCGGTGGCGCAAACGGGCTTGATCGCGTTTGTGGGGTTGGTTGCACCACATCTGGTGCGTGCGTTGGCGCGTTGCACCCACGGGTGGCTTGTGCTGTTGGCCAGCGCCATGGGCGGGGCGTTGTTGATGGCGGCCGACACACTGGCGCGGTGGGTGGTCGCGCCGCAAGAGTTGCCGGTCGGGGTGCTCACGGCGGCGGTGGGTGGCGGCCATCTGCTATGGCTGATGGGGCGCGGGGCCGTCGGGAGGTCGATGGGATGACCGATGTGTGGGCGCGGGACGGGGACTTGGCCTTGGAGGCCCACGGGGTGAGCGTGCGGGTGCACGAGGCAACGGTTTTGCACGATGTCTCCTTGGGCGTGCCGCGCGGTCGTTGGACGTGTGTGGTCGGCCCCAACGGAGCCGGGAAGTCCACGCTGCTCAAGGCGCTGGCCGGTTTGGTGCCGCACGCGGGGACGATCACGTTGCTGGGGCGGCCGTTGTCGGTGTGGCCGCGGCAGCAGCGTGCACGCACGCTCGTTTGGATGGGGCAGGGGGAAGCCAGCGCAGACGATCTGACGGTGTGGGATGTGGCGATGCTGGGGCGCTTGCCCTACCAGCGCTGGATGCAGCCCCCCAGTGCCGTGGATCGCTTGGCGGTCGAGCACGCCTTGCGTGCGACGGGGGCATGGGCGTGGCGCAGCCGGGCACTGGGTCAGCTCTCCGGTGGTGAGCGCCAACGCGTACTGCTGGCGCGGGCGTTGGCGACGCAGGCAGCGGTGCTGTTGATGGACGAGCCGCTGACGCACCTGGACCCGCCGTACCAGGCGGATTGGCTGGCGCTGGTGCGATCCCTGGTGGCCCAAGGCAAGACGGTGGTGAGTGTTTTGCACGAGATCAACATGGCGCTACAGGCCGACGTCTTGGTCATCGTGGCGGCGGGCCGTGTGCTGCACCAGGGGGCCAGCAGCGACGCCGCGACGCACCGGGCGCTCGAGCGCGTTTTCGAGGGGTGTTTGCAGGTGCTGCAGCTGCCACAATGCCGCATCGCCGTGCCCGTGCGGGCAGGCGCATCCACCCATGCCCACCACTCAACTGGAGCTTGACCGTATGTCCAACACAGAGACTGAAAACGTCGTCACCATGGTGCAGCGCCGCGACGCGGCGAATCGAGCCGACGGTGTGTACACCGACGGTGGCGCGCAGCGCTGGTCGGTGCAGGCCGTCGAGGCGCTGCTAGATTTGCCCCTGCCCGAGCTGATGTACCGCGCGCAGACGGTGCACCGGCAATTCCACGATCCGCTGCGCATGGAGTTGGCCACGTTGTTGTCGGTCAAAACGGGAGGGTGCCCAGAGGACTGCGCATACTGCCCGCAGTCGGTGCACCACCCCACGGGGGTCAAGGCCACCAAGTTGATGTCGGCGCATGAAGTGCGGCAAGCGGCGCGTGCGGCCAAAGCGTCGGGGGCCACGCGGTTCTGCATGGGGGCCGCCTGGCGGGCACCGAATGACCGGGATCTCGACAACGTCGCCGCGTTGGTGGAAGTGGTCAAGGCCGAGGGGTTGGAGGCTTGTTGCACGCTGGGGATGCTGACGCCCGCGCAGGCAGGGCGGCTCAAAGCGGCGGGGCTTGACTACTACAACCACAACCTGGACACGGCCCCCGAGCTCTACGGCCACATCATTACCACGCGCGACTACGAGGACCGGCTCAACACGTTGCGCCACGTGCGCGATGCGGGTATCCGCGTCTGTTGCGGTGGCATCGTCGGTATGGGCGAGTCGCGGCGGGGACGCGCGGGGCTGATTGCACAGCTGGCCAATCTGGACCCCTACCCCGAGTCGGTGCCGATCAACCAACTGGTGAAGGTCGAGGGCACGCCGCTGGCCGAACAGCCAGACCTCGATCCATTGGAGTTCGTGCGTACCGTGGCGGTGGCACGCATCACCATGCCGCGGGCCAAGGTGCGGCTGTCAGCGGGACGCCGCCAGATGCACGAGTCCACGCAAGTCTTGTGTTTTCTGGCGGGGGCGAATTCGATTTTTTATGGCGATCGGCTGTTGGTCACTGGCAATCCTGACGTTGCCTCCGATCGCTCGTTGCTCGAGCGTTTGGGCATGTCCTGCGACGCCCCGTCGGCACAAGGCAAAGCGGTTTTTTAACCCGGACGTCCGTGATGGCGTCCATCGCACACAAGGAGGTCAGACCATGCACATCGAACCCGGAGTCGTGGAAGGCGGCAAACTCGTCCTGGGCTATGCCACCGGTGCGGCCGCGCTGGCGTACGCGGCGCGGCTGGCGTGGCAGACAGCACGTCAGGAGGGATGGGGGGCGTTGCTCGCGCGCGCGGCGATTGCCACGGCGTGCGTTTTTGCGTTTTTTGAAATTCTGCCCACCAAACCGGTCGGGGTTTCCGAGGTGCACCTCATCTTGGGCAGCACCCTGTTGTTGATATTGGGGGTGGGACCAGCCGCCGTCGGTCTGGCCGCGGGGCTGTTGATCCAGGGGCTGTTTTTCGTGCCGGAGGATTTGCCGCAGTACGGCATGAACGTCACGACGTTGTTGGTGCCGCTGTTTGCCATTCATGCGCTGGCGCGCCGCATCATCCCGCCGCAGACGCGCTATGTGGACATCCGCTACGGCCAAGCGCTCCAGCTGTCGACGGCTTATCAAGGGGGCATCGTCGCGTGGGTGGCGTTTTGGGCGCTGTACGGCCACGGTCTGGAGGCGGAGAATTTGGCCAACGTGGCGCGCTTTGGTGCGGCCTACATGACGGTGGTGTTGCTCGAGCCCCTGGTGGACTTGGGGGTGCTCTGGGTGGCCAAGCAGTGGCACCGGTTGCAGGGGACGCGCTGGGTGGAGCCGCGTCTGTACCGCGGGGCGTGATCGATCGTGGCGACCGTTGACGGCTTGGCCTCGGCTGCTACGACCACCCCGGGTGTGCGCGGGTGGTGCCCCGGGGCGTGGCAGCCGATGCGCGCCGCGGACGGTTGGGTGGTGCGCATCAAGCCGTGGTGTGGGCGCGTCAGTGGTGAACAAGCGCTGGGACTGGCGGCGCTGGTGCGGCACCATGCGCATCCCACCGTGACGCTGACGCAGCGCGCACACTTGCAGCTGCGCGGTGTCAGCGATGCCGCGCTGCCGGCGCTGCAAGACGGCCTGCGTGCTTTGGGGCTGCTGGACGCGGATGTCAGATGCGAGGCGCGGCGCAACGTGTTGGTGCAACCGTTTTGGCAGGCGGGCGATGATACCGCCCGGCTGGCGGACGCGCTCAGCACCGCGTTGTGTGCCCGGCCATCGTGGAGCCTGCCAGCGAAATTTGGCTTCGCGGTCGATGCAGGGCAGCAGCCGTGTTTGCGCGCCGCATCGGCAGACATTCGCCTGGAGCGCGTCGGGACGGACGCGGTATTGGTGCGGGCTGATGGTGCGGCGGCCGGTTGTGTGGTGGCCATGGCCGATGCGGTGGAGGCAGCGCTGGCGCTGGCGGATGCATTCGTGCGTGGCGGCGGCATTGCCAGCGGGCGCGCTCGCATGGCACAGTGGGTGCGACAGGGCGCACTGCCGCAGGCATGGCAAACCCACCCGTGTGCGCCGAGCGCGACGGTGGACGCCCCCGCGCTGGGCCCAACGCCCGTGGGGTGGTTGGTCGGCGTTGCTTGGGGGCAGTTGTCGGCCGACACGCTGGCGCAGCTGGGCAGTCGCAGCGGGTTGCGTTTGACGCCATGGCGGGCGCTGCTGTGCGAGGGCGATGAGCCGCTGCCGGCGGCACCGGAGTGGATTTGGGACGACCGCGACCCCCGTTGGCGGGCGGCGGTGTGCACGGGGTTGCCCGGGTGTGCACAGTCAGCGGGCGATACGCAGGCGCTGGCGCGAGCGCTGCTGCCCGACGTGCCACGCGGTGTGGCCTGGCATGTGACGGGTTGCGCCAAGGGATGCGCCAATGCAGCCGCGGCATGGACGGTCCGCTTGGGCCCGATGGGTTGGGAGTGGCTCGGTTGGGCAAGAGCGAGAGGTGCGGCGCTTTCGGTGGGCGAGTCGCTCGAGGCGCTGCGCGAGTGCTTCAGAAAGATTCCGACATGATGTCATACGAACGGGACGCAGCGGCGATTTATCGGCAGTCGTTTGCCATCATCCGCGCCGAGGCCGATTTGGCGCGTTTTTCCGCGCTGGAGGAGCCGGTGGTGGTGCGCATGATCCACGCGTGCGGATGGGTGGGGCTGGCCGAGCAGATCGTCCTGCGTGGCAACGTGGTCGAGGCCGCGCGTGCCGCATTGCGCCAGGGTGTCCCGGTGTTGTGCGACGCACGCATGGTCAGTGAGGGTATTACCCGTGCCCGGCTACCCGCGCATAACCCCGTTTTGTGCTGGGTGGACGATCCGACGGTACCGGCGCTGGCGCAGCGTCTGGGTACCACCCGCAGTGCGGCGGCGGTCACGCTGTGGCGGCCGCACCTGGCGGGTGCGGTGGTGGCGATCGGCAACGCGCCCACGGCACTGTTCCAACTGTTGGAGATGTTGCGTGAGCCGGATTGCCCGCGTCCCAGCGCCATCATCGGGTGTCCCGTAGGGTTTGTCGGGGCGGCGGAGTCCAAGGAGGCGTTGCTACAGGCCGACGTGGCCCCCGCGCTGGTGGTGCGGGGACGCTGGGGAGGCTCGGCGATGACGGCGGCTGCGGTCAACGCTTTGGCGTGCGAGTGGGAGGTCTGATGGGGCGCATCATCGGCGTCGGCTTGGGGCCCGGCGCGGCAGACTTGATGACCGTGCGCGCGCGCGAGTGGTTGGGGCGTGCGCGCCACGTGGCGTATTTTCGCAAGCGCGGTCATCCCGGGCAGGCGCGCCGCATCGTGCAGGGGTTATTGGCACCAACGGCCGTGGAACACGCAATGGAGTATCCCGTCACGACCGAGCTGCGTTTTGACAGCGTCGCATACAACGATGTGCTGGCGCGCTTTTACGACGAGTGGGCGGCACGACTGCTGGCACTGACCGCGCACGACGATGTGGTGGTGCTGTGCGAGGGCGATCCGCTGTTTTATGGCTCGTTCATGCACTTGCACGTGCGGCTGTCGCACCGTGTGGCGGTGGAGGTGGTACCGGGGCTGCCGGGCATGGTCGGCTGCTGGGCGGCGCTGGGGATGCCGATGACTTGGGGCGATGATGTCCTGACGGTGGTGCTGGGGACGCTGCCGCCGGACCGGTTGGTGGCGCATATGCAGGCGGCGGATGCCTTGGTGGTCATGAAGGTAGGGCGTCATCTGGCGCAGGTGCGGCGCGCGTTGGACCTGGTGGGTCGGCTCGATCAAGCGTGGCTGGTGGAGTTTGGCACCATGCCGCAGCAGCGGGTGCGGCGCTTGGCAGAAGTGGACCCCGACGAGCGTTGTCCGTATTTTTCGCTGGTGCTGGTGCACGGCCATGGACGGCGCCCCCAGGAGCGTGGCGCATGAACGGGGCGGTGGCGGTCGTGGGCTTGGGGCCCGGCGCGGCGGAATTGATCACGCCCGAGGCGCAAAGCGCGCTGGACAGTGCCACCGACGTGGTGGGCTACGCGCCGTACGTCCAGCGCGTGGTGCCGCGTCCGGGGGTGCGCTACCACACGTCAGACAACCGTGCGGAGTTGCAGCGGGCGCAGCTGGCGCTGGCGCTGGCGGCGCAGGGGCGGCACGTGGCCGTGGTGTCGTCTGGCGATCCCGGGGTTTTTGCAATGGCGGCGGCCGTCTTCGAGGCCATGGAAGGAGCGCCACAGTGGCAGTCGATCCCGGTGCGCGTCTTGCCCGGCATCACGGCGATGCTGGCGGCGGCGGCACGCGCCGGTGCCCCATTGGGGCACGATTTTTGCGCACTCAACCTCAGCGACAACCTCAAACCATGGTCGCTCATTGAGCGCCGGCTTTGCGCCGCTGTGAGCGCGGACTGGGTCATCGCCATGTACAACCCGCGCTCTCGGGCGCGGCCCGAGGGTTTCGGTCGCGCTTTGGGCTTGCTGCGCCAGCACTGCGAGCCCCAACGCCTGGTGGTGTTGGCACGGGCCGTCTACACGCCGCAGGAGTCGATACGCGTGCTGCCGCTGAGCGAGGTGCATGCCGACATGGCCGACATGCAAACGCTGGTCATCGTCGGCAGCCGCCAGACACGGCGGGTGGCTTCGTATGTCTACACACCGCGGGGGGGGGATGAGCATGGCTTCACTTCCGCGCGTCTTGCCGCAGCCATTGCAGCGCGTCGTCCACGGTGTGTACCGTCGCGCGCGGGGGCATCGGCGGGCGCTCGATCAGGATGACCGGGCAGCCGAGGTGGCGTGCCGCGTCCAGCTTGGCCCGTCCGCCGCTGCCACCGGCGTTTTTGGCCACGATCCACTCGATGCGGTGCCGCTGCAGCAACGCCAAGTCACCCGCCACGGTGAACGGGCCGCGCTCGACCACCACGTGCCCTTGCGCTGGCGACAGGGCCAAGCCACCGTCGACCACGCGCAGCAGCCACCAGTGTTGCGGGGCGTGCTGCAAAAAGGACTGGACGTGTTGGCGGCCGATGGCCAAAAAAATGCGCTGGGGCTCGCGGGGCAAGGCCGCGGCTGCGCTCGCCATGTCGGGCACGCGTACCCAGCGGTCGCCAGGCTCGGGCTGCCATGGGGGGCGCTCCAGGGCAAGCACGGGCGTGCCAGTGGCGGCGCACGCCTCGATGGCGTGCAGGCTCATTTGCACCGCAAAGGGGTGTGTGGCATCGATGACGTGTGTGATGCCCTCGCTGCGTATGAAGGCGCACAGCCCCGCCACACCGCCAAAGCCACCGATGCGGGTGGGCAAGGGCTGCGGCAGCGGGTCGGCGGTGCGGCCGGCGTACGAGAAGATGGCATCGATTCGGGCGGCGGCCAGGGCTTGTGCCAGCTCGCTGGCCTCGCGGGTGCCGCCCAGCAGGAGAACGCGTGGCATGGATGAGCCGTGGTTGACGATCGTAGGCATCGGTGAGGAGGGACTGTGTTGCGGCCACGATGGTATCCGCATGGCCTTGCAGCGTGCCCAGCGCATCTTTGGGGGGCAGCGCCATTTGGCGATGGTGCAGGCGGGTGAGCGCGGGCAAGCGTGGCCAGTGCCGTTCGATATCGCGCCCGTGCTGGCGTGGCGCGGACGGCCGGTGGTGGTGTTGGCCTCGGGCGATCCGTTTTGGTACGGCGTTGGCTCGACGTTGGTGCAGTCGCTCTCGCCGCAGGAGTGGACGGTGTTTCCCGCGCCCTCAACGTTTTCGTGGGCGGCGGCGCGGCTGGGCTGGCGGTTGGAGGCGGTGGAGTGTGTGGGGCTGCACGCGCAGCCGCTGACGGTGTTGCGGCCGCTGTTGCGCCGCGGGGCGCGCCTGATCGTGTTGTTGCGTGACGCGGCGGCACTGCACGCAGCGGCGCAATGGCTGACGCAGCTGGGCTACGGTGGCAGTCTGGCGTGGGCCTTGCAGTGTTTGGGTGGGCCGCGCGAGCGGGTGGTGCCCTTCGTGCTGCATCAAGCCGCGGAATTGCCCCCTCTGCAAAGCCCGGTGGCACTGGCGCTGGCCCTGGACGAGGGGCCGCGCGGCTTGCCCGTCACACCGGGACTGCCGGACACGGAATTTGTGCACGACGGCCAGATCACCAAAGCACCGATGCGCGCGTTGACCCTGTCGGCGTTGGCTCCGCGGCCCGGGGAGGTGTTGTGGGATTTGGGGGCGGGCAGCGGCTCCGTGGCCATCGAGTGGTGTTTGGCCGGCGGCTCGGCGCATGCGGTGGAGCGTCGCAGCGACCGCGTTGCGCACATCCGGGCCAATGCCGAGCGTTTCGGGGTGGTCCATCGGCTGACGGTGCACGAGGGGCGCTACGAGGCGCTGCTGGCCTCTTTGCCCGCGCCCGACGCCGTCTTCGTCGGTGGTGGTTTCGATGAGGGGATTTTTGCCGCGCTGCAAGCCAGCTTGCCGCAGGGGTGTCGCGTGGTCGTCAACGCGGTGACGTTGGAGACGGTGGCGCTTTTGCAGCGCTTGCACGCGCGCCGGGGCGGTCAGCTGTGGCAGCTGTCGTGGTCGGCCGCGCAGCCGTTGGGTGCGGGCACGGCGTGGCAGCCGTCGCGGCCTTGGGTTCAATGGGCTTGGGAGGTGGAAGGATGACCGTGCACTTCATCGGTGCCGGGCCAGGTGCGCCGGATTTGCTGACGCTGCGCGGGCGGGAGTTGATCGCCGCTTGCCCGGTGTGCCTCTATGCCGGCTCACTGGTGCCGCCGCAGGTGTTGCAGTATTGTCCGCCCGGCGCGCGATTGGTGGACACGGCCCCGTTGTCGCTGGAGGACATCATCGAGGAGATGCGGGCGGCGCACGCGCAAGGGCTGGATGTGGCGCGGCTGCACTCGGGCGATTTGTCGGTGTGGTCAGCAACGGGCGAGCAGCTCAGCGCGCTGCGCACCTTGGGGATACCCTATACCATCACGCCGGGTGTGCCGTCGTTTGCCGCGGCGGCGGCGGCGCTGGGGTGTGAGCTCACGGTGCCCGGCCAGAGCCAGTCGGTGGTGTTGACACGGCTGCAGGGGCGTGCCTCGCCCGTTCCGCCGAGTGAGTCTTTGACCGCCTTTGCCCGCACCGGTGCCACGCTGGCGATTCATTTGTCGGTGCACGCGCTGGCACAGGTGGTGGAGCAGTTGACACCGCTGTACGGGGCGGACTGCCCGGTGGCGGTGGTGTGGCGTGCGTCGTGGCCCGACGAACAGGTGGTGCGTGCCACCCTGGCGACGGTGCTGGAGGTGGCCGCGGGCAAGGGCCCGCCGCACACGGCGATCATCTTCGTCGGGCGCAACCTCGATCCTGCGCTGAGTGGGCGCAGTCGTCTCTATGCATCCGACTACGACCGGCGGCATCGCCGACGCGTCGCGTCAAGCGGGTTGTCCGACCATTCCGGTCAGGCCAGCGGGGAGGGCGCATGCGCATCGAGCTGACCCTCGTGGGCATGGGGACGGGCAACCCGCAGCACATCACCCAGGAAGGGGTGCAGGCGTTGCGGGCGGCGGACGTGATTCTGTTGCCACGCAAGGGAGAAGAAAAAGCCGCACTGGCCGCCGCTCGGCTGGAGGTATGTCGCCAGGTGTGGCCGCAAGGGGACGGGCCCCGCTGGGCGTGGTTCGACATGCCCTATCGGCATGCTGCGTCGACCACCGATGCGTATCGAGCCGAGGTGCAACGCTGGCACGATGCCATCGCGCAGGCGTGGCGCGATGCCTTGTGTGCGGCGCTGCCGCAGGGTGGCCGTGTGGCGATGTTGGTGTGGGGTGACCCGTCGATCTACGACAGCACCCTGCGCATCGCCCAGCGGCTGGCGCAGCGGGTGCCCATGACGACGCGCGTCGTCCCCGGCGTGAGTGCTTTGCAAGCACTGGCAGCCGCACACGCCATTGCACTGACAGAGGTGTCCGCGCCGCTGCTCGTGACCAGCGCGCGCTGGTTGCGCGAAAACGGCTGGCCCGAGGGGATCCAGACGCTGGCGGTGATGCTCGATGGGGAGGGGGTTTTTCAGGCGCTGTCTGCGCCCGACGTGTACATCTGGTGGGGGGCGTATCTGGGCATGCCGCAGCAATTGTTGTGCGCCGGCCCGCTGGCGGCGGTGGGGGCGGACATCGCAGCGCTGCGACGCCAAGCACGCCAGCAGCACGGTTGGATCATGGACACGTATTTGTTGCAGCGGCGCATGCCCAACGCGCCACAGGAGTGACTGTTCGATGGACATTACCCCACCCCCGACCAGACGCGATACCCCGAAGCCCACAGGGGAGCGCCGTGGCCTCATCATGGTTCACACCGGACTGGGCAAGGGCAAGAGCACAGCGGCGTTCGGTTTGGCGCTGCGCGCCCACGGGCGTGGCAAAGCGGTCAAGATTTATCAATTCATGAAGGTGCCCAGCGCACGTTTTGGCGAGCACCGCGTGTTTGCCCAATTGGGTATCCCCATCGAGGGGCTGGGCGACGGCTTCAGTTGGAAGAGCCGTGATTTGGAGCACTCAGCCGAGCTCGCACGCCAAGGTTGGGCCAAGGCCGAGGCCAGCATCCGCAATGGCCAGTATTTCATGGTGGTGCTCGATGAAATCATGTACCCCTTGCGCTATGGCTGGATTGCGCTGGAGCAGGTACTGGCCTGCTTGCAAGAGCGGCCGCGCGATGTGACGGTGGTTTTGACGGGGCGGCATGCACCGCAGGAGTTGATCGACGTGGCCGACACCGTGACCGAGATGGGTCTGGTCAAGCACCATTTCCAGGCGGGCGTTCCCGCGCAACGCGGTATCGAAGACTGAGCGGAAGGGTTTGAGCATGTTGAATTTGCGCAAAATTCCCAGCACCATCGTGACTGGCTTTCTGGGGGCCGGCAAAACGACTTTGTTGCGCCATGTGTTGACGCATGCGGGTGGACGGCGCATCGCGGTCATCGTCAACGAGTTTGGCGAGCTCGGCATCGATGGTGAGTTGCTGCGCGGCTGTGGCATCGGTTGCGACGAGCAGGGGGGGGACGATGGACGGCTCATCGAGCTGGCCAACGGCTGTCTGTGTTGCACGGTGCAGGAGGCGTTTGCGCCGGTGATGGAGCAATTGGCGCAGCGGCGTGACGCCATCGACCACTTGATCATCGAGACGTCGGGGCTGGCGCTGCCCAAACCGCTGGTGCAGGCGTTTCAATGGCCCACGATTCAACATGCGTTCACCGTCGATGCGGTGGTCACCGTGGTGGACACCCCTGCGGTGGCACAGGGACGCTTCGCTCCCGACCCGTTGGCGGTGGAGGCGCAGCGCCGTGCGGACGAAAATTTGGATCACGAGTCCACTTTGCAAGAGCTGTTCGAGGACCAGCTGCTGACGGCCGATCTGGTCATTCTCAACAAGGCTGATGAGCTGTCGCCCGAGGCCCTGCGGGCGGTCGAGCAGCGGGTGCGCGCGCGCGTGCAACCTGGGGTGCAGTGTGTGGCCGTCAGTCGCGGGCAGGTGGACGTGGATGTGCTGCTGGGCATGCAGCGTGCGGTCGAAAGCGTCATCGATACCCGCCGCACCCACCACGACGAGGAGGACGATCACGACCACGACGCGTTTGGGGCCGTGGCGCTGCGGCTGGAGGTGACCGATCGCGCTCGCTTGCTCGAGGCGTTGCTTGGGTGCACGCGCCAATGGCCCATTTACCGCGTCAAGGGTTTTGTGGCCTTGCCGCAGGCGGCCATGCGATTGGTCGTGCAAGGGGTGGGGCAACGCTTCGAGAGTTATTTCGACCGCCCCTGGTTGCCGGGTGAGCCGTGCGTGTCGCAATTGGTGTTCATTGGTGCCGCGTTGCCGGTGGCCGCTTTGCAGCGTTATCTGCGGCAGCAGTTGGGTGGTGCGGTGAGCGTGGTGCAGCCGCAGGCGTCCGCCACTGTTGATTGAGAGGGTGGTTGCGGGACGCGACTGAGCGTACGGAGAAGAACGCGCCATGCACATCTTGGCGGCCCGACCGGGCGGGTTTGTCGACGACGCTGCAGCCGGGGTGGTGCGTGTTGCGCAAACGCCCGGCGACATCGTGGTGTTGTCGGCAGCGGATACGACGTTGGCGCTCTTGGCAGAAACAGCCGAGACTTTGCCAGATGGCTATCCCTCGGTGCGCCTGGCCAATTTGATGGCGCTGCGCCAGCCCGCCTCGGTCGATCTTTACGTGGACGATGTGCTGGGCCACGCGCGTGCGGTGGTTATCGACCACTTGGGAGCGCCGTCCGATTGGGCGTACTTGGTCGATCGTGCTTGGGCGTGCGCGCGGCAGCGCGGGCAGTGGTTGGCGCTGTTTTCGGGGGATGCGCAAGAGGATCCGCAACTGCTGCTGCGCTCGACCGCGTCGGCCGATGATTGCCGCTTGCTGTGGCGTTACCTGCGCGAGGGGGGGAGGGTCAATGCCCAGCGGTTTTGGGCGTTGATACGGCACCGCGTTTGGGGCATGGGTGAGCCGCCGCCAGCGCCCGAGCCAATGCCTGCGGTATTTGCGTACACGCCCGCCAGCGACTCGGCGGTAGCCACCGTGCGCGATGTCCAGAGTCACGCGCTGCTGCTTTTTTATCGGGCGCACGCGCTGGCGGGCAACACCGCCGTCTTCGATGCCCTTTGGCAAGCCCTGCGCCAGCGTGGGCTGCGCGTCAGTGCGCTGGCCGTGGATTCGTTGAAATCGGTGGCGACACAGCAAGCGCTGCGCGCACTGTCGCAGCGCGAAGGGGTGGATGTGGTGCTCAACGCCACGGGGTTTGCCAGCGGCAGGCTGGACGGGGTTTCCACGTTGCTGGATGGTTTGGTGGGCGACGCACCGGTGCTGCAGCTCATTACCGCGGGCACCACGGTGGAGCGTTGGCGCGATGACCCGCACGGGCTCACACCGCGTGACCATGCCATGCACGTGGTGATGCCCGAGGTTGACGGGCGCATCATCACCCGTGCCATCAGCGGCAAAAGCACAGGGTGGCGCAGCGGGCGCGCCGAGGTGGAAGTGGCACGCTACGAGCCCATTGGCGAGCGCATTGAATGGGTGGCGGAGTTGGCGCGGCGTTGGTGTGCGCTGCGCCGCGGCGAACCCGCGCAGCAGCGCTTGGCGTTGATTTTGGCCAACTACCCCGGTGAAGACAGTCGCATCGGCCACGCCGTGGGGTTGGACACACCGGCGTCCGTCGTGGTCATCTTGCGCGCGCTGCAACAAGCTGGCTACACGGTGGGTGAAGTTCCCGACGGAGCCGAGCAACTGATGCAGCGGTTGCTGGCGGGCGTGACGCACAGTGTGCCAAGCAACGCGGTTCGGGCTGCCCATCAAAGTTTGGCGCTGCAGGATTACCGCGCAGCGCTGGCGGCGCTGCCACCGCCGTTGTGCGAGCAGCTGATGCAGCGCTGGGGGCCGCCCGAGCATGACCCCATGGTCAGGCGGGGGCGCTTTCTTATCCCGGGGGTGCGGCTGGGCAACGTCTTCGTGGGCATCCAGCCTCCACGGGCGTACGGTGTCGATCGCGTGCGCAGTTACCATGACGCCACATTGGTGCCGACACATGCTTATGTAGCGTTCTATGTTTGGCTGCGCCAGCACTGGCGGGTCGACGCGTTGGTGCATGTCGGCAAACACGGCAGCCTCGAGTGGTTGCCGGGCAAAACTGTGGCGCTATCCGACGGGTGTTGGCCGGATGCGATCCTGGGGCCGCTGCCCCACCTCTATCCCTTCATTGTCAACGACCCCGGCGAGGGTTGCCAAGCCAAGCGGCGCACGCAAGCCGTCATCATCGACCACCTGATGCCGCCGCTGACGAGGGCCGAGACGTACGGACCGCTGCAGGCGCTGGAGCGCTGCATGGATGAGTACTATGAGGCGGTGCTGCTCGACCCGGCGCGGGCGCAGCGCTTGCAACAGCAGCTGTTGCAAGAAGCCCTGCGGCACCAGTTGCACACCGAGCTCGGTATGGCCCCTCCGCGGGATGAAGCACAGCGCATGGCGCTGTTGCAGCGGCTCGACGCATACTTGTGCGAAATCAAAGAGACGCAAATTCGCAGCGGGCTGCACATCTTCGGGCAGTCGCCGCGCGGCGAGGCCCTTTGGCACACGGTGTTGGCGTTGGTGCGGTTTCCGCGCGGTGCCTCTGCCGGCGAGGACAGCCTGCTGCGTGCGTTGGCGGCGGATCTGGGGTTGACGGGCTACGATCCGCTACAGGGTGACGCCACACAGCCGTGGAGCGGACCCCGTCCGGCCGAGCTGCAAGCCGTGTCCACGCAGCCCTGGCGGCACGCAGGGCACACGCGTGAGCGGCTGGAGCGTTTGGCGCTGCAGTGTTTGCGCGATCCGTCGCGCGTGGATGCGCTGGCATGGCCACGCACCGCGGCCGTGTTGGGTTGGGTGCAGGAGGTGCTGTTGCCGCGCTTGGCGCTGTCTGGCCCGAATGAAACGGCGCATTTGTTGGCGGGATTGCGGGGGCGGTTTGTGCCGCCGGGACCCAGCGGTGCACCCTCGCGCGGCCGCGCCGATGTGCTGCCCACCGGGCGCAATTTTTACGCCGTGGATACACGCGCCGTGCCCACGCCCACTGCTTGGTCCATGGGTCAGCAGGCCGCGCAGCGGTTGCTGGAGCGCTATGTGCAAGAGCACGGCATATTTCCCCAGTGCGTGGGTATGACGGTGTGGGGTACCAGCACCATGCGAACCGGTGGCGAGGATGTGGCCGAGGCGCTGGCCCTGCTGGGAGTGCGGCCGCGCTGGGCGGACGGTAGCGCACGGGTGGTGGATGTGGAGGTGGTGCCGGCCGCGGTGTTGGGGCGTCCGCGGGTGGATGTGACGCTGCGGATTTCGGGGTTTTTTCGCGACGCGTTTCCCGCACTCATCGATCTGTTTGACACGGCGGTGCAGGCCGTTGCCGCCATCCCCGAGGAAGAGGAGCCCGACGAGCTCAATCCGGTGCGGGTGCGCATCCAGCGCGAGCAGCGTGCGCTGCAAGCGCAAGGAGAGGATGCGCAGCGCGCTTGGCGGGTGGCCACTTGGCGCGTCTTTGGCCCGGGCGCGGGCGACTACCGCAACGGGGTGCAGGAACGCATCGAAAGCGGTCAGTGGCACAGCAGCCACGATTTGGCGCAGGCCTATGTTCAGGCGGGGGGGTATGCCTACGGGCGCGATGGGCACGCGCTGCCGGCGCGCGCCGCTTTCGAGCGGCGGTTGGCGGCGTTGGATGTGGTGTTGCAAAACCAGGACAACCGCGAGCACGATATCCTCGACTCTGACGGCTACTACCCGTTTCTTGGGGGGATGGGCGCGGCCAGCGCCGCGCTGCGTGGGCAGCCCGTTGCGCTCTACCACGGGGATATGACGGTACCGGGTGCTCCACGCGTACAGCCGTTGGCGCACGAGCTGGCGCGCGTCGTGCGCGCGCGTGCACTCAATCCCCAGTGGTTAGAGGCCATGCGAGAACATGGCTACAAAGGGGCCGCTGAGATGGTCAACACGGTGGAGTTGTTGTTCGGTTTTGCCGCCACCACCGGGTTGGTGCACGACCACCAATTTGCGCTGCTGGCCGAAGCCTACGTGCTCGATGAGCAGAACCGGCGCTTTTTGCAACGCCACAATGCGCAGGCGCTGCGGCAAATGGGGTTGCGCCTGCTGGAGGCGGCGCAGCGGGGACTATGGCGTGATCGGGGAGACTGCGTGGAGCGTATTCGCGACGTATTGTTGGCGCAGGAGGAGGCGTGGGAACAGAGTATTCCCGCGACACGGCCATGACGGCGGCACAGCCTGAAGCCTTGTGGGCGGGGGAGCAGCCCCCAGCGTTCCCGCTGGTGGCGCTGGTGGGGCAGCCGCAGCTGCAACTGGCGCTGCTGTTGGCCGCGGTCGACCCCAGCATGGGAGGGGTGCTCATCAGCGGGCCTCGAGGAACCGCCAAATCGACGGCAGCGCGTGCGTTGGCAGCATTGATGCCGGAGGTGCCGTTCGTGACGCTGCCCTTGTCAGCCACGTTGGAACAGGTGGTGGGCACCCTCGATCTCGAGGGGGCGTTGCGTGACGGGCGGGTGCGGTTTGCGCCGGGGGTGCTGGCCCGCGCACACGAGGGCGTTCTCTACGTCGACGAGGTCAATCTGCTGGCCGATGTGTTGGTGGATGCCTTGCTCGATGCCGCTGCCAGCGGGGTCAATACGGTCGAACGCGACGGCGTCTCACACCGCCACCCGGCGCGCTTCGTCTTGGTGGGCACGATGAATCCCGAGGAGGGGGAGCTGCGCCCGCAGCTGCTCGACCGCTTCGGCCTGTATGTGGCCATGCAAAATCCGCCCGATTCGGCCACGCGGGCCGCCATTGTGCGCCAACGCTTGGCCTACGAAGCCGACCCCGTCGGGTTCGTGCAGCGACACGCGGCGGCGTCGGCATCCGTCGCGCAGCGCCTGCGCTGCGCGCGCGAGCGGCTGGCGACTGTCACGTGGGACGACGCGATCCTCGAGCACGTTGCCCAATGCTGCCAAGCGGCGCGGGTCGACGGGGTGCGTGCGGATTTGGTGTTGCTCAAAGCCGCCCGCGCACACGCGGCGTGGCATGGGCGCGCTACCGTGGCGGTGGACGATGTCGAGGCGGTCCAGGCGTTGGCCTTGGCGCATCGCTGTGGAGGGAGCCCGGCGAGCGGGAGGGAGCCGTCGCCGCCGCCGCAATCGATGTCAGCCAGCATGGCAGCGCCAACGTCCCAGGGGGGATCACCGGCACCGCTCGATGGGACAGCAGCGGGGCATCACCCCGCACCGGTGCGCGCCGCACCGGGTGACGTGAGTCCAGGGGGGGGCGATGCGTCCGCCGGCGACTGGGGTGCCATGGAGCCGGAGCCGATCACAGTGCCTCAACCCGCGTTACCGCAATGGGCAGACTGGTGGCCAAAAAAGCCCTAGCCCCCCGTGCCGGTCGGGTCTCTTGGGTGGCCCATACCACAGGCGGCCCAAGGCGCGATCCAGCGGCAACGGGGGGGCAAAGGCCGGCGGGCCATGGGTGGGAGCCGACGGCTGCCGTGGATTGGCCCACGACACTGCGCCGCAAGGGGCCGCGCGCGCTGCAGCGACGGCATGTGCAGTGGCGGTTGGGCGCGGTGGTACCGGTCGCCATGCACGTGATCGTCCTGGATATTTCGGGCTCCATGGCTTGGGGGCAGCGCGCGGCAAGGGCCAAAGCGTACGCAGCGGCTATCGTGGAGGGCGCGCGGCGCAGCGGTGCGTGGGTGGCGCTACTGGCAGTCGGAGGGCAGCACGCGCAGTGGGTGCTGCGGCCACGGGCGGCGCGCCGCTCCGCAGTGCAGCGCATGCAGGCGCTGGGTTGTGGTGGCGGCACGCCCATGCAGCAGGCGGCGCTGCAAGTGGAGGAGGTCCTTTGTGCGCACGCGCGCCACTACCCGGCGGCGTATCGGCACGTGTGGGTGCTCACCGATGGTCGCGTGCGTACCGTGCCGATGCGACCGCTGGCCGCGCATGAGGTCACGGTGGTGGATTTTGATGATGACCCGGTGCCGCTCGGCCAAGCGCGGCGCTGGGCCGCCGCTTGGGGCGCGCGTTGGTTGTTGGCCGCGGCTGGCTGCCCGGGCCTGGCGGGGGGGCGCGATGGTTGAGAGTGGGGGGGGCATCGGGGTGCCACCTGCGCCATGGCTGGTGGCGGCCGCGATCCCGATTGCCTTGATGATCGATTGGCTGTGGGGAGAGCCCCCGGCACGCTGGCACCCCGTCGTGTGGATGGGAGCGTATTTGCAGCGTGCCGGTGCGTGGGCAGCACCGCCCGTGGAGGCGCCCGCCCACGCGCAGCGCTGGGCGGGCGTGCGCGGTGCGCTCGCGTGGGTCGCGGGGGCGGTGGCGTGTGTGGTACTTGCACTCGGTTTGCAAACGCTGGTGGCTGCCTTGCCCGTGGCGGTGCAAGCCGTGCTGTATGGCGTGCTCCTCAAGCCGCTGCTGGCGTGGCGTATGTTGCACGACGAGGTGGCGGCGGTGGAGGCGGCCTTGGGCGTGTCGCTGCAGGCGGGGCGGCAACAGGTGGCCCGGCTGGTCAGTCGCGATGTGAGCGCGTTGGATGAGGGGGAGGTGCGGCAAGCCGCCATCGCCACGCTGGCGGAAAATTTGAACGATTCGGTCGTGGCACCGCTGTGCTGGTGGTGGCTGGCGGGACTGCCGGGCGTGGTGTTGTATCGCTATGCCAACACAGCCGACGCCATGTGGGGCTACCGCGGTGAGCGCGGGGGGCGCGTTTGGACGCGCGCGGGGTGTTGGGCGGCGCGTGCCGACGATGTGTTGTCCTGGTGGCCGGCACGCGCCACCGCCATGTTGCTGTGGCTGGCTGCGCCGCAGCGCTTGCCGTGGCGAGCATGGCGGGCGAGTGTGCTGGCAACCCCTTCACCCAACGGGGGATGGCCGATGGGAACGATGGCGTGTCTGTTGGGGGTGGTGTTGGGTAAGCGGGGGGTGTACACCCTCAACCCCCAGGGGGTGATCCCTGCCGCGACCCACATGCGACGGGCGTTGGTTGTGTCGCGGCGGGCGGTGCTCGCCGTGGCGGTTGGGGCCGCGTTCGGGGCGATGGCAGCGGTGACGGCGGGATGAACGAGGGGGCTGGCATGGACGAAGGGGTTGGTGCGCGGCGCGAGCACGGTGGGCCCGATGCACTGGGGGTGCCGTGCTGGGACTTCTCGACCAATACCCATCCCTGCGGGCCCTGTCCGCTGGCTTGCCCCGAGATAGCGCAAGCGGCTCGGCAACACTATCCGGATCCCGCGTATACCGCTTTGCGCCAGGCGTTGGCCCAATGGCACGGCGTGTCCGCTGAGCGCATCCTCATCGCCGCCAGCGGCAGCGAATGGATCATGCGGTTTGCCGCTTGGGCATGCCGCCGGGGGTGGCGGCGCGCTTGGTGGCCCACTCCGGGCTATGGGGACTACGCACACGCGGCGCGCGTGTGGGGGCTTCAACGCTGTGACAACGCTTCTGTCGTGGAGGTGGGGTGGCTGTGTGATCCTGGCAGCCCCACCGGCGAGCCGTTGGACGCCGCGCAAGCACACGCGCTGCTGTCGGCCGCCGCGCAGCTGACGCTGGACTTGGCCTATGAACCCTTGCGGTTGGAGGGCAGTGGGGTGCCAGACGACATCCGTCGGCGCTGCTGGCAGCTCATTACCCCCAACAAAGCGCTGGGGCTGACGGGGGTGCGTGCGGCATACGTGATCGCCCCCGAGCACGCGTCGCTGCAGGATATCGCCGCGTTGAATGCCTTGGCACCGTCGTGGCCCATCGGTGCCGATGGCGTGGCGATGTTGCGCGCATGGGTGCGCCCGGCCGTGCAGCAGTGGCTGTGCAGCAGCTTGCCGACGTTGCGGCAGTGGAAGGTGGAGCTGATGATGTGCTTGCAAGCGTTGGGGTGGGTCGTTGCGCCGGGGCAGGCGTCCTTCCTTTGTGCCAGCCCCCCCGCGCCGATATCGGCCCAGGCGTTGCGCGCAGCCGGTGTGAAGTTGCGTGACGCCACTTCGCTGGGGATGCCGGGTTGGTGGCGGTTGAGTGTGCAGCCCCCGTCGGCGGTGGCGGCGTTGGCGCGCCAGTTGCGTCGCCAGGCCCCGCGCCCCGTGCAGGAGGAGCGGTGATGGCGGCACGGGCCGTGATGGTGCTGGGCACGAGCAGCGGTGCCGGCAAGAGCTGGCTGGCCACCGCGCTCTGTCGGTACTACGCCCGAGAGGGGTTTCGCGTCGCGCCCTTCAAGGCGCAGAACATGAGCAACAACGCGCGCGTGGTCGCCACACCCGAAGGGGGCGAGGGGGAAATCGGTGCCGCGCAGTATTTTCAGGCGCTCGCAGCCGGCGTCGAGCCCGACGTGCGCATGAACCCGCTGCTGCTCAAGCCCGAGGCCGATACGCGCAGCCAGGTGGTGCTGCTCGGCCGTGTGGACCCGGCGCTGTCGGCGCTGCCGTGGCGCGCGCGCGGTGCCGTGGTGTGGCCTCGCGTGGCGCAGGCGCTGGACGCGCTGCGTGCTGAACACGACGTGGTGGTGATCGAAGGGGCAGGGTCGCCAGCGGAAATCAACCTGATGGACAGCGACATCGTCAACCTGCGCGTGGCGCGCCATGCCCAGGCGCGCTGCCTGCTGGTGGCCGATATCGACCGCGGTGGGGCGTTTGCGCATCTGTACGGGACGTGGGCGCTGCTGCCGCCCGAAGACCGGGCACGCATCCGTGGCTTTGTGCTCAACAAGTTCCGCGGGGATGCGGCGCTGCTGGCCCCGGCACCCGAGCGGCTGCAGGCGCTGACCGGCATCTCGACGGTGGCCACGGTGCCGCTGCTGCGTGGCCACGGCCTGCCGGAGGAGGACGGTGTATTCGACGATCGTGCCACGGCGTGCGGTGCGGTGCGGCTGACGGTGGCGGTGGTCGTGTATCCGCGCATCAGCAACCTGGACGAGTTCGAGCCGTTGCGCGCCGTGCCCGGTGTGCGCCTCGTGTGGGCGCGCACGCCCGCGGATGTCGTCGGGGCGGACTGGATCATTCTGCCGGGCTCCAAGGCCACGGTGGCCGACCTCGCGTGGCTGCGCGCGCAGGGACTGGATCAGGCGGTGGTGGCGCACGCGGCGCGCGGCGGCGCGGTGCTGGGCATTTGCGGTGGGTTGCAGATGCTGGGCGAGGCCATCGTCGACCCCCACGGCGTCGAGGCGGTGGGGCAGGGCGATGCGCCGGGGCTGGGGCTGCTGCCGCTGGTGACGGCGTTCGAGCGGCAAAAAACCGTGCGCCGCACGCGCGTGACGTGCGGCCGTGTGGCGGGGCCGTGGGCCGCACTGTCCGCGCTAACCCTCGTGGGCTACGAGATTCACCACGGTCAGACGGTGCCGCACCCGGCGATGGTGGCCGCGGGCGCGCGTGTGCACGAGGTCGTGCCCGGCCTGGTGTGGCAAAACGCCGCGGGCAACGTACTGGGCTGTTACGTGCACGGGCTGTTTGAAAATGCCGCGGTGTTGCGGGCGCTTTTCGGCGCGGCAGTACCGACGTTGGAGACGGTATTCGATCGATTGGCTGACACGGTCGCGCGGAGCTTCGCGCCCGGGACGCTGGATGCGCTGGTTGCCAAGGAGTAAGAAATATGGATATTTTGAGCCGGGTGATCGACGACATCGAGGACGCCGCGCTGGCGGCGCGCCTGCAGCACCAGCTGGACAACAAGACCAAGCCGCGCGGCTCGCTGGGGCGGCTGGAGGCGCTGGCGCTGCGGCTGGGGATCATCCTCGGCACGGAGGCGCCGCTGCTGCAGGCGCCGCAGCTGGTGGTGTTCGCCGGTGATCACGGTTTGGCGGCGCACGGCGTATCGGCGTATCCGAGCGACGTCACGTGGCAGATGGTGGAAAACTTCCTCGCGGGTGGGGCGGCGGTCAGCGTCCTGGCGCGCCAGCACGGGCTGGCGTTGACCGTGGTGGACTGCGGCGTGCGCCATGACTTCGCGCCGCGGCCCGGGCTGGTCATCGCCAAGGTTGCGCCCGGCACCGCCGACGCGCTGCAGGGCCCCGCGATGACCGAGGCGCAGTGTCGTCAGGCCATCGACAACGGCGCGCGGCTGGTGCAGGGGCTGCCGGGCAACGTGCTGCTGCTGGGCGAGATGGGCATCGGCAACACGTCGGCCGCGGCGCTGTTGATGAGCCGGCTGACCGGGCTGGACATCGCCGACTGTACCGGGGCGGGCACCGGGCTGGACGCCGACGGGGTGCAGCGCAAGGTCGAGGTGCTGCGCGCGGTGTTGCAGCGGCACCCCGACGCGCGCGCGCCGCTGCAGGCGCTGGCGGCGCTGGGCGGCTTCGAGATCGCGACCATGGTCGGGGCCGTGCTGCAAGCCGCGGCCGAGCGGCGCGTGATCGTCGTCGATGGCTTCATCACCAGCGCGGCCGTGCTGGTGGCGGCCCGTATGCAGCCCGCGGTGCTGCAGCGTTGCGTCTTCGCGCACCGGTCGGGCGAGCGCGGGCATGCGTTGCTGCTGGCCCAACTGCGCGCGGAGCCGCTGTTGGATCTGGGGCTGCGGCTGGGCGAGGGGTCGGGGGCGGCGCTGGCGTGGCCGCTGCTCGTGTCGGCGTGCGCCATCCTGCGCGAGATGGCCAGCTTCGACTCAGCGGGGGTTTCGCGTGCCAGCGCGGCGACGGTGGTTTGAGACGCACGTCAGCGCCACCGGACCCGTGTGCACCGGCGCACACGGCACGCACGGCACGCACGGCACGCACGGCACGCACGGGCGCGGCTGTTCATGGAGGGGGAGCAGCCGATGGCGAGGTTGACCGCGCCGCTGCGCCACTTTTTGCTGGCGCTGCAGTTTTTTACCCGCATCCCGGTGACAGGGCGGCTGGCGGCGTGGGTGGGGTATTCGCCCGCGATGCTGCGCGCCAGCGCCGCGTACTTCCCGGCGGTGGGGTGGGTCGTGGGCGGCGTGACGGCCGCGGTGATGGCCGCCGCGCTGTGGGGGCTGCCGCCGCTGGCGGCGGCACCGTGGGTGGCGGCGTTGCTGGCCACGGCGGCCGGGGTGGCGCTCACGGGGGCATTTCATGAGGATGGCCTCGCCGACACCGCCGACGCGCTGGGCGGTGTGGTGCCGCGCGAGCGGGCGCTGGCGATCATGAAGGACTCGCGCATTGGCAGTTATGCGGCGGTGACGCTGGTGCTGGCGCTGCTGCTCAAAGTCGGCCTGCTGGCGTTGCTCGCGCAGGCTGGCGTGCACACGGCGGTCGCGGCGCTGTTCCTGGCGCACGTGGTCTCGCGCTGGACACCGTTGTGGATCATCCGCACATTGCCCTATGTGGGCGATGAGGCGCACACCAAGGCCAAGCCGCTGGCCGACGCCATTTCGACACGGGCGCTGGCGGTGGGGACGCTGTGGTGCATCGGTGCCGGGCTGGTGGCGGGGCGTTGGCTATCGGTGGAGGTGTTGGGCGCTGCCGCCACGGGTGCGCTGCTGGCGCTCGCGGCGATGCGGGCGTGGCTCGACCGGCGCTTGCAGGGCTTCACCGGCGATACGCTGGGCGCGACGCAGCAGGTGACCGAGCTGGCGGTGTACCTCGGCATCGCGGTGGCGTTGGGGCTGACCGCGCGGTTCGGGGGGTGACGGCGATGCGCCTGTGGCTCGTGCGTCACGCGGCCACCGCCGTGCCGGCGGGGGTGTGTTGCGGGCGCTGGGACGTGCCCGCCGATCCGGCCGCCACCGCGCGGGCGGCCGACGTTCTGCACGCCGTGCTGCCCCGCTCGGCTCTCTGGTGGGCCTCGCCCCAGCGCCGCGCGCGGCAGCTGGCCGACGCGCTGGCGGCGCGACGCCCGATGGCGCCCCCGGTCGTCGATACGCGGCTCGCGGAATTCGACTTTGGCACCTGGGAGGGCCAGCCGTGGGACGCGCTGCCGCGCGCGGCGCTCGACGCGTGGGCGGCCGATTTTGCCGATCACATCGTGGGCGGCGGCGAGTCGGTGCGCGCCTTGTTGACCCGGGTGCGCGCCGCGCTGGGCGACACGCTGCGGGCGCTGCAGGACCATCGCGACACCGACGCCGTGTGGTTCACGCACGCCGGGGTCATCCGCGCGGTGCGCTACACCGTCGACCGCGGCTGGGACGCCGTGCCGGCGCGCGGCGAGGACTGGCCTGCCGCCGCGCCCGCGTGCGGCGGGTGGTGCGCGGTCGACATTGACCCGGCCCGCGTGACCGGTGGCCATTGATCCGGCACACATAACGCTCGCCTCCGCTGCGGCGTTTGTGCTGGCGAGGAAAACGGGGGGCTCAAGCCAAAACCGTGCCGCAGCAACAAGGGCTCGTCGCGGAATGGGCCGACGCCTGTTTGGGCGTCTAAGGACTTTCCCTAGGTTTTGGGCCTCCGGCGCCATTTCATCAGCGCCCTGTAAGCATTGCCCGCGACAGTCAAGTCGGAAACATTGCACCTGGCGGTGATGTTTCGGTCGGCGGTGCGTGCCGTGCTGCCGTTTCGAAAAGGTGTATCCGAGGAGAGTCTGATCCATGTCCCAAGACAACAACGCCCGGGCCTACTGGTCCGCGACGCTGGGGCTGCTGACCAAAGTGCTGGTCATCTGGTTCCTGGTGTCCTACGGCGCCGGCATCCTGTTTGCCGATGCGCTCAACGCCATCAAGCTGGGGGGCTACCCGCTCGGGTTCTGGTTCGCCCAGCAGGGTTCCATCTACGTGTTCATCGCCCTGATCTTCTGGTACGCGGCGCAGATGCGCAAGATCGACCAGAAGTTCGGCATGGCCGAAGATTGACGCGGAGGTCATCACGATGAGTCTGCAACTCTGGACCTATCTCGTCGTCGGGGCGACCTTCGCGCTCTACATCGGCATTGCCGTGTGGTCGCGCGCGGGCAGCACATCCGACTTCTACGTCGCGGGCGGCGGCGTGCACCCGGTGACCAACGGCATGGCCACGGCCGCCGACTGGATGAGCGCGGCGTCGTTCATCTCGATGGCGGGCCTGATCTCCAACATGGGCTACGGCGGTGCCGTGTTCCTGATGGGGTGGACCGGCGGCTATGTGCTGCTCGCTTGCCTGCTGGCGCCGTACCTGCGCAAGTTCGGCAAGTTCACCGTCCCCGAATTCATCGGCGACCGCTACTACTCGCAGACCGCGCGCAACGTCGGCGTGATCTGCCTGCTGGTGGCCTCGATCACCTACATCATCGGGCAAATGACCGGTGTGGGCGTGACGTTCTCGCGCTTCCTGGGCGTCTCCAGTGACATGGGCATCTACATCGGGATGGCGATCGTCTTCGCCTACGCGGTGTTTGGTGGCATGAAGGGCATCACCTACACGCAGGTGGCGCAGTACATCGTGCTGATCCTGGCCTACCTGGTGCCGGCATTCTTCATTTCGCTGGCGCTCACCGGCAACGTGCTGCCCCAGCTGGGCCTCGGCGCCGATCTGAAGGGCACCGACGTGTCGCTGCTGGCCAAGCTCGACCAGGTGCTCAACGACCTGGGCTTCGGCCAGTACACGACGTCGGTGGCGGGCAGCAAGCTCAACATGTTCTTCTACACCGTCTCGCTGATGATCGGCACGGCGGGCCTGCCGCACGTGATCGTGCGCTTCTTCACCGTTCCCAAGGTGGCCGACGCCCGTGCCTCCGCCGGCTGGGCGCTGGTGTTCATCGCGCTGCTGTACACGACGGCGCCGGCCGTCGGTGCGATGGCGCGCCTGAACCTGATCGGTACCGTCAACACCGCGGTGGGGGTCGAGCCCGATCCGGCCGGTGGCGTGCGCGTGAACGCCGAGAAGGTCAAGGCCAGCGCCGACCTGCTCGCGCCGGAGGCGGCGCTGCCCTACGAGCAGCGGCCGGACTGGTTCAAGCGCTGGGAAAAGACCGGGCTGCTGAAGTTCGAGGACAAGAACGGCGACGGCCGTGTCCAGTTCTACAACGACAAGACCAAGAGCGAAGCGGTCAAGGCCAAGGCCGAGGCGGCGGGTCTCAAGGGCAATGAGCTCACGGTCAACGCCGACATCATCGTGCTGGCCAACCCCGAAATCGCGCTGCTGCCCAACTGGGTGATCGCGCTGGTGGCGGCCGGTGGTCTGGCGGCGGCGCTGTCCACCGCGGCGGGTCTGCTGCTGGCGATTTCGTCGGCGATTTCGCACGACCTGATCAAGGGCGCGATCAAGCCCGACATCAGCGAGAAGGCCGAGCTGCTGGCCGGTAAGATCGCAATGGCCGGTGCGATCGTCGTCGCGGGCTACCTCGGGCTGAACCCGCCGGGCTTCGCGGCCGGGACGGTGGCGTTGGCCTTCGGTATCGCCGCCTCCACGATCTTCCCCGCGCTGATGATGGGTATCTTCAGCAAGAAGGTGACCGGTTCGGGCGCGGTGGCCGGGATGCTCGCGGGCCTGTTCGTGACGCTGTTCTATGTGTTCGCGCACAAGGGCATCTTCTTCGTCAAGGGCACCGAGTACCTCGACCTGATCGGTGGCGCCAACAGCTTCTTTGGCATCACGCCGGAAGCGTTCGGCACGGTGGGCGCGATCGTCAACTTCATCGTGGCGTTCGCGGTCAGCGCGGTGTCCAAGCCGGTCCCGGCGCACATCCAGGCGCTGGTCGAGTCGGTGCGCGTGCCCAAGGGCGCTGGCAAGGCCGTCGCGCACTGATGGTGCGCGCTGCCGGGGCTGGGGTTTCCCCCGCACCCCGGCGGCTGGGCGAACCGACGACAATCTCACCCCGCCGGGCATCGCCACCCCGCGGGGTTTTTCGATGGCGCACCATGATCACCGTCTATCCGCTCAAGATCCTGTTTTTTCTGGTCCTCTTTCCCGTGGCGTTTTTCTGGCTGCGGCGGGCATGGCGCATCGCGGTGCGCCGGGATTTCTCCGAGGTCGCCCTCAAAAAGGGCGAGCCGCCCGCCGACGCCGAGCGCTGGGCGCCCTATGAACTCGCGATCAACCTCATCGCGGGCGGTGTGCTCGTCGGCGTGATCGTCTCGGTGCTGATGGGCTGGCTGGCGTATCAGGACTGGGTCGCCATCGCCGGTACGACGCTGTGGATGAAGATCTTCTTGTCGTTCGCGCTGGCGCGGCACGCGCACGGCATTGCGCAGCCCAAGGCGCGCACCCCACGCGGCCGCGGGGCGTGACGCGAGCCATCGGAGCGGCCGGCCGTGGCGCGGTCGGCCCCGGTCAGCGCGCCGTCTTCGCCTCCAGATCCTGCCGGATGATGGTGGCGATTTCCTCGATCGACTTGTGGGTCGTCGACAGGATCCGGATGCCCGCGCGGCGCATCAGGGCTTCGGCCTCGCGCACCTCGTACTGACAGTTTTCCAGGCTCGCGTAGCGCGAGTTGGGGCGCCGTTCGTGGCGGATTTCGCTCAGGCGCTTGGGGTCGATCGTCAGGCCAAAGAGTTTCTTTTTGTGCGGCAGCACGGCCGGTGGCAGCTGGCGACGCTCGAAGTCCTCCGGGATGAGCGGATAGTTCGACGCCTTCAGGCCGAACTGCAGCGCCAGGTACAACGACGTCGGCGTCTTGCCGCTGCGGCTCACGCCCACCAGGATGACGTCGGACTTTTCCAGGTTCTCGTTCGTCTGTCCGTCGTCGTGCTCGAGCGTGAAGTTGATCGCCTCGATGCGGTCGTGGTACTCGCGGCTCTTGGTCACGTCCGAGAAGCGGCCGACGCGGTGGTTGGACTTCATCCCCAGCTCGTGCTCGAGCGGGGCGATGAACGTGCCGAACATGTCGATCAGCATGCCCTCGCAATCGCGCCGCAGCACGTCCATCACGTCCATGTTGACCACGGTCGTGAAGACGAGCGGCCGCTTGCCGTCGACGTGGGCGGCGTGGTTGATCTGCCGCAGTGCCTGGTGGGCCTTGTCGACGTTGTCGACGAACGGCAGCCGCACCATCTTGGGCGAGATTTCAAACTGCGTCAGGATCGCGCGCGCGAACGTTTCGGCCGTGATGCCGGTGCCATCGGAGACGAAAAAAGCGGTGCGGTTGGGCATGCGTCGGGGCCGGCGCGTGCCGGCGACAGGGGTGGGAACTTACAATCGCCGCATTATCGCGGCTGGCGGCGGCGCGCTTGGGTGCGCGCGCCCCGTCCGACACCGGTGGGCACCAACGACAACCAGTAAGCCCCCGTGACACGCGAGCGGGTTTTTCAACATCGTGGAGTCTGTAACCATGTCCGATCGCTTTCCCCCCGACGCGCTGGTGGTGCCGTTCGAGCAACTGCGCATGGCCGACGTCGAGATCGTCGGCGGCAAAAACGCCAGCCTCGGCGAGATGATTTCGCAACTGCCGCAGGGTGTGCGCGTGCCCACCGGCTTTGCCACGACCGCGCATGCATTCAGGGAATTCCTCAAACACGGCGGGCTCGACCAGCGCATCCACGCGATGCTGGCGGCGCTGGATGCCGACGACGTCAAGGCGCTGGCCGCCACCGGGGCCGAAATCCGCGCGCTGGTCGAGGCGCAGCCCTTCCCGCCGGCGCTCGAGGCCGCCATCCGCGAGGCCTACGCCCGGCTCGACGGTGGGGCCAACGCGAGCTACGCCGTGCGTTCCTCCGCCACCGCGGAGGACCTGCCGGATGCCTCCTTCGCGGGGCAGCAGGAGACGTTCCTCAACGTCGTCGGCATCGAGCAGATTCTGCACAAGATCAAGGAGGTGTTCGCCAGCCTCTACAACGACCGCGCCATCAGCTACCGGGTGCACAAGGGCTTCGCGCACAGCGAGGTGGCGCTGTCGGCGGGCATCCAGCGCATGGTGCGCTCGGACCTCGGCGCGTCGGGCGTGATGTTCACGATCGACACCGAAAGCGGCTTCGAGGACGTGGTGTTCATCACCGCCAGCTACGGCTTGGGCGAGACGGTGGTGCAGGGTGCCGTCAACCCGGACGAGTTCTACGTGCACAAGCCGATGCTCAAGGCCGGCAAGCACGCCATCATCCGCCGCAACCTGGGCAGCAAGCTGATCCAGATGGTCTTCGCAACGCCCGAGGAGAAGGCCGCCGGCGGCAAGCTCGTGAAGACCGTGGACGTGCCGGTGGAGCAGCGCAACCGCTACAGCCTCACCGACGCCGAGGTGCTGGAGCTGGCGCGCTACGCGCTCATCATCGAGCAGCACTACGGCCGCCCGATGGACATCGAGTGGGGCAAGGACGGCGTCGACGGGCAGATCTACATCCTGCAGGCGCGGCCGGAGACGGTCAAGAGCCAGGCCGCGGGCCAGGTGGAGCTGCGCTACCAGCTCAAGGCCAAGGGCCCGGTGCTGGCGCAAGGGCGCGCGATCGGCCAGAAGATCGGCACCGGCAAGGTGCGCATCGTCCACTCGATCGCCGAGATGGACAAGGTGCAGCCCGGCGACGTGCTGGTCACCGACATGACCGACCCGAACTGGGAGCCGATCATGAAGCGCGCCAGCGCCATCGTGACCAACCGGGGCGGGCGCACCTGCCACGCGGCCATCATCGCGCGTGAGCTGGGCATTCCGGCTGTCGTGGGATGCGGCAACGCGACCGACACCCTCAAGGACGGACAGCTCGTCACGGTCAGCTGCGCCGAGGGCGACACCGGCCACATCTACGAGGGGCTGCTGGAGACCGAGGTCACCGAGGTGCAGCGCGGTGCGATGCCCGAGCTGCCGGTCAAGATCATGATGAACGTCGGCAACCCGCAGCTCGCCTTCGACTTCGCGCAGCTGCCCAACGGCGGCGTGGGGTTGGCGCGCCTGGAGTTCATCATCAACAACAACATCGGCGTGCACCCGAAGGCCATCCTCGACTACCCCAACGTCGACGCCGATCTGAAGCGCGCGGTGGAATCCGCCGCCCGCGGCCACGCCAGCCCGCGCGCGTTCTACGTCGATAAGGTGGCCGAGGGCGTGGCGACGATCGCCGCGGCTTTCTGGCCCAAGCCGGTGATCGTGCGGCTGTCGGACTTCAAGAGCAACGAGTACCGCAAGCTGGTGGGCGGCAGCCGCTACGAACCCGACGAGGAAAACCCGATGCTGGGCTTCCGCGGCGCGGCGCGCTACATCAGCGACGACTTCGCCGAGGCGTTTGCGATGGAGGTGGAGGCGCTCAAGCGCGTGCGGCTGGAGATGGGCCTGACCAACGTGCAGGTGATGGTGCCGTTCGTGCGTACGCTGGCGCAGGCGCAGCGCGTCACGGAGCTGCTGGCGTCGATGGGGCTCAAGCGCGGCGAGCACGACCTCAAGCTCATCATGATGTGCGAGATCCCGAGCAACGCCATCCTGGCCGAGCAGTTCCTGCAGTATTTCGACGGCTTCTCGATCGGCTCGAACGACCTGACGCAGCTCACGCTGGGGCTGGACCGCGACTCAGGGCTGGAGCTGCTGGCACACGACTTCGACGAGCGCGACCCGGCGGTGCTGGCGCTGATCGAGCGCGCGATCGCGGCGTGCCGCGCGCAGGGCAAATACATCGGCATCTGCGGGCAGGGCCCCAGCGACCACCCGGACTTTGCCCGCTGGCTGATGGAGCGCGGCATCAGCTCGATCTCGCTCAACCCGGACACGGTGGTCGACACCTGGCAGCGCCTCGCCGCCCAGGGTTGAGGCGAGGACGGGGGCCCCGGCCATGCGGCAGCACGACGCGACATCCCCGGAAGCGTCGCGGCTGTGGGCCCTGTTCGGCGCCGGGGTGCTGGCGCTGAATTTCCCGCTGCTCGCGGTGTGGGCGTTCTGGGGGGAGCGCCTGGGCGGCCCCGCGGGGTTCGTCGTGGCGCTGTTTCTCGTATGGGGCGCGCTCATCGGCGCGCTCGCGTGGTGCATGGAGCGCGCGCCGGACTGAGCGACGGCGGCGCCGTGGTCCGATGTCTCCTGTCGTCGTCCTCGCCGCCGCGTTCGCGTACCTTGGTGGTTTGTTCGCGATCGCGCACTGGGCGGACCGGCGCGCGCAGCAGGGCCGTTCCGTCATCGGCAACGCGTGGGTGTACACGCTGTCGATGGCGGTGTACTGCACCGCGTGGACGTATTTCGGCAGCGTGGGCCGTGCCGCGAGCGGCGGGCTGTGGTTCCTGCCCATCTATCTGGGGCCGACGCTGGCGCTGGTGTTGGGCTGGGTGGTGCTGCGCAAGATGGTGCGCATCGCGCACACCTACCGCATCACGACGATCGCCGATTTCATCGGCAGCCGCTACGGCAAAAGCCCCGCGCTCGCGGGGGCGGTGACGCTGATCACGGTCGTCGGGATCGTTCCCTACATCGCGCTGCAGCTCAAGGGCATCGCGGTGGCCTCCGCGGTGGTGATCGACGGCTCGGCCGCCGGGGCGCTGCACCAGCCCTGGTGGCACGACAGCACGCTCTACCTTGCGCTGGGGCTGGCGGTGTTCACCATCGCCTTTGGCGTGCGGCACTGGGACAGCACCGAGCGGCACGAGGGGATGGTGGCGGCGATCGCCTTCGAGTCGCTCGTCAAGCTTGCCGCCTTCCTCGCGGTCGGGGCGTTCGTCACCTGGGGGATGTTCGACGGCTGGGGTGACCTGATCGCGCGGGCGCAGGCCGACCCCGCGTTGACGCGGCTGCTCACCCTCGGGGATCCGGGGGCGTTTGCGTGGTCGTCGTGGCTGGCGCTGACGGTGCTCGCGGGGCTGTCGGTGCTGCTGCTGCCGCGGCAGTTCCAGGTGATGGTGGTGGAGGCGGTAGATGAGCGCCACATCCGCCGCGCCGCCTGGGGGTTTCCGCTGTACCTGTGGTTGATCAACCTGTTCGTGCTGCCGTTGGCGCTGGCGGGGGGGCTGACGTTCGGTGCCGGGTCGCCGCAGGCGGAGGTGTTCGTGCTGCGGCTGCCGCAGGTCGCGGGGGCCGAGGCCCTGCTGCTGCTGGTGTTCCTGGGCGGGCTGTCGGCGGCGACGGGCATGGTCATCGTCGAGTCGATCGCCGTGGCGACCATGGTGTGCAACGATCTGGTGCTGCCGTGGTGGCTGCGCCGGCAGGGGCGGCACCGTGCGCCGACCGACCTGACGCGGGTCATCCTGCGTATCCGGCGCGGTGCGATCCTGCTGCTGTTGCTGCTCGGCTACGGCTACTACCGGCTGGCCGGCGATGCCTACGCGCTGGTGAGCATCGGGCTGATCAGCTTTGCGGCGGTGGCGCAGTTTGCTCCCGCGCTCCTGGGCGGGATGGTCTGGAAGGGAGCAAGCCGCGCGGGTGCGATGGCCGGGCTGCTCGGCGGCTTTGCGGTGTGGGCCTATACCCTGATGCTGCCGTCGCTGGCCAAATCCGGTTGGCTCAGCGCCGCTTTCGTTACCGAGGGGCCGTGGGGCATCGACTGGCTGCGCCCAGAGGCGCTCTTCGGGCTGCAGGGGTTCGATCCGCTGACGCACGCGCTCTTCTGGAGCGCACTGGTCAATGTCGGGTTGTACGTGGGCGTCTCGCTCGCGCGTCCCCCGGGCCCGGTCGAGACGAGTCAGGCCCTGCTGTTCGTGGACGTTTTCGACCGAACCACGGCCGAGGAGCGCCCGGTGTTTTGGCGCGGCGAGGCGTCGCTCGCCTCGCTGCAGGCGCTGCTCGCACGGGTGTTGGGCGCGGAGCGCGCGCAGGCGTTGCTGCAGGAGCAGGCGCGCGCCCGCGGTGTGGCCCTGCCGGACCTGCCGGCGGATGCGGCGCTGGTGCACTGGGTGGAGACGCAGCTCGCGGGCGCGGTCGGCAGCGCCTCGGCGCGCTGGCTGGTCGCGTCGGTGGTGGAGGAGCAGCCGCTGCGGCTGGAGGACGTGTTCGACATCCTGCGCGAGACGGGGCGGCTGCGGGCGCTGTCGCGGGCGCTGGAGGACAAGTCTCGGTCGCTGGAGCGCGCCACGGCCGAGCTGCGTGCGGCCAATGAGCGGCTGCAGGAGCTCGACCGGCTCAAGGACGACTTCATGTCGTCGGTGACGCACGAATTGCGCACGCCTTTGACCTCGATCAGGGCGCTGACGGAGATCCTGCGTGACGATCCCGGCATGGACGTGGCGCAGCGCCAGCAATTTTTGGACATTGTCGTGGCCGAGAGCGAGCGCCTGACGCGTCTGGTCAACCAGGTGTTGGATCTGGCCAAGATCGAGTCCGGCCACGCCGACTGGCACGTGGGTGAGGTGGTGCTGCAGGATCTGGTGGAGCAGGCCGCGCGCGCGGCCGAGCCGTTGCTGCAGGCCCGCGGCGCCCGCCTGACGGTCGAGGTGCCCGATCGCCCCGTCGTCGTGCGCGCCGACCCGGACCGGCTGCAGCAGGTGCTGATGAACCTGCTGTCCAACGCCGCCAAGTTCGTGCCCGAGGGGTGCGGCGAGGTGGTGCTGCGGGTGTCGATGGTGGCCGATGCGCGCACGCCGATGGCGCGGGTCGAAGTGCAGGATAACGGGCCCGGTGTGCCACCCGAGGAACAGGCGGTGATCTTCGAGAAATTCCGTCAGGGACGCGACGCGCGCGAGCGCCCCGGGGGCACGGGGCTCGGGCTGCCGATCAGCCGCCGCATCATCGAACACCTGGGCGGCCGCCTGTGGCTGCGGTCGGCACCAGGGCAGGGGGCGTGTTTCGGCTTCGACGTGCCGCTGGCCATGCCCTACACTGCGAACGACGAACCGAGCAGAGGAGACGAGCTCCGTGAGCAAGCGCGTGCTGATCGTGGATGACGAGCCGAACATCCTGATTCCGCTGGAGTTCCTGATGCGGCGCGAGGGCTACGAGGTGCGGCTCGCGCGCGATGGCGACGAGGCGCTGCAGACGGCTGCGCAGTGGTGTCCGGACCTGGTGCTGCTCGATGTGATGATGCCGCGCAAGAGCGGCTTCGATGTCTGTCAGGCGATCCGCGCCGACGCCCGCCTCGCCGGGATGCGCATCGTGCTGCTCACGGCCAAGGGGCGCGATGCCGACGTGGCCAAAGGGCTGGCGCTGGGTGCCGATGCGTACATCACCAAGCCGTTTGCGACGCAGGATCTGGTGCGGCGCGTGCGCGAGCTGCTGGAGGACGCGGCGTGAGCCGCCGCATCGACCCGCGCCTGTGGTGGCTGCTCGCCGGTGCCGGCGTGGTGTCTCTTGCGTGGCTCGGGGTCACGGTCGGGCTGATCGCGGTGACGCTGGAGCCGGATGCCCGCGCGCGGATGTTGGACCTGCTGGGCGACCGCTGGGGGTTCGTGCTGCTGATGTGGCTGTTTGGCATGGGCGGCATCGCGTGGGGCCTGCAGCGGGCCTTCGACGTGGGGGTGCACCCCTGGCGGCGGCTGGCGGAGGAGGCGCAGGTGCTGCTCACCGCCGAGGGGGCGCCCGCGCTGCGCGAGCGGGGGCCGGCCGAGGTGCGGCGCGTCGCGCGGCTGTTCAACCAGCTCGTGCAGCAGCGCGAGGACTGGCGCGCGCAGGTCGAGCAGCGCGTGCGTGAGGCCGCCCGCGGCATCGAGCAGGAGAAGTCCCGCCTGGCCGCGCTGATGTCGGAGCTGACGCAAAGCGTGGTCGTGTGCAACCGCGACGGGCGCATCCTGCTCTACAACAACCGCGCGCGCCTGCAATTTCGCGCGCTGTCGCAGGCGCCGACGCTTGCCGGCGGGGCCGAGCTCATCGGCCTCGGGCGGTCGATCTACACCGTGTTCGACCGCGCGCTGATCGCGCACGCGCTGGAGAGTATCCAGCAGCGCCTGCGCCGCGGGGCGGCGCACCCCAGCGCGCAGTTCGTCACGGCCACCCGTGCGGGGCAGTTGCTGCGGGTGCAGGTGGCGCCGGTGCGGCCGGTCGAGGGCGGAGACGCCGACCCATCGGCACTCGCCGGTTTCGTGCTGCTGCTCGACAACATCACGCGCGAGCACGAACAGGCCGCGCAGCGCGAGCGCCTGTGGCTCGATCTGACGGAAGGCAGCCGGCGCAGCCTGGCCAACGTGCGCGCGGCGTTGGAGGTGCTGGCGCTGCCGGACGCCGACGCGGCGTTGCGCGAGCGGTTGCTGCAGGTGGTGCGCGACGAGGTGCTGGGCTGGGGCGAGCGGGTGCAGCGGCTCGTTGCCGAGGGCGCGGCGCTGTGGACCCAGTCGTGGCCGATGGAGGACATGCTGGGCGCCGATCTGGTGGCGGCGCTCGAGCGGCGGCTCGCCGAAGTGGACGGGGTGCCGGTGGACATGGGGCCGGTCGATGCGCAGGTCTGGTTGCGCGTCGACAGCTTCGCGCTCATCCAGGCGGTCGTGTACCTCGCGCGCCGTTTGCACACCGAGCGTGCAGTCCCGCGCGTCGGCCTGCGCCTGCAGGCCGCGCCAGCGGAAGACGGGCCGCGCGCGCATCTGGACCTCGTCTGGCCCGCTGCCGCCGCTGATGGGGCCATCGACGGCGTGATGGGCTGGGAGCTCGACCCGATGGGCATCGGCACGGGCGGCGCGATTGCGTGCGTGCGGGACGTGGTCGAGCGCCACGGCGCGGCGCTGTGGGCAGAGGTCGACGCCGCGCGGGGCGAGGCGTTTTTCCGCTGGCGTCTGACCGCGATCGAACCGGCGGAGTCCGCCGAGAGCATGCCGGCCGTGCGCACCGAGAGCCGCCCCGAGTTCTACGACTTCGACCTGTTCCGCGTCTCGCCCGCGACCCAGGCGCTGGACGACGTACCGCTGACCGAGCTCGCCTACACGGTGTTCGACACCGAAACCACCGGGCTCAATCCGTCGGAAGGTGACGAGATCATCCAGATCGGGGCGACGCGCATCGTCAACGGCAAGCTGCTGCGGCACGAGAGCTTCGAGCAGCTCGTCAACCCCCGCCGCAGCATCCCGCGCGAGACGATCCCGATCCATGGCATCACGCCCGAGATGGTGGCCGACCAGCCCGACATCACCGAGGTGCTGCCGGCGTTTCACGCCTTTGCGCGCGACACCGTGCTCGTGGCGCACAACGCGGCCTTCGACATGCGTTTCCTGCAGCTCAAGGAGAAGCGCACCGGCGTCGCATTCGACCAGCCCGTGCTCGACACGCTGCTGCTGTCGGCGGTGGTGCACCCGGCGCAGCCCTCGCACCGGCTGGAGGAAATCGCGGCGCGCTTTGGCATCCCGGTGATCGGGCGCCACACGGCGCTTGGGGACGCGTTCGTCACGGCCGAGGTGTTCTTGCGCCTGATCCCGCTGCTGCAACAGCAGGGCATCCGCACACTGGGCGAGGCGCGACGGGCGTCGGAGCGCACCTACTACGCCCGGTTGACGTATTGACGGGCGAGCCCTCTCTGTGGGACTTAGAGAGGCGACGCCCTCCATGCACGGTCTGGCATTCGGCCGCCGAGGGGCGGGGCGCGCGGTGCGGGGCGGTCGATCATGACCGGATGGGGATGCCATCGCAGCCTTGATCGCTCCTTCTTTTCCGATACGTGCTTCCGAAATCTTAGATCATACGTTCCGAACTTTACGATATCACGATCCGAAATTTACGATACCATTGGCCGATGAGCACGACTTCACTTTTTCCGCGCTGGATCGAACCACGCATCGCGGAAGCCCTGCTGGACACCCCCGTCGTGTTGCTCGCTGGCCCCCGTCAGGCTGGCAAGACCACACTGGTGCGACAGGTGGCCAAGCTGCAGGGTCTGCGCTATCTGACACTGGACGATGAGCTGACCCTGTTGGCTGCTCGCGAAGATCCGGTCGGGATGATCCGCAGCCTGGATCGCGCCGTGATCGACGAGATCCAGCGGGCACCGCCGTTGTTGCTGGCGATCAAAAAGAGCGTCGACGAGGACCGGCGTCCCGGGCGTTTTCTGCTGACCGGATCGGCCAACGTGATGGCGTTGCCGACGGTGGCCGACTCGCTGGCCGGCCGGATGGAGACGCTGACTTTGCTGCCTTTGTCGCAAAGCGAAATCGAGCGGCACTCCACCAATTGGATTGACAGCGTTTTTGCCGGTCGTCTGCCCAAGGTCGGTCAGCCGGCGCTGGGCGGCGATTTGATCGAGCGCGTTCTACGGGGGGGCTACCCGGAAGCGGTGGCGCGCACATCAAACCGGCGTCGGGTGGCGTGGGCTCGTCAGTACCTCGACGCCATCATCCAGCGCGACGTGCGCGATGTAGCGGAAATCGACAAGCTCGATCATCTGCCCAGACTGCTGCGAGCGCTCGCCCAGACAGCCGGTCAGATGTGCAACTACACCCAGCTCGGTGGTCAGGTCGGCCTGGATGGTAAGACCGCTTCACGCTACATTGGGATACTTGAGCAGATGTATCTGCTCAAGCGCGTCGAGGTTTGGTCGCGCAACCGCCTGACCCGTGTCGTGAAAACCCCGAAGCTGCAGTTCGTCGATGCCGGTTTGCTGGCGGCGCTGCTGGATCTCACGGTGGATGGTGTACAACAGGATCGCGTCCGGTTTGGTCATGTACTGGAGACCTTCGTTTTTGGGGAGTTGCTCAAGCACACGACCACAGCAGACGGCGACTACCGCTTGATGTATTACCGGGACGCGGACAAAGTCGAAGTCGATGTCGTCATCGAAAATGCTGCGGGACGGCTGGTCGGGGTCGAAGTCAAGGCGGCCGCTACCGTTAGAGAGAGCGATCTTCGCGGGCTGAGGAAGTTGGCGAGCCTTGCGGGCAGTCAATTCACGATGGGGGTATTGCTGTATGATGGAAACGAGGCTTTGCCCCTCGGGGACAGGATTTGGGCGGCACCGCTGTCGTCGCTTTGGGGTGAGTTGTAGCGGCTCAGTGCCTCAAGTTTTGTTTGGATCAATAAAATGTCGCATCCCGGATGATTGGATAGTGCCATCACGCCATGCGTACCTGCTGGCGGTAAGCGTTCTGCGCGAGCTGCTGGGCAGCGGGTCAAGGCGTTGACGACCATCATCGGGAGATGCCCTCATGAACATCAAGCTGCATGCCCTGGCGCGTACAACGCCAGCCATACGGCGCGAGATCGCGCTGTCGGATGAGCCGGCTGCGGTGTTGGCTGAGCGTTACGGCGTTTCGCTCATGACGGTGTACAAGTGGAAGCGCCGCGAGGATTTTCTGGATCGCTCCCACACCCCGCACCGGCTGCGTACCACCATGACCCCGGCGCAGGAGGCCATTGCAGTGGAGCTGCGCAAGACGCTGCTGCTGCCGCTGGATGATCTGCTGTCGGTCATGCGCGAGTTCGTCTGTCCTGACGTGTCGCGCTCGGGACTGGATCGCTGCTTGCGACGCCACGGCGTGGGGTCGCTGCGATCCCTCAAGCCCCAGGTGCCCAAACCCGCACATCAGCCCTTTGCCGCTTACGAGCCGGGCTTCATTCATATCGACGTGAAGTACCTGCCGCAAATGGCCGATGAGACGCGGCGGCGCTACCTCTTTGTGGCCATCGACCGTGCCACGCGCTGGGTCTTCATTGCCCTGTACGCCTCCAAGAGCGCGAGAAACGCGCGCGCCTTCCTCAAGTCGCTGCTCACGGCGTGCCCGATCAAGATCAACAAGATCCTCACAGACAATGGCAAGGAGTTCACCGCACGGCTGCTGGGGCAGCCCAGTGCCACCCACGCCTTCGAGAGCCTGTGCGAGGCACTCGGCATCGAGCACCGCACCACGCGCGTGCGACGCCCCCAGACCAACGGGATGGTAGAGCGCTTCAACGGCCGCATCGAGGAGGTGCTGCGCAGCCACCACTTCATCAGCGGCGAGGATCTCGAGAAGACCCTGCTGCGCTATGCTTGGCTTTACAACCACCAGCTGCCCCAGGCCGCACTCAAGGGTCTCACGCCCATGCAGGCCATGAAACAGTGGTACACGTCACACCCGCATCTGTTCCAAAAACGGCCATATGATCATCCGGGATGTGACAGGTAGAGCGGTGGCCAATCCGATATCAATGATTGGGGCAGCCATAAGCGACCGATCCGGTAAAACCAGCGGTGCTGGTAAGCGGGCGCTTCGCTGGCACACGGCTGGCGGTTAGGGTGTCACCGCGTTGTGAACGCCGAACACGGCGATACGTTTTGGTGGCGTTGTGCTCCGTCGCGGTAGCGGAGCGGCATTCGTTCCCTCGGGCGGGGTCAGCTCTCGGTCGAACGGGACGAGACAACCAGGCGACACCCCGACGTAGCCAAACCCCGGCGCATCGGCCTAGAATCGACGCAAAACCGAACGACCGTTCAGTTTTGTCCGTGATCGCTTTCGAGGAGGCACCATGACCGCTCATTACCAGGTCCACGGCGACGTGGCCGTCATCACCCTGGACAACCCGCCCGTCAACGGGTTGGGGTTGTCCACCCGGCAGGCCATCGCCCAGGGGCTGGACCGCGCCAACGACGACCCCGCCGTGCGCGCCATTGTGCTCACCGGCGCCGGCAAGGCGTTCTCTGGCGGCGCCGACATCAAGGAGTTCGGCTCGCCCAAGGCCTATCAGGACCCGAACCTGCTGAGCGTCATTCTGGCGGTGGAGCACTCGGCCAAGCCGGTCATCGCGGCCGTGCACAGCGTTTGCATGGGCGGGGGGCTGGAGCTGGCGCTGGGGGCGCACTACCGCATCGCGGCACCGGGCACCAAGGTGGCGCTGCCCGAGGTCAAACTCGGCCTCATCCCCGGCGCGGGCGGCACGCAGCGGCTGCCGCGGGTCCTCGGGGTGGAAGCGGCGCTGAACATGATCGTCAGCGGCGAGCCGGTGGCGAGCGAAATCCTCGCGGCCATCCCGGGGCAGAAGCTCTTCGACAAGCTCGCCGCGTCGGCCGAGACGCTGTTGGAGGAGGCCATCGCGCTGGCGCGCGAGGTGGCCGATAAGCACGCCGGTGGGGCGCCGCTGCCGCTGGTGCGCCACCTGCCGTGCCAGCATCCGCAGGGCGACGCGTACTTCCAGTTCGCGCGCAACATGGTCGGGGCGCAGGCCAAGCACTACCCCGCGCCGCTCAAGTGCATCGACGCGGTGCAGGCGGCGACGACCAAGCGCTTCGACGATGGGATGGCGTTCGAGCGCGAGACCTTCGTCAACCTGATGAACACGCCGGTGAGCATGGCGCTGCGCCACCTGTTCGTCGCCGAGCGGGCGGCGGGCAAGATCGCCGACGTTCCCGAGGACACGCCGGTGCGCGAGGTGCGGCAGGTCGCCATCATCGGCGCCGGCACGATGGGCAGCGGCATCGCGATCAACTTCCTCAATGTGGGCCTGCCGGTGACGCTGCTCGAGGCCAAGCCCGAGGCGCTCGAGCGCGGCGTGGCGCACATCCGCTCGGTGTACGAGGGCCAGGTCAAGAAGGGTAAGCTCAAGCCCGAGCAGGTCGAGCAGCGCCTCGCGTTGCTGCGCACGACGATGACCTACGACGACATCCGCGACGCGGACCTGGTCATCGAGGCGGTGTTCGAGGACATGGCCGTCAAGCGCCAGGTGTTCGAGCAGCTCGACGCGGTGATGAAGCCCGGCGCGATCTTGGCGACCAACACCTCGACGCTGGACGTCAACCAGATCGCCGCGTTCACGAAACGCCCGCAGGATGTCATCGGTACGCACTTCTTCAGCCCGGCCAACGTGATGAAGCTGCTGGAGGTGGTGCGCGGCGACAAGACGGCCAAGGACGTGCTCGCCACCGTGATGGCGCTGGGCAAGAAGATCAAAAAGACCTGCGTCGTCAGCGGCGTGTGCGACGGCTTCATCGGCAACCGCATGATCGAACAGTACAGCCGGCAGGCCGGCTTCCTGCTGGAAGAGGGCTGCACGCCCGAGCAGGTGGACCGCGCGATCGAGAAGTTCGGCTTTGCGATGGGGCCGTTCCGCATGGGCGACCTCGCTGGCAACGACGTTGGCTGGTACATCCGCAAGCGCCGCTACGTCGAAAAACCGCACCTGCGCTACAGCAAGATCGCGGACCGGCTGTGTGAGATGGGGCGCTTCGGCCAGAAGACGGGTGCCGGCTGGTACGACTATCAGCCGGGCAAGCGCGACGCGATCCCGAGCCCGGTGGTCAACCAGATGATCGAGGACTACCGCAAGGAGCTGGGCATCAACCCGCGCAAGATCAGCGACGACGAGATCGTGCAGCGCCTGGTGTTTGCGCTGGTCAACGAGGGCGCGCACATCCTGGAGGAGAAGATTGCCGCGCGCGCCAGCGACATCGACATGGTCTACATCACGGGTTACGGCTTCCCGGTATGGCGCGGCGGGCCGATGCACTATGCCGAGCAGTTTGGCCTGTTCAACGTCGTGCAGGCGATGAAGCGTTTTGCCAAGAACCCGCACGACGACGCCCAGTTCTGGCAGCCCGCGCCGCTGTTGCAGCGGCTGGTGGCCGAGGGCAAGGGTTTTGCCGCCGTCTGAGGCAGTGGCACCGCGATTACTGGAGAACCGAACATGAGCAATGCCGTCATCGTTTCCACCGCCCGCACACCGTTGGCCAAGAGCTGGAAGGGCGCTTTCAACATGACCCACGGTGCCACGCTGGGGGGGCACGTGGTGCGCGCCGCCATCGAGCGCGCCCGCCTCGACCCCGCGGAGGTCGAGGACGTCATCATGGGCTGCGCCAACCCCGAAGGCGCGACGGGTTGGAACATTGCGCGCCAGATCGCGTTGGCCGCGGGCTGTCCGGTCAGCGTCTCCGGCATGACCGTCAACCGCTTCTGCTCCTCCGGGCTGCAGACGATCGCACTGGCCGCGCAGCGCATCCAGTCGGGCGAAGGCGAGATTTATGTGGCCGGCGGCGTCGAGAGCATCTCGTGCGTGCAAAACGAGATGAACAAGCACATGATGACCGACCCGGCGCTGCTGGCGCGCAAGCCCGAGATTTACTGGACCATGCTGCAGACGGCGGAGCAGGTGGCCAAGCGCTACGGCATCTCGCGCGACGCGATGGACGAGTACGGCGCGGCGAGTCAGCAAAAGGCGTGCGCGGCCGCTGCGGCGGGCAAGTTTGACGATGAAATCGTGCCGATCACCGTGACCGCCGGGGTGTTCGACAAGCAGCGCGGCCTGATCACGCGCGAGGTCACGGTCAGCCGTGACGAGGGCCTGCGCGAGGGCACGACGAAGGAGGCCATTGCTGGCATCAAGCCAGCCATGCCCGGTGGCACGATCGCCGCGGGCAACGCCAGCCAGTTCTCCGACGGCGCCGGGGCGTGCGTGGTGATGGACGAAAAGGTCGCCGAGCGCAAGGGCCTGCAGCCGCTGGGGCGCTTCCTCGGCTTCGCGGTGGCGGGTTGCGAGCCGGATGAAATGGGCATCGGCCCGGTGTTTGCCGTGCCCAAGGTGCTTCAGCGCCTGGGACTGACCGTGGACGATATCGACCTGTGGGAACTCAACGAGGCGTTTGCGGTGCAGGTGATCTACTGCCGCGACCGCCTGGGCATTCCCGCCGACCGGCTCAACGTCAACGGCGGCGCGATCGCCATCGGTCACCCCTACGGCATGTCGGGCCAGCGCCTGACGGGCCATGCGCTGATCGAGGGCAAGCGCCGCGGGGCCAAGCGCGTGTGCGTGACGATGTGCATCGGCGGCGGCATGGGCGCGGCCGGCGTCTTCGAGGTGCTGTGATGGGCCAGGGCCTGCGCGCAGCCATCGACTTTCTGTTGTACGAGTGGCTGCGGGTGCAGGCCCTCACCACTCGCGCGCGTTACGCCGACCACTCGCGTGAGACGTTCGACGCCGTGCTCGACACGTGCGAGCGCATCGCGCGCGAGAAGTACGCGCCGTTCAACCGGCTCGTCGACACGGAGGAACCGCGCTTCGACGGCGAAAAGGTCATCCTGCCCGCCGCGACCCACGAGGCGTGGAAGGCGTACGCCGAGAGTGGCATGCTCAGCGCCGCGCAGGACTACGACGTTGGCGGCATGCAGCTGCCGTACACGATCGAGGCGGCGGGCAATGCGTTTTTTGCCGCGGCGTCGGTCAGCATCGGTGCCGGCATGCTGACGGTGGGCAACGCCAACCTGCTGATGGCGCACGGCACGCCGGCGCAGCGGCGGGCGTTTGCGCTGCCGGAACTGGCGGGGCGCTTCTCGGGCACGATGTGCCTGAGCGAGCCGCAGGCTGGATCCAGCCTGAGCGACATCACGACGCGCGCCGTGCCGGACGGCGACGGCTACGAGGCCGATCCGCTGGGGCCGCGCTACCGCCTGCGCGGCAACAAGATGTGGATCTCCGCCGGTGAGCATGAGCTCACGGACAACATCGTCCACCTGGTGCTGGCAAAGATTCCGGGGCCGGACGGGCGGCTGCCGCCCGGCGTCAAGGGGATTTCGCTCTTCATCGTGCCCAAGCGCCTGGTCGACGCTGAGGGGCGGCTCACCGGGCAGCGCAACGACGTGGCGCTGGCGGGCCTGAACCACAAGTGCGGCTGGCGTGGCACGACCAACACGCTGCTGAACTTCGGCGAGGGGCGCTATCCCGTTACCGGCGCGGCCTTCGGCTCCGGCTTGGACGGCCGCGGGGCCGGGGCGATCGGCTACCGGGTCGGTGCGCCCGGCGAGGGCCTGCGCTACATGTTCCATATGATGAACGAGGCGCGCATTGGCGTCGGTATGGCGGCCACGATGCTGGGCATGGCCGGGTATCGGGCGAGTCTGGATTACGCGCGCACGCGCACGCAGGGGCGCCCCATCGGCCCCGCGGGCAAGGACCCGGCGCAGCCGCCCGTGCCCATCATCCAGCACGCGGACGTCAAGCGCATGCTGCTGGCGCAAAAGGCCTATTGCGAAGGGGCACTGGCGCTGCAACTCTATTGCGCGCGGCTGGTGGACGAGCAGCGCACGGGCGACACCGCCGCGGCGGACGAGGCGCGGTTGCTGCTGGAGGTGCTCACACCGATCGCCAAGAGCTGGCCCAGCGAGTGGTGCCTGGAGGCCAACAGCCTGGCGATCCAGGTGCATGGCGGCTACGGCTATACGCGCGATTTTCCGGTGGAGCAGTACTGGCGCGACAACCGCCTCAACATGATCCACGAGGGCACGCACGGCATCCAGGCGCTGGATCTGCTCGGGCGCAAGGTGCTGATGGAGCAGGGGCGGGGGCTGGCGCTGCTGGGCGCGCGCATCGCCGCGACCGTCGCGCAGGCGCGCGAGGAGCCAGCGCTGGCGGCGCACGCGCAGGCACTGGCCGACGCGTGGGATGCGGTGCTGGCCGCGACCCGCGCCGCGTGGGCCGACGGCGACCCCACCGCGGCGCTGGCCAACGCCGTGCCGTACATGCAGGCGTTCGGCCACACGGTCATCGCGTGGATGTGGCTGGACGTCGCGCGCGTGGCCGCCCGGGGCGATGGCCCCGCCCACCGCGGCCGTCTGCAGGCGTGCCGCTACTTCTTCCACTACGAGCTGCCCAGGATCGAGCCTTGGCTGCGTGTCGTGCGCACGCGCGATCTGACGTGTGCCGAGATGCCCGACGAGGCGTTTTGACCCCACGGTCCCGCAACCCCCTACCGAACCAAAGAGGAGACCCTGCATGACCCGAACCATCACCGAACTGTTTGACCTCAAGGGCCGCACGGCGCTGGTCACCGGCGGCTCGCGCGGCCTGGGCCTGCAAATCGCGCAGGCGTTGGGCGAGGCCGGCGCGAAGCTGATGCTGACCGCGCGCAAGCCCGATGAGCTGGAAGAGGCCGTGCAGACCCTGCAGGCACAAGGGATCGACGCGCGCTGGATCGCCGCCGACTGCGCGCGCGAGGACGATATCCAGCGCCTGGTGTCGGAGACGCTGCAGCGCCTGGGTGACATCGACATCCTGGTCAACAACGCCGGGGCCGCCTGGGGGGCGCCGGCCGAGGACCACCCGCTGGAAGCGTGGGACAAGGTGATGAACCTCAACGTGCGCGGCTACTTCGTCCTGAGCCAGGCGATCGGCAAGGCGTGCATGATCCCGCGGCGGCGCGGCAGCATCATCAACGTCGCCTCCATCGCCGGGCTGGGCGGCAACCCGCCCGATATGCGCACCATCGCCTACAACACGTCCAAAGGCGCGGTGATCAATTTCACGCGGGCGCTGGCGGCCGAGTGGGGGCGCTACGGCATCCGCGTCAACGCGATCTGCCCTGGGTTTTTCCCGAGCAAGATGACGCGCGGCACGCTGCAGGCGATGGGCGAGGAGCGGCTGGCGGCGCACGCGCCGCTGAACCGCCTGGGCGACGACGAGGACCTCAAGGGCGTGGCCGTGCTGTTCGCGTCCGACGCGGGCAAGCACATCACCGGGCAATGGCTGGCGGTCGATGGAGGCGTCAGTGCCGTCGTCGGTGGGTGACATCCCGTTTGCGGTGCGCATCCCGTTCGTCGAGCTGCTGGGCCTGCGCCTGCGCCGCTGGGAGGACGGGGAGGCGGAAATCGCCTTCGACCCGGCACCGCAACATCTGAACTCCTTCGACGTCGTGCACGGCGGCGCGAGCATGACGCTGCTGGACGTGGCGATGGCGCACGCGGCGCGCAGCGTGCAGCGCGACATGGGGGTGGTGACCATCGAGATGAAAACCACCTTCATGCAGGCGGCGAAGGGGCCGCTGCTGGCGCGTGCGCGCCTGCTGCACCGCACCGCGACGATGGCCTTCACCGAGGGGGACATCCGCGACGCCGAGGGGCGGCTGTGCGCCCACGCCACCGGCACGTTTCGCTACGTGCGACGCCTGCCCGCACCGGGGCGCGACGTGCACGACCTCAACCGCAGCGCAGACGCGGGTGGCATCGCGCCCACCGACTGACGCGACCAACGACGGACAACGGACCGTTAGACGAACCACCGCCGATCGACCGGCGAACCGCCGATGACCAAAAGAGGGGTTGTCCCCCATCCACCCACGAATCACAACCGGCGCGTCCCGCGCCATGATGGAGGAACGTGATATGCCGCTGAACAAGCAGATCCTGCTCGTGAGCCGCCCGCAGGGCGAGGCGAGCGTCGACAATTTCCGCCTCGTGCAAACCGAAACACCGCCGCTGGCCGACGGACAGGTGCTGGTGCAGCACCATTACCTGAGCCTGGACCCGTACATGCGCGGGCGCATGAACGAGGGCAAGAGCTACGCGGCACCGCAGCCGCTCAACGAGGTGATGATCGGCGGCACGGTGGGGCAGGTGGTGGAGAGCCGCCACCCGCGCTACGCGGTAGGCGACTGGGTCGTCGGCATGGGCGGCTGGCAGGAGTACAGCGTGGTCGATGCCAACCAGCCCGGGGTGCTGCGCAAGGTGGACGTCTCGCGCATCCCGCCCAGCCACTACCTGGGGGCGGTGGGCATGCCCGGCGTGACGGCGTGGTACGGGCTGGTCAAGATCATCGAGCCCAAGGCGGGGCAGACGATCACGGTCAGCGCCGCGGCCGGCGCCGTGGGCAGCGCCGTCGGCGTGCTGGCCAAGCAGCGCGGCTGCCGCGTGGTCGGGATCGCCGGTGGTCCGGACAAGTGCGCTTACGTGCGCGACGAGCTGGGGTTTGACGACTGCATCGACTACCGCGAGCACCGGGACCTGAAGTCGCTGGCCGGCGCGCTCAAGGCCGCGTGCCCCAACGGCATCGACGGGCACTTCGAAAACGTCGGCGGGATGGTGCTGGACGCGGTGATGCTGCGCGCGAATGCCTTCTCGCGTGTGGCGCTGTGCGGGATGATCGCGGGGTACGACGGGCAGCCGCTGCCGATGCTCAACCCGGCGCTCATCCTCATCAACCGCATGCGCATCGAGGGCTTCATCGTCAGCGAGCACATGGAGGTCTGGCCCGAGGCGCTGGCCGAACTCGGCGAGCTGGTGGGCAGCGGGCGCTACCGTCCGCGCGAGAGCATCGCGCACGGCATCGCGTCCGCGCCCGAGGCCTTCCTGGGGCTGCTCAAGGGCCGCAATTTCGGCAAGCAGCTCGTCAAGCTGGTGTGACCCATCCCCCGCGGGCCGGACGCGGCGCGCCGGCCTTGGCGGGGGGATGAAGGAAGCTGCGCCGCGCGAGGAGTCCGCCCATGGGCACCGCCACGCACGAGGTCTTCAACCAGCCCGAGCCGCTGGTGGACGTCAACCTCTTCGAGGCCAACCGGCCGCTGCAGGACGCGCTGCGCGTGCTGGCCCCGGAGCTGGACTGGACGGACCTGCGCGCCGCGGGGGCGCGTTGGGGCACGCACGAGATGCAGCAGCACGCGCGGCTGGCCAACGTGCACGGCCCGCAGCTGCGCACGCACGACCGGCGCGGCCACCGCATCGACGAGGTGGAGTTTCACCCGAGCTACCACGCGCTGATGGCCGAAGCGACGGCCGCGGGGCTGCACGGCACGCCGTTCGCGCCGCCGGAGGCGGCCAGCGGCCACGCGCACGTCCGCCGCGCGGCGGGCTTCATGCTGTTCACCGAGCTCGAGCCGTCGGTGCTGTGCCCGATTTCGATGACTTATGCGGTCACGCCCGCGCTGCGCGCCAACGCCGCCGTCGCGCGTGACTGGCTGCCCAAGCTCACCGCGCGCGCCTACGACCCGCGGCTCGTGCCGTGGCACGAGAAGGCCGGGGTCACGATGGGCATGGGCATGACGGAAAAGCAGGGCGGCTCCGACGTGCGCGCCAACACTACGCGCGCGCGGCCCGACGGGCACGATGCGTGGGGCGCGCGCTACGCGGTGACGGGGCACAAGTGGTTTTTCTCGGCACCGATGAGCGATGCGTTCCTGATCCTGGCGCAGGCGCCCGGAGGGCTGTCGTGCCTGTTTTTGCCGCGCGTGCTGCCCGACGGCACGCGCAATGCGATCCGTATCCAGCGGCTCAAGGACAAGCTGGGCAACCGCGCCAACGCCAGCAGCGAGGTCGAGTTCGACGCTGCCACCGCGTGGCTCGTGGGGGAGGAGGGGCGCGGCGTGCCGCAGATTCTGGCGATGGGCACGCTCACGCGGCTGGATTGCGCGCTGGGCACGGCGGGGCTGATGCGCCAGGCCCTGTCGCTGGCGCTGGACCACTGCCGCCAGCGCCGGGCGTTCGGCCGCCCGTTGATCGAGCAGCCGCTGATGCGCAACGTGCTGGCCGATCTGGCGTTGGAGTCCGAAGCCGCGACGCTGCTGGCGCTGCGGCTGGCGCGCACCTATGACCGGCCCGACGACGCGCACGAGCGCGCGATGCAACGGCTGCTCACCCCGGTGGCGAAATTCTGGATTTGCAAACGCGGTGCCGCGTTCGCGCAGGAGGCGATGGAGTGCCTCGGCGGCAATGGCTACGTGGAGGAGGGCGGCGAGGGGGTGATGGCGCGTCTGTACCGCGAGATGCCGGTCAACAGCATCTGGGAGGGCTCCGGCAACATCATGGCGCTGGACCTGCTGCGCGCGCTGCGGCAGACGGACGCGGTCGCGGCGCTGGAGGCGGAGCTGGCACCGGCGCGCGGCGTGCACCCGGCGTTCGACCGGTGGCTGGGGACGTGGCCGGCTCGGCTGGACGCTGCCGCGACCGAATCCGACGCCCGGCGCCTCGCCCAGGACGTGGCGCTGGCGGTGCAGGCGGCGTGGCTCGCGCGCTGCGCGCCCGCGCCGGTGGCGCAGGCGTTCTGTGCCTCGCGGCTGGGGGGTGACTGGGGCCAGACCTTTGGCACGCTGCCCGCGGGCGTGGATCTGGCGGCGATCCTCGAGCGCGCGATGCCCCGCTGTTGATCCGGCAGTTGGGGCCTACCGCACAGCGTTCGGTGCTGGTGAGGAGCGCTGGAGACTCCAGACAAAACCGTACCAGAGCAGTGGATTGGCTTGTCCGGGCCGATGCAGGCCACGGAAAGAAGGCACTTGCCGAAGCCGCAACACCAGGGTAACACGGGCCCAGCGCCCGAGACAGCGGAGATGAAACGATGCTCACGCAATGGCAAGGAAAGACCGCGGTGATCACCGGGGCCGGGTCGGGCTTCGGGCTGGAGGTGGCGCGGCTGGCGGCGCGCCGCGGCATGCGGCTCGTGTTGGTGGACGTGCAGCCCGACGCGCTGCAGGCGGCGGCCGACGAACTGACCCACGCCGGGGCCGAGGTGCTGGCCCAGCGGGTCGATGTCGCGGACGCCGCCCAGATGGAGGCGCTGGCGCAGGCGGTGCAAGGGCGCTTTGGGGCGCCTCATTTCGTCTTCAACAACGCCGGGGTGGCGGCGGGCGGCCTGGTGTGGGAGAACACGGTGGCCGACTGGCAGTGGGTGCTCGGGGTCAACCTGTGGGGCGTCATCCACGGCGTGCGGCTGTTCACCCCGATGATGCTGGCGGCGGCGCGCGCCGACCCGGCGTGGCGTGGGCACATCGTCAACACCGCCAGCATGGCCGGGTTGCTCACGCCGCCCAACATGGGCGTGTACAACGTCAGCAAGCACGCGGTCGTGGCGCTGACCGAGACGCTGTACGAGGACTTGCGGCTGGTGACGGACCAGATCGGGGCCAGCGTCCTGTGCCCCTACTTCGTGCCCACCGGGATCAGTCACAGCCAACGCAACCGCCCCGCGGAGCTCGTATCCGCGCCGCCGACGCGCAGCCAGCTGATCGGACAGGCGATGAGCGAAAAGGCGGTGAGCAGCGGCAAGGTGACTGCGGCCGAGGTCGCGCAGCGCGTCTTCGACGCCATCGAGTGCGACCGCTTCTACATCTACAGCCACCCGCACGCGCTCGGGCCTGTGGGACAGCGCCTGCGCGCCATCGTCGATGGTGATAATCCCCCGGACCCCTTCGCCGACCGGCCGGAGGTGGGCGCGCAGCTGCGGGCGGCGCTGCGGGCGGCCAGCTGACGCCGACCGCGCCGCTACCCGAGCACCGCGCGGGCCAGCCGCTGCCCGTTGATCACGGCGATCAGCACCTGCCCGCCGCGGGCGCGGATCAGCCGGTCGATCAGGCCGACGCCGCCACCGAACGGGGCCTCGATGACCTCGCCCGCGTCGAACTCCGGCACCGCGTGCAGCTCGTCGACCAGCAGCCCGAACAGCTGCGTCCCTTGCTGCACGAGGATGATCTGCCGTCCCTCCAGCGGCCGGTGCAGCGGGGTGGCGGGGTTGAGCAGCGCCGCGAGGTCGTACACCCAGATGAAGTGGCCGAGGGCGGTGTTGCTCGTCGGCGGAATGAGGCCGACGCGCGCCGGGTGCGTGCCGGCGGGCGTGGCGGTCATCTGCTCGGCGGGGACCGCCTCGCGCACCATCGTGGCGTCCAGGGCGAGCAGCTCGCCACCCAGGTAGAAGGTGGCGTATTCGTGCCCGCCGCGCCCGCTCGACTCGGTCCACCAGTCGTCCTGGGCGCCGCCGTTGCGCACCGCAGCGTCGCGCACCTGCCCCAGCGGCTGGATGACGATCGCGAGAATGTCGTCGCGATACCCGTCGGTGGTCTTGAACTCCCGGTAGCCCGCCGACGCCGACGCGGCGAGGATCGCATACTGCCCCTCGTGGATGACGACCCGGCTGACCGTCTCCCCGTTGGCCAGCGCCAGCCACGGCGCGGCGGCCGGCAGCACCTCGCCCACCGCCTGGCGGGCATCGGTGCTGGCAACGATGCGCCCAGCGCGGTCGACCAGGTGGGCGTGCGCGTCGTCGCGTCCCCCCAGTGCCCCCTGCAGCATCGCCAGAAATTCACGCTGCGCATGAAAGACGATGCCGATGCCGCCGACGACCTGCCGCTCGTCATCGGGGTGGCGGATGGCGGCGTGGTAGGTGTAGGTCGGCCGCCCGTCGGTGAACGCATCGGTGCGAAAGGGGGTTACGTGGTAGTGCTGCTCGCTCGGCAGCGCCAGCACCGCCTGCAGCGTGTCGTCGTCGATCGGGCGGCCGATGACGCCATCGTCACCCCCGTCGTGCGACTGCGCCACGATGCGTCCGTGGCGGTCGTAGACGAACAGGCGCGCGTACACGGTGTAGAGCGAGTGGATGTAGCGCAGGATCGCGCCGATGGCTTCGAGCGCGGCCGGGTCGGGCTTTTCCAGTGCCAGCGTCGCGCGCAGTTCCGGCGTCAGGGCCCACCAGCGGCAGTCGTCCGCGCGCTCGTAGAGGTTGCGATCCAGCAGGTCCACGGCCAGCTGCGCGACGAAGCGGATCTGCTGCAGGCCCGAGGAGAGCACCGTCTCGTACAGGTCCCGCACCGACTGGGCAAACAGCGTGTTGCTGCGCGCGCCGGTTTCGCTGATCTGGTCCAGGATGGTCTTGAGTCGCTGGCGGTCCACGTGCTGGCCCGCGGTGACGACCTGACCGTTCCACACCACGCGGCGGATCGACTCGGTGGCGCGCAGCACCTCGTACAGCGGCGGGCTCAGGTGCCGGGCGTGCGACAGCAGCCCCGCGCGTATCGCGGCGTCCAGCGAGGCCAGCGCGCTGGTGTCGTCCCGCGCGAACGCCAAATCCACCGGCGTCATCACCTGACCCTGCCAGCCGGTGGGTCCGCGATAGCTCTGATAGCCCTGGGCCTGGCGCGTGCTCACCAGGTACTCCCGTCCCGCGTACAGCAGCAGGCGCGGCTGATCGCCCGGGTTGGTGGGCACGCGGGCACCGACGGGGATCCACTGCGCGTCGCCGCTGGCGATCACGGTGCCCTCGCCGTCGAGCAGTAGCAGGATGGAGCGCGCGTGCGGATCGCGGTAGGCGTGGAAGATGCCCGCCATCTCCGCCTGGAAGCCGAAGACCAGGCACAACACCCCGACGGGCTCGCGCGTGGTGGGGTGCAGCATGCGCTGGGCGTACAGCAGGCTCGGTCCGAGCCCCGGCCGCAGGTCGGTGGGGCGAAACACCTGCACGTAACCGTCCGTCTGCAGCGCCTCGGCCAGCAGCGGATCGTGGGTGCCTTCGACGGCGCAGGCGGCGTCGGTCTGCACGAGCACGCTGCCATCGCGGCCGAGCAGCAGGATCTCGTCGTACACGGTGTATTTGTGCCGGTACGACAGCAGCCGAGAACGCACCGCGTCGACGTCGTGGCCCAGGCCCGCGGCAAACTCGCACAGCACGCGGTCGGTGGCGAGAAAACCGACGTCCGCGGTGCGCTCGTACAGGTTGCGCACGACGATGTCGATGACGTAGCTGGCGCGCGTGCCGATGGCCGACATCACGTTTTCGATCTTTTCCGACACGAGGCTGTGGACCAGCTCGCTTTCCAGCCGGTCGAAGCCCACGCGGGTCGCGGCGATCGTCGGCAGGATCGCCTGCGCTTCGGTGGGGCAGACCATGCGGGCGGTGGATTCGATCAGCCGCCACATCAGGTTGAGTTCGCGCAAAGACGTCTCGCAGCGCGTGACGTCAGGCATGTAGGGCAGGAAATTGTCGACGGCAAGGGAAGGCAGGCTCATCGGAGGGGTGAAACGGGACGGTTCTCGACGGTTATGAAGCAAAATGTGCGCCAGAACCGATGTGGCACACTCGCGCGCTTCCGGAAACACCGCAGCGACCCATGACGACGATCATCCAACGCATCGCCGACGAGCTCGGCGTGCGCGCCGCCCAGGTGCAGGCCGCCGTGGACCTGCTCGACGGCGGCGCCACGGTCCCTTTCATCGCCCGCTACCGCAAGGAGGCCACCGGCGGCCTCGACGACGCGCAGCTGCGCCAGCTGGAACAGCGGCTCCTCTACCTGCGGGAGCTGGAGGAGCGGCGTGCCACCATCCTGCGCAGCATCGAGGAGCAGGGCAAGCTCACGCCCGCGCTGCGCGCCGCGATCGAGGCCGCAGCGACCAAGCAGGACCTCGAAGACCTGTACCTGCCGTACAAGCCGAAGCGCCGAACCAAAGCGCAGATCGCGCGCGAGGCAGGGCTGGAGCCGCTGGCCGACGCGCTGTGGGCCGATCCGACGCTGGATCCCCAGGTCGCTGCACAGCCCTACGTCAAGCCCGCTGTGGGCGAGGATGGCAGCGATTTCACCACCGTCGCGGCTGTGCTGGATGGCGCGCGCGACATCCTCGCCGAGCGCTGGGCGGAGGATGCCGCGCTCGTGCAGCCGATGCGCGAGTGGCTCTGGCGCGAGGGCCTGCTGCGCAGCCGCCGCATCGAGTCGCGCAACCCGGATGACCCGGAGGTGGCCAAGTTCCGCGACTACTTCGAGCACGACGAGCCGATCGCGCGCGTGCCGTCACACCGGGCGCTGGCGATGTTTCGCGGACGGGCGCAGGAGATTCTGGACCTGCGCCTCGTGCAGCCGCAGGAAGCGCCGCCGGGCCAGCCGTCGCTGGCCGAGGGGCGGCTCGCCCAGCTCCTGGGCTGGTCGCACCAGGGGCGCGCGGCGGACGACTGGCTGCGCCGCTGCGTCGCGTGGACCTGGCGGGTCAAGCTGAGCCTCTCAATCGAGCGCGAGCTGTTCGCGCGCCTGCGCGAGGCGGCCGAGGCAGTGGCGATCCAGGTGTTCGGTGCCAACGTGCGTGACCTGCTGCTGGCCGCGCCGGCCGGCGCGCGGCCGACGATGGGCCTGGACCCGGGCATCCGCACCGGCGTCAAGGTCGCGGTGGTCGACGCCACGGGCAAGGTCGTCGACACGGCGACGGTCTATCCTTTCGAGCCGCGGCGCGACGTCGAGGGGGCGCTGGCGACGTTGGCCGCCCTGGTGCAGCGCCACCAGGTGGAGCTGATCGCCATCGGCAACGGCACCGCCAGCCGCGAGACCGATCGGCTGGTGGCCGAGCTGCTGCAACGCCTGCGCGCGGCGGGGGCGTCCCTCGTCCCGCAGAAGGTCGTGGTCAGCGAGGCCGGCGCGTCGGTCTACAGTGCCAGCGAGTTGGCGTCGGCCGAACTGCCCGAGCTGGATGTGAGCCTGCGCGGGGCGGTGAGCATCGCGCGCCGCCTGCAGGACCCGCTGGCCGAACTGGTCAAGATCGACCCCAAGAGCATCGGGGTGGGGCAGTACCAGCACGATGTCGACCAGACGGCGCTGGCGCGTACGCTCGACGCCGTGGTGGAGGACTGCGTCAACGCGGTTGGTGTGGACCTCAACACGGCGAGCGCGCCGCTGCTGGCGCGTGTCTCCGGGCTGACACCGACCACCGCGCGGGCGGTGGTGCGCTGGCGCGACGCCAACGGCGCGTTCCGCAGCCGCCAGCAGCTGTTGCAGGTCACGGGCATCGGCCCCAAGACCTTCGAGCAGTGTGCGGGGTTTTTGCGCATCCGCGGCGGCGAGCAGCCGCTGGACATGACGGGCGTGCACCCGGAGGCGTATCCGGTGGTGGAGCGCATCCTGCGCGCCGCGGGGCAACCGATCGAGGCCGTGATGGGCAAGCCGGACGTGCTGCGCCGCCTGCGGCCCGAGGACTACACAGACGAGCGCTTCGGTGTCCCGACGGTGCGCGACATCCTCGCCGAACTCGAAAAACCGGGCCGTGACCCGCGGCCGGCGTTTCGCGTCGCCCGCTTCGACGACGCCGTGCAGGCCATCGAGGACCTGCGCCCCGGCATGGTGCTCGAGGGAACGGTCACCAATGTGGCGCAGTTCGGCGCGTTCGTGGACATCGGCGTGCACCAGGATGGGCTGGTGCATGTGAGCCAGTTGGCCAATCGCTATGTCGCAGACGCCCGCGAGGTGGTCAAGGCGGGCGATATCGTGCGCGTCAAGGTGCTGGAGGTGGACGTGCCGCGGCGGCGCATCGGCTTGTCGATGCGGCTGGACGCGCAGCCGGGTCCGGCCACCGGCCGCAGCGCGGTGCCGGCCGGGCGTGGGCCGGGACGCGCACGCGAGGCAGCGCCCGCCCCGGCAACAGCGATGGCGTCGGCCTTTGCGAAGCTGCAGGGATGGCGGAGCTGAACGCGCAGCGCCGATAATCACGTTGCCATGACGCTCGACGAACTGCTTCAACAGGCCAAGGCCATTCCCAGTATCCCGCGCGTGGTGTCGGAGGTGAACGCGGAGCTGGACCGTGACGACCCCGACCCCCGGCGCATCGCCGAACGGGTCGCGACCGACCCCGGCATGACCGCCCGGCTGCTCAAGCTCGCCAACTCGGCCTTCTTTGGGCTCACGCGCCAGATCGACAGCGTCGACGAGGCCATCGCCGTGCTCGGGTTCAACCACCTGCGTACGCTGGTGCAGGCGGTGGCGCTGGGCAGCAGCTTCAAGTCCGTGCCCGGCGTCAACCTGGAGCAGTTCTGGCGTTACAGCCTCAACACGGCCAAGATCTGCCGGCCGCTGGCGCGCAGCCTGAAGCTGCCGGACGGGGCGGCGTTCACCGCCGGGCTGGTGCACGCGGTGGGCGAGCTGGTCATGCACATGGGGATGCCCGATGTGGTGGCCAAGATCGATTGGGGCGTCTCGCCGTTCGACATGAAGCGGGCGGAGGTGGAGCGCTCGGTGCTCGGCTACACCTACGCCGATGTGAGCGCGGCGTTCGCCGAGCGCTGGGATTTCCCTCCGGTGATCGCGACGGCGCTCAAGCACCAGCTCGTCCCGTTCGAGGGCGACATCTACGAGCCGCTGGCGGGCGTCGTGCACATGGCGTCGTGGCGCGCGCGGGCGCAGGAGATGAATCTGGATCGCGAGGCGATGGCGGCGACGTTCCCGGATGTGGTGGCGATCCTGCTCGGGCTGAGCCTGGACATGGTGCTCGACAAAGACCCGCAGGAGTGGACGTCGGCCGGAGAACTCGCGGCGTTCCTGCATTGAGGGGGCGGGATGCGTCTGCCGGAACTGCTCCAGTGTCCCGAGGCGTTGCCCGCCGTCCCGGACGTCGCGGCCAGGCTCATTGCCACGTTCGGTCAGGATGAGGTCGATCTGCTCGACGTCACCGCGGCGATCGAGCGCGATCCCGCGCTGGCCGCCGCGGTGCTGCGGCAGGCCAACTCGGCGTTTTTCCGGCTGTTGCGTCCGGTGCACAGCGTGCGCGACGCGGTGAAGGTGCTCGGGCTGCGGCGGGTGCGCTCGCTTGTGCTCGCCGCCGCGGTGCAAAGCCGTTTTCCCGCCCCGCCGGGTATTGCGCTGGAGCGGTTCTGGACCTTCAGTTTCGTGGCGGCGTCCGTCGCCCGGCGTGTGTGCGCGCCGCGCCAGCTGGACGAGGACGTGGCCTTCACGGCCGCGCTGCTGCACGCGGTCGGCGAACTGGTGATGCACCAGGCGATGCCGGATGTCATGCGCGACATCGGGCACGAACACCCCTGGCACGACCTGGAGCGTGCGGGCGCGGAGTACCAGGCATTTGGCTACTCGTATGCCGAGGTGGGCGCCGCGCTGTGCCACCATTGGCGCCTGCCGCGGGCGCTGGTGCAGGCCATCGAGCAGCACGTCGACCCCCTGCACCGCGCGGTCGCCGACCCGCTGGCCGCGGTCGTGCACGTGGCGGACTGGCGCGCGCGGGCGTGGGCGATGGGCAATCAGCGCGACCTGCTGATCCACAGCTACCCCGACGGGGTCGGTGAGCTGCTGGCGCTCGACCCGGACCTGCTGGTTGACCCCGCCGTGGCGGAACCGGAGGGGGGCGTGTGATGCGTGCGCTGCGCATTTACGCTGGGCCAGTCGCGCTCGCGCACGTGCGACGCAACGGCCTGCAACCCACCGATGTGGGCATCATCCCGGGTGCCGCAGGCGGCCCCAAGGGGTTGATCCTCGGGCCGCTGGACCGCTTCGTGTTCGGCGAATGGCTGCCCCGTGGGGGCCACGCGGTCGACCTGGTGGGCGCGTCGATCGGCGCGTGGCGCATGGCCACGGCCTGCCTGGACGACGCGGTGGCGGCGTTCGAGCGGCTGGAGCGCGACTACATCGCGCAGGACTACGTGGTCGAACCGGGCCGGCAGCGCCCGACACCGGCGCACGTCAGCGCCGCGTTCGCTGCCAACCTGCAGGCGTTTTTCGGCGGGCGGCTGTCGCAGATCCTGCACCACCCCCGCTACCGCGTGCACATCGTGACCGCGCGCGGGCGCCACGTGCTGGGGCACGAGGGGCGCTGGCGCACGCCGATCGGCTACGCCGGCGCGTTCCTCGCCAACGCGCTGCGCCGCCGCGCGATGGGGGCGTGGCTGGAGCGCGTCGTTTTCTCGGTGCCGGAGGCGGGGTCCACCACCGGAGGCGCCGCACCGCTGCCGTTCGATCCCGCGGACTACCGCACCCGCCAGGTCGCGTTGCGCGAGGACAACTTCATGCCCGCGCTGCAGGCGAGCTGCTCCATTCCGTTCGTGTTGCAGGCCGTGCACCACATCCCGGGCGCGCCGCCCGGGGCGTACTGGGATGGGGGCATCACCGACTACCACCTGCACCTGCGCTGGCGCGCCGACAGGGGGCTGGTGCTCTACCCCCACTTCCAGCGCCATGTGATCCCGGGCTGGCTCGACAAGGGGTTGCGCTGGCGCCATAAGCCGACGGCCGCGCTGGAGCGCACGATCGTGCTCGCGCCGGATCCCGACTGGGTGCGCCGCCTGCCGAATGGCAAGCTGCCCGACCGCACCGACTTTCCCCGCTACGGCCATCGCCTCTCTGAGCGCATGCGCGCGTGGCAGACCGCGGTGCGGGAGGCGCAGCGCCTCGCCGACGAATTTGCGGCGTGGCTCGAGCGGCCCGATCCGGCGCGGGTGGAGCCGCTGTAGCCAGCCGGTTCGTTTACATCGACGCCTCCAACATTGCGCGGTAGTCCTCCCGCGTCGCCGCGCGTGGGTTGGTCTTGTGGCAATGGTCGGCCATCGCGCCGTCGATGATGCGCTCGAACAGGTCGGGCGTCACGCCCAGTTCGGACAGCCCGGCGGGCAGCCCCAGGCGGGCGTTGAGCGCGCGGATCGCGGGGCCGATGGCCTCGGGGTCGCGCAGGCCCATCACGCGTGCCATCCGTTCCAGCCGCCGCTCTCGCTGCACGCTCTCGGCCTCGGCGTTGAACGTGATGACCGCGGGCAGAAAGACCGCGTTGAGCGTGCCGTGGTGCAGAACGGGGTTCAGGCCGCCCAGGCTGTGGCTGAGCGAGTGCACGCACCCGAGCCCCTTCTGGAAGGCCATCGCCCCCTGCATGCTCGCGCTCATCATGTGCAATCGCGCCTCCAGGTCCTGGCCGTTGCGGATGGCGCGCTCGATGTGGGCCCAGCCGCGTTCCAGCCCATCGAGCGCGATGCCGTCGGCCGGTGGGTTGAACGCTGGAGCCAGAAAGGTTTCGATGCAGTGGGCAATGGCGTCCATGCCGGTGGCGGCGGTCAGGCGCGGCGGCAGGCCCAGGGTCAGCTCTGGGTCCAGGATGGCCGCCTTGGGCAGCAGGTGCCAGCTGTGGAACCCCAGCTTGCGCCCGTCGTCGACGATCAGGATGGCGCCGCGTGCGACCTCGCTGCCGGTGCCGGCGGTGGTGGGGATGGCGATGAGCGGCGGCACGCGGTCCGTGATCCGGGGCGAACCGCCTTCGATCGTGGCGTAGGTTTTGAGCGGGCCCTCGTGCGTGACCGCGATGGCGACGCCCTTGGCGCAATCGATGGCGCTGCCGCCACCGAGCGCGATCAGACCGTCACAGCGGTGTTCGCCGTAGACGGTAGCGGCGGCGCGCACCGCCGCCTCGGTGGGGTTGGAGGGTGTGCCGTCGTACACCGCGTGGGGCATGGGGGCGCCACCCTGCGCCAGCGCGGCGGTCGCCCGTTCCAGCAAACCGGCGGCCCGCACGCCCGCGTCGGTGACGATCAGCGGGCGCGAGATGCCGACCCGCTCGCATTCCGCGCGCAGCAGGCGCAGTGCCCCGGGTTCGAACTGGATCGTGGTCAGGTAGCGGATTTCGGCCATCGGCAAGGTCTCCTCGTCGTTCTCGTAGGTTGGGGAGTGCGATCACTGTAGCGTGCGGGTGATGAGGGAGCCAAACACGCAGGCGACAGTCGTGGCCTCTGCGGTGGTACCCGTACGCCTCGGGCTCCGACCTCGGCAGTGCCAGCCGCGCGACAATCGCGCCCCATGACACACGATCATCCACGGCGACGCCTGACGCCCGCGATGCGCGGGGTGCTCGATCGCATGGCGCGCGCGGGGCGCCCCCCGCTGCACGCCCTGACGCCGCAGCAGGCGAGGGCGTTTTACGAGGCCGGTGCCGGCGTGCTGGATGTGCCGCCGCACCGCATGGCGCGCGAGGAGGCGGTGACCATCACCGCGCGCGACGGCGCGGCGCTGGTGGCGGAGCTGGTCGTGCCGCACCGGCCTGCCGATGCGGCACCGGCGCCGGTCTTGCTGTACTACCACGGCGGCGGTTTCGTCGTCGGCAGCATTCGCACCCACGCCGCGCTGTGCCGGCGCTTGGCGCACCTCGCAGGCTGCGCGGTGCTGTCGGTCGACTACCGGCTGGCGCCGGAGCATCGGTTCCCGACGTCGGTGCACGACGCGTTCGACGCGCTGGCGTGGCTGCGGGACCACGCGGCGCGGCTGGGGCTCGATCCCCACCGCATCGCGGTGGGCGGCGACAGCGCCGGCGGCACGCTCGCCGTCGTCACCGCGTTGCAGGCGCGCGATGCGGGCTGGCCGCTGGCGCTGCAGGTGCTGTTCTACCCCGGCTGCAGCACGTGGCAGGACACGCCGTCGCATCGCCACTACGCGCACGGCTTCGTGCTCGAGGCCGAGACCATCCAGTGGTTCTTCCGCCAGTACATCGACGACGCGCAGCGCGAGGACTGGCGCTTCGCCCCGCTCCTGGCACCGGATTTCGAGGGGGTGGCGCCGGCGTGGATCGGGTTGGCGGAGTGCGACCCGCTCGTCGACGAGGGGGTGATGCTCGCCGACGCGCTGCGGCTGGCGCGTGTGCCGGTCGACCTGGAGATCTACCACGGGGTCACGCACGAGTTCATCAAGATGGGGCGTGTCATCCCCGAGGCACTGCGCGCCCACGAGGACGCCGCGCGGGCGCTGCGCGCCGCGTTGGGCACCGGGTCAACGGTGTCCGGCGCGTGACGCGGGTCAGCCCTGCGCGCTGTTAGGCTCTTACTCCCGGAGACTATCCCATGACCGCCATCGACCCCGTTTCCAGCCCGCACATCCGCTACTGGTGGGAGGACCTTGCCGTCGGTGAGACGCGCGACCTCGGCAGTCTGCGCGTGACCGAAGCAGAAATCCTTGCATTTGCGCGCCAGTTCGATCCCCAGCCCTTCCATCTGGACCCCGAGGCGGCGCGTCATTCGGTGTTCGGCGGCCTGTGTGCCAGCGGCTGGCACACCTGTGCGCTGGCGATGCGGCTGATGGTGACGAACTTCCTGCACGAGACGTCGAGCCTCGGTTCCCCGGGGCTGGAAAGCCTCAAGTGGCTCAAGCCGGTCTTTCCCGGGGACGAGCTGCGGCTGCGCCACACCATCGTGGACAAGCGCCCGATGGGCAAGCGGCCCGACGTAGGGCTGGTGCGCACCGTGTGGGAGATGTTCAACCAGCACGGGGACAAGGTATTGCACATGGAGGGGTGGGGGATGTTCCGGCGGCGCACGCCGGACACAGCGCCGGATCGGGCGCAGGGGGCGGCCTGAAGGGGCTAGCGCTTCGGGGGAGCGGCGGTGCCGGGCGGCCCAAGTGCAGCGGGCCACGCACCTGCCGGGGAGCGCGGGTTTGACTGGCGCGGCGACCACTTTCGCCATACACTGCTGGGTTTTCCTTTGCGGATGCCCGAGTCCATGAACGCATCGCCCGACCGTCCGACTGCCGCGCCGACGCCGCTGCACCGCTACAAGCCGTATTGGGCCAAGCGCTTCGGCGTCGCGCCGTTTTTGCCGATGAGCCGCGCCGAGATGGAGGCGCTGGGCTGGGATTCGTGCGACATCATCCTCGTCACCGGCGACGCCTACGTCGACCATCCGAGCTTTGGCATGGCGGTGATCGGCCGGGTGCTGGAGGCGCAGGGGTTTCGCGTCGGCATCATCGCCCAGCCGGACTGGCACAGCGCGGAGCCGTTCAAGGCCCTGGGGCGGCCGAACCTGTTCTGGGGCGTGACGGCGGGCAACATGGACTCCATGATCAACCGCTATACGGCCGACCGCAAGATCCGCTCGGACGACGCCTACACCCCGGGCGGTGTGGCGGGCAAACGGCCGGATCGCGCTTGCATCGTCTATGCCCAGCGCTGCCGTGAGGCGTACAAGGACGTGCCGATCGTGATCGGCGGCATCGAGGCGAGCCTGCGCCGCATCGCCCACTACGACTACTGGAGCGACACGGTGCGCCGCTCCATCCTGATCGACAGCAAGGCCGATCTGCTGCTCTACGGCAACGCCGAGCGCGCGCTGGTCGAGGTGGCGCACCGGCTGGCGCGGCGCGAGCCGGTCGAATCGATCACCGATGTGCGCGGCACCGCCTTTGTGCGGCGCGGGGTGCCGGCGGGATGGGTCGAAATCGATTCCACCGAGGTGGACCGCCCCGGGCGGGTCGAGCCGCACCCGAACCCCTACGGCGAGGAGGGCGCGATGGCCGCGCCCGGCGCGGGGTGCGCGTCTGCGGCCGCCGAGGCAGGGGACGGTGCGACTGTGCCGCAGCCCGTGCGGCTGGTGCCGCGCGCGGCGACGCTGCGCTTGCCGCGCGAGCGCACGGTGATCCGCCTGCCCAGCTACGAGCAGGTCAAGGCCGACCCGGTGCTGTATGCCCACGCCAGCCGCGTGCTGCACCTCGAGACCAACCCCCACAATGCGCGCGCGCTGGTGCAGCGCCACGGGGAGGGGCCGGCGGCGCGCGATGTCTGGATCAACCCGCCGCCGCTGCCGCTGACCACCGAGGAGATGGACTGGGTCTTCGGCTTGCCGTACGCGCGCAGCCCGCACCCGGCGTACGCGGACGCCAACGGCCGCCACGACGGGCCGACCAAAATCCCCGCGTGGGAGATGATCCGCTTTTCCGTCAACATCATGCGCGGGTGTTTCGGCGGCTGCACCTTCTGCTCGATCACCGAGCACGAGGGGCGCATCATCCAGAGCCGCTCGGAGGATTCGATCATCCGCGAGATCGAGGAAATCCGCGACAAGGTGCCGGGCTTTACCGGCGTCATCTCGGACCTGGGTGGCCCGACGGCCAACATGTACCGGCTGGCCTGCAAGAGCCCGCGCATCGAAGCCGCCTGCCGCAAGCCCAGCTGCGTCTATCCCGACATCTGTCCCAACCTCAACACGGATCATGGGCCGCTCGTCCGCCTGTACCGGCGGGCGCGCGCGCTGCCGGGGATCAAAAAGATCCTGATCGGCTCGGGCCTGCGCTACGACCTCGCGGTACGCAGCCCCGAGTACGTCAAGGAGCTGGTGCAGCACCACGTGGGCGGATACCTCAAGATCGCTCCGGAACACACCGAACAGGGGCCGCTGTCCAAGATGATGAAGCCGGGCATCGGCACCTACGACCGCTTCAAGGCGATGTTCGACAAGTATTCGAAAGAAGCGGGCAAGGAGCAGTACCTGATCCCGTACTTCATCGCCGCGCACCCGGGCACGACGGACGAGGACATGATGAACCTGGCCCTCTGGCTCAAGCGCAACGGCTTTCGCGCCGATCAGGTGCAGACCTTCTATCCCAGCCCGATGGCCACCGCCACCGCGATGTACCACACGGGGCTCAACCCCCTCAAGGGCATCCACCGCGACGAGCGCACGGAGCGCGTGGACGTGGTCAAGGGCGAGCGCCGCCGTCGGCTGCACAAGGCCTTTCTGCGCTACCACGACCCGAATAATTGGCCGCTGCTGCGCGAGGCGCTCAAAGCCATGGGCCGTGCCGACCTGATCGGCAACGGCAAGCACCACCTGGTGCCGACCTACCAGCCCCTGACCGACGGCAGCTACCGTGCACCGCGCCGCGCCAACTCCACGCCGCCCGCGGCACGCTCCCGTGTCCCGGGGGGACCGGCCCAGCCGGCGCATTCGACCCGTCCGCCACATCCTCCCAAGGGGCGGCTGCTGACGCAGCATACGGGCCTGCCGCCGCGGGTGACGGGTGCCGAGCCCGCGGGGCGGACGGGCGGCGTACCTCAGGCGCGGCGCAAACCAAAGTCCAGCGGCAGGCCGACGTAGTTTTCCGCGATCGTGCGCGCACCCGCCTCGCTGTGCAGAAGGTAGTCGAGCTCGGCCTGCTGGAACTTGTGCTCGATTTCCCCCTCGTTGGGGAAGCGGTGCATCAGCCGGGTGAACCACCACGAGAACCGCTCGGCGCGCCAGATGCGGCGCAGGCAGCGCTCGGAGTAGGTGTTCAGCCCCGCGTCCGAGCGCTCGCGGTAGTGTTCGATCAGCGCGTCCGCAAGGTATTTCACGTCCGTCGCGGCGAGGTTGAGCCCCTTGGCCCCGGTGGGCGGCACGATGTGTGCCGCGTCGCCGGCCAGCAGCAGGCGCCCGAAGCGCATCGGCTCGCTGACGAAGCTGCGCAGCGGCGCGATGCTCTTTTCGAGCGCGGGGCCCGTGACCAGCGCCTCGGCCGCCGCCGGGTCGAGCCGGCGGCGCAGCTCGTCCCAGAACGCCGCGTCGGACCAGTCCTCCACCTTGTCCGTGAGCGGCACCTGCAGGTAGTAGCGGCTGCGCGTGCGGCTGCGCATCGAGCACAGCGCGAACCCGCGCGGGCTGTTGACGTAGATCAGCTCGTGGTGCACCGGCGGCGTATCCGACAGCAGCCCCAGCCAGCCGAACGGATACACCTTCTCGTACTCGGTGATGGCGCTGCGCGGCACGGACGCTCGGCAGACGCCGTGAAACCCGTCGCAGCCGGCGATGAAGTCGGTATCGATCCGGTGGGTCTGCCCGCCGTGCGCGTAGGTCACCCAGGGGCGCTCGCCGTCGAAATCGTGCAGCGTGACATTGGCCGCCTCGTACACCGTGGTCTGGCCGCTGGCGGCGCGGGCTGCCATCAGGTCGCGCGTGACCTCGGTCTGGCCGTACACCAGCACCCGCCTGCCACCGGTCAGCCGCGCCAGATCGATGCGGTGGCGCTGCCCGTCGACCAGCAGGTCGAATCCCTCGTGCGGGAGCCCCTCGGCGTGCATGCGCTGACCCACCCCGGCTTCGTCCAGAATGTCCACCGCCACCTGTTCCAGCACGCCGGCGCGGATGCGGCCGAGCACGTATTCGGCGCTCTGCCTTTCGAGGATGACGTTGTCGATGCCGGCTTGGTGCAGCAGTTGCCCGAGCAGCAGGCCCGAAGGGCCTGCGCCGACGATCACGACCTGGGTACGCATGGGGAGTCTCCTGTGTGAAGGGGATGCCGCGATGCTAGGGAGTCGCCCTGACGGTGCCCAGGCTGCGGCGTGCCCGATTGCGCGGTGATCGTGCGTTTTGTGCGAATATCGCGCAAAAGACGACGATGGCGCTGACGATCGGGTATCGTTGCGATATGTCCATCGCCCCTGCGGATTTCATCGCCGGCCTGGCCAAGGGCCTCGCGGTGCTGGAGAGCTTCGACACCGAGCGCCAGCGACTCAACGCAACGCTGGCGGCGCAGCGCGCGGGCCTGACGCGGGCGGCGGCGCGGCGGCACCTGCTGACGCTGGCCCACCTCGGGTATCTGGAAACGGACGGACACTATTTTTGGCTGGCCCCCAAGGTGTTGCGGCTGTCGGGCTGCTACCTCGCGTCGGCGCGCCTGCCGCGGCTGGTGCAACCGGTGCTCAACCGGCTCGCGGCCCAGGCGCGCGAGTCGTTTTCCGTGACCGTGCTGGACGACGACGCGGTCGTCGTGGTCGCGCGCAGCGTCGCACCGTCGGCAGACCCCGGGGACGGCGACGGGGCGTCGCTGGGCCAGCCGGGCCCACGGGCAGTGCCCCGGGCGTTGTCACGCTGGATGGCGCACGGCCTGCACCTGGGCGCGCGGCTGCCCGCCCACGCCACATCGACCGGGCGGGTGCTGCTGGCGGCGCTGCCGCGGGCGGCGCTGACCGAATGGCTGGCGCGGCGCACGGCGGGCACCGGCCATTTGCCGCGGCTGACGCCCTACACCGTGACCGAGCCCGCCGCGCTGCGGCGCATCCTTCAGCAGGTGCGGCGTGACGACCACTGCATCTGCAGCGAGGAGCACGAGCTCGGCGTGCACGCCGTCGCGGTTCCGTTACGGGACATGGGGGGACGCACCGTGGCCGCGCTGAACGCGGTGCTGTCGCAGCGCCGCCTGCACGAGGGCGCGGTGGCGCGCGAGCTGTTGCCGCTGCTGCAGGAGGCGGCGCGCGAGCTGCGGCCGCTGCTGTGAGTGTCGCGGGGGAGGGCGATGAGGCAGGGATTGGGACGCTGGCGTGGGGTCATTTTGATCGGCGCGGCGCTGTGGGCGGCGGTGCTGGCCGCGTGCCGCGGCCCCGTACCGGCAGGGGGCGAGGGCGCTGTGCCGACCGTGACGGTGGTCGCTGTCCACGATGGGGACACGGTGCGCGTGCGCGGCGCCGACGCGCGGGTCCAGGTCGTGCGGCTGGCCACCATCGACGCGCCGGAGCTCGATCAGCCCGACGGCGTCGCGGCGCGCGACGCGCTGCGCGAGCGCGTCCTTGGCCAAACCGTGTGGCTGGAGCCCCGGGGGCGGGACCGCTACGGCCGCACGCTCGCGGTGTTGTGGCTGCCGCAGGACGGGGGCGCGACGGACGTCGCGCTGGAGGCGGTGGAGGCCGGCTGGGCCTGGCACTACCGCGCGCACGCCCACGAGCAGCCGGTGCCGGAGCGCTGGCGCTACGCGCTGGCCGAGACGATCGCGCGGCAGCAGGGGCGGGGGCTGTGGCAGCGGGCCGACGCGGTGCCGCCGTGGGAATGGCGGCGCCACCGTCGCTCACCCGCGGGGGTGTCGTTCACCGAACTGCCGGTCCCCGCAGGGACGGCGCCGGTGCCGCTCGGTGCATCGGCCCTTGACTGAGCGAAGGCGGCGGCCTGCGCGGCCCGGTGATGGTTGCGCACATCCGCGATCTCGATCGACGAGATGTTTTCGCCGACGGGGATGATGATGTCCTTGCTGCGGCTCGTGATCTTGACGTAGCCGTCCGGGTATCGCACGGCCAGATCCAACCTTGTGTTGCCATCGGCCGACAAACGCCTCGGTGTGTCGCGCCGTGGCCGTGGGCGGCGGGAGGGCCTCCGCCGCGTGCGCCGGAAACGACCGTGGCGTCAGCGGCGCGTGGTTCGTGGCGCGGTGGGGCCTGTCGCGGCGATCGAGCGATATCTGGACGGCCCCTTCGAGCGTTCGGCGGGGGCGCGATGCGGTTCAGGCGATGAGGTCGGTGGCCGTCGGCGGCCAGGGCGACGTCCAGTGTCGCACGAGATCGCCGTGGGCGGCAACCGCGTCGGCCACCGCCGCGGCGGTGTCGGCGGGGCTCGTCGCGTCCAGCGCCGCGAGCCGCGCGCCGATCAGCCCGGCGAGCACGTCACCGGTGCCGGCGGTCGCCAGCGCGCCGTCGCCGCCTCCGTTGATGATCGGGGTCACGCCGGGCGCCGCGGTCACCGAGCCGCTGCCTTTGAGCACCACCGTAGCGTTCAGTCGTTTGGCGAGCGTGCGCGCGGCACCGGGGCGGTCCGCCTGTACCTGGGCGACGTCCGTGCCCAGCAGGCGCGCGGCCTCCAGCGGGTGCGGGGTGAGCACGGTCCACCACCCGCGCGTGTGGCGTTCGCGCCAGACGTCCGGACACGACGCGGACGGCGCCGCGATCGGCCCGAGGGCGTTGAGGGCATCCGCGTCGAGCACCAGCCGCGGACACCGGGCGAGGAGATCCGTCAGGTGGGCATGGATCGCATCGCCCCCGCCGCATCCGGCCACCACCACCGCCCGCTGCGGCAGCTCCGACCCCAGGGCCGCTGCCGCGGTGCGCAGCATCAGCGCCGGCTGGACGGGGTCGCAAGGCGGCAGGTCCCGTGCCTCGGCCAGCAGCCCCACGTAGACCCGGCCCGCGCCCGCGCGCAGCGCCGCGCGCCCCGCCAGCAGCGCGGCACCGCCCATCCCGACGCCGGCACCCGCGCCGGGCGACTGGCCGCCGATGACCAGCACGTCGCCGCGGCTGCCCTTGTGGCTCGCGTGGGCGCGGCGCAGCGCGGCGCCGTCTGGCCACGCGGCGGTGGTCTGCAGCCACGCCGTCGGGGCGTCATCGGCTGGCACGCCGAGGTCGTCGAACCAGATCGCTTCCCCCGCGGCCGCGCGCCCCATCCCGGTGAAGAGCCCCGGCTTGAGGGTCAACAAGCTGAGCGTCAGCCGATCGCCGCGCGGTGCGACGGGGGCATCCACCCACCAGCGGCCGGTGTCGGCGTCGAGTCCGCTGGGCAGGTCCACGCACAGCGTCGGCGTCGCCTGCGCGTGCAGCCAGCGCAAGGTGTCGCGCCACACCCCTTCCACCGGACGCGCCAGACCGAGCCCGAACACCGCGTCGACGAGCAGCTCGGCGTCGTCCGGCGGGGTGTCGACCGTGCGCACACCGGCTGCGACGGCGGCCTCGTACGCCCACCGCGCATCGGCGGGCAACCGCTGGACACCGCCCGGCGCCCAGACGCACACCGCCGCACCGGGGACGTCTGCCAGGTGCCGGTGCAGCAACGCCGCCGCATACCAGCCGTCGCCCCCGTTGTTGCCCGCGCCGGCGATGACCCCGACGCGCCGCGCGTGCGGCTGCCACGCGCGTGCGAGCCGCGCAACGGCCATGCCGGCACGCTGCATCAGCGTGTGTGGGGGCAGCGTGGCGGCGGCGCGCTGCTCGATCGCGCGCGACACGGCCACGCCGTACAGGGGCCGGCGCCCAGGCCGGGCCGCCTCGCGGGGCGGCCCGTCGCCGGGCAAGGGCAGAATCTGCAGCATGGGGTCAGTATAGGGGTGCAACGGGCGATGGGAGACGACGGGCGCGCGATGCGCCGCGCCCCGCCCCCGCGGTTTCTCCGGGGACGCGTCTTTCCGGGGACGCCAGTGTCCGCGATGCGGCGATTTGCTACAATCCAAAAGTTTTGCGGATGCTGGGCTCTGGTGCCGTGTACGGTGCCTTGGCCGGGGAAAGCAAAACGAAACGCGAGTCGGCCCTTCCAGGTGCCGGGTGCGGGTGGCGGTACAGTGTGCCGCGCGTCCCACCGGTGCGGGCCGCCTTCAGACCCAACCGTTGGAAACGAAAGTCTCGACATGCCCATTTCGATGCGCGAAATGCTGGAAGCCGGTGTCCACTTCGGGCACCAGACGCGCTTCTGGAACCCCAAGATGGCCCCCTACATCTTCGGCCATCGCAACAAGATCCACATCATCAACCTCGAAAAGACGCTGCCGCTGTTCGAGGAAGCCTGCAAGTTCGTGCGCCAGCTCACCGCCAACGGCGGCACGGTGCTGATGGTGGGCACGAAGCGCCAGTCGCGTGACATCGTCGCGGCCGAGGCGCGCCGCGCCGGCGTGCCCTACGTCGAGCAGCGCTGGCTCGGCGGCATGCTGACCAACTTCAAGACGGTCAAGTCCTCCATCAAGCGCCTCAAGGATATGCAGGCGCAAAAGGAAGCCGGGCTGGAAGGCATGTCGAAGAAGGAGCAGCTGCTCTTCAACCGCGAGCTGGAAAAGCTCGAGAAGAACATCGGCGGCATCCAGGACATGACCGCGCTGCCCGATGCGGTGTTCGTGATCGACGTGGGCTACCACAAGATCGCGGTGGCCGAGGCGCAAAAGCTCGGCATCCCCGTCATCGGCGTGGTCGACACCAACCACTCGCCCGAAGGCATCGACTACGTGATCCCGGGTAACGACGACTCCGCCAAGGCGGTGGCGATCTACGCCCGCGGTATTGCCGACGCCGTGCTCGAAGGCCGCAACGCCGCGGTGGCCAACGTCGTGCAGGCCGCGCGCGGCGACGACGAATTCGTCGAGGTCGAGGAGGCCTGAGGCCCCCGCCGCGTCGGGACACGAGGGGCTGCGCGCCCCTTTTTTGTCACCGTCCCGACACCCTTCTATCCGATACTTCCGGGCGGCGCCTGCCGCCCACAGGAGCAAGACAATGGCAGCCATTACCGCTAGCATGGTCGCGGAACTCCGCGCCAAGACCGACGCCCCGATGATGGAGTGCAAGAAGGCCCTGACCGAGGCCGACGGCAACATGGAGAAGGCCGAGGAAATCCTGCGCGTCAAGCTCGGCAACAAGGCCGGCAAGGCCGCCAGCCGCATCACCGCTGAAGGTGTCGTCGCGTCGCACATCGACGGCAACACCGGCGCCCTCATCGAGGTCAACTGCGAAACCGACTTCGTCTCGAAGAACGAGCTGTTCGGCAACTTCTGCAATGCGCTGGCCAAGCTGGTCGTCGAGCACGCGCCGGCGGACGTGGCGGCGCTGGCGGCGCTGCCGCTGTCGATGGAGGGCTTTGGCCCCACCGTCGAGGACGTGCGCAAGGGGCTGATCGGCAAGATCGGCGAGAACATGACGATCCGCCGCTTCAAGCGCTACGCCGGCGGCGGCCAGCTCGCGACGTATCTGCACGGCGTGCGCATCGGCGTGATGGTCGAGTACGACGGTGACGCCGTCGCTGCGAAGGACGTGGCGATGCACATCGCGGCGATGAAGCCGGTGGCGACCTCGTCGGCCGAGGTTCCCGCTGAGCTGGTGGCGAAGGAGCGCTCGATTGCCGAGCAAAAGGCGGCCGAATCCGGCAAGCCGGCCGAGATCATCGCGAAGATGGTTGACGGCGCGGTGCAGAAGTACCTGAAGGAAGTGTCGCTGCTGGACCAGGTGTTCGTGAAGGCGGCCGACGGCAAGCAAACCGTCGCGCAATACCTCAAGGGCGCCAACACGACGGTCAAGGGCTTCACGCTCTACGTCGTCGGCGAAGGCATCGAGAAGAAGCAGGACGATTTCGCCGCGGAAGTGGCTGCGCAGGTGGCCGCCGCCCAGAAGGCCTGATCGCCCGCATCCCCATCCGGACGGCCGGCCCCCGCCCAGGGGTCGGCCGTTTTTGCAGCCCGATCCGTGGCCCGTCCGTCCCCCCTGTACCCCGTACAATCCCCGACCAGGCAGCGAGACCCCACCATGCCCGCTCTGCAGCGCATTCTTCTGAAGCTCTCCGGTGAAGCCCTGATGGGCGACGAAGCCTTTGGCATCCACCGCGGCACGATCGAGCGCATCGTCGCCGAGGTCGCCGAGGTGTCGCGCCTCGGGGTGCAGGTCGCCATCGTCATCGGCGGCGGCAATCTCTTCCGCGGTGTTGCGGGCGGTGCGGTCGGCATGGACCGCGCCACGGCCGACTACATGGGGATGCTCGCGACCGTGATGAACGCGCTGGCGCTGGGCGACGCGCTGGAGCGCGGCGGCACCAAGGCGCGCGTGATGTCCGCGATCGCGATCGACCAGGTGGTCGAGCCGTACGTGCGGCCCAAGGCGCTGCAGTACCTGGAAGAAGGCAAGGTCGTGGTGTTTGCCGCCGGCACCGGCAACCCGTTTTTCACCACGGACACCGCGGCGGCGCTGCGCGGCGCCGAAATCGGCGCCGAGATCGTGCTGAAGGCGACCAAGGTGGACGGCGTCTACACCGCCGACCCCAAGAAAGACCCGAGCGCCACGCGCTACCAGCGCATCAGCTTCGACGAAGCGATGGTGCGCCAGCTGCAGGTGATGGACGCGACCGCCTTCGCGCTGTGCCGCGACCAGAACCTGCCGGTGCGGGTGTTTTCCATCTTCAAGCCCGGCGCGCTCAAGCGCGTCGTGCTGGGCGAGGACGAAGGCACGCTGGTGCACGTCTGAGACCGTTGACGAAAGGCCTATCGATGAGCAGCATCCCCGAGATCAAAAAGACCGCCGAACAGAAGATGCAGCAGTCGCTGGAGGCGCTGCGGGCCAACCTGGCCAAGGTGCGCACCGGGCGCGCCAACCCGGCGCTGCTCGATACCGTGCAGGTGGAGTACTACGGCACGATGGTGCCGATCAGCCAGGTCGCCAACCTGTCGCTGCTGGACGCGCGCACGATCGGCGTGGCGCCGTGGGAAAAGGGCATGGGCGCCAAGATCGAAAAGGCGATCCGCGAGTCGGATCTGGGCGTCAACCCGGCCTCGCACGGCGACCTGATCCGCGTGCCGATCCCGCCAATGACGGAGGAGCGCCGCCGTGAGCTGACCAAGGTCGTCAAGGCCGAGGGCGAACACGCCAAGGTGGCGATCCGCAACGTGCGGCGCGACGCCAACGAACACGTCAAGCGCCTGGTGAAGGACAAGCTCGCCTCCGAGGACGACGAGCGCCGCGCGCAGGAAGACATCCAGAAGCTCACCGACCGCATGATCGCGGAGGTGGACAAGCTCGTCGCTTCCAAGGAAGCGGACATCATGGCGATTTGAGCGCACCGTGGCGGATCCGACTCCCCCCAGCGCTGCCGCGGCACCGCTCCCGCCCGGCGGGGTGCCCGCGCACGTGGCGATCGTGATGGACGGCAACGGCCGCTGGGCGCGCCAGCGGTTGCTGCCGCGCGTCGCCGGTCACCGCGCCGGGATGGAGACATTGCGCCGCGTCGTGGGCTGGAGCATCGAGCGCGGCGTGCGGGTGCTGACGGTATTCGCGTTTTCGTCGGAGAACTGGAGCCGGCCCGCCGATGAAGTCAGCGCCATCCTGCGCCTGATGGTGCAGGCGCTGATGGACGAGGTGCCGCGGCTGGATGAAGCGGGTGTGCGGCTGCACGTCCCCGGGTCGCGCGATGGGCTGCCCGCGTCGTTGGTAGATGGCATCGCGCAGGCCGAGGCCCGCACGGCCGGCAACGACAGGCTCGTGCTCAACGTCTGCTTCAACTACGGTGGCCGTTGGGACATCGTGCAGGCCGCGCAGGCGCTGGCGGCGCGCGGCGAGCCGATCACCGAGGCGTCGCTCGCCGGGGCGCTGGCGCTCGCGCACGTGCCGGACCCGGACCTGGTCATCCGCACCGGTGGCGAGCAGCGCATCAGCAACTTCCTGCTGTGGCAAATCGCGTACAGCGAGCTGTACTTTTCCGACCGGCTCTGGCCGGCGTTCGACGCGGCGGAATTCGATCGCGCGCTGGCCGCGTACGCGCAGCGGCAGCGGCGCTTTGGCCGTACGCCGGAACAGGTGCAGGCGGCCGCGGCGCGCGCGGCCTAGGGCGGCCCCGGGGCACGACGGACGGTATGCTGCTGCAGCGCGTGATCACGGCGGTGGCGCTGTTGCTGGTGCTGGTGCCGGCGATGGTGTGGCGCGGCACCTGGCCGTTCGCCCTCGTCACCGCGGCGCTGATGGGCGCCGCCGCCTGGGAGTGGGGGCGCCTCAACGGCCTGCGCCATGCGGTGGCAGTGGCCGTCGGTGGTGCGCTCGCGCTCGTGTTGGTGGTGGCGTGGGCGCGGGTCGGCGAGGTGCCCGTCCCGGCGGCCGTCTGGTGGGGCGTGACGACGGGCTGGGCCGTGGTGCTGGTGGCGGCGTTGCGCGGCGGTGTCGAGGGCTGGCCGCGTTGGCCCGCGGCGTTGCGGCTGGTGTTCGGCTGGGTGGCCCTGGCGGCGGCGTGGTGGGCGCTCGTCGGTCTGCACGCCCAAGGGTTTGGTGTGCTGCTGAGCGCGCTGGCGCTGGTGTGGGTGGCGGACGTGGCGGCGTACTTCGCGGGCCGCGCTTTCGGGCGGCGCAAGCTGGCGCCGCGCATCAGCCCCGGCAAGACGTGGGAGGGGGCCGTTGGGGGCTTGCTTGCCGTGTTGGCGCTGGCGCTGGCGTGGACGGCGATCGCGGGCCTTTGGCCGCCGGCGGGCGATGCGCTCTATCCGCGCCTGCTGGCCCACGGGCTGCCGGTCGCGCTGCCGGCCCTGTGCGTGTTGACGGCGGCGAGCGTCGCGGGGGATCTCTTCGAGTCGCTCGTCAAGCGCAGCGCCGGTGTGAAGGATTCCAGCGCGTTGCTGCCGGGGCACGGGGGGGTGCTCGACCGGGTCGACGCCCTGCTGCCCGTGTTGCCCGCGGCGATGGCGCTGCTGAGCGGGGCGATCTGACCCGCCCATTGCCCCCCGACGCTGGCCCCTGAGATCGTCCCATCCGACCCCATGACCCCGCATCCGCACCGTTTTTCCGTCGCCCACCGGCAGCGCGTGGCCGTGCTGGGGGCCACCGGTTCCATCGGCGGCAACACGCTCGATGTCGTCGCCCGGCACCCCGACCGCTTCGAAGTCGTCGCGCTCAGTGCCGAGCGCCAGGTCGAGGCCCTGCTCGCGCTGTGCGAGCGTTTCCGCCCGCGCTGGGCGGTGATCGGGGCGGCGCACCTCGATGCGTTGGCGGTGGGTCTGCGCGAGCGAGGGTTGGCCACGGAGCCGCTGGCGGGGCCGCAGGCCTTGGCGGAGATTGCGGCGCACCCCGCGGTGGACACCGTGATGGCGGCCATCGTCGGGGCCGCCGGCCTGGCACCGTGCCTGGCCGCCGCGCGCGCGGGCAAGCGCCTGCTGCTCGCGAACAAAGAGGCGCTCGTCGTCGGGGCGGAGCTGTTCGTCGACGCCGTGCGGTCCGGGGGCGCGCACGTGCTGCCGATCGACAGCGAGCACTCCGCGATCTTTCAGGCGCTGCCGGAGGATCCGCAGACGTGGCCGCAGCGCGTGGACAAGATCGTGCTGACCGCCTCCGGCGGTCCGTTTCGGCAGCGCGACCCGGCGACGCTGGCGGCCGTCACGCCCGAGGAGGCCTGTGCCCATCCGAACTGGGTGATGGGGCGCAAGATTTCGGTCGATTCGGCGACGATGATGAACAAGGCGTTGGAGGTGATCGAGGCGCGCTACCTGTTCGGTTTTGCGCCGGAGCAGATCGACGTCGTCATTCACCCGCAAAGCGTCGTGCACTCGATGGTGCAGTACCGCGACCGCTCCATCGTTGCGCAGCTCGGCACGCCGGACATGCGGGTGCCGATCGCGTATGGCCTGAGCTGGCCCGAGCGCATCGTCTCCGGCGCCGAGGCGCTCGATTTCGCGACGCTGGGCGCGCTGACCTTCGAGGCGCCGGACCGGCGGCGTTTTCCGGGGCTTTTTCTGGCGTGGGAGGCGCTGTGTGCGCCCGCGGGCACCACGGCGGTGCTCAACGCCGCCAACGAGGTCGCGGTGCAGGCGTTTCTGGACGGGCGCCTGCGCTTCGACCGCATCCACGCGGTCAACGAGGGAACGCTGGCGAGTTTTGCCCCCTCCAAGCCGCAGTCGCTCGACGATTTGCTCGCGCTGGATCGCGAGGCGCGCGTGCACGCCGAGCAGCGGGTGCGCGCCTACGCCGGGGCGTGATGCGCCCGCGCCGATCCGGCACGCCAACCCCGCACGAGGGATGATGCATCCATGGTGACCGTTTTGTCGTTTCTGGTGGCGATCGCCATCCTGATTGCCGTCCACGAATGGGGCCACTACCGCATGGCGGTGGCCTGTGGGGTGCCGGTGTTGCGGTTTTCGATCGGCTTTGGCCGGCCGCTGTGGACCTGGCGCAACCGGCGGGGCACGGAGTTCGTCGTCGCTGCCCTGCCGTTGGGCGGGTACGTGCGCATGCTCGATGGGCGTGAAGGGCCGGTGCCGGATGGCCAGCGGCACTTGGCCTTCGACGCCCAGCCACTGCGGCGGCGCGCGGCGATCGTCGCGGCCGGGCCCGCGGCCAACCTGTTGTTGGCCGTCTTGCTGTACGCGCTCGTGGCGTGGTGGGGCGTGCCGCAGGCCTTGCCGGTGCTCGCGAGTCCGACGCCGGACTCGCTGGCTGAGCGGGCCGGCATCCGCAGCGGGGAGTGGGTGACGGCGGTGGCGCCCGCGCAGGATGAGCCGCGGATGCTGCGCTCCTTTGATGAGCTGCGCTGGCACCTGACGCGTGCGGCGCTCGACGGGCAGGACGTGCGGCTGTGGCTGGCCGACGCGCCCCAGGCGCCAGGGCGTGAAGTGGCGCTGCCGCTGTCGGCGCTGGAGGCGCGGGACGTCGATGCGCGGCTGTTCGAGCGCATCGGCATCGTCGCGCCGTGGTCCGCGCCGCAGGTCGGCGAGGTGTTGCCGGACAGCCCGGCCGCGCTGGCCGGCTTGCAGCCGGGCGATCGCGTGCTGGCCGTCGATGGCGAGCCGATGACGGATGCGCAGCAGCTGCGCGCCCGCATCCGCGTGGCGGTCGATGACGCGGGGCGCGCGCGCGCGCAGCGCTGGCGCATCGAGCGCGACGGGCAGCCGCTGGAGGTCGTCGTCACCCCGCGTGCGGAGCGGCAGGGCGAGGGCTGGGTGGGGCGCATCGGCGCGATGATCGGTGCCGCGCCGGCGATGACAACCGTCTCGCTCGGACCGCTCGACGCGCTGGCGGAAGGCGTGCGCCGCACGTGGGAGGTGTCGGCGCTGTCGCTGCAGATGTTCGGCAAGATGCTGATCGGCGAGGCGTCGCTGCGCAACCTCAGCGGGCCGCTGACGATCGCCGACTATGCCGGGCGCTCCGCGAGCCTCGGGCTGGTGCCGTTTCTGACGTTCCTCGCGCTCGTCAGCGTCAGCCTCGGTGTGCTCAACCTGCTGCCGTTGCCGGTCCTCGACGGGGGGCACCTGATGTATTATCTGTGGGAGGCGGTGGCCGGTCGGCCGCTGTCGGAGGTGTGGATGGAGCGGCTGCAGCGAGGAGGGGTGGCCATCCTCGTGGCGCTGATGTCGCTGGCCATCTTCAACGATCTGGCCCGATTGCTCGGTTGAACCCGGGCGTTCTCGTATCGCATGAAACCCACTCTACAGCGCTCCTGGCGCGCGCGCGCGGGCCTGTTGCTCGCGACGCTGGCCACCGCAGTGCCCGCCTGGGCCGTCGATCCTTTCACCGTCCGCGACATCCGCATCGAGGGCTTGCAGCGCGTCGAGCCTGGCACGGTGTTCGCGTCGCTGCCGTTTCGTGTGGGTGACACATACTCGGACGAGCAGGGCGCGGCGGCGATCCGGGCGCTGTTCGGCCTCGGGCTGTTTTCGGACGTGCGCCTGCAGGTCGACGGCGACGTGCTGGTCGTCATCGTCGAAGAGCGCCCGACGGTGGCCGACGTCAGTTTCAGCGGCGTCAAGGAGTTCGACAACGAGGTGCTGCGCAAGGCGTTGCGCGATATCGGCCTCACCGAAGGGCGGCCGTTCGACCGGGCGCTGGCCGACCGCGCCGAGCAGGAGCTCAAGCGCCAGTACCTCAACCGCAGCATGTATGCGGTGCAGGTGACGACGACGGTCACGCCGATCGAGCGCAACCGCGTCAACCTCAATTTCCACGTCGTCGAGGGCGACGTGACCAAGATCCGCGAGATCCGCATTGTCGGCGCCCAGGCGTTTTCCGAAAAGACGCTGCTCGACCTGTTCGACCTCGACACCGGTGGGTGGCTGAGCTGGTACACGAAGAGCGACCGTTACTCCCGCGCCAAGCTCAACGCCGACCTCGAAACGCTGCGCTCGTACTACCTGACGCGCGGCTATCTCGAGTTCAACATTGACTCCACGCAGGTCGCGCTGTCGCCGGACAAGTCGGCGCTGTCGTTGACCATCAACATCACGGAGGGGCCGCGCTACGCGGTGTCGGCGGTGCGGCTGGAGGGTGACTTCCTCGGCAAGGAGGCGGAGTTTCAGTCGCTCATCCGCATCCGCGCCGGCGAGGCCTACAACGCCGAGCACGTCGCCGAGACGGTGAAGGCGTTCACCGACTATTACGGCGCGTTTGGCTACGCGTTTGCGCGTGTGGAGGCGGTGCCCGAGATCGACCGCGAGAAAAACCGCGTCACGATCGTCCTGCGCGGCCAGCCCTCGCGCCGCGCCTACGTGCGTCGCATCCAGGTCGAGGGCAACAACCGCACGCGCGACGAAGTCATCCGGCGCGAATTCCGCCAGCTCGAATCGGCTTGGTACGACAGCGACAAGATCCGCCTGTCGCGTGACCGGGTCGACCGTCTGGGGTTCTTCACCGAGGTGCGTATCGACACGCAAGAGGTTCCGGGCGCGCCCGATCAGGTCGACCTCGTCGTGACCGTGGTCGAGAAGCCCACCGGTAACCTCACGATCGGTGCCGGCTACTCGCAGGCGGAAAAGCTCTCGCTGCTCGCCGGCATCCAGCAGGAAAACGTCTTCGGCACCGGCAACTACCTGGGGTTGAACGTCAACACCAGCAAGTTCAACCGGCAGTTCGTGTTGAGCACGACGAACCCGTATTTCACGGACGATGGGGTGTCGCGCACGATCGATCTGTACTATCGCACGACCCGTCCATACGATGCGCAGGACGGCGATTACCGGCTGGTGACACCTGGGGCGAGCATTCGCTTTGGTGTGCCGTTTACAGAGATCGACACGGTCTACTTCGGCATCGGCGTCGAGCAGACGAAGATCGAGCCCGGCAATCGCATGCCGGTGGCGTACAACGATTTCATCCGGGACTTCGGTGACAGCCCGCTGTCGGTGCCGCTGACGGTGGGCTGGGCGCGCGACGAGCGCGACAGCGCGCTCGTGCCCAACCAGGGGACGCTGCGCCGGGTCAACGGCGAGCTCGGCATCGCCGGCGACACGCGCTACGTCAAGGCCAGCGCCCAGTACCAGCAGTACATCCCGCTCAACAAGAAGTTCACCGTGGCGTTCAACGCCGAGGCGGGCTGGGGCAAGGGGCTTGGCGGCAAGCCGTTCCCGCTGTTCAAGCACTTCTACGGCGGCGGTCTGGGCTCGGTGCGCGGCTTCGAGCAGGGAACCCTCGGTGCCCGCAGTCCGTTGACCGGCAGCACCGATGTGGCGTACCTGGGCGGCACGAAAATGGTGTTGCTCAATACCGAGCTGATCGCGCCGTTCCCGGGCGCTGGCAACGACCGGACGCTGCGGCTGTTCGGGTTCTTTGATGTCGGCAACGTCTATGCGCCCGACCAGAAGTTTCGGCTGAGCGACCTGCGCGCTTCTGCCGGTGTGGGGGTGAGTTGGATTTCTCCGGTCGGGCCCCTTAGAATCGCCTTTGCCAAGCCGGTGCGCAAGCAAGCCGGTGACAAGACGCAAACCATTCAATTCCAAATCGGTACCGCATTCTGATGGCACTTTCCCTTCGCCGCTGGGGCACCCGCTGCGCGCTGGCCGTGGTCGTTGCATCCACCGCCGTCGCATCGTTCGCCCAGGATCTCAAGATCGGCTTCGTCAGCACCGAGCGCATCCTGCGCGACTCCAACGCCGCCAAGGCGGCGCAGTCGCGCCTGGAGCAGGAGTTTGCCCGCCGCGAGCGCGAGCTCAACCAGCTCGGCGAGCAGCTGCGCCAAGCCACCGAAAAGCTCGAAAAGGACCTGCCGACGCTGTCGGAGTCGCAGCGCGCGAGCCGCCAGCGCCAGGTGGTGGAGCTCGACCGTGACTTCCAGCGCCGCCGCCGCGAGTTCCAGGAGGATCTCGCGCAGCGTCGCAATGAGGAGCTGCAGGCGGTCATCGAGCGCGCCAACCGCGTGATCCGGCAGATCGCCGAGACCGAAAAGTACGACCTGATCCTGCAGGAGGCGGTCTACATCGCGCCCAAGCACGACATCACCGACAAGGTGATCAGCGGCCTGAACAACGCCAAGTGAGCGTCGCGCTGCGCGAACTCCACGCCGCCTTTGGCGGCGTTTTGCATGGTGCGATGGATCGAGCCGTGGCGCGGCTGGCGCCGCTGGCCGCGGCGGGGGAGGATGCGCTCTCGTTCGTCGCGCATCCGCGCTACCGCACGGCACTGGCGGCCTCGCGTGCGGGCGTCGTGATCGCGCCGCCGGCGCTGGTGGCCGACGTGCTCGGGCGCGCCGATCCGCCGCCCGGTGGTTGGGCGTGCTGGGAATGCCCGGATCCTTACCTGACGTTTGCGCGCCTGACGCAATGGTGGCGCGAGCACGTGCAGCCGCGCCCGCGCCGCGCGGGTGTGCACCCGACCGCGTGGGTCGATTCGTCGGCGCAGGTGCATCCCAGCGCGTCGATCGGTCCGCACGCGGTGATCGAAGCGCAGGCCGTCGTCGAGGCGCAGGTGGACATCGGCCCCCACGCGGTGGTGGAGGCGCGTGCCCGCGTCGGCGCGGGGACGCGCCTCGGGCCCGGTGTCGTGATCGGCTACGACTGTGTGATCGGTGCGCGCGGCATCGTGCACGGCGGCACCATCATCGGGGCCGACGGCTTTGGTTTCGCGCCGGCACCGCTGCCGGATGGCACGGGCAGGGAATGGATCAAGATCGAGCAGCTCGGCGCGGTGCGCATCGGCGACGACGTCGAGATCGGCGCCAACTGCTGCATCGACCGCGGGGCGCTGGGCGATACCGTGCTGGAGGATGGCGTCAAGCTCGACAACCTGATCCAGATCGGCCACAACGTCCACGTGGGGCGTCACACGGCGATGGCCGGTTGCGTCGGCATCGCCGGCTCCGCCCGGATCGGGGCTTTCTGCACGCTCGGTGGCGGGGCCATCGTGCTCGGGCATCTGGAGCTGGCCGATCACGTGCACATTTCGGCGGCCTCGGTCGTGATGCGCTCGATCCTGCAGCCGGGACAGTACAGCGGCATCTTCCCGATCGACGACAATCGCGCCTGGGAAAAGAACGCGGCCACGCTGCGCCAGCTGCACGCGCTGCGCGAGCGGCTCAAGGCCTTGGAGCGACGCACCACATGACCATGGACATCCACCAGATCCTCAAACAACTGCCGCACCGCTACCCGATCCTGCTGGTGGACCGGGTGCTGGACGTGCAAAAAGGCGTCTCGATCCGGGCGCTGAAGAACGTCACGATCAACGAGCCGGTGTTCACCGGGCATTTCCCGCACCGGCCGGTGTTTCCGGGCGTGCTGATGCTGGAGGCACTGGCGCAGACCGCGGCGCTGCTGGCCTTCGAGACGCTGGGGGTGACGCCGGACGACAAGACGGTGTACTACTTTGCCGGGATCGACGGCGCGCGCTTCAAGCGGCCGGTGGAGCCGGGCGACCAGCTCGTGATGGACGTGACGCTGGAGCGCATGAAGGCTGGCATCTTCAAGTTCAAGGGCACCGCCCGCGTCGGCGACGAGGTCGCGTGCGAGGCGGAACTGATGTGCACGATGCGCACGATTGCCTGAGTGTCCGCCGATGGCCCGCATCCACCCGACCGCGCTGGTCGACCCGCACGCCCAGCTCGACGCCAATGTCGAGGTGGGGCCCTACACCGTCATCGGGCCGCACGTGCGCATCGGCGCCGGCACGACGATCGGCGCGCACTGCGTGATCGACGGGCACACGACGATCGGGCGCGACAACCGCATCTACCCGTTCGTGAGCCTGGGCCTGCCCAGCCAGGACAAGAAGTACGCCGGTGAGCCGTGCGAACTCATCATCGGTGACCGCAACACCATCCGCGAGTACAGCACCTACCACATTGGTACGGTGCAGGGCGGCGGCGTCACGCGGCTGGGCAACGACAACTGGATGATGGCGTACACCCACCTCGCGCACGACTGCGTGGTGGGCGACCACACGATTTTTGCCAACAACGCGCAGCTCGCCGGGCACGTGCAGGTGGGCGACTGGGCGATTCTGGGTGGCTTTACGGTGGTGCACCAGTTCGTGCGCATCGGCGCGCACGCGATGACGGCGATGTGCGCGCTGCTGTTTGCCGACGTGCCGCCGTTCGTGATGGCGCAGGGGCAGCCCGCGCAGGCGCGCTCGATGAATTTCGAGGGGCTGCGCCGCCGGGGGTTCAGCGCCAGCCGCATCGCCGCGGTCAAGGCGATGCACAAGGCGCTGTACCGCGAGGGGCTGACGCTCGCGCAGGCGGTCGAGCGCATCGACGCGCTGACCGCGCGCTACCCGGATGCGGCGGCGGACGTCGCGCTGATGCGCGCGTTTCTGGCCGGCGTGAACCCCGAGCGGGGCATCGTGCGCTGAGGTGGGCGGTGGCGGACGCGGTGCCCGGTGCCTCGGTCCCGCTGCGCCTGGCCCTGGTGGCAGGCGAGGCGTCGGGTGACGTCCTGGCGGCGCAGCTGCTGCGGGGGCTGCAGGCGCGCTGGCCGGGGCTGCGCGCGGCCGGTATCGGCGGCGAGGCCCTGCAGGCCGCGGGCTTCGAGGCCTGGTGGCCGAGCGAGAAGCTGGCCGTGCGCGGCTATGTCGAGGTGCTGCGCCACTACCGCGAGATCGTCGGCATCCGCCGCCGGTTGCGCGAGCGGCTGCTGGCGCAACGCCCGACGCTGTTCATGGGCATCGACGCGCCGGATTTCAATCTCGCGCTGGAGGCCGATCTGCGTGCCGCTGGGATCCCAACCGTGCATTTCGTCGCGCCGGCGATCTGGGCATGGCGGCCCGAGCGGGTCGCGCTGATCCGCCGGGCGTGCGACCACGTGCTGTGCATTTTCCCGTTCGAGCCGGCGTTGCTGGCCGAACACGGCATCGCCGCGACTTACGTGGGCCATCCGCTGGCCGCGGTCATTCCGGACGAGCCAAACCGTGCGGGGGCACGCCAGCGCATCGGGGTGGACGACGCGTTGGCGCTGGTGGCGCTGTTGCCCGGCAGCCGCCGCGCGGAGATCGCGCACCTGCTTCCGCGGTTTTTGCAGGCGGCGGCGCGGATGCGGCGCGATCGGCCGGACATCCGCTTCGTACTGCCGGCCGTGCCCGCGCTGGAGCCGGCGATCCGCGCCCAGGTGGCGGGCAGCGATGTCGCGGACGCGGTCACGGTGTTGCGCGGCGATGCGCACACGGCGCTCGCCGCGTGCGACGCGACGCTCGTGGCCAGCGGTACGGCGACGCTGGAGGCCGCGCTGTTCAAGCGCCCGATGGTGATCGCGTACCACATGCATCCGCTGTCGTGGTGGCTGACGCAGCGCAAGCGCCTGCAGCCGTGGGTTGGGTTGCCCAATATCCTGGCCCAAGCGTTTCTCGTTCCGGAACTGCTGCAGGACGCCGCGACGCCCGAGGCGCTGGCGCGCGAGACGCTGGCGTGGCTGGCCGACGATGCCGCGGCCCGGGCGCGCCGCGCTCAGGTGGTGGCGCGGTTTGTCGAGCTGCATGCGGCGCTGCGGCGCGATACAGTGGGGTTGACCGTACAGGCGCTGGAGCCGCTGCTCGCGCGCGGAGGCCGCCCATGAGCCGCCGCGCGGTCCGCGCGCCTGCCGTGGCACGTCAGTGCGCGTTCGATTGGGGCGACGGGGGACTGGTCGCCGGTGTCGATGAAGCCGGCCGCGGCCCGCTGGCGGGGCCGGTCGTCGCGGCGGCGGTGATCCTGGACGACGCGCAACCGATCGACGGGTTGGCTGACTCCAAGACGCTCAGTCCCGCGCGGCGTGAGCTGCTCTACGAGGCCATCCGCGCGCGGGCGCTGTGCGTTGGCGTCGGCACGGCCAGCGTGGAGGAGATCGACCGCCTCAACATCCTGCAGGCGACGCTCACCGCGATGCAGCGGGCGGTGGCGGCGCTGCGCCTGCGGCCGTCGCTCGTGCTGGTGGACGGCAACCGGCTGCCGGTGCTGCCGGTGCGCGCGGAGGCGGTCGTGCGCGGCGACGCGACGGTGGACGCGATCGCCGCCGCGTCGATCGTCGCCAAGGTCACGCGCGACCGGCTGATGGACGAGGCGCATGCGGCCCATCCGGCCTACGGGTTCGATCGTCACCGCGGATACGGCACGGCGCAGCACCTCGCCGCGATCCGGCAGTATGGCCCGACGCCGTGGCACCGCCGCAGTTTCGGGCCGGTGGCGCAGGCCTTGTTGGCGCACGGCGGGTCGGTGGCATGACCGGCGACGTCATTGCCTCGCGCGACAACCCGCGCATCAAACGGCTGCGACGCCTCGCGCACGAGGGGGGCGCCTACCGGCGCGAGGGGCAGGTGTGGGTGGAGGGCGATCACCTGTGCGCCGCGGCGCTGGCACAGGGGCATCGGCCCGAGGCGGTGATCGTCACCCCGGCCGGGATGCACTGGGTCGAGCGCTGGCGTCGGGAGGGTGGGCTTGCGGCCGATGTGCCGGTGTGGACGGTGACCGACGCGGTGATGGGGCACATCAGCCCACTGGAGTCGCCGCCGAGCGTGGCGTGTCTGCTGCCGCTGGCGGAGGGTACATCGGTGCGGCCCGATGTGCCGACGGTGGTGCTGGACCGGCTGCAGGATCCGGGCAATGTCGGCTCGATCCTGCGCAGCGCGGCGGCGTTCGGGTTTGCGCAGGTGATCGCGCTGCGCGCGACGGCCGCACTGTGGTCGCCGAAGGTGCTGCGCGCCGGGATGGGCGCGCACTTCGGCCTGCACCTGGTCGAGGGCGCGGACGCCGCGGCGGTGGAGGCGCTGCGCGTGCCGCTGATCGCCACCAGCTCCCACCAGGGGGCGTGGCTGCACACCGCGCGCCTGCCGTGGCCGTGCGCCTGGCTGTTCGGGCACGAGGGGCAGGGCGTCGATCTGCGCTGGATGGCGCGCGCGACGACGACGGTGCGCATCATCCAGCCGGGTGGTCAGGAGTCGCTCAACGTCGCGGCCGCCGCGGCGATTTGCCTGCACGCGAGCGCGGTCAGCGCCTTCGGCGGGCTATAATTCCAAGGTTTACCCAGACCGTCCGCGGAAGCACCCGGCGACTGTCCTGCGAGCCCCCGTCGCACCCTGCCACGCAGGTTGCACCCGGGCGCTGCGGCGGACGGGGCCGGTGCGGTGCGGGCGCGTCTTCAACGTCCTGGAGAGTGTCCGTGTTTCCCGTCCTTGCACCCGCCATCCTCGCGCTCGCAGACGGCACGGTCTTTGAAGGTGTGTCCATCGGCGCCGCCGGACGCACCGTCGGCGAAGTGGTGTTCAACACTGCCATCACCGGCTATCAGGAAATCCTCACCGACCCCAGCTACCGTCAGCAGATCGTGACGCTGACGTACCCGCACATTGGCAACGTCGGGGTCAACGGCGAGGACACCGAATCCGGCGCAGTGCAAGCCGCCGGCCTGATCATCAAAGACCTGCCCGCCCTTCACTCCAATTTCCGTGCCGAACAGCCGTTAGGGGACTACCTACGCGGGCAGGGCATCGTCGCGATCGCCGGGATCGACACGCGCGCGCTGACGCGGCGCCTGCGAGAGCACGGCGCCCAAAACGGTGCCATCATCGCCCTCGCGGTGGGTGAGGCGGTGACGGACGCGGTGCGCGCGCAGGCGGTGGAGGCCGCGCGTTCCGCCCCCCGCATGGCCGGGCTCGATCTGGCGCGCGTGGTCACCACGCCCACCGCGTACGAGTGGACCGAGACCGAGTGGCGGTTGCAGCGCGAGGACGGCACGCGCGGTTACGGCCGCCTGACGAACCCACGTTTTCACGTCGTCGCGTACGACTTCGGGGTCAAGCGCAATATCCTGCGCATGCTGGCCGAGCGCGGCTGTCGCGTGACGGTGGTGCCGGCGCAAACCCCGGCGGCCGATGTGCTGGCGTTGCGGCCCGATGGGGTGTTTCTGTCCAACGGCCCGGGCGACCCCGAGCCGTGTGACTACGCCATCCGCGCGGCGGCCACGATCATCGAGCGCGGCGTGCCGACGTTTGGTATCTGCCTCGGACACCAGATCATGGCGCTGGCCAGCGGCGCGCGCACGTACAAAATGAAATTCGGCCATCACGGCGCCAACCACCCGGTCAAGGACCTCGACAGCGGCCGCGTGAGCATCACCAGCCAGAACCACGGCTTTGCGGTGGACGCCGACAGCCTGCCCGCGACGTTGCGCGCGACGCACGTGAGCCTCTTTGACGGCTCGCTGCAGGGGATCGCGCGCACCGATCGCCCGGCGTTCGGCTTCCAGGGGCACCCCGAGGCGTCGCCCGGACCCCACGATATCGCGTACCTGTTCGACCGCTTCACGGCCCTGATGGCCGATGCCGGAAAGTGATGCCATGCCCAAGCGTACCGACCTTCGCAGCATTCTGATCATCGGCGCCGGGCCCATCGTCATCGGCCAGGCGTGTGAATTCGACTACTCCGGCGTGCAGGCGTGCAAGGCGCTGCGCCAGGAGGGCTACCGCGTCATTCTGATCAACAGCAACCCGGCGACGATCATGACCGACCCGGCCACGGCCGATGCGGTCTATATCGAGCCGATCACCTGGCAAACCGTCGAAAAAGTCATCGCCAAGGAGCGGCCGGACGCGATCCTGCCGACGATGGGCGGGCAGACGGCGCTCAACTGCGCGCTCGACCTGTGGCGCAACGGTGTGTTGCACAAGTACAAGTGCGAGCTGATCGGCGCCAGCCCGGAGGCGATCGACAAGGCCGAAGACCGGCTGAAATTCAAGGAGGCGATGACGCGCATCGGGCTGGAGTCGGCCCGCTCCGGCATCGCCCACAGCATGGAGGAGGCCTGGGCCGTGCAGCGCACGGTGGGTTTTCCGTGCGTGATCCGGCCCAGTTTCACGCTGGGCGGCACGGGGGGCGGCATCGCCTACAACCCGGAAGAGTTCGAGACCATCTGCAAGCGCGGGCTGGAGGCCTCGCCCACGCACGAGCTGCTCATCGAGGAGTCGCTCGTCGGCTGGAAAGAGTTCGAGATGGAGGTGGTGCGCGACAAGGCCGACAACTGCATCATCGTCTGCTCGATCGAGAATCTCGACCCGATGGGCGTGCACACCGGTGACTCGATCACCGTGGCGCCGGCGCAGACGCTGACCGACAAGGAATACCAGCGCATGCGCGACGCCTCCATCGCGGTGTTGCGCGAGATCGGTGTGGACACCGGCGGCTCCAACGTGCAGTTCGCGCTCAACCCGAAGGACGGTCGCATGATCGTCATCGAGATGAACCCGCGCGTGAGCCGCTCGTCGGCGCTGGCGTCCAAAGCCACCGGCTTCCCGATCGCCAAGGTCGCGGCGAAGCTCGCGGTGGGCTACACGCTCGACGAACTGCGCAACGAGATCACCGGGGGGGCGACGCCCGCGTCGTTCGAGCCGACGATCGACTATGTCGTGACCAAGATCCCGCGCTTCGCGTTCGAGAAATTCCCGCAGGCCAACGACCGGCTGACGACGCAGATGAAGTCGGTGGGGGAGGTGATGGCGATCGGCCGCACCTTCCAGGAGAGCTTCCAGAAGGCGCTGCGCGGGCTGGAGGTCGGCGTTGACGGCATGAACGAGAAGACCCAGGACCGCGAGACGCTGGAGCGCGAACTGGGTGAGCCGGGACCGGAGCGCATCTGGTATGTTGGCGATGCTTTTGCCGCGGGCTGGTCGCTCGACGAGGTGCACCACTTCACGAAGATCGACAAGTGGTTCCTCGTGCAGATCCAGGAGATCGTGCAAATCGAACTCGCGCTGGACCGCCACACCGCCGCGCACGGGGCGAACGCGCTGCAGGCGCTGGACGCGACGACGCTGCGCACGCTCAAGCGCAAGGGCTTTTCCGACCGGCGGCTGGCGAAGCTGCTGGCGACCACCGAAGACGCGGTGCGCGCGCGCCGGCACGCGCTGGGGGTGCGCCCGGTGTACAAGCGCGTCGACACCTGTGCGGCCGAGTTCGCCACGACGACGGCGTACCTGTACTCGACGTATGAGGACGAGTGCGAGGCGCAGCCCAGCAACCGGCGCAAGATCATGGTGCTCGGCGGCGGCCCCAACCGCATCGGCCAGGGCATCGAGTTCGATTACTGCTGCGTGCACGCGGCGCTGGCACTGCGCGAGGACGGCTTCGAGACCATCATGGTCAACTGCAACCCGGAGACCGTCTCCACCGACTACGACACCAGCGACCGGCTGTACTTCGAGCCGCTGACGCTGGAGGACGTGCTGGAGATCGTCGCGAAGGAGCGCCCGGAGGGCGTCATCGTCCAGTACGGCGGGCAGACGCCGCTGAAGCTCGCGCTGGGCCTGGAGCGCGCGGGCGTGCCCATCATCGGCACGACCCCCGACATGATCGACGCCGCCGAGGACCGCGAGCGCTTCCAGCAGATGCTGCAGCGCCTGGGGCTGAAGCAGCCGCCCAACGCCACCGCCCGCACCGAGGCGGAGGCGATGGACAAGGCCGCCGAGCTGGGCTATCCGCTCGTCGTGCGCCCGAGCTATGTGCTGGGCGGGCGGGCGATGGAGATCGTGCACGAGCCGCGTGACCTGGAGCGCTACATGCGCGAGGCGGTCAAGGTGAGCAACGATTCGCCAGTGCTGCTGGACCGCTTTCTCAACGACGCCATCGAGTGCGACGTCGACTGCATCCGCGACGCCACCGGCCAGGTGCTCATCGGGGGCGTCATGGAGCACATCGAGCAGGCGGGGGTCCACTCGGGCGACTCCGCGTGCTCGCTGCCGCCGTATTACCTGTCGGCCGGGACGGTCGCCGAGATCAAGCGGCAGACCGCGGCGCTCGCCGAGGCGCTGCAGGTCGTGGGCCTGATGAACGTGCAGTTCGCGATCCAAGAGGTGGACGACGGCCAGGGCGGCAAGCAAGACGTCATCTACGTGCTGGAGGTCAACCCGCGCGCCAGCCGCACGGTGCCGTTCGTGTCCAAGGCCACGGGCATCCAGCTCGCCAAGGTCGCGGCGCGCTGCATGGCGGGCCGTACGCTGGCCGAGCAGGGAGTGACGCGCGAGGTCACGCCGCCGTACTTCAGCGTCAAGGAGGCCGTCTTCCCCTTCGTCAAGTTCCCGGGCGTCGACACGATTCTCGGCCCCGAGATGAAGTCCACCGGCGAGGTGATGGGCGTGGGGCGCTCGTTTGGCGAGGCCTTCGTCAAGAGCCAGCTCGGCGCGGGCACGCGGCTGCCCAGCCCGACGGACGCGGTGCGCAAGGTGTTCCTGTCGGTCAAGCCCGGCGACAAGCCGCGCGTGGTGCCGATCGCGCGCGATCTGGCGGCGATGGGGTTCGAGCTGGTCGCCACGCGCGGCACCGCCGCGGTGATCCAGGCTGCGGGCGTGCCGTGCGAGGTCGTCAACAAGGTTACCGAAGGCCGCCCCAACATCGTGGACATGATCAAGAACGGCGAAATCGCCATGGTCATCAACACGGTGGAGGAGCGCCGCAACGCGATCGCCGACTCGCGCTACATCCGCGTCGCGTCGTTGGCCAACCGCGTCACCACCTTCACCACCATCTTCGGCGCCGAGGCCGCGGTGGAGGGCATGAAGGTGATGGCGGACCTGCCGGTGCATTCGCTCGCGGAGCTGCACGCGCAGCTCGCCTGACGCCCCCGGCTCGGGGGCCGTGCGGTTCCGCTGTCGAGGCGTTGGCGCGGGCTCGGGACGGCCCGGCACGCGGGTCGTGCATGGGGCTGCGCCGCGCGACGCGGCCGCCAATGGAGGGGAGCACACCCACAACGGCCTGCGGGGGCCTTTTGCCCCCGTTTCCCCGCGCGGCAAACCGGTTATCATTGTGGCCCAGACGACACCGCCGACCGGCAACGCTCGGCGGTTTGCTTTTGTGACCACGAGGACGCCATGCCGACCATCCCGCTGACCAAGCGCGGTGCCGAAAAACTCAAGGAGGAGCTGCACCGCCTCAAGACCGTCGAACGACCCGCCGTGATCCAGGCGATTGCCGAAGCGCGCGCGCAGGGCGATCTGAGCGAGAACGCCGAGTACGACGCGGCCAAGGATCGCCAGGGCTTCATCGAGGGGCGCATCAAGGAAATCGAGGGCAAGCTCGCCGCGGCCCAGATCATCGACCCGGCGCAGCTCGACGCCGGTGGCAAGGTGGTGTTCGGCGCCACCGTGGAGCTGGAAGAGGCCACCACGGGCGAGCAGGTGACCTACCAGATCGTCGGCGAGGACGAGGCCGATCTGAAGCTGGGCCTGATCAACGTCTCCAGCCCGATCGCGCGCGCCCTCATCGGCAAGGAGGAGGGCGACGTCGCGGAGGTGCAGGCGCCCAACGGCGTCAAGCGCTACGAGATCGTCGCGGTGCGCTACGAATGAGCGCGGGTGCGTCCGCCACCTCCACCGGCGCCGTGGCCGCGTGGCGCGCGCGCTGGCCGCTGCTGGTCGCGGCCCTCTGGTGGGGCGTGACCACGGGCTTGAGTTTCATCGCCGTGCCGCTGCTGTTCGACCACTTCAGCAACCCGGCGGTCGCCGGTGGCATGGCGGCGCGGCTGTTTCAGGTGCAGTCGTACCTGAGTGTGGCCGCGGCGCTGGCGCTGCTGCTGTGGGGGCGGGCGCAGCGCGGGCGCGGCGCCGCCGGTGACGCAAGCTGGGCACTGCTGCCGTGGCTGCTGCTGGGCGCGCTGTCAGGGTTGGTGCAGGAGTTCGGCGTCGCGGAAAAAATCCTCACCGCGCGCCAGACCGGGGCGAACCTGGCGCTGTGGCACGGGCTGGGCAGCGTGCTGGTCGCGCTGCAGTGGCTGTGCGCGCTGCGCGGCCTGTGGTGGCTGGCCGGCCGCCGCGGCTGAATCGGGCTCCGGGGCGGGTCACGCGGTGGCGCGTTCGGCCGCGTCCACGGTGTTGGCCAGCAGCATCGTGATCGTCATCGGGCCCACGCCGCCGGGCACCGGGGTGATCCAGCCGGCGACTTCGCGCACGGCGTCGAAGTCCACGTCGCCGCAGAGCTTGCCGTTTGCGTCACGGTTGATGCCGACGTCGATCACGATCGCGCCGGGCTTGACCATGTCGGCGGTGAGCATGCGCGGCCGGCCGACCGCGGCGACGATCACGTCCGCCTGGCGCGTGTGGTGCGCCAGATCGGCGGTGGCGCTGTGGCAGATGGTCACGGTCGCGTTGGCCTGCAGCAGCATCAGCGCCATCGGCTTGCCGACGATGTTGCTGCGGCCGATGACGACCGCGTGCTTGCCGCGCAGGTCGACGCCGATGTGCTCCAGCATCTTCATGCAGCCGTGTGGCGTGCACGGCCAAAACCCGGGTTGCCCGACCATCAGCGCCCCGGCGTTGGCGACGTGAAAGCCATCGACGTCCTTTTCCGGGGCGATGGTTTCGATCACCCGGTGGGCGTCCAGGTGCCGGGGCAGCGGCAGTTGCACGAGGATCCCGTGAATCGCGGGGTCTGTGTTGAGCGCGCGCACGCGCGCCAGCAGCGCGTCTTCGCTCAGGTCGGCGGGGTGGGTTTCCAGCACCGAATGGATGCCGACCTCGTGGCAGGCCTTGACCTTGTTGCGCACGTACACCTGGCTCGCGGGGTCGTCGCCGACGAGAATCACCGCCAGCCCCGGCTGCACGCCGCGCGCGCGCAGCGCTGCGACGCGCTCGGTCAGACGGGTGCGCCACAAGCGCGACAGGGCCAGGCCATCGATGAGCTGCGCGGTCATGCGGGGGATCTCAACCTTTGTTGGGCACGGGCGCCAGTGCGATCTTGAGCAGATCGGCCACGGTGTTTGCGCCGAGTTTTTCCATGATGTTGGCGCGGTGCGCCTCCACCGTCTTGATGCTGATGCCGAGGTCGTCGGCGATTTGCTTGTTGAGCCGGCCGGCGACGATGCGCTCAAGCACCTGCGACTCGCGCGTGGTCAGCTTGGCCAGCAGCGCCTCGCGTGTGGCGGCCTGTTCGTGCACGGCGAAGGCCTCCCGGGCCGTCTCCAGCATCCGTTCCACCAGCGCGAGCAGCTGTTGCTCGTCGAAGGGTTTCTGGATGAAGTCCACCGCCCCTTTTTTCATCGCCTCCACCGCCATCGGCACGTCGCCGTGGCCGGTGATGAAACAGACCGGCAGCGGCGATTGGCGCTCGAGCAGGCGCTGCTGCAGCTCCATGCCGCTCATGCCGTCCATGCGGATGTCGGCGATCAGGCACGCCACCTCGCGCGGGTCGTAGCGGGCGAGGAACGCCTCGGCGGAATCGAAGCTGCGCACCCGGAAATCCTTGCCCTCGAGGAGCCATTGCAGTGAATCACGGACGGCTTCGTCGTCGTCGACCACGTACACGGTTCCACGCTTGGGAATCAGGCTCATCATGACGCTTCCGAGGTCTGGGTCTCGTTGACGTGGGCAGCAGGAGTGCCGCGGCTGTCGGTGTGTGGCACGGGCAGCCAGAATGTGAACTCGCAGCCGGCGACTTCCCCGCCATTGTAGAGGTTGCGCGCCTGCAGCCGGCCGTGGTGCGACTCGATGATCGAGCGGCAGAGCTTGAGGCCGATGCCCATCCCTTCGGCCTTGGTGCTGTAGAAGGCCTCGTAGATGCGTTCCAACCGCTCCGGGGGAATGCCGCAGCCGTTGTCGCGCACGATGAACTCGACGCCGTCGCGCCCGTCCAGCCGCCGCGGCGTCACGGTCAGCTCCACGAGCCGCTGCCGTGGCGGGCGCTGCGCGCACTGGATCGATTCGCCCGCGTTTTTCAGCAGGTTGATCAGCACCTGTTCGATCAGGATCGGGTCCACCAGCAGCGCCGGCAGGCGCTCGGCCTGGTACACGTTGAGGCGCACGAGGTGGCGCTTGAGCTCGATGTTGGCCAGTTCCACCGCGTTGGCCACCATCTGCCCGACGTCCGACAGCGTCGGGTTGGGCTCGCTCTTTTTGACGAAGGCGCGGATGCGCTGGATGATCGAGCCGGCGCGCTGCGCCTGGCGCGCGGTCTTCTCCAGCGCCGCCAGCATTTCGTCGTGGTCGGTGCGGCCGGCGCGCAGGCGCGAGATCAGTCCGTTGGCGTAATTGCTGATCGCGGTGAGTGGCTGGTTGAGTTCGTGCGCGACGCTGGAGGCCATCTCGCCCATCGTGATGAGGCGGCTGGCCGCGGCGGCGCGCTCGGCCTGCAACTTGGCCTGTTCTTCGGCGTGCAATCGCGCGGTGATGTCGGTCGCGATCAGCATTTGCACCAGTCGCCCGTCCACCCATGTCAGGTAGCGCGTGCGCAGCTCGAGCCACTTACCCAGTTCCGGCACGTGGATCTGGGCGTGTTCGGCCACGGCCTCGATCAGCGCATCGGCAGGCAGCCCGGCGAGCGCGTCCACCTGGTCGTTTTCCTCCGGCGCCGGCATCACCGGCACCGCGGCGCACAGCTCCAGCAGCCGCTCGTGCCCATGCGGGCCGTCGCCAAACCAGTTGCGGTACATCCGGTTGGCGAACAGCAGCTCGTGGCTGTGCAGCGGCGCGACCGAGATCGCCTCGTCGAGGCTGTCGAGCACGGTCGCGAAGCGGTCGTACGACGCGGTCAGCTCCTCGCGGATGCGCTTGGGTTCGGTGATGTCGGTCATCGACGTCATCCAGCCGGTCTGGCGGCCCTGGGCGTCGATGAGCGGCGAGACGTACATGCGGGCGTAGAAAATGCTGCCGTTCTTGCGCTTGACCGGCACCTCGAAGCCGCCCGGCGCGTTGCGCCCGGCGATTTCGTCGTGCAGCCGCGCCATCAGCGTGTCGTGCTCGCTCTCCGGCCAGTAAGGGAACGGCGGCCGGGCCCCGATCAGCTCCGACTCGCTCCAGCCCGTCATGTCGCAAAACGCCCGGTTGACGTACGTGATGCGCCCCTCCATGTCCAGGGCCCGCATCCCGGTGAGCATGGAGTTTTCCATCGCGCGGCGGAAATTGGTTTCCGCCACCAGCGCGCGCTGCGCCTGCAATCGGCGGCGCGTGTGGCGCATGTTGCCGAGCAGCATCCAGATGGTCGCCACGCTCATCGCGCCCACCAGCCAGAACAGCGCCTCGCTACCCACGTCGCGGTCGGCGCGCAGCCCCTCCGCGCGCACCAGCAGGCTGTTGCCGATCGGGGTGATCGGCAGCTCGTGGCGCTGCGGCCGCGCCGACCACGGCAGGCGCGACAGGGGGGTCTGCAGGGGCTTGAGCGGCGTGCCGGCGTAGAGCGTGCCGTCCTCGCCCACGAGCGTGACCGCGTAGCGCGCCAGCACCTCCGGCGGGACGCCGTAGCGCAGCAGCCCCTCGACCGAATACTCGGCCATCACGACGCCGCCGAAGCGCCGCTGGTCCTCGAACGGCACGAGCAGCAGCAGCGTGGCGCCGCTGTCGTTCCAACGCAGCGGGCGGGAGTACACCGGCTGGTGCAGGTCGCGCGCCAGTTCGAACGCCCCGCCCGTGTCCTCGGTCGTCAGCGGCTGTCCGGCGAGCCGCTGGCTGTGCACCGGGGCGCTGGGGGACGTGTAGCCGGTGACGACCTCGCGGTACGGTCCCACCCAGTGCACCGAGAGCAGTTCCGGGTTTTGCAGCACCAGCGCCTCCGCCTGGAAGACGAAGGCGGTTTCCTCCAGCGTGCGGTTGGCGATGTCCCGCGCCAGCCGCATCAGCTGTTCCTGCCGCTCCAGCAGGCGCAGCCGCAGGCGCTGCTGCGCGTACTCGGTGTCGCGGATCACCGCCTCCTGTTCCTGGCTGGCTACCTGTTCCGTGAAATAGACCAGCGCCGAGAGGATCGCGGCCAGGAACAGCACCACGGAGACCACCGGGCCGAGCACGGCCAGCCGGTCCTGTGTCGCCGGCGGCAGCCGGTCCCACCACGCGCGCCAGCGCTGCAGCGGCCAGCGCCAGCCGGATCGTGCGGCCGGGGGGCGGTGACCGTTGGGGGTGGACTCCGGGTGGGTCATTCGCACAGTTTAGGGCAAACCCTGATCCGGGAAAACCCTGGATCGGGACCGCCTGCTGCGCGTTTCGCGCGGAACACCCGGCGGAACCACGCCGGCGAACGAGCCGGGTCATGGCGTGCATATGATTTTGTAATGTGAAAACAATAACCGCAGTTTGGAAATTGCCATTTTTTGTGCGACACTCGGTGGACACGCCGGCGCCGACGCCGTACCCTTTCCCCTCCAGAGGAGACGACACCATGTCCCAGAGCACCGACCCGATTTCCCCCCTGGTGGCGCCCGACGCCGACCCACAGGAGACGCGCGAGTGGCTCGACGCCCTCGACGCGGTGATCGAGCGCGAGGGCGCCGAGCGCGCCCACTTCCTGCTCGAGCAACTGCTGGAGGAGGCGCGCGAGCACAGCATCGACCTGCCGTTTTCCGCGACCACCGGCTACGTCAACACCATCGAGCCGGACGAGGAGGAGCGCAGCCCCGGCAATCTGGAGCTGGAGGGGCGGTTGCGCGCCTACATGCGCTGGAACGCGATGGCGATGGTGGTCAAGGCCAACCGGTTGGAATCGCCGGACGGCAGCGAGCTGGGCGGGCACATCAGCTCGTTCCAGTCGCTGGCGCACTTGCTGGCGTGCGGCTTCAACCACTTCTGGCATGCGGACGACACGGACGCCGGTGGCACCCACGGCGGTGACCTGCTCTACATCCAGGGCCACAGCGCGCCCGGCATTTATGCGCGCGCCTTCCTGGAAGGCCGCATCACCGAGGAGCAGCTGCTCAATTTCCGGCAGGAGGTCGAGGGCAAGGGGCTGTCGAGCTACCCGCACCCGAAGCTGATGCCCGAGTTCTGGCAGTTCCCCACCGTCTCGATGGGGCTGGGGCCGATCATGGGCATTTACCAGGCGCGCTTTCTGAAGTACCTGCACGCGCGCGGCATTGCCGACACGTCCCGCCGCAAGGTGTGGGTTTTCTGCGGCGACGGCGAGATGGACGAGCCCGAGAGCATGGGGGCCATCGGACTCGCCGCGCGGGAGGGGCTGGACAACCTCATTTTCGTCGTCAACTGCAACCTGCAGCGGCTCGACGGGCCGGTGCGCGGCAACGGCAAGATCATCCAGGAGCTGGAGGGGGACTTCCGCGGTGCGGGCTGGAACGTGATCAAGCTGCTGTGGGGCAGCAACTGGGATCCGCTGCTGGCGCGGGACAAGGAAGGCATCCTGCGCAAGATCATGATGGAGACGCTCGACGGCGACTACCAGGCGTTCAAAGCCAACGACGGGGCCTACGTGCGCAAGCACTTCTTCGGCCGTCACCCGAAGGCGCTGGAGTTGGTGGCCAAGATGAGCGACGAGGACATCTGGGCGCTGCGCCGCGGCGGCCACGACGCGCACAAGGTGTACGCGGCGTTCCACCGCGCGTACCACCACAAGGGGCAGCCGACGGTCATCCTGGTCAAGACCGTCAAGGGTTACGGCATGGGCCGCGCCGGCGAGGGGAAGAACACCGCGCACCAGACGAAGAAGCTCACGGACGACGACATCCGCTACTTCCGGGACCGCTTCAACATCCCGATCCCGGACAGCGAGCTGCCCAAAATCCCGTTCTACAAGCCGGCCGACGACACGCCGGAGATGAAATACCTGCACGAGCGGCGCAAGGCCCTGGGCGGCTACCTGCCCAAGCGCCGGGTGCGTAGCGACGAGCAGTTCACCGTCCCGTCGCTGGAGACGTTCCAGGCGGTACTGGAGCCCACGGCCGAGGGACGCGAGATCAGCACCACGCAGGCCTATGTGCGGTTCCTGACGCAGCTGCTGCGTGATAAAGCGCTCGGGCCGCGTGTCGTGCCCATCCTGGTGGACGAGGCGCGCACCTTCGGCATGGAGGGGTTGTTCCGCCAGATCGGCATCTACAACCCCAAGGGCCAGCTCTACACCCCGGTCGACAAGGACCAGGTGATGTACTACCGCGAGGACCAGGCGGGCCAGATCCTGCAGGAGGGGATCAACGAGGCCGGCGGGATGAGCTCGTGGATCGCGGCGGCGACGTCGTACTCGACGAACAACCGCATCATGATCCCGTTCTTCATCTATTACTCGATGTTCGGGTTCCAGCGCTTTGGGGACCTCGCTTGGGCGGCGGGGGACATGCAGGCCCGCGGCTTCCTGCTCGGCGGCACGTCCGGGCGCACCACGCTCAACGGCGAGGGGCTGCAGCACCAGGACGGGCACAGCCACATGATCGCGGCGACGATCCCGAACTGCGTCAGCTACGACCCGACGTTTGCGCACGAGGTCGCGGTGATCCTGCACCACGGCCTCAAGCGCATGGTCGAGCGGCAGGACAACGTCTTTTTCTACATCACGCTGCTCAACGAGAACTACCCGATGCCGGGCCTCAAGCCCGGCACCGAGGAGCAGATCATCCGCGGCATGTACCTGCTGCAGGAGGGGCCGAAGCTGACGCCGCGCGTGCAGCTGCTGGGCAGCGGGGCGATCCTGCGCGAGAGCCTGGCGGCGCAAACCCTGCTGGCGCAGGACTGGGGGGTGGCCGCCAACGTCTGGAGCTGCCCGAGCTTCACCGAGCTGGCCCGCGACGGACAGGACTGCGAGCGCTGGAACCTGCTGCACCCGACCGAGTCGCCGCGCGTGCCGTTCGTTGCGCAGCAGCTGGCCGACCATCCGGGCCCGGTGGTGGCGTCCACGGACTACGTGAAGGCGTTTGCCGAGCAGATCCGGCCGTACTTGCCCAAGGGCCGCACCTATAAGGTGCTGGGCACCGACGGCTTCGGGCGCAGCGACTTCCGCTACCGGCTGCGGCGGCACTTCGAGGTGGACCGGCACTACATCGTCGTCGCGGCGCTCAAGGCGCTGGCCGAGGAGGGCAGCGTTCCCGCGGCGCGCGTGGCCGAGGCGATCCAGCGCTACCGCATCGACGCCGACAAGATCAACCCGCTGTACGCCTGATCCGGGGAGCACGACATGGCATTGATGGAAGTGAAGGTCCCGGACATTGGGGATTTCAAGGATGTGGCGGTGATCGAGCTGCTGGTCAAGCCCGGGGACACGGTGACGGTGGATCAGTCGCTGATCACAGTGGAGTCGGACAAGGCGTCGATGGAGATTCCGTCGAGCCACGCGGGGGTGGTGCGCGAGCTGAAGGTCGCGCTGGGCGACAAGGTCAGCGAAGGCTCGGTGATCGCGCTGCTGGAGGTGGCGGGAGCGGGTGAGGCAACCGTCGCGCCCGCCGCGGCCCCGGCGGTGAGCGCGCCCGCGGCCGCGGTGTCGGCGCCGGCGGTGGTCGCCTCGCCTGGAGCCGCGGCGGCCTCGGCAGCCGGTCCGGTCGCCGCGTCGGTGCAGGCGGCCAGCGCGGTGGGCGGGGTGCCGCATGCAGCGCCCGTTCCCGCGGCCGTGGCCGCACCCGCGACCGCGCCGTCGGCCGTGGCGGCGGCGTCAGCAGGCGGCACGGCCCCGCTGCCCGCGCACGACCCGACGCGCCCGCCGGTGGGGTTGCCGCACGCCTCGCCCGCGGTGCGCAAAGTGGCGCGCGAGCTGGGCGTGCCGCTGGCCGAGGTCAAGGGCACCGGGCCGAAGGGGCGCATCACCCTGGAGGACGTGCAGGCCTTCACCCGCGCCGTGATGGCCGGCGAGGCGCAGACGCGTGCGCAGGCGGCCAAGGCGGCGGCCGCGCCGTCGGGCGGCGATGGCGCGGCGCTCGGCTTGATTCCGTGGCCGAAGGTGGACTTTGCCAAGTTCGGCCCGATCGAGCGCCGGGAGATGAGCCGCATCAAGAAGATCAGCGGCGCCAACCTGACGCGCAACGCCGTGATGATCCCGGCGGTGACCAACCACGACGACGCGGACGTCACCGAGCTCGAGGCGTTCCGGCTGCAGCTCAACAAGGAGCACGAAAAAGCCGGCATCAAGGTGACGATGCTGGCGTTCCTGATCAAGGCGTGTGTCGCGGCGTTGAAGAAGTTTCCGGAGTTCAACAGCTCGATCGACGTCGAAGGCGGCGGCGACGCGCTGATTTACAAACACTACTGGAACATCGGCTTTGCCGCCGATACGCCCAACGGGTTGGTCGTGCCGGTCATCAAGAACGCGGACCAAAAAGGCATCCTGCAGATCAGTCAGGAAACGGCCGAGCTGGCCAAGAAGGCGCGCGAGGGCAAGCTCTCGCCGGCCGAGATGAGCGGGGCGACGTTCACGATCTCGAGCCTCGGGGGCATCGGCGGGCGCTATTTCACGCCGATTATCAACGCGCCCGAGGTGGCGATCCTGGGCGTGTGTAAGGCGCGCATGGAGCCCGTGTGGGACGGCCAGCAGTTCGTGCCGCGGCTGATGCTGCCGCTGTCGCTGACGTGGGACCACCGCGTCATCGACGGTGCGGCGGCGGCGCGCTTCAACGCGTATCTGGGCCAGATCCTGGCGGACTTCCGCCGTGTGCTGCTGTAAAGGGAGACACCGATGGCACTGGTGGAAGTGAAGGTCCCGGACATTGGGGATTTCAAGGATGTGGCGGTGATCGAGCTGCTGGTCAAGCCCGGGGATACGGTGGCGGTGGATCAGTCGCTGATCACGGTGGAGTCGGACAAGGCGTCGATGGAGATTCCGTCGAGCCACGCGGGGGTGGTGCGCGAGCTGAAAGTGGCGCTGGGCGACAAGGTCAGCGAGGGCTCGGTGATCGCGTTGCTGGAGGCGGCGGCCGGTGACGTGGCCGCGCCGACGGCGGGCGCATCGTCCAGTGCTACCGCGTCGACGGGGGGCGCGCCGGCGGCCGCCGCGTCGGCTGTCCCTGCGGCGTCCGTGGGCGCGGGCAGTGGGGGGCCGCCGATGGCAGGAGTGTCGATGGCGCAATCCTCGAGCGGAAACGAACCGCTCCGCGCCGTATCCGGTGCGGCCATCGCGACGGCTGCCGCCGCAAGCGCCGGAACCGCGGCCACTGCCGCAAAACCGGCCACCGCCTACACCGGGGCGGTCGACCACGAATGCGACGTCCTGGTGCTGGGTGGTGGGCCGGGGGGGTACTCCGCGGCGTTTCGCGCGGCGGATCTGGGGCTGAAGGTCGTGCTGGTGGAGCGTTACGCGACGCTCGGCGGCGTGTGCCTCAACGTCGGCTGCATCCCGTCAAAGGCATTGCTGCACGTGGCCGCGGTGATCGACGAGGCGCGGCATCTGGCGGCGGCGGGCGTCACCTTCGGGGAGCCCACTGTGGACGTCGCGGCGCTGCGCGCGCACAAGGACAAGGTGATCGGCAAGCTCACCGCGGGTCTGGCCGGCATGGCCAAGGCGCGCAAGGTCACGGTGCTGCGCGGCTACGGCGCGTTCGTCGGGCCGCACCACGTCGCGGTCGAGGAAACCACGGGCAGCGGGCAGGACAAGACCGGCCGCACGCAGGTGGTTGCTTTCAAGCGCGCCATCATCGCCGCGGGCTCGCAGGCGGTGCGCCTGCCGTTTCTGCCGGACGATCCGCGCGTCATCGACAGCACCGGCGCGCTGGCGCTGGAGGGCGTGCCGCAACGGCTGCTGGTCGTCGGCGGCGGCATCATCGGGCTGGAGATGGGCACGGTCTACAGCACGCTGGGCGCGCGGCTGGAGGTGGTCGAGATGACCGCGGGCCTGATGCCCGGTGCGGACCGCGACCTCGTCAAGGTCTGGCAGAAAATGAACGCGCACCGCTTCGATGCGATCCGCCTGCAGACCAAATGCACCGGGGCCGAAGCGACGGCCGAGGGCATCCGCGTGCGTTTCGAGGGGCCCGACGGCGCGGTCAGCGAAGGCCTGTACGACCGCGTGCTGCAGGCCGTGGGGCGTTCCCCCAACGGGCGCAAGATTGCGGCCGAGCGCGCCGGCGTGGCGGTCAGCGAGCGCGGCTTCATCCCCGTCGACGTGCAGATGCGCACCAACGTGCCGCACATCTTTGCCATCGGCGATATCGTCGGGCAGCCGATGCTCGCGCACAAGGCGGTGCACGAGGGGCACGTCGCGGCCGAGGTCATCGCCGGCGAGCTGTTGGGCGACGATAAGCTCGCGCGCACGGCGTTCGACGCGCGTGTGATCCCGAGTGTGGCCTACACCGACCCGGAGATCGCGTGGGTGGGGCTCACCGAGGAGCAGGCCAAGGCGCAAGGGATCGCCGTGCACAAGGGGCTGTTTCCGTGGGCGGCGTCCGGCCGGGCGATCGCCAACGGGCGCGACGAGGGTTTCACGAAGCTGCTGTTCGACGCGGCCACCGGCCGCATCGTCGGCGGCGGCATCGTCGGCCAGCACGCGGGCGACATGATCGGCGAGGTCGCGCTGGCGATCGAGATGGGCGCGGATGCCGTCGACATCGGCCGCACCGTGCACCCGCACCCGACGCTGGGCGAGACGATCGGCTTGGCGGCAGAGGCTGCTCACGGCGCGTGCACCGATCTGCCGCCCGTGCGGCGGCACGGCTAAAGCGGCGCAGGTCGCGGTGGCGCAGGGGATGCCGCGGGCATCCTTGTCTGCGCTTTCTCGGTACCTCACCGTCGGTCGTGGCATTCCGTGTTTGCGCGTTGCGTCCCGGTTTGCTCGTTGCGCCCCGCGTTTTCTTGACCGGCGTCAAGGCGGGGTGCCGCCGACCCGCCTAGGATGGCTCCATCGTTGCATGGTGATGAAAGGATGGAGCCGATCATGAAGACGATGTCCGGAGGTGGGGTGTGGCGCGCCGTGGGGCTGGCGGTGGCGATGCTGACGGCGCTGGGCGCGCAGGCGCAGGGGGCCGATCCGCTGGCCCGCGGGGAGCGGCTGGCGCGCGAGCACTGCGCGGTTTGCCACGGTGCGTGCGGGCAGAGTGTCGCGCCCAACTTTCCCCGGCTGGCCGGGCAAAACGCCGGCTACCTGATGACGCAGCTGGACGCGTTTGCGCGCGGTGAGCGCAAGGATCCGACGATGGCGGAAAAGGTCAAGGGTCTGAGCGCCGAGGACCGCGAGGCGGTGGCAATGTACTACGCCAGCCAGAAGCCCGGCCACACGCCCAGCGGGGACACGCTGCTGCTCGCCGTCGGGCAGTTCATTTACGAGCGGGGCAACCGCCACAGCGGTCTGCCGCCGTGCGCCACCTGTCACGGCAAGCAGGCCGCCGGCAGCACCGAGCTGCCGCGGCTCGCGGGTCAGCACCCGCAGTACCTGATCCGGCAGATGCAGTCGTTCCGCCAGGGTGCGGCGCAGCGCGACAGCGCCATCATGCGCGTGATGGCGCACCGCCTGAGCGATCTGGAGCTGGAGGCGGTGGCCGCGTATCTCGGCAACTTGCAGTAAGGTCGGCGTGGGGGACATGCCCCGGCGCGGGCTGGGGGTTCCCAGCCCCGGGTGTCATGGCCCCGCGCGGCGTCGTTCCCCGACCGCGCCGCGGCAGGCGGCTCAGGCGCCGCCCGCGTCCTCGAGCGGGGCGCCGGACATCACGCGGCTGAAGCCGCCGTCGACGTAGATGATCTCGGCGCTGATGCCCGCGGCGAGGTCGCTCAGCAGAAAAGCGGCCGTGTGGCCCACGTCGTCGATGGTCACGTTGCGGCGGATCGGGGCGTTCTGTTCCACGACCCCGAGAATCTTGCCGAAGCCCTTGATGCCGCTGGCCGCCAGCGTCTTGATCGGGCCGGCGGAGATGCCGTTGACGCGCAGGCCGCGCCGTTGCTGGCCGAGCGAGACGGCGAGGTAGCGCACGCTCGCCTCCAGGCTCGCCTTGGCCAGCCCCATCGTGTTGTAGTTGGGCACGGCCCGCACCGCGCCCAGGTAGGTCAGCGTCAGCAGCGCCGCGTTGTCGTTGAGGTAGGGCAGCGCCGCCTTGGCCATCGCCGGGAAGCTGTAAGCGCTGATTTCGTGCGCGGTGCGAAAGCCCTCGCGGCTCAAGCCGTCGAGGAAGTCGCCGGCGATCGCCTCGCGCGGGGCGTAGCCGATGCTGTGCACAAAGCCGTCGAACGTGGGCCAGTGCGCCGACAGATCACGGAAGAGCCGCTCGATCTGCGCGTCGTCGCTGACGTCGCATTCGAACACGAGGTTCGACCCGAACTCCGCCGCAAACTCGGTGATGCGGTCACGAAAGCGCTCGCCCACGTAGCTGAACGCGAGTTCCGCCCCCTGCGCCCGACAGGCCCGGGCGATGCCGTAGGCGATCGAGCGGTTGGACAGCACGCCGGTGATGAGCAGCTTCTTGCCGGCCAGAAATCCCATGGTGTTGGCTCCTCGTTAGCGGAAATTTCGGCAGAATTGTCGCATGCACATCGCGCGCCCCTCTCTCCCCGTTGCCGACCCGCCCGTCGGGGCGAAGCGGCCGGGCGGGGAGCACCGGGGGTGGCTGGCGCGATGGTGCGCCGCCGTGGCTGCGGGGGCTTGGCTGGCCGCGGCGGGGCCGCTCGCTTGGGCGGCGCACGGTTACGCGCTGTGGGGGCAGCTGCGGTACCCGCCGGACTTCCGGCACTTCGCGTACGTGAACCCGGACGCGCCCAAGGGCGGCGAGCTGCGGCTGGTGAGCAACCTGCGCACCTCCACCTTCGACAAGTACAACCCCTTCACGCTGCGGGGCAGTGCGCCGGCCTATCTGGCGGACCTGATGTTCGACACGCTGCTTGCCGGCGCGGCCGACGAGGTGGGGGCGGCCTATGGGCTGCTCGCGGAAGATGTGCAGGTGGCGCCGGATCGGCTCAGCGCCACGTTCCGCCTGCGGCGCGAGGCGCGTTTCCACGACGGGCGTCCGGTGCTGGCCGAGGATGTGCGCCACAGTTACGAGACGCTGATCGGCCCGCACACGTCACCGGCGTACAAGACGCTGCTGGCCGATGTCGCGGGCGTCGACGTGCTGGACGAGCGCACGGTGCGGTTTCGTTTTCGGCAGCCCAACCGCGAGCTGCCGCTCGTGGTCGGCGGCTTGCCGATCTTCAGCCGCGAGTGGGGTAACGCGATCGACCCCAAGACGGGCCAGCGCAAGACGTTCGACCAGGTGGTGATGGACATCCCGATCGGTAGCGGCCCGTACCGCATCGGCCCGGTCAAGTTTGGCAGGGACATTACCTACGTGCGCGACCCGAACTACTGGGCGCGCGACCTGCCGGTGCGGCGCGGCACCTTCAATTTCGACCGCATCACGGTCAAGATCTACCGCGACAACACGGCGCGGCTGGAGGCGCTCAAGGCGGGCGAGTTCGACCTGATGCGGTTTTTCTCGGCCGGTGACTGGGCCCGGCGCGTCAAGGGCAAGCGGTTCGACAGCGGCGAGCTGGTCAAGGCGGAATTCCGCCACCGGTTGCCGACGGGCTTTCAGAGCTACGTGCTCAACACGCGCCGGCCGCCGCTGGACGATATCCGCGTGCGGCAGGCGCTGGCGCTGGCGCTGGATTTCGAGTGGATGAACCAGCGCCTCTTCTATGGCAGCTACGAACGGGTGCGCGGCCTGTTTGGCAACACCGCCTGCGCCGCCGATGCGGGGCCGCCACAGGGGACGGAGCGCGCGCTGCTGGAGCGCTGGCGCGCACAGGTGCCGGAGGCGGTGTTCGGCCCGATGGCCGAGCCGCCGCGTACCGACGGCCCCCGCGGGTTGCGCGAGAATCTCAAGCGTGCGCAAGCCCTGCTGCGCGAGGCCGGCTGGACGTACCGGGACGGGGCCCTGCGCAACGCCCAGGGGCAGCCGCTGGTGCTCGAATACCTGGACAGCAACGAGGTCGGCGCGCGCGTCGTGACCCCGTGGGCGCGCAATCTGGCGCGCATCGGGGTGGAGCTGCGCTTTCGGGCCGTGGATTTCGCGCTGTACCAACAGCGGCTGCGCAGCTTCGACTTCGACATCGTTTCGCTGGCCTTTCAGGGGACGCACAGCCCCGGGGCGGAGTACGCCGACCTCTTTGGCAGCGTGGCAGCGCGCACCGAGGACTCGGGCAACTTCACGGGGATCGCCAGCCCGGCCGTGGACGACCTGATCGAGCGCATGGTGCGCGCCCAGGACGAGCCGTCGTACCGCGCCGCCTGCCGGGCGCTGGAGCGCGTGATCGCGCACAGCCACGTGCTGATTCCGCAGTGGTCGGCACCCACGCACCGCATGGCGTACAACGCGTGGCGGCTGGCGCGGCCGGCGCAGATGCCCCCCTACGCCAGCGGCGAGGGCTGGGCGATCGAGACCTGGTGGGCCCAGCCCGCGGCGCGGCCGTGAACGGAGGGGATGGCGGAGGGGATGGCGATGTGGTCGTATGTCTTCAAGCGCCTGCTGCTGATGATCCCGACGCTGTTGGGGGTGCTGTTGGTCACGTTCGTCGTGATCCAGTTCGTGCCGGGCGGGCCGGTCGACCAGTACCTGGCCGAGGCACGCGCGGGCCTCGGGCACGGGGCGGAGGGGGGTGGCTCGGCCTACCGCGGTGCACAGGGCGTGGACCCCAAGCGCCTCGAGCAGATCAAGGCGCTGTACGGTTTCGACAAGCCGGCGCACGAGCGCTTCTGGCAGATGCTGGCGCAGTTCGCGCGCTTCGACCTCGGGCAGAGTTTTTTCCAGAACAAGCCGGTGGCGCAGCTCATCTGGGAAAAGCTCCCGGTGTCGATGAGCCTGGGGCTGTGGACGTTCGTGATCAGCTACGCGGTGGCGGTGCCGCTGGGTGTGGCCAAGGCGGTGCGCGCGGGCTCGCGGTTCGACGTGGTGACCTCGCTGATCGTGCTGGTGGCGTACGCCATCCCGGGCTTCGTGCTCGGGGTTGCGCTGCTCGTGATCTTTGGCGGGCAGTTGCAGTGGTTTCCGTTGCGCGGACTGGTCAGTGACCACTGGGAAGAGCTGTCGTGGGGCGCGCGCATCGTCGACTACCTGTGGCACATCACGCTGCCAGTGCTCTCGATGGTGCTGGGCAGCTTTGCGGTGACGACGATGCTGACCAAAAACGCGCTGCTGGAGGAGATCCGCAAACAGTACGTGCTGGTGGCGCGCGCCAAGGGGCTGAGCGAGCGGCGGGTGTTGTGGAAGCACGTCTTTCGCAACGCCCTCATCCCGATCGTCACGGGCTTTCCGGCGGCGTTCATCGGGGCGTTTTTCACCGGCAGCCTGCTGATCGAGACGCTGTTTTCGCTCGACGGGCTGGGGCTTCTGAGCTACGAGAGCGTGATCCGGCGCGACTACCCCGTCGTGATGGGCACGCTGTACCTGTTCACGCTGATCGGGCTCGTGACCAAGCTCGTCAGCGACCTGTGTTACGTCTGGGTGGATCCCCGTGTCAAGTTCGATTGACTCTGCGGTACCCATGGAGGTCGGGGTGGGATCGTTGCCGCCCAGTTTCAGCCCCGCACGGCGGGCGTGGCGGCGCTTTGCGCGCAACCGACTCGGTTTCTGGAGCCTGGTGGTGTTTGCCGCGATGGTCGTGGCCAGCCTCCTGGCCGAGGTGCTCTCGAACGACCGGCCGCTGCTGGTGCACTACGAGGGGCGGTATTACTTGCCGCTGCTGCACGACTATCCGGAGACGACGTTCGGCGGCGACTTCGAGACGCCGACCGACTACCTCGACCCCTACATCCGCGAGCGGCTGTCGGCGGGGGACAACTGGGCGATCTACCCGCCCAATCCGTACGGGCCGAAGACGCTGAGCTATTACGCGCCGGATCCGCACCCGGCCCCGCCGTCGGCGGACAACTGGCTGGGCACGGACGACCGCGGACGGGACCTGCTCGCGCAGCTCATCTACGGGTTTCGGGTCAGCGTCCTGTTTGCGCTGGCGCTGACCGCCATTGGCGTCGTGCTCGGGGTGCTGGCTGGGGCGGTGCAGGGGTATTTTGGCGGGCGGCTGGACCTGACGATGCAGCGCGCGATCGAAATCTGGGGGTCGATGCCGGAGCTGTACCTGCTGATCATTTTCAGCGCGGTGTTTGCGCCCAGCGTCGCGCTGCTGCTGGTGCTGCTGAGCCTGTTCGGCTGGATGGGGCTGGCGGATTATGTGCGCGCGGAATTTTTGCGCAACCGCCAGCTCGACTACGTGCGCGCGGCGCGTGCGCTGGGGCTGGGGCACTGGCGCATCATCTGGCGCCACGTGCTGCCCAACAGCCTAACGCCGGTGGTCACGTTCCTTCCGTTTCGCATGAGCGCGGCCATTCTGGCGCTGACGTCGCTGGACTTTCTCGGCTTGGGCGTGCCGCCCGGCACGCCGTCGCTGGGCGAGTTGCTGGCGCAGGGCAAGAACAACATCGACGCGTGGTGGATTTCGCTCTCGACCTTTGGCGTGCTGGTGCTGACGCTGACGCTGCTGACTTTCATGGGCGATGCGCTGCGCGACGCGCTCGATCCGCGAAAGGTCGACGCATGACGGTCCCCGCGCAACCCCTGTTGTCGGTGCGCGGCCTGCGCATCGCGTTCGGCGGCCGGCCCGTCGTGCATGGGATCGACTTCGACGTCGGCGCGGGTGAGAAGGTGGCGTTGGTGGGTGAGTCGGGGTCGGGCAAGACCGTCTCGGCGCTGAGCCTGCTGCGGCTGCTGCCGGACGCGCAGGTCAGCGGTGAGGCGCGGTTCGCCGGTCAGTCGCTGCTCTCGCTGCCGGAGCGGGCGCTGCGCGGCCTGCGCGGTGACGCGGTTGCGTACGTCTTCCAGGAGCCGATGACGGCGCTCAACCCGCTGTACCCGGTGGGCGAGCAGATCGCGGAGGTGCTGCGCGTCAAGCGCGGCCTGCCGCCACGCGAGGCGTGGGCGCGCGCCGAGGCGTGGTTGCAGCAGGTGGGCATCGACGAGCCGGCGCGGCGGGCGCGGCAGTATCCGCACCAGCTCAGCGGCGGCCAGCGCCAGCGGGCGATGATCGCGATGGCGCTGGCGGGTGAGCCGCGCCTGTTGATCGCGGACGAGCCCACGACCGCGCTGGACGCGAGCCTGCGGCTGCAGATTTTGGCGTTGCTGGACGAACTGCGGCAGCGCCTGGGGCTTGCGGTGCTGGTGATCACCCACGACCTGCACCTGGTGCGGCGTTTTGCGGACCGGGTGGTGGTGATGGAGCGCGGGCACGTGGTCGAGGCTGGGCCGGTGGCGCGCGTCTTCTCGGCACCGGCGCACCCGTACACCATCCGGCTGCTGGCCAGTCGCCCGCAGCGTCCCGCGGGGTTCGACGTCGCACCGGTGGAGGCGGCGAATCCCGCGACGGCGGTCCTGACGGCGGACGCCCTCTCGGTGGAGTACCGGGTGCCGCGGCCGGGCTGGCGCGGGTGGTTCCGCTCGGCCACGTTCACTGCGGTGCGGGAGGTGACCGCCCGCTTGGGGCCGGGCCGCACGCTGGGCGTGGTGGGGGAGTCCGGATCGGGCAAATCGACGCTGGCGTTGGCGGTGCTGGGGCTGCTGCCGGCACGCGGCGATCTGCGCGTGATGGGCCGCGCCTGGAGCGGCCGCGTCACCGCGGATCGGCCGTTGCGGCGCGACGTGCAGGTGGTGTTTCAGGATCCGTTTTCGTCGCTGTCGCCGCGGCTGACGGTGGAGCAGATCGTTGAGGAGGGCTTGCGCGTGCACGCGCCGACGCTGTCGGCGGCCGAGCGGCGCGCGCGGGTCGTCGCGGTGCTGCGCGAGGTGGGGCTGCTGCCCGCGGAGGTGCCGGCCGCCGAGACGGCGGCGTGGCTGCAGCGCTATCCGCACGAATTTTCCGGCGGGCAGCGCCAGCGCATCGCGGTGGCGCGCGCGCTCATCGTCGAGCCCAAGCTGCTGGTGCTGGATGAGCCGACCAGCGCGCTGGACGTGACCGTGCAGCGGCAGGTGATCGAGCTGCTGTTGCGGCTGCAGCGCGAGCGCGGCTTGTCGTACCTGTTGATCACGCACGACGTCGATGTCGTGTGGGCGATGGCGCACGACGTGCTGGTGATGCGTGCCGGCCGTGTCGTCGAGGCCGGCCCCGCCGAGCAGGTGTTGCGCGCGCCGCGGGAGGACTACACGCGGCAGCTGCTGGCCGGTGCCGGGCCGCTCGTGGGGTGAGCCCTCCGTTCGGGGGGCGGTGGGCGTGCCGGCTTGTGGTCCAATCGGGGATACCCTCGGGCCGTCACGGTGCGGGGGCTTTCGGGTTGATCCTCGTATTGCGGAGGAGATTGTGATGTCGAGGCCATCCTCACCCCCGGTGACCCCCGGCGACGAGGGGGTGCCATCCGGTACGGTCGTGATCGACGCGGCCGCGCCCCTGCGTTGGTTGCGGCAGGGACTGCGCGACTACGCCACCAACCCCCTGCCGGGCGTGCTGCACGGCGGCATGATGGCGCTGTTCGGCACCATCCTGGTGGTGGCGTTGCGGGACCACTTCTGGTTGCTGGCTGGGGCGTTTTCGGGGTTTCTCATCATCGCCCCGGTGCTGGCGTCCGGGTTGTACGCGGTCAGCGCCCACCTGGAGCGCGGCGAAAAGGTCTGCTGCGCGGAAGTCATCCGCCTGTGGACCTCGGGTGACCGGCGCCTGATGGCGTTCGGGTTTTTGCTGGCGATGGCCGTCACGGGTTGGATGATGACGTCGGCGGCGCTGATCACGCTGTGGGCACCGGTGCCCATCCTCAAGCCCGCGGACTTCTTGCGTCACGTGGTGCTCAACACCGACAGCGCGTTGTTCGAGGCCTGGCTGCTGTTGGGGGGATGGCTCGCCGCGCCGGTGTTCGCCTCCAGCGTGATGACGCTGCCGATGCTGGTGGCGACCCGCACGCCGCTGTGGCACGCGGTGAGCGAGAGCTGGCGCGCCGTTGGGACGCACCCGATCGTCCTGTGCGTGTGGGCGGTGTGCATCGTCGTGCTGGTGGCCGTTGGCATGGCGCTGGCGATGGTGGGTCTGATGCTGACGGTGCCGGTGATCGCGTATGCGAGCTGGCACGCCTATCGCGATTTCGAGCGTGCGGGGGTGATCCGCCCGCTGCGCAGTGAGTGACGGAATGGAAGGAACGCTGTTCGGCTATACCGAGGCGCAGATCGCGCAGTTCGGGCTCACGTTCGGCGTGGGTGCCTTTATTCTGTACATGCTGTTCATCGTGCTCAATCTGGCGCGCGAATCGAAGGCGGGCAAGTTCGGGACCTTCATCCTCTTTTTGGTATTGTCCCTGGGCATGCTTGGCTTTTTGGCCAAAAATGTGATCCAGTGGGCGCTGGGGATCTAGTCATAACGCTATGCAGAGTTGACGCCACAGAAGAATATGCAAGAGACCAATAGCCCTCAATTCACGCTGCCCAATCGCACGACCGACGACACCTATCCCGTGGGAGCCAGCGGTGTCATGGCCGCCATCGAGGGGTGGAACGCCCGCTCTCTGAGCGGAGAGTTGGTGGATTTTCGTCCAGAGTCGGGCAACCTCAAATTATTGGTGGCGGGACAGCCCCGCGCCATCTCGTTGCGCTTCAACCAGATCAAGCGGCTGCGGGTTTTTCCGACGGAGTCCACGCGGGAATCTCCCTCTGGGTTCCCCGATGCGTCAGCCACGGGGGCGTTTGCGGTGCAGTTGCGCGATGGCTCCGCCTATGCCGGCCTGTGTCACGCCTACCGGCGCACTGACAAGGGGTTGTGGATATTTCCCAAGCGGACATCGGAGGACGATCCTGAGCGGGTTTTCATTCCCAAAAGTGGGATCGTTTCGTACCAGATGCGCACCGGGGGCGGCGACACGATCGAAGAGGGGGAGTTTGGCGATAGCCTGCTCAATCCTGAGCGCGACGCTGCCGCCTCGGTCGTCGGCGTCGAGTCCGCAGTGGTCGAGAACCTCGAGCAGCTCAAGGCCGCCCTGCAGCGGCAGGCGACACTGCAGCCTGTGCCGATTGGTGAAGCGTTGTTGGGGTTGGGCAAGATCACTCCCGCGCAGCTCGATGAGGCACTTGCTCGGCAAAAAACGCAACCCAAAAAGCCACTCGGACAGACCCTCGTGGAGATGGGGCTGGTTCAGCCGGCGGATCTGCAAGTGGCGCTGGCGCGCAAGATGGGATACCCCTTTGTCGACGTGCAACGCTACCCGATCGACGCGGATGCGCTGCGCTTGGTGCCCTCGGCTCTCGCGCTGCGCTTGCGGGTACTGCCCATCGCCTTGCTGGGGGGGGGGGCGATCGTGGTGGCGATGGCCGATCCGCTGCAGTTCAAGGTCATCGATGAATTGGAGTTTACGGCGCAGCGCAAGGTGGTGCCCGTGGTAGGCCTTGCGCAGGATTTGCAGCGGCGCATTTTGGAGGCGTACCGCACTTTCGGGCTGCTTGATGAGGCCGCGGCTGCCGGTATCCCGGGGGCGGACGCAGGGGCAGGACAGCCTGCCGAGGCGTGGCAACTCGCGGCGGAGCTGTCGGACGATGGGGAGGCGGACGTCGCCGACGAGCAGTTGCTGGAACAGTCGGACAACACGCTGGTCAGGCTCGTGAATTCGATAATCGTGGAGGCATTTCACCAGCGTGCATCCGACATTCACATCGAACCGTACCCCGGAAAGGAAAAGGTGGTCGTCCGTTTTCGGGTCGACGGGGAGCTGCGCCCCTACCTTGAATTGCCAGCCGTTTATCGCAATTCCTTGGTTGCGCGCATCAAGGTGATGTGCAATCTCGACATTTCGGAGCGCCGCAAGCCGCAGGACGGCAAAATCAATTTCCGCCGCTTCGGTGGTTTGCCCATCGAGTTGCGCGTGGCCACTATCCCCACGGTGGAGGGGTTGGAGGATGTGGTGATGCGCATTCTCAATTCGTCGGAGCCACTGCCGCTCGGGGCGTTGCAGCTGAGTACACGCAACTTGGCAGATATCGAGCGTATCATCGAGCGTCCGTACGGGTTATTCTTGTGTGTCGGGCCGACGGGATCGGGTAAAACCACGACGCTGCACGCGGCGCTGCAACGCCTCAACACACCCAACCGCAAGGTGTGGACGGCGGAAGACCCCGTGGAAATCACGCAGCGTGGGCTGCGGCAAATCCAGGTCAACCCCAAGATCGGCTGGACGTTTGCGCAGGCGTTGCGGGCACTGCTGCGGGCGGACCCGGATGTGATCATGGTGGGCGAGATCCGTGACGCAGAAACCGCCGAGATGGCCATCGAGGCGTCGCTCACGGGTCACTTCGTCATGTCCACGCTGCACACCAACACGGCCGCTGAGACCATTGTGCGCTTGCGGGACTTGGGGGTCGACCCCTTTTCGTTTGCCGACTCACTGCAAGGCATTTTGGCGCAGCGGCTGGCACGCCGGCTCTGCCATGCATGCGTGCGGTTCGAGCCCGTTGATGCCCAGCGGTTGCAGGAGCTCATCCAGGACTACCAAGCGCCGCTGCCCGACGATCACCCCTTGCGGGACGCCGCGGTGCTCGAGCGGGAGTGGCGTCAGCGCTTCAGTCGCGATGGCCAGTTGATGATCGGGCATGCGCCGGGATGTGCGGAGTGCGCCCAGACCGGTTTTCGCGGACGCATCGCGATGCACGAGTTGTTGGTGGGCAGCGATGCGGTCCGGTATTTGGTGCAGACGCGCGCGCGTCCCGCCGAGATACAAGCCCAAGCCCTGCGCGAGGGAATGCGAACCTTACGCCAGGATGGCATCGAAAAGGTCCTGATGGGATTGACCACGCTGGCCGAGGTTCGTGCGGCCAGCAACCTGTAGGGCAGCGGCGAGGGCGAGCCGGCGTGATCCCGGCACGCCACCCCGTGAGCCCTGCCCCTGTAGGCTCTTAGCATCCACGTGTTACCGGCAGCTGCACTTCCTCGTGCGTTGCCATGTGTTTGGCCAGCTCCAATTTCGCGATCGCATTGCGGTGTACCTCGTCCGGGCCGTCGGCCAGGCGCAGCGTGCGTTGATGGGCGTAACTGCGCGCCAGCGGCGTGACCTGCGAGACGCCGGCGCCGCCGTAGGCCTGGATGGCCCAGTCGATGACGCGGCAGGCGACGTTGGGGGCGACGACCTTGATCATCGCGATCTCGGCTTTGGCTGCCTTGTTGCCGACGGTGTCCATCATATAAGCGGCCTTGAGGACCAGCAGCCGCGCCTGCTCGATCAGGCAGCGCGCCTCCGCGATGCGCTCGTGCCAGATGGTTTGCGTGGCGATGGGTTTGCCGAAGGCCACACGGCTGTTCAGGCGCTGGCACATCAGCTCCAGCGCCCGCTCGGCCGCGCCGATGGAGCGCATGCAGTGGTGGATCCGCCCGGGCCCGAGGCGCCCCTGGGCGATCTCGAAGCCGCGCCCCTCGCCGAGCAGGATGTTCTCGGCCGGTACGCGCACGTTGTGGAGCTCGACCTCCATGTGCCCGTGCGGCGCATCGTCGTAGCCAAACACAGACAGCGCGCGCACGACGCGGATGCCCGGCGTGTCGGCGGGCACGACGATCATCGACTGCTGCTGGTGTTTGGGCGCGTCCGGGTTGGTCTTGCCCATCACGATGTAGACCGCGCAGCGCGGGTCACCCGCGCCGGAGGACCACCACTTGCGGCCGTTGATCACGTAGTGGTCGCCGTCGCGCTCGATGCGACACTGGATGTTGGTGGCGTCCGACGAGGCCACGTCCGGCTCGGTCATCAGGAAGGCGGAGCGGATTTCGCCGCGCAGCAGCGGCTCCAGCCAGCGGTCCTTGATCGCTTCACTGGCGTAGCGCTCCAGCGTTTCCATGTTGCCGGTGTCCGGGGCGGAGCAGTTGAACACCTCGGCCGCCCACGGGACACGCCCCATGATCTCGCACAGCGGCGCGTACTCCAGGTTGCTCAAACCCTCCGGGGCGCGCGGGGAATTCGGCAGGAACAGGTTCCACAAACCGGCGGCGCGGGCCTTGGGCTTGAGCTCCTCGATGAGCTGGTTCGGCAGCCACGCGTTGCCCGCGGCGCGGTTGGCCTCCACCTCGGCCTCGAAGCGTTCCTCGTTGGGGTAGATGTGTTCGTCCATGAAGGCCATCAGGCGTTCGCGCAGGGCCTGGACGCGGGGGCTGTAGGCAAAGTCCATCGGGGGGGCTCCTGGAAGGGTCGGGGAAATCAGTGGGCCTGTTGCGCGAAGCGCCACGCCAGCTGCGCCAGCGGCCGGGCACCGGCGGCGCTTTGGCGTGCCTGGGCGCTGGAGGCGATGCCCAGCTCCACGCGTTTGGCGATCCCCTGCAGGATCGCCGCCAGCCGGAACGCGTTGTACGCGAGGTAGAAGGGCCAGTCGCGCCGCAGCGCCTGCGGCGTGGCAAAGCCGGTCTGCGCGCAGTAGCGCTCGATGTACTCGTCCTCGGACGGGATGCCGAGCGCCGACAGATCGAGCCCGGCGATGCCACGAAACGCGCCGGGCGCGATGTGCCACGACATGCAGTGGTAACTGAAGTCGGCCAGCGGGTGGCCCAGCGTCGAGAGTTCCCAGTCCAGCACCGCGACGATGCGCGGCTCGCTCGGGTGGAACATCAGGTTGTCGAGCCGGTAGTCGCCGTGCACGATGCTCACCAACCGCTCGTCCCGCGCCGAGTCCGGCAGGTGCTGCGGCAGCCAGTCCATCAGCGCGTCCATCTCCGGGATCGGGTCGGTGATGGAAGCGACGTACTGCTTGCTCCAGCGGGCGATCTGGCGCTCGAAATAGTTGCCGGGCTTGCCGTAGTCCGCGAGGCCCACGGTCTGCACGTCCACCCGGTGCAGCGCGGCGAGCACCCGGTTCATTTCCAGGTAGTGGGCGCGCCGCTCGGTGGGCGTCATCCCCGGCATCGACTGGTCCCACAGCACGCGCCCCTCGACGTGCTCCATCACGTAGAACGCGCGGCCGATGACGGACTCGTCCTCGCACAGCACGAACATGCGCGGCACCGGCACGGCAGTGCCCGCGAGCGCCTGCATGACGCGAAACTCGCGCTCGATCGCGTGGGCCGAGGGCAGGAGCTTGGCCACCGGCCCCGGCTTGGTGCGCATCACGTAGCGCCGGGTCGGCGTCTGCAGGCGGTACGTCGGGTTGGACTGGCCGCCCGGAAACTTCTCCACCGTCAGCGGCCCGCGAAAGCCGTCGAGGTGGGCTTCGAGCCAGCGCGCCAGTGCCGCGGTGTCGAGCGCGTGCGGACTGGCCGGGGTGTCAGCGGTCGGGGTGTCAGACATGGCGGATCGTGGACTTCGTGGGTGCGCGATCCGCCCGGGTGGCGGAGGCGCTCAGGGTTCGGATTCGACGATGCGCATCAGCATCGAGCGGTCGCGCACGACCAGGCCACCCGGCTCGATGCGGATGGCCCCTTCGCGCTCCATGGTTTTGAGCTCCTGGTTGACGCGCTGGCGAGAGGCGCCCAGCAGCTGGGCCAATTCCTCCTGCGCCAGTTGCAGCCCGATGCGAATTTCGTTGCCGTTCGCCAGGCACGGTACACCATACGAGCGGCACAGGTGCAGCAGCTGCTTGGCCAGCCGCGCGCGCAGCGGCAGGGTGTTGAGGTCTTCCACCAAACCGAACAGCGTGCGGATGCGCCGCGCCTGCAGGCGTAGCAGCGCCTCGTACAGCTCCACGTGCTGGTCCAGGATCTTGCGGAAGTCGCTGCGCGCCACGCACAGCAGCGTCGTCGGGCCGTGGGCGTAGGCGTCGTGGGTGCGCGCGTCCCCATCGAACATCGCGACGTCGCCGAACCACACCCCTGGCTCCACGTAGGTCAACGTGATCTGCTTGCCGGTGATGGAGGTGGAACTCACGCGCACCGCGCCTTTGGCCACCGCGCTCCACACGGTGGGCGGGTCGCCCCGCGCGGCGATGAGATCGCCGTCCTGATACCGTTTGACGAAAGCGCATCGCAGGATGTCGTGCCGCAGCGACGGAGAAAGACTGGAAAACCAGCGACCGTGGTTGATCGCCTCGCGTTCTTCCATTGTCAGCATCGGCTCATCCAGCGGCTGTCTTGTGAGCGACTGGGACATCATCGGCTTGTCTCCTCGGTGACCTCGGGTCAGCGGTAGCGGGCGGGGCGTTTGTCCAGGAAGGCCCGGATGCCCTCGCCGGCGTTCGGGTGGTGCAGGTTGCGCACGAAATGGTCGCGCTCATCGCGCAGCTGGGCCGGCAGGGACTGCGTCAGCGCCTCGTTGGCGAGCGCCTTGATGCTGGCCAGCGCATTGGGCGCCTTGCCGCCCAGGCGCTCGGCCAGGCGCAGCGCCTCCGCCAGCGCCTCGCCCGGTGGGGTGACGGCCGTGACGAGACCGAGCTGGTGCAGCCGTTCGGCCCCCGTGCGTTCGCCCAGCATCAGCAGCTGCATCGCGGTCGCGCGCGGCAGCTGGCGCATCAGGCTCCAGGTGGCACCGCCGTCCGGCGACAGCGCGACGTTGACGTAGGCCATCACGAACACCGCGTCGCGCGCGGCGATGAGCAGGTCACACGCCAGTGCGAGCGAAAAGCCCGCCCCGGCGCACGCGCCTTCGACCGCGGCGATCACGGGTTTCGGAAAGCTGCGCACCGCCTCGATCCAGCTGTGCAGCGCCTCGATGCTGTCGGCCTGGACCGCGGGTGGCTGTTCGCGGTTGGCCAGCAGCCGCTGCAGGTTGCCGCCGGCGCAGAAGGTGCCACTCGACCCGGTGATGACCACGCAGCGCACGTCGGCGTTGCGTTCGGCCGCGATCAGCGCTTCGATACCGGCGACGTAGATTTCGGGCCCGAGTGCGTTGCGGTGCTCGGGGTTGTGGATCGTCAGCACCAGCGTGCTGCCGTGGCTGTGGGGTTGGAGGGTGCCGGTCATCGCGTCAGTCCTCGGTGTGCAGCAGGCTCAGGCCCAGGGCCCCACGGCGGCGCAGCCACGGCGAGGGACGATAGCGCATGTCGCCATAGACGGTCTGCAGGTTGAACAGGATTTCCAGGACGCTCGCCGCACCGACGCGGTCGCCCATCGCGAGCGGGCCGGCGGGGTAGCCCAAGCCGAGCGTGACGGCCGTCTCCAGGTCCGCCGGCGTGCAGATGCCCTGCTGGCAGATGTCAGAGGCGATGTTGACGATGGTGGCCACCACACGCTGGGTGACGAAGCCCCCGCTGTCGCGGATGACGCTGACGGCCTTGCCATCGCGCGCAAACAGCGCGTGGGCCGCTGCCCGCATGTCGCTGCGGGTCGCGGGGTTGGTGGCGAGCACGCGGCGCTTCACCGCGGCATCCGGCAGCAGCATGTCGATGCCGACCGTGCGTCCGGGGTCCAGCCGCTCGACCGCGGCCACGGTCGTGACGTCGTGGCCCAGCGGGGCCGTGACGATCAGCGCCTGGGCCGACGGCTGCGCCGCGGTTTCGACGCTGGCGCCCAGATCTTTCAGCAGTTGCAGCAGGTCCGCGCGGCGCGCGGCCCGACCCGGCACCCACACCGGCGGCAGCGTGTCGAGCACGGGCGCGGGGGCCTCCGGCGGCACCTGCGCCTGCCCGTCGACGTAGCGGTAGAAGCCCTCGCCAACCTTGCGACCGACGACGCCGCCGGCGAGCCGCTGCGCGGCGATCACGCTGGGGCGAAAGCGCGGCTCCTCGTAGTACTGGTGGTAGATCGACTCCATCACCGGTTGCGAGACGTCCAGCGCCGTCAGGTCCAGCAGCTCGAAGGGGCCGAGGCGAAAGCCCATCTGGTCCTTGAGGATGCGGTCGATCGTGGCGAAGTCGGCCACGCACTCGCCCGCGATGCGCAGCGCCTCGGTGATGTAGCCACGTCCGGCGTGGTTGACGATGAAGCCCGGCGTGTCCTGCGCCTGCACGGGCGTGTGGCCCATCTCGCGCGCGAAGGCCGCCAGCCGCTCGGTGACGGCGGCATCGGTCTTGAGGCCGCGCACGACCTCCACGACCTTCATCAGCGGCACGGGGTTGAAGAAATGAAAACCCGCAAGGCGCTGCGGCCGCTGCAGCCGGCTGCCGATGGCCGTGACCGACAGCGACGAGGTGTTGGTGGCCAGCACGGCATCCGGGCCGACGATGCCCTCGAGTTGGGCAAAGAGCGACTGCTTGGCGTCCAGGCGCTCGACGATGGCTTCGATCACCAGTTCACAGCCCGCCAGCGCCTCGACCCCGCTGGCGGGCACGAGGCGCTCGCTGCACGCGGTGGCCGCTTCGGCGGTCATGCGCCCCTTGGCCACCAGCTTGTCCCACGTCTCGCGCAGCGCGGTCCGCGCCGCTTCGACGGCCGCGGGCTGGGCGTCCACCAGGTGGACGGTACAGCCGGCCTGGGCCGCGATCTGCGCGATACCGCGCCCCATGGCGCCGGTGCCGACGAGGCCGATGTTGCGGAACGTGGGTTCGGCGTGTGCGTGAAGCATATAAAGCCTTACGAAGTTTCAAATAAATGTGCCACAATGTTCAGGCTTGGATCGCCCCTGTTCCAAAAATAGGTTACCACGTACCGTTTTGGGCTTTGTGTCATTTCCTGTGAAGGGGGATAGACTCCGCGGATGGAGACGGAACGTCTGCAATCAGGGGCCTTGCAGCCTGAGTGAGATGCCGCCAATGAGCCTGTCTATAGAAAGCCTGTTCACCAAAGTCGTGGACCTGCAATCGCCGGGGAGGGTCCAGCAAGTCGGTCTCAACGCTGCCCAGTGGCGCATCGACTTCGACGTGGAATTGGCGTTCAACAAGCACTCATGGTCGGCCCCTGGTGTTGAGGAACAGGGTATTCATGGCCGGGTACGGCGGCAGTGGCGGCGAGGGACTTTCGCACCGTGGAGAGCTTTACCGCCCGCGCCCACTGGCGCAAGTCCACGCGCAAACACCTGCCTGATAACCCCCTCGTCGTGGCCGCGCCGCTGTTCCTCGGCGGCAACCGTAGCCGCTTTTGAGCGCAAGTTCCGTTGAAAACGGCATAGAGCCATGTTTCTTCGCTATGTACTGCCCGTCTTGCTGTTGTCGCCGATCGTCGACGCTCGTGGCGAGCTGTTGGGTGACGCCAGTGGTCGGGTGCTCTTGGGGCGGCCCCTCGATATTGTGGTGCAAAGCAGCAGCTCTTCGCTGTTGGGCGGTCGACAGGGGTGTGTCCAGGCCAAGGTGCGTTATGGGGACGTTCCCGTGCCCGATGCGGACGTTCAGGTTTCGATTGAAACGCCCAGTGAGCGGGGCGCGGGGCAGGGCAGGATACGTGTTCGGGTCAAGCGCCCGCTCGATGAGCCTTTCGTCTCGCTGACTGTCGCGGTCGGCTGCGGCGGTCAAGAGGGGGTGTTTCGCCGGGAGTGGGTGCTGTTGGCCGATTGGCCTGCCTCGGTGGGGGGGGCTCGGCGGAGACGCAACGAGACGGCGGTGCGATGCTGCATGGGGTTGTCGTTGCGCCGAGTACCGGCTTGTTGGCCCGCTCTCTCTCGGTGGCGAAACCAACGGGTTCGGACGGTGGCGGCTCTCGTCAGACCCCAGTCGTTCGTCGCGACACCACACGCAAAGCCGCGGCGGTGGTTCGCGCAATGCCGCCGTTGGAGCGGCGCTTCAGCTGGAATATTGATCCAGCGCACCTCGCGGTTGCAAACGCTGAGGGTGTAGCGAGCCAAGACCGTTTGCGCCTCGATGTGCGGGACATCTCTGAGTTCGATATCTTTATCGCGCGCAGAATCGCCGAGGAGTGGGGGGTGGCGTTGCCCGCCGCGCAGGATGCGGCCTCATCCGTCGGGGCGGATCAGACCGAGCCGGTTCGGCAAGAGTTGCAGCAGGTGCGCGCGCAGCGCGACGCCCTAGAGAAGCAAGTGCGGCTGCTCGAGCAACAGCTGGCCGACAGCCGCTCATCCGCGTGGGTGTGGCCGGTGTCGGCGGCGGCACTGGGGTTGTTGCTCGGTGGAGGCGTGTTGTGGGGCGCGATGCGTTGGCGTGCACGGCAGTCGGCCAGCAGCCCGTGGTGGCGGTTACCTGCGGTTTCGATCGATACGGGACCGGCGTCCGCGTCGGGGCCTGGGGCGACCGAGCCGCCTGAAGTTTCCGGCTCATTTTCCGCTGCGGTCACGACGGCACAAGAGGCTGCCGACCGATCCCGCAAAGTCGACGCCGGTCATGCCGAGCCAGCGGAGGCCGTCGCCGACGCGCTGCTGGCGCTATGGCAGACGGTGGATTTTTTATTGTCGATGTGGCATTCGCGTGAGGCGGTGGCGTCGTTGCAGGCTTTCGTCGAGGAACATCCCGGTGCGAGTCGTGCCCCATACTTGTACTGGTACTCGTTGGCCCGGCTGAACGACTGGGCCGATGATGCGCATCGGGCGCGGAACGCGCACCGGCGCGACTTTGGGTTCGATGTGTCCGATGCCGACGTGGCCCCGGATGCGGCGGGGCTGGATGCCGATGTCGAGTTGATGCAGCGTATCGCGCGCCGCTGGCCCCATGCATCGGCGCGCGAGACGCTGTTGGCTGCGATCGTGGATGGACGGGTGACCAAGCGGAACGAAGTTCCGCGGCGCAGCCTACATGCGTATGATGATCTGCTGTTGTTGTGGGGGATATTCAATGCATTGCCGCCGGCGCAGGATGAGAAGGCCGACAGCCACGCGGCCGTGCTGAACGCGGCAGAAGAGTCGGTGTCGACGGGGCCATCGGCGACACTGCGTACACACGACGAGTCGCCCGTGAGAGAGGTTCTGACCGCACCCGATGACATGCCCAAAACCACGACATCGGAGTCCCCGGCAACGGACGAGGTCTCCGCGCTCGAGTGGGAGGAGGTATGGACATCGCCATCCAGGAAGAACTGATCCTCATTGACGGATCGCATCCGACGCGGACTGTGACGGTTGTTCACCACGTCGCTTGCTAGCGCCGCACACTCAGCGCCCCCGGGTTGACGATGTTGGTCGGCGTCCCCTTGATGTAGTTGACGACGTTGTCGAACGCGGCGGAGAAGTATTTCTCGTAGTTGTCGAGTTCGACGAAGCCGATGTGGGGCGTGCAGACACAGTTCTCCAGCCGCAGCAGCGCGTGCCCCTGCAGGATCGGCTCGGACTCGAAGACGTCCACCGCCGCCATGCCCGGGCGGCCGCGGTTCAAGGCGGCGACCAGCGCGTCGGGTTCGATCAGTTCGGCCCGCGCGGTGTTGACGAGCAGCGCGGTCGGTTTCATCTGTGAGAGGTCCTCCAGCGTCACGCAACCGGTCGTCGTGTCGCTCAGGCGCAGGTGCAGGCTCAGCACATCGCTGTCGGCGAACAGGGCGGCCTTGCTGGCCGCGGTTTCGTAGCCGTCGGCCGCGGCGCGCGCGCGGCTGGCCTCGCTTCCCCAGACGATGACGCGCATCCCGAAGGCGCGTCCGTACCCCGCGACGAGCTGGCCGATGCGGCCGTAACCCCAGATGCCCAGCGTGCGGCCGCGCAACACCATGCCCAGCCCGAAGTTGGGCGGCATCGCGGCTGACTTCAGCCCCGACTGCTGCCAGGCGCCGTGTTTCAGGTGGCTCACATACTGCGGGATACGGCGCATCGCGGCCATGATCAGCGCCCACGTCAGCTCCGCCGGGGCGACGGGGTCGCCCACGCCTTCGGCCACCGCGACGCCGCGCTCGGTGCAGGCCTGCACGTCGATGTGCCGGCCGACCGCACCGGTCTGCGCGATGAGCTTGAGGCGAGGGAGCTTTTCGAGCAACTGGCGCGTGATCTGGGTCCGCTCGCGGATCAGCACGACGATATCGGCGTCACGCAGCCGCACCGACAGCTGCCCCACGCCCTTGACATTGTTCGTGTAGACCTTGGCGGGGTAGGGGGCGAGCTTGTGCGCGCAGGCGAGCTTGCGCACGGCGTCCTGATAGTCGTCGAGGATTACGATATTCATGGCTGGCTATTGTGCCGCTCCTGTCACGCCGGCGGCTGACGCGGGCGCGCGCTCCGCATATCATGTTCCGATGGCTATCTCATCCCCCGACGCGACGGGTGCGCCGCCGTCCGTTGCCTGGCAGCGGGACGCGACCGTGATCGCGTTGGTCGGGCTGGCCCACGCGACGTCACACTTTTCGCATCTGTTGCTCGCACCCCTGTTTCCGCTGTTCATGCGCGAGTTCGGCCTGAGCTATTCGCAGGTCGGCGCACTCACGAGCCTGTTTTTCGTCATCTCGGGCGTCGGACAGGCGTTGTCGGGGTTCCTGGTCGACCGGGTCGGGGCGCGGCCGGTGCTGTTTGCGTCGATCGGGCTGTTCATGGGGTCGGCGCTGGCCGCGGCGCTGGCCGATGGGTACGGCGGCCTGCTGCTCGCGGCGGTGCTCGCGGGTCTGGGCAACGCGCCCTTCCACCCGGTCGATTTTTCGATTTTGAACCAGCGCGTGTCGGCCCCGCGCCTGGGGCACGCGTTCAGCGTCCACGGCCTGACCGGCAACCTGGGCTGGGCGCTGGCACCGGTGTTTCTGGTCGGCATCACGACGATGACCCACTGGCGCTGGGCCTACTGGGCGGCGATCGGGGTGTACGCGGCCGTGCTGGCGGTGCTGTGGTGGCAGCGCGAGCACCTGCACACGACGGTCGTGCCGCGCCGCCACGGCAGCGCGCGCACCGATGACCTGGCGTTCCTGCGCCTGCCGGTCGTGTGGTGGTGTTTCGGCTTTTTCCTGTTGTCGACGATGACGCTCGCCGTGGTGCAGACGTACGCGACGTCCATCCTGCAGGCGGTGCACGCGGTGCCGCTGGAGACGGCAACGCTGACGGTGACGGCGTACATGCTCGCCGGCGCGGTGGGGATGTTCGTCGGTGGGTTCGTCGCCGCGCGCTGGCGCGCGGTCGACCGCGTGGTGGCGTGGGCGATGGCGGCGGGGGCCGCGCTGATGGTGCTGGCGGCGACCGGCTGGCTTGGGGGCATCGGGTCGATGGCGCTGCTGGCCGTCACCGGCTTTGCGATCGGGATCGGCGGGCCGAGCCGCGACCTGCTGATCCGGCGCGCCACGCCCCAGGGGGCGACCGGCCGGGTGTACGGCACCGTCTATTCGGGGCTGGACACCGGCTTTGCGATCGCGCCGCTGGTGTTTGGCGTGTTGATGGACCACGGCTGGTATGCGGCGACGCTCGCCGGTGCGGCGGTGACGCTGCTGCTGGCGGTGGCGGCGGCGCTCGCCGTCGGCGGGCGCACGCGCCCGGCCTGAACGCGGCTCACCCCGAGTGCCGCCTGCGCAGCCGGCACAGAAAAAACGCGTCCGTCCATTCGGTGGGCAGCATGCGCCGGGCGAGCGCCAGGCCCGGGTGCAGCGGTTGCCCGTTCCAAACGGTCAGGCCGGGCAATGCCGGCAGTTCCACCGGCCACGGCAGCGGCTCCGGCACGAGATCGTGGCGCTCGCGCAAGAGCGCGTCCAGCACGACCTCGTCTTCCTCGGGCGAGAGCGAGCAGGTGCTGTAGACCAACACCCCACCTGGCTTGAGCGCGTCGGCGGCGGAGCGCACGAGTCGCGCCTGCAGCGCGGCGCTCGCGCGCACTTTTTTCGGGCTCCAGTGCGCCCACGACGCCGGGTCGAGCCGGGTGAACTGCGCCTCGGATGAGCAGGGCGCATCGAGCAGCACGCGGTCGAACCGCCCGGGTACGAGCCGCCCGACCTGCGCGCCGTCCTTCAGGTAGAGCTGTGCGTTGCGCACGCCCAGCCGCTGCAGATTGGCCTTGAGCCGGAAGAAGCGCGCGCGCACCGGATCCACCGCGGCGATGCGGCCGCTGTTGCCCATCTGCGCGGCGATCAGCGCGGTTTTGCCGCCGGGCGCGGCGGCGAGGTCGAGCACTTCCTCACCCGGTTGCGGATCGAGCGCCCACACCGCCGCCATGCTCGCCACGCCTTGGATGTAGAGGCTGCCGTCGGCGGCCAGCGGGTGGTGGGTGAGGGCGTCCCGGCCCGATGCCGGCAACCGGTACACGCCGGGAACCCCCGGGATCGGGGTGGGGGTCAGTGGCGCGAGCGCCGCGAGCACCGTGTCCGCATCCGGTGCGCGCAGCGGATTGACGCGAAACACCACGTCCTTCGGGGCCGTGTAGCTGGCATCCACGCGCGCTCGCGAGTCCGGGGGGATCAGCGCGTCGAGCAGCGCAGTGAACGCCGCGGGCAGCGGGGGCAGGTCGGCGGGGATAGCCGTGGGGCCGGGGGCAGGCGTGGCGGGCATCACGCGAACAGGGCGATGGCGGACGGGGGTATCAGGCGGTGGCGATATCGGTATCGCCCAGGGCGGCTTCCCGTTCCAGGGCTTCGATGGTTTCCGACACCGTGAGCCAGCGCTCCTCGACGTCGGCGAGTTCCGCCTCCAGCGCCTTCAGACGCCGGCCCGCTTCGGCGATCTCGGCGCCCTGGGTGGTCTGGGCCAGGCGCTCGTGCAGCGCGGTTTGCTCCGCCTGCAGGGCGGTCATGCGCGCCTCCAGCGCGTCTCGCTCGCGGCGGTGGGGGGCGAGGCGTTGCGCGAGCGCCTGCCGGCGTTGGGCGAGCTGGCGACGGCGCTCCTGCGGGTTGAGCGGGGCGGCGGGCGGCGGAGCCGGGGCCGCACCGCGGTCCGACGCGAGCGCCGCCAGCTCTTCCCGCCGGCGGCGCGCCACGTCGATCAGGTGGCGCTGGGAATCGTCCAGATCGCCGTCGAAGGGGGTGAGCGCCCCGTCGCTGACGAGCCAGAACTCGTCGCAGACGGCGCGCAGCAGCGCGCGGTCGTGGCTGACCAGCATCACCGTGCCCTCGAACGCGTTGAGCGCAACGCCGAGCGCCTCGCGCGTGGTCAGGTCGAGGTGGTTGGTCGGCTCGTCCAGCAACAGCAGGTTGGGCCGCTGCCACACCAGCAGCGCCAGCACGAGGCGCGCCTTTTCGCCACCGCTCATCGTGCCCACCGGCTGCGCGACGGTGTCGCCGCTGAACTGAAAACTGCCGAGGAAGGTGCGCAGGTCTTGTTCGCGCATCGACTGGCCGACGAGCGTGCCCGCGGCCTCGGCCTCGCGCGCCAGCCGCTGCAAGTGCTGCAGCGGCGTTTCGTCCCCGCGCAGGATGTCGAGCTCCTGCTGCGCGAAGTAGCCGATGCGCAGGCCCTTGCCCGGTGTGATGCGCCCGGTGAGCGGCGGCAGCACGCCGGAGATGGTCTTGACGACGGTGGATTTGCCCTGGCCATTGGCCCCGAGGATCCCGATGCGCTGTCCCGGCAGGACGCTGCGACGGATGCCGCGCACGATGGCGCGTGGCGGCTGGCCGTCTTCCCCTGCGTAGCCGGCGTCCACGTCGTGTAGCGTCAGCATCGGGTTGGGCAGCGCCCCGGGGTCATCGAAGCTGAACTGAAAATCCGCGCTGGTCAGCACCGGTGCGATGCGCTCCATGCGCGCCAGCGCCTTCAGCCGGCTTTGGGCCTGCCGGGCCTTGGTGGCCTTGGCGCGGAAGCGCTCGATGAAGCGCTGCAGGTGCGCGATGCGCTCCTGCTGGCGGCTGTAGGCAGCCTGCTGCTGCGCGAGCTGCTCGGCGCGCATCTCCTCGAAGCGCGAGTAATGACCACCGTAGCGCGTCAGCCGTCCCTGCTCCAGGGATAGCGTCACGCGCGTGACCGCGTCCAGAAATTCGCGGTCGTGGCTGATCACGATGAGCGTGCCCTCGTAGCGCTGCAGCCACCCCTCGAGCCACACGAGGGCGTCGAGGTCCAGGTGATTGGTGGGCTCGTCGAGCAGCAGCAGGTCGCTCGGGCACATCAGCGCGCGCGCGAGCTGCAGCCGCATGCGCCAGCCCCCGGAAAAGGCATTCACCGGGCGGTCCAGTTCCGTGGGCGCAAACCCCAGGCCCAGCATCAGCGCCTGGGCGCGCGCGCGGGCGTCGTGCGCGCCGGCGTCGGATAGCGCCGCGTGCGCAAGCGCGATCGCCTCCCCGTCGCCGGCAGCCTCCGCCGCGGCGAGTTGCGCGTGGGCGGCCAGTAGCCGGGTGTCGCCGGCGACCACGAAGTCGGTGGCCGCCTCCGCGGTGTCCGGCATCTCCTGCGCGACATGGGCGATGCGCCAGTGGGCCGGCAGGCCCACTTCACCGCGGTCCTCGTGCAGCTCCCCGCGCCACAGCGCGAACAGGCTCGACTTGCCCGCGCCATTGCGGCCAACGAGGCCGACCTTTTCGCCGGGGTGGATCGTGACGCTGGCGCCCTCGAGCACGACCTTGGCGCCCCGTCGCAGCGTGACATCGCGCAGCGTGATCATCGGCTGTTCGAGCGCGGGTCGGGGGGCAGATCGGCCTGCGCAGCGGCGAGCGCGTCGCGGGTAATGAGCAGCACCGCATCGTCGCCCCCGCTGGTGCGCAGCCACACGACGGGCAGCGTCGGAAACGCGCGCTCGAAGTGCGGCCGCTCGTGGCCGATTTCCAGCACCAGCACCGCGTCCGGGGTCATGTGGTCGAGCGCGTGCGCGAGCAGGTGGCGCACGAAGTCCATACCGTCCTCACCGCCGTCGAGCGCCAACGCCGGTTCGGCGCGGAATTCGGGCGGCAGCTGCGCCATGCTCGTGCGGTTGACATAGGGCGGGTTGCACAGGATCAGGTCGTAGCGGCCGGTGATCGCCGACCAGCCGTCGGAGCGGATGAGCCGGATGCGGTCCTGCAGCCCGTGGCGTTCGACGTTGCGTTGCGCGACGGCCAGCGCGTCGGGGGAGATGTCGCTGGCGTCCACGGTTACCTCCGGCCACGCCATCGCCGCCAGCACGGCGAGCGACCCGTTGCCAGTGCACAGGTCTAGCACACGGCACGTGTCGGCGGACAGCCACGGATCGAGTTCGTCCGCCTGTGGCGCGGCGGCGATCAGCTCGGCAATCAGGCTGCGCGGCACGATCACGCGCTCGTTCACATGGAACGGCACCCCCTGCAGCCACGCCTCGCCGGTCAGGTACGCCGCGGGTTTGCGCGTGCGGATGCGCTCCTCGATAAGTGCCTGCACGGCTTGGGCCTGTTCGGCGTTCACGGGGTCGTCCGCGTGCGCGTCCAGATCCCAGTCCAGCGGCAGCCCCAGCCGCCACAGCAGCAGCCAGGCGGCCTCGTCGCGCGCGTTGGTCGTGCCGTGGCCGAACGCGACACCGGCCTGCTGCAGCCGCTCCTCCGCCGCGCGCAATAGCGCGCCGAGGGTGAGGGAATTCGAGCCGATCATGGCGTGCGTTCCTCCACGATGCGCCAAGTGCCCCGTTCCAAGTGCAAACTGAAACGTTTTGGCGTGGTCAGCCGCTTGCCATCCCCCTCGTAGCGCTGGATCGCTTTCACGATGGCCACACCGTCACGGATACGGATTTCCTGAATGTGCAGTTGAACACGAATACGCTGGCGTCCGAGTATCGCTTGGCGGCGTTGCGCCTCCCACTGCTGACGGCTCAGGCCGCTGGGCGGGCGAAAGTCCTTGGCGTAGTGTGACAGATAGGCATCGACGTCGCGCCGCGACCACGCCTGAGCCCATTGGTTGAGAGCGGTGGCGACCGCCTCGTTTCGTTCGTCCTTGACGGGCGCACCGCGCGCACCGGTCGGCGATGCCTCGGTCCCAGGGGCAATGGCAGCGGATGCGGTGGTGTCTTGCTTCGGCATCCACGGGGCCAGTGCCTCCGGGGTCAAGGCGGTCAGGCCACCCCCTTCGTCGAGACGAATCACGGCAACTTGGGCCGCCGCGGAGGTCGCATCGGGCGCGCGCAGTGAAACTCGCGCGAATTGACTGCCATCCTGATCGCGCCAGACCTGCAGACCGGCATCCGGCAGCGATGCCCGCAACGCGGGCCATTGCCGCCCCAATTGATCCAACACCGCTTGGCGCCGTGCCATCTGCTCCGTGTGGGGAATCCAGCGGATGCTCTGTGCAATGATCACCGGCGCGCGCTCGATATCGGTCAGTGTCAGCAGATGCTGCATGTGGTCGTTCGGGAGAACGACGCAGCCTTCCGATGATTCCGGCGTCCGCGCGTACTGGGACGAGGGTGTTCCGTGCAGCCAGATACCGTACCCGCTGCGCTGATGCCAGCGGTCCACGGGATTGGGATAGTTCAGGGTCAACGCCCCTGCGCCATAAAAATCGGGCAATTCGGCGTCTCGCTTGAGTCCCGTGATGTCGTATACCCCCAACGGCGTTTTGTTGTCTCCCTCGCGACGCTTGCCCGCTCCGGCCTTGCCGATCGAAATGAAGCTGTCGTACACGACGGTGGGCGCCGCGTCGGGTGCCGTTGGGCGTTGCAACAGGTACAGCCGTGAGCGATCGGTATCGACGACAATCGCCCACGGCGATAAGGGGTCGAATGCCAACAGGGCCTCGGGCCAGTGCTGCGGTGGCGGGGGCGTCAGGGCGGCTTGCAACCTTTGCCGCAATTCGCGGTCGAGCCCGTCGCGTTGGGCCGGCGTCGGGATCTGCCCGTGCGCACGGATCGCGTACAGATCGGCGAGCACGAGGTGCGCCAATTGAAAGTTCGGGCGTTGATCGAGCAGTGCTTGGGCCCTGTCGATGGCCGTGTCGAGCTGGCCGTCAATGATTGCTTCGAGTACGGCGAACAGTTGTCGCTCGGTCGGGTCGCGGCTGGTTTGGCTCGGCCGCCACTCGTGAGGTTTTGCCTGCCCCGTCGTTGCTGTATCGGGATCGGGAAGGTCGGCGGCTGCCGGAATGTTCCCACGCAGGGGCCACGCCACTGCCCCGGTTTCCGGGCCGCTCGCCACCCACCATGACGTGGATAGCAGCACCACGATGGCGCCGGTTAGCGCCAACAACCAGCGTTTAAGCATGGAGGGTTGGTCAGCGCAAGGTTCGCTCAGCCGCGATGCGCCACTGCCCATCCACGAGGCGCAAGCGCAACTCCTTGCGCGTCGTCGAACGCAGGCCCGGCGCCTGATACCGCTGGCGGAACCGAACGACCGCCTCCTCCGGGCTTGCCGTTACGACGGTGATGTCATCCAGCTCGATCTCGATGCGACTTTTGTCGGCGATGCGGCGGCGCCGCTCCTGGACCCAGGCCGCATGGCCGCCGGCCTCATCGGACGGTGCGTAGTTCGGCACATAGGCGGCCACGTACGCGTCCATATCCCGCGAAGCCCAAGCGGCGCGCCACCGTTCGACGGCCTGCAAGACCGCTTCACGCGCCGGTGAACCGATCTCGGTCGGTCTGGCCGCGTTCTTCTCAGGTTCCGGCGGGGGCGCCGGTCGGGTACTGGCAGAGGCGGTGGCGGTCACCGCGGCGGGGACGCTTGCACTCGGCCGCGTGGCCGGTGGCGCCTCGGTGCCCCGTGAGGTGCCGTGGGTGAGGCTCACGACCTGGCGTATCAATCGCAACTTGGGCGATACACTGTTGCCGCCGGGCTGGAGGTTCAGCGCGCGAGCATACGATTCGTTGGCCAGGCGCGCGTAAATATCCCCGAGATTTTCGTACGCAATGGCATAAGCCGGGTTGCTCTTGATGGCGAGTTCGAGGGTCGCGCGGGCTTTGGTCAAATCGCCTTCACGCGCGTAGAGTACAGCCAGGTTGTTGTACGGCTCAGGCAACTGCGGGTATTTCAAGATCAGATCCTGAAAGACCTGCTTGGCGTCCTCGTTGCGCTGCGATTCGGCGAGCAGTACCCCCTTGACGAGGGCGAGCGTCGGTTGATCGGGGTTTGCCGCGAGGCGTTGTTCGACCCACTCGAGCGCCTGGCGGGTCTTGCCTTCCTTGAGCAGCCGGTCGAGCTCCGCTTGTGCCGCTGCATCGGTGGAGGCCCACGATACCGCGCAAACCCAAAGACCGTTGCACAACCCCGCCGAGCGGGGGCTTCCTCTCCTTTTCGTCGCCTGGATGCCTCTTTTTTGAGCAGCTTGCGCGGTGTTTTCCCTGTTTGCCCCACCCCAGGCGGGGCTCTGTTGGGCCTTTCGCCCGCTTCTGCCCTCACGCGGGCGCACTGGCCCCCTGTGTCTGCAGCCGCATGAGCTTGCGGTGAGCTTTGAGCAGGTTGAAGCCGATCGCTGCCCAGCACATCTGCGCCTGCACCTTCGCCCGCCCGAAGTAGCGCGCACGATCCAGATGGAAGCGCCGCTTCATCGTGCCGAAGCACTGCTCGACCTTGTAGCGCACAGTGCCGATCAGGCGGTTCAAGGCTTTGAGCACCGCATCGAGCGGGTGCCCCCGCGTGGCCTTGTGCTGGATGAAGTCAGTGATACCACGCTCACGCAGATACTGCCGGTTGGCAGCACTCGCGTAGCCTTTATCGGCAAGCACCCCATCGGGCGTGGCGCCAGTGGCGGCGATGTGGGCTTCGATGATTTGGGGCAGCTTGTTCACTTCGGCCTCGTTGGCCGGGTGGACTTCGACGTGTTGCACATAGCCGTCTTCGGTGTCCGTGGTGGCGTAGCCACGGTAGCCGTGATAGGACTGCTTGCCTTTCTTGAGCCAGCGCGCATCCGCATCGGCGCTGGTCGTGATTTGTGGTTCCTCTTCGCTGACCTCGATGGTCACGCGCGGACGGGCAGCACTTTCGATGATGGTGGCATCCACGATCGCGCCCGTGCTGCCCTGGACCTTGACGCCGATGGCTTCGAGCTGGCGGTTGATGCTGCAAAGCAGCCGCTGATCGAGCTTGGCTTGCACCAAGCGGTTGCGAAAGCGACAGATGGTGCTGGCATCGGGCATCTCCCCGGCCGAGGGGTCGAAGCCACAGAAGACCATGAAGTCGATGCGTACCTTGAGCGCCCGCTCCAGTTCCGCATCCGACAGCCCATGCCACTGACCCAAGAGCATGAGCTTGAACATCGACAGCGGCGCATACGGCTCGGGGCCGCCACCGCGGGTGAGCTCGCGCCGGTACAGGCCCTTGAGCTGCGCGCCGATCGCCTTCCAATCGATGAGCTGGTGCAGCTTGTAGGTCGGCGTGTCTTCGATCAGGGGGCGTGCGCCCAGCAGGAAGAAGCTCTCGGTGGTCATGCTCTGGCGGCAGCGGCTGTCCGATACCGGTATTGGACATCACCCTGCACGCGCAGCCATCGGGGGATGTACCAGTTATGCAACGGTCTCACCCACCCCAACAGTGCGGGCACCAGCAGTTTACGCAACGGGCGTGCCAGGGCGGCTGTGCTTCTCATGGAGTACTTCCAGAACGCGGCGGTAGATGTTGGTCAATACCGCCAAATCGTCCAGCGTGATATGTTCGTCGATTTGGTGTATCGAAGCGTTGGGCGGTCCGAGTTCGACGACTTGGGGGCAGATTTGGGCGATAAACCGCCCGTCGCTCGTTCCCCCTGTCGTGGACAGCTCGGGCTCGATACTCGTGACATCATACACTGCGTGTCGCACGGCATCGACCAGCGTTCCGGGCGGGGTGAGGAACGGCAACCCGCCCACGGTCCAGGTCAGGTCGTAGTCGGTGCCGGCCTGCAGTCCGTGGCGCGCGAGGATGTCGTGCACGCGGGCTTGCAGGCTCTCGGGGGTGGACTCGGTGCTGAAGCGGAAATTGAAGTCCACCACGACTGTCCCGGGGATGACGTTGCTCGCGCCGGTGCCGCCGTGGATGTTGCTGACCTGCCAGCTCGTCGGGGGGAAGTGCGCGTTGCCGTCGTCCCAGCGTGTGGCGACCAGCTCGGCCAGCGCGGGGGCGAGCAGGTGGATGGGGTTGCGCGCGAGGTGCGGGTAGGCGATGTGCCCCTGGATGCCCTTGACCGTGAGCCGCCCGCTCATCGTGCCGCGCCGGCCGTTTTTGATCATGTCGCCGGTGCGCTGCACGCTGGTGGGTTCGCCGACGATGCAGTAGTCGAGACGTTGGCCGCGCTGGCGCAGCGCCTCGCACACGACCACGGTTCCGTCGCGCGCGGGGCCCTCTTCGTCACTGGTGAGCAAAAAACCGATCGACAGCGGGGGCGTCGGGTGTGCGGCCAGAAACGCCTCACACGCCACCACCATCGCGGCGAGTGACGCCTTCATGTCGCTCGCGCCGCGGCCGTAGAGCTTGCCGTCACGGATCGTCGGCGTGAACGGGTCGCTGTGCCAGCGTTCCCGCGGGCCCGGCGGCACCACGTCCGTGTGGCCGGCAAAGACCAGCACCGGCGCCTCCGGTGTCGCGCCGGGCCGCAGCGCCCACAGGTTGGTGACGCGGAAATCATCGGGGCCGCTCGTGATCGTCTCACACGCGAAGCCCAGCGCCTGCAGCCGCTCGGCGAGCAGCGCTTGGCAACCGGCATCGTCCGGCGTCACGGAGGGACAGCGAATGAGGGCTTCGGTCAGCCGCAGCGTTTCGTCGGCGAGACTCACGTCACTCAAACTCGGTTGGGTTGGGAGGTCGATGGCAAAAACCCATCGAAAGAGGGTTCCGCGGCTTTGCCGGTACCGACACCGCCAGCCGCTTCCGCGAATCGACGGTTGCCGATAGTGGCGCGGGCGCGGTCGTCATTTTGCAGTCGCCACAACAAATTGGTCGCCGAGTCGGCGTGGGCCAACCCCTCTTCGCGTGTGACCCGCCCCGAGAGAATAAGACGGGCGATGTCGGCTTCAAAAGTTTGGGATTCTTCGGCCAGGGATTTTTCCAGCGCCTCGCGCACGCCGAAAAAGTCGCCTTTTTCGATGAGCTCGCTGATGAGGCGCGTGTTGACCATGACTTCGACGGCCGGCGTGCGTCCACCGTCGACGGTGCGCAGCAGCCGCTGTGAGATGATGGCTTTGAGGGTGGCGGCCAGATCGCTGAGCATGGCCGAGCGTACCTCGGCAGGATAAAAGTTGAGTATCCGGTTGAGTGCTTGGTAGCTGTTGTTGGCATGCAGTGTCGACACGACCAAATGGCCGGATTGGGCATAGGCAATGGCGTGCGACATGGTTTCGCGGTCACGGATCTCGCCGATGAAGATCACATCAGGGGCTTGGCGCATGGCGTTTTTGAGCGCCGTTTGCAGCGACTCCGTATCCGTGCCGACTTCGCGCTGGTTGATGATGGATTTTTTATTTTTGAAAAGGTATTCGATGGGGTCTTCGATCGTCAAAATGTGGCCTGCGCTGTGCGCATTGCGGTGCTCCAGCAGCGACGCGATAGTGGTGCTTTTGCCGGATCCCGTAGAGCCGACGATCAGGATCAGCCCCCGCTTGGCCATGATCATGTCGGTCAGGATCGTGGGTATACCCAGTTCCGGGAGCTCGGGTATTCGGTTGTTGACATAGCGCACGACCACCGCGCACGTCCCGCGCTGCCGCATGGCACTGACGCGGAAGCGCCCCATGTTGGGAATGGAAACGGCAGTGTTGAGTTCGCCGAAGCGATCGAAAGTCCGCATGTCTTCCACGGAGACCATTTCGCTCAGCAGGCGATACGGTCCGTCCGTGGGCAACCGTTGCGCATTGACGGTGACCGGATTGCCGTGAATTTTGAAGAGCGGTGCACTGCCAGCTGACAGATACAAGTCAGAGGCGTTTTTTTCTACCATCAGCCGCAGCAGCTGTTCCATCAGTCCCATCGCAGCCGTCCTCTCGGGGGTGTCGCCGTCAGTCGCGCAGCAGTTCGTTGAGGCTGGTCTTGGCGCGCGTCTGCGCGTCGACGCGCTTGACGATGATCGCCGCGTACAGGCTGTACTTGCCGCCCTCCTTGGGCAGGCTGCCGCTGATCACGACCGATCCCGCGGGCACGCGCCCGTAGAGGATCTCGCCGGTGGTGCGGTCGTAGATCGGCGTGCTCTGGCCGATATAGACGCCCATCGAGATGACGGAGTTTTCCTCGACGATGACGCCCTCGACGATTTCGGAGCGCGCGCCGATGAAGCAGTTGTCCTCGATGATCGTCGGGTTGGCCTGCAGGGGTTCGAGCACGCCCCCGAGCCCCACGCCGCCGGACAGGTGGACGTTCTTGCCGACCTGGGCGCACGAGCCGACCGTGGCCCAGGTGTCGACCATCGTGCCCTCGTCCACATACGCCCCGATGTTGACGTAGGAGGGCATGAGGATCGCGCCCTTGGCGATGTAGCTGCCGCGCCGCGCCACCGCGGGCGGCACGACGCGCACGCCCGCCGCGGCCATTTCCTGCGGGCTCAGGTGCGCGAACTTGGTCTTGACCTTGTCGTAGAACGCCAGATCGCCGGCGCGCATCAGCTCATTGTCGTTGAGCCGGAAGCTCAACAGCACCGCCTTTTTGATCCACTGGTGCACGGTCCACTGGCCCACGCCGTGCCGGGTGGCCACCCGCAGCGTGCCGTTGTTGAGCGACTCGATGACGTGCTCGACGGCGTCCACCACCTCCTGAGGGGCGTTGCCGGGCGAGAGCTGGCTGCGGTTGTCCCAGGCGTTCTCGATGATTTGTTGCAGTTGTTGCGTCATGGTCGAGGGTCGTGTTGAGGGATCGGGCGGACGTGGGCGTCAGCCCCGGATGAAGCGAACGATGCGTTGCGCGGCTTCGAGGCACTCGTCCTCCGCCGCCACGAGCGCCATGCGCACGCGGCCGGCGCCCGGGTTGACGCCGTCGACGGTGCGCGCCAGATAACTGCCCGGCAGCACGGTCACATTGTATTGGGCGAGCAGTTCGCGGGCGAAGTCCGTGTCGTCGCCCCCCTCACGCCCGCCAAAGCGCGGCGGCACCCGGGCCCAGAGATAAAACCCGGCGTCCGGCAGCCGCACGTCCATGACCTCGGCCAGCAGCGGCGTCACCTGCGCGAACTTGGCGCGGTAGCGCTCGCGGTTGGCGACGACGTGCGCCTCGTCGGCCCAGGCGGCGATGCTGGCGCGCTGCACGGCCAGGCTCATCGCGCTGCCGTGGTAGGTGCGGTACAGCGTGAACGCCCGGATCAGCGCGGCATCACCCGCAATGAACCCGCTGCGCAGTCCGGGCGCGTTGCTGCGCTTGGACAGGCTCGTGAGCATGATGAGGCGCGCAAAGTCGCGCCGCCCCAGCGCCGCCGCGGCCTGCAGGGCGCCGAGTGGCGGCTCGTCACGAAAATAGATCTCGCTGTAGCACTCGTCGCTGGCAATCACGAAGCCGTAGCGGTCACTGAGCGCGAACAGCCGCTCCCACTCCGCCAGCGGCATCACCGCGCCGGTCGGGTTACCGGGCGAACAGGCATAGACAAGGCGCGTGCGCGCCCACACCGCTTCCGGCACGCTGTCCCAGTCCACCGCGAAGTTGCGCGCCGGATCGCTCGGGGCGTACCACGGCACCGCGCCGGCCAGCAGCGCCGCGCCCTCGTAGATCTGGTAGAACGGGTTGGGGCAGACGACCACCGGCTCGTCACCCCGGGCGAACGCCCGCGGGTCGATGACCACCTGCGCCAGCGCAAAGAGCGCCTCGCGCGAGCCCAGTGTCGGCAGCACCTGCGTCGCAGGGTCGACCGCCACGCCGTAGCGCCGCTGCAGCCAGTCGGCGCACGCCTGTCGCAGCGCGGGGGTGCCCGCGGTGGCCGGGTACGCCGACAGGCCCCCGTCCGGGTCGTCGATCGCGGCGTGCAGTGCGTCCTTCAGCACCGCGGGCGTGGGGTGGCGCGGCTCGCCGATCCCCAGGTTGATCGGCCGGTAGGCCGTGGGGGGCGTGATGCCCGCGGTGAGCGCGCGCAGGCGCTCGAACGGATAGGGCTGCAGCCGCTGCAGCAGCGGGTTGGCGTCCGGTGTCATGGGCCGCAATGGTAGCGTGCGCCCACGTACACTAGCGCCCCGTGCGCCTGCAGACCATCAAACTTTCTGGATTCAAATCGTTTGCCGAGCCCACGGTTCTGCACTTGCCGGGGCAGCGCGTGGGTGTTGTCGGCCCCAACGGTTGCGGCAAGTCCAACATCATGGACGCCGTGCGTTGGGTGCTGGGCGAGTCCAAGGCCAGCGAGCTGCGCGGCGAGTCGATGCAGGACGTGATCTTCAACGGCACGACGACGCGCAAGCCCGCCCAGCGGGCGAGCGTGGAGCTGGTGTTCGACAACAGCGCGCGGCGCGCCGGGGGGCCGTGGAACCAGTACGCCGAGATTTCCGTCAAGCGCGTGCTGACACGCGACGGCACGAGCAGCTACTACATCAACCAGCAGCCGGTGCGCCGGCGCGATGTGCAGGACGTCTTTCTCGGCACGGGGCTGGGGCCGCGCGCCTACGCGATCATCGGGCAGGGCACGATCAGCCGCATCATCGAGAGCCGCCCGGAGGAGCTGCGCCTCTTTCTGGAAGAGGCCGCGGGCGTCTCCAAATACAAGGAGCGGCGCCGCGAGACGGCCAACCGGCTCGCCGACACGCGCGAGAACCTGACCCGCGTCGAGGACATCCTGCGCGAGCTCAACGGCCAGCTGGAGCGGCTGGAGCAGCAGGCCGCCGTGGCGCGGCGCTATCACGAGCTGCAGTCGATCGCGACGCGTCGCCAGCACCAGCTCTGGTGGCTCAAGCGCGAGGAGGCCCGCGCGCAGCTCGAACAGGTGCGCTCCGACGGCACGCAGGCCGTCAACGCCCTGCAGGAACGCATGGCCGAGCTGCGCCGCGCCGAGGCCGATCTGGAGGCGATTCGCCAGGCGCACTACGACGCAGGCGAGGAAGTCAACCGCGCGCAGGGCCAGTGGTACGCGGTCGGTGCTGAGGTCGCGCGGCTGGAGGCCGAGATCCGCTTCGCCGTCGAGGGGCGCCAGCGCGCCGAGCAGCGCCTCGCGGCGCTGGTGCAACAGCTTGCCGATTGGGAAACGCAGGCCGCCACGGCGCAGCAGGAACAGGCGGCGCTGGACGAGCAGGCGGTGGCACTGGCGGAGCATGCCGAGATCCTGGCCGCCCGCGTCGCCGAGGAGACCGAGCGGCTGCCGTCGCTGGAGGACGGCTGGCGGCAGGCGCAGGCGCGCGTGCAGCAGCAGCGGCAGCAGGTGGCTGAGGTGCAGCGCGCGATCGGTGTGCTGGCCGCCGAGCAGCGCGCACTGGACGAGCAGGCGCGCCAGCTGCAGCAGCGGCGCGAGCGGCTGCGCGCCGAACGCCACACGGTGGCCGCGCCGGACGAATCCCGCCTGCAGCACTGGCGCGCGGAGCGCGACGCGGCGCGGGAGGCGCTCGCCGCCGCCGAGGCGCGTCTGGCCGAGGGCGAGGCCACGCTGCCCGCTGCGGAGGCCGAGCGCCGCGAGGCGCAGCAGGCCGAGCGGGCCGAGGCGCAGCGGCTGGGCGAAACCCAGGCACGGCTGCAGGCCCTGCGCGCGCTGCAGGAAAAGGTGCAAACCGATGAGCGGCTGCGGCCCTGGCTGCAGCGCCACGGGTTGGAGGGGCTGGCCGCGCTGTGGACCCGGCTGGACACCGAGCCGGGGTGGGAGGCGGCGCTCGAGGCTGCGTTGCGTGAGCGTCTGCAAGCATTGCCGGCGGGGCGGCTGGATGCCCTGCGCGCGTTGGAGCGCGACGCGCCGCCCGCGAAACTGGCGTTCTACGCACCGCCCGCCGGTGGCGTGCCGTCGGCGATGGCCGCGCCGGAAGGCCTCGTGCCGCTGGTGCAGCGCCTGCGCGTTCACGACGCGCCGCTGCACGCGCTGCTGTCCGACTGGCTGCACGGTTGCCTGGGCGCGGACGATCTGGACACCGCGTTGCGCCTGCGCGAACGTCTCGGGCCCGGGCAGCGCTGCTACACCCCGGCCGGTCACAGCGTCGGGGCGCACGACATCGCGTTCTATGCCGCGGACGACGCGCAGGCCGGGCTGCTCGCCCGGGCGCACGAGATCGAGCAGCTCGAGCGCGCCGTACGCGCGCAGGGCTTGCTGGTCGAGGAAGCGCACGCCCGCGCGCAGCGCGCCGACGCCCAGTGCCACGCGATCGGGCAGCAGTTGCAACAGGCGCGGCGCGACGTGGCCGATGCGCGGCAGCGCCTGCACGCGGCCGAGGTCGAGGTGCTCAAGGGCGAGCAGGCGGCCGAGCACTCGCGCCGCCATCAGGCACGTCTCGACCAGGACCTGGCCGAGGTGGACGCGGCGCTGGAGGACGTCGAAGCGCGGCGCGTCGAGGCGGAGGCGCGCTTCGAGGCGCTCGACCTGCAGTTGGCCGACACACAGGAGCAGCTCGCCCACCTCGAAGACGCCGCGGCGGCCGCCGAGCGCGAGCTCGCCCAGGCGCGCGAGCAGGCGCGGGCGGCCGAGCGCGAGGCGCAGGAGGCTGCCTTCGCGCAGCGCGCCGTGGCGCAGCGGCATGCCGAGTGGCAGCGCCAGGCGCAGACGGCGCACGAGCAGATGGCCCGCCTGCGCGACGAGCGCGCGCGGCTGGAGCAGGAGCTCGCGCAACACACCGACCCCGTGGCACGCGAGGCGCTGCAGGTGGCGCTGGCCGAGCGCCAGCGCTGCGAGGAAGCGCTCGCCGCCGCGCGCAGCCGCTATGACGAGCTCACGGCCCGCCTGCGCGCGGCAGACGAGCAGCGCCTGCGCATCGAGCGCGAGCTGGAGCCGCTGCGCACTCGCATCACGGAGTTTCAGCTCAAGGAGCAGGCGGCGCAGCTCGCGCTCGACCAGTATGGCCAGTGGCTGGCCGACGCCGGCGCCGATCCCGACGAGGTGGGCCGCACGGTCGAGGCCGATGGCGTGCGCCTGCAGGGGCTGCAGGGTGAGATCGACCGCCTGCAGCGCGAGATCACGGCGCTGGGCGCGGTCAACCTCGCGGCGCTGGAGGAGCTCACCGCCGCGCGCGAGCGCCAGCAGTTCCTGCACAGCCAGTCGCAGGACCTGCAACAGGCCATCCAGACGCTGGAGGATGCCATCCGCAAGATCGATGCGGAAACGCGCGCCCTGCTGGCGCAGACCTTCGAGACCGTCAACGGCCACTTCGGCCGCATGTTTCCGGAGCTGTTCGGCGGCGGGCAGGCGCGGCTCATCATGACCGGTGAGGAAATCCTCGACGCCGGCGTGCAGGTGATGGCGCAGCCGCCGGGCAAGAAAAACCAGACCATCCACCTGCTCTCGGGTGGCGAGAAGGCGCTCACTGCGATCGCGCTGGTGTTTGCGATCTTCCAGCTCAACCCGGCGCCGTTCTGCCTGCTCGACGAGGTGGACGCGCCGCTCGACGACGCCAACACCGAGCGCTACGCGCAGCTCGTCACGCGCATGAGCCGCGACACGCAGTTCCTCTTCATCAGCCACAACCGCATCGCGATGGCGATGGCCGAACAGCTCATCGGCGTGACGATGCAGGAGCAGGGGGTTTCGCGCGTGGTCGCCGTCGACCTCGCGGCGGCCACGTCGATGATGGAGAATGCGGCGCCATGAGCACCTTGCAATGGGCGTTGATCGGGGTGGGGCTGGCGCTGCTGGTGGGCGTGTGGGCCTATCACCGGTGGCAGGCGCGCCGCTGGATGCCGCGCCGGCAGCGGGCGGCCGTCGCATCCGCCGACACCGATGGTGCGGATGGCGAGGCGGGAACGGGGGACGCGCAGCGGCAGGAGCCGCACCTCGACGTGCCTGCGCCAGCCGCCGCGCGACCGGCGGTTGCACCGGCGCTGCTGTCGGAGCGGCTCGACGTGATCGTGCCGCTCGTCCTCGAGCGGCCGGTGACAGCCGAGGCGGTGTTGCAGGCACTGCCCGGCACGCGCCGCATCGGCAGCAAGCCGTTCTTCGTCGAGGGCCTGCCGGACGACGCGGCCGACGAGGCGGCGTGGGAGGCCCTCACGCCCGGGCGGCGCTACCAGCAGTTGCGCGTCGGCCTGCAGCTTGCCAACCGCGCCGGGCCGCTCAACGAGATCGAGTTTTCCGAATTCGCCCAGCGCCTGCAGCACTGGGCGGAGCACCTGCAGGCGGCGGTCGACTGTCCAGACATGATGGCGGTGGTCCAGCGCGCGCGAGCGCTGGACGCCTTCGCCGCCGCGCACGACGCGCAGCTCACCTTCACGCTGCGTGCGCGGCGCGCGGCGTGGAACCCGGGGTATGTCATGCAGCACGCGGCGCGGCTGGGCTTCGTGCCCGGCTCGTTGCCGGGGCGCATGGTGCTGCCGGCCAGTCGGCCGGGCGGAGCGCCGCTGCTCGTGCTGCAGTTCGAGACGCAGGCCGCACTGGCCGACGATCCCTCGCTGGCCGTGCTGCGCGAGGTGCGGCTCACGCTCGACGTCACACATGTGCCGCAGGATGAAGAGCCGTACTCCCGGTTGTGCACGCTCGCCGACCGGCTCGCCGACGCGATGGACGGCTGGGTGACCGACGACACCGGCCAGGTCCTGGCGGCCGAGGCGTTCGACCGCATCGGCGGTGAGCTGGGCGTGCTCTACGACGCGCTGCGCGAGCGCGGCTTCGAGGCCGGGTCGCCCGACGCCCGTCGGCTGTTCAGCGGCTGAACCGTTCAGGTGTAGCGCCCCGCGACGAGGGCGCGAACGGTCTCGGGGACGAGGCGGGTGACGTCGGCGAGCGCCGCCTCCGCGGCCACGGCGTTTTGTTCGCGCGCCGCCCGCTCCAGCCGGGCGGCCGCTTCCGATAGCGCGACGGCCGCCATGTTACCGCTGCTGCCCTTGAGCGAGTGCGCGGCACGCATCAGCCGCGGCCAGTCGCGCGCCGCCCACGCCGCGTCGAGTCCGGCCCGCTCCGTGTCGAGCTGTTCGACGAACAGGCGCACGATGCCCCGGAAATCATCACCCAGCGCGACGAGCAGCTCGTCGAGGGTGTCACGTTGGATGAGCGGGGTCATGGTCAGGGGCAGGCCGCCGGGGGCGCGGATCGGTCATCACAGCGGCATTGTACGAGGCACGCTCCCGTGCCCGTGCCCGCTGCACGGCCGCGACCCGGAAGTGCTGCTCACCTTCGCGCAGGAAGCCAGCGGCGCGCGCCTGGGGGCGTGACCTGCTCGGCTCACACGCCGGCGACACCCAAGCGAAGCGGCGCCAGCGCATGCTGGCGCTGGAGCAGACGCTGCGCGGGATGGGGCTGAGGTCGCGCTCAGCCAGTCGCTCGGCGTCGAGACCATCGCCGAGGGTGTGGAGACGCAGCGCCAATGCGATTTCCTCGAGGCGATCGGCGTCGGGCAGGTGCAGGGTTACCTGATCGGGCGCGCGATGCCCGCGCCGGATCTGGAGCGCCTGGCGCGGGAGTGGCGGCGCACCGACTGACGCGGCGCTGTCGCCGGGAGCGCCGTCAGGCGATGTCCCCCGTGTGCACCTCGAAGCGACCGCGGCGCCGGTCCGCGAAGTAATGGCGCAGCGTCTCCTGCACCGTGCGGAAGGCCAGCTCGTCCCACGGAATCTCGTGCTCGTGAAACAGCCGCGCCTCTAGCGTCTCGTGACCCGGGGCAAAGCGGTCGTGCAGCAGCCGCGCGCGGTAGTAGATGTGCACCTGACCGACGCGGGCGACGTTGAGCAGGGTGAACAGGCCCTCGATCGCGACCTCGGCGCCGGCTTCCTCTTGCGTCTCGCGCAGCGCCCCCTGCGCGGTCGTCTCGCCGAGCTCCATGAAGCCCGCGGGCAGCGTCCACTTGCCCCAGCGCGGCTCGATGGCGCGGCGGCAAAGCAGCACCTGCGCGCCGTCCGGACCCCACGTCGGGATGGTCCCCACGACGTTGAGGGGGTTTTCGTAGTGGATCGTGCCGCACGACGGACACACCGCCCGCACCCGCGTATCCCCGTCATCGGGGACGCGGTATTCCACCGGGCTGGCACAGGCGCGGCAGAAGCGGATCGCGCTGCGCCACGGGGGGGCGGGCAGGGGGTTCACGGGCGAAGCGGGCGATGGCACGCGGGCGGGATCAGGCCTTGGTGTGCTTCCCGATCAGGCGGCACCCCGAGTGCGACGGCGGCGCCGGACTGGAGCAGGGTGCGGCGGTGGATCATGGGAGCGGTCTCCTGACGACGCGATGGATCGAAGGTCGGGGTTATTCGATGGTGGTGCTGTAGAACGCGCAGCACTGTGGCAGCGAGTGTAGGACAGTTTCCGCGTGGGACGCGCGGCCGTCTGCCTCGCCGGTGTCGGGGTTTTCCGGGGGTTGTGCGGGGGTTGTGCGGGGGTGCACGGCCCCCGGGGGGGGGCACGTCGTGCCGCAGCCGCCGTCGTTGGGGTTTTCCAAGGGGTGTGCGGAGGATGCGTCGCCCGGCACGGTGTGCGGATAGACTCGGGGTGGTCACCTCCCGCTGCGTCGCGGCGGCCCGTGCGGGCGGACGTGCGTTGCCGACGCTCCCGGTATCCGCCGACGCTCCCGTTATCTTCGGTCGCTGTCTGACGTCCCCCAAAACGTTGCCTTCCGTCATGAAGCTCTACAACTACTTCCGCTCCGGCACCTCGTTTCGGGTGCGCATCGCCCTGAACCTGAAGGGCCTGCCGTACGACTACATCCCGGTGCACCTGGCCAAAGGGGAGCAGCACGGCGACGCCTACCGGGCCATCAGCCCCGATTCGCTGGTGCCGCTGCTGGCGCTCGAGGGCGAGCCGGACCACGCGCGCCTGAGCCAGTCGATGGCGATCATCGAGTACCTGGACGAGACGCACCCCGAGCCACCGCTGCTGCCGCGCGACCCGCTCGGGCGCGCGCGCGTGCGGGCGCTGGCGCAGACGGTCGCGTGCGAAATCCACCCCCTCAACAATCTGCGCGTGCTGAAATACCTGGCCCAGCCGCTGGGCCTGGACGAGGCGCAGCGCGCCGCCTGGTACAACCACTGGGTCATGGAAGGGCTGCGCATGTACGAGCGCCGGCTGCAGCAATATGCGGTCGAGCGCGAGCGCGCCGGTCTGCCGCCGTCCGTCTACTCGTACGGGGACACCCCGACCCTGGCGGACTGCTGTCTGGTGCCGCAGATCGTCAATGGCCAGCGCTTCGGCCTGCAGTACGAGGGCATTCCGCTGACGCTGGCGGTCTATGAGCGCTGCATGCAGCTCGACGCGTTCCAGCGCGCCCATCCGTCCCGTTGCCCCGATGCCGAGTGACACGGGCGGCGGCCCGCGGTGGGCCACGCGCGCGGGGCTGACCGGCCTCGCCGCCGACCTCGGCAGCGGCGCGTGCGGATGGATGAGCACGCGCGCCGGCGGGGTGTCCGCCGGACCGTGGGCGTCGCTCAACCTGGGGGATCACGTGGGGGACGACCCCGCAGCGGTGGCCGAGAACCGCGCCCGCTTCGCGCGGGCGCTGGGCGTGCGACCGGTCTTTTTGCGGCAGGTTCACGGCACCAGCGTGGTGCGGCTGGATCCCGACACGCCTGACGGCGTCGAGGCCGACGCCTGCTGGACCGACGCGGTCGGGGTGGCGTGCGTGGTGCTGGTCGCCGATTGTCTGCCGATTCTGTTCGCCGAGCCGGATGGGGCGTCGGTCGCGGCCGTGCATGCCGGCTGGCGGGGCCTCGCGGGCGGCGTGCTCGAGGCGCTGTGTGCCCAATGGCCCGCGGCGCACGACCCGGCGCAGCGCCGCCGGCTGCAGGTGTGGATCGGCGCGGCGATTGGTCCGTCGGCCTTCGAGGTCGGGCCCGACGTGCGCGATGCCTTCGTCGCGCCGGACCCGGGTGCTGCGGGGGCGTTCACGCCCGTCGCGCAGCGGCCGGATCGGTGGTGGGCCGATCTCGCCGCGCTGGCGCGTCGGCGGCTGGCGCGATTGGGATTCGGCACCGTGCACGGCCACGACGGCGCACCGTCATGGTGCACAGCCAGCGACCCGTCACGGTTTTTTTCGCACCGGCGCGACGCCCGGCGGCACGGCAGCAGCGGGCGGCTGGGGGCCGCCGTCTGGCGCGTCACCGGTGCCGGCAGCGGCTGAGTCGCGCGGCAGCGCTGCCGCGGCGGGGGCTGGGTTCGCTTGCTGTTCGTTGCGCCGCCGGGCCTTGCGCCGCAGTGGTGTGCCCAGCAGATACGCCACCAGCGCCATCGGCCCCACACCGTACAGCAGCAGCGTGAAGAAGGCGCCCAACAGCGTACCCGCGGGGCTGAGCGCCTCGGCCAGTGCCATCATCAGGACCACATAGCCCCAGGCGAGGAAGACGAGGTATGCGAACATCGCGGGTGAGTCGGTGGTGGGATCGTGCGTCGGTTGGCACGGATTTTGTCAGGGTTGCGGAAGGCTGGTCGATGACACTGTCATCGAAACGGCGGCCGTCGCGCCCCCCTCCGGGAAATCCCGCACGCGGTGCCCGTCCGTTTGTCACGGAAACGACGCCAGCACGCGTTACGATGGCGTGGCATGACATCGAGGAGACACGGACATGACGCAATCCGGCCATGACGGCACCCCACACGGCGCGGGCGCGTGGATGGACTGGGCCCAACAGGCCATGCAACAGTGGGCGTCGGCGATGCAGTCGCTCTGGCCGGGCGGTGTGCCCGGGGGCGTTGCGTCGCCGATGGGGGGCATGCCCGACTGGGGGCAGATGGCCGGCGTGACCGACGTCTTCCGGCAGATCAGCGGCCAGCCCGTGCAGCTCGACCCGAAGGCCTGGGTCGAGATCCAGCAGGATTACCTGCGCGAGCTGGGGGAGCTGTGGCGTCAGGGGCTACAGGTGCAGCCCCCGAAGGAGGACCGTCGGTTTGCGTCGGACGCGTGGGCGCGCAACCCCGTGGCAGCGTACAGCGCCGCGCTGTATCTACTCAACGCGCGCACGCTGATGCGCATGGCCGAGGCGGTGCAGGCCGACCCCAAGACGCGCGCGCGCATCCGCTTCGCGGTGCAGCAGTGGATCGACGCCAGTGCGCCGAGCAATTTCCTCGCCCTCAACGCCGAGGCGCAGCAGAAGGCCATCGAAACGCAGGGCGAAAGTATCGCCAAAGGGGTGCAGAACCTGTTGCACGACTTGCGCCAGGGGTTCGTCTCGATGACGGACCACAGCGCGTTCGAGGTGGGTCGCAACGTCGCCACCACCGAGGGCCAGGTGGTCTTCGAAAACGCGCTGTTTCAGCTCATCGAGTACAAGCCCCTGACGCCCAAGGTGTACGAGCGGCCGTTCCTCGTCGTGCCGCCGTGCATCAACAAGTACTACATCCTGGACCTGCAGCCGGACAACTCCTTCCTGCGCTACGCGGTGGAGCAGGGGCACCGCACGTTCGTGATGAGCTGGCGCAACCCCGACGCGACGCTCGCGCAGGCAACCTGGGACGAGTACATCGAGGACGCGGTCATCCGCGCGATCGACGTCGTGCGCGAGATTGGCCGCGCCGAGACGATCAACGCGCTGGGCTTCTGCGTCGGCGGTACGATGCTGGGCACGGCGCTCGCGGTGCTCGCGGCGCGCGGGGAGCACAAGGTCGAGAGCGCCACGTTCCTGACGACGCTGCTGGACTTCACCGACACGGGGGTGCTGGACGTCTTCATCGACGAGGCCTTCGTGCGCTACCGCGAGCTGCAGTTCGCCAACGGCGGCATCCTGCCGGGGCGGGAGCTGGCGACGACCTTCAGCTTCCTGCGGCCCAACGATCTGGTGTGGAACTACGTCGTCGGCAACTACCTCAAGGGCGAGACACCGCCGCCGTTCGACCTGCTGTACTGGAACAGCGATAGCACCAACCTGCCGGGCAAGTGGTACGCGTGGTACCTGCGGCACCTGTACTTGCAAAACGAGCTATGCCAGCCAGGCAAGCTCACCGTCTGCGGCGAGCGGCTCGACCTCGGGGCGATCGATATCCCGGCTTACGTGTACGGCTCGCGTGAGGATCACATCGTGCCGATCGGCGGGGCCTACGCGTCCACGCAGCACCTGGGTGGCCCGCTGCGCTTCGTGATGGGGGCATCGGGCCACATCGCCGGGGTGATCAACCCGGCGGCCAAGGGCAAGCGCAGCTTCTGGACCGGGCCCGAGGGGCACTTCCCCGCACAGGTGGACGACTGGATCGCCGCCGCCACCGAACACCGCGGCAGCTGGTGGACCGACTGGGCGCCGTGGCTGGCGTCACACGCGGGGCGACTCAAGCCCGCGCCGCGCAGCTTCGGCAACCGCCGCTACCGCCCCATCGAACCCGCCCCGGGCCGCTACGTCAAGGTCAGCGCCGAGGCCGCGCTGGCCACGCTCGCGACGGGCGGCACGACCGTCTGAACCCCTCGCTTTTTCCACCGCACACGGGACACGCACACCATGAAAGACACCATCGTCATCGTCGACGCCGTCCGCACCCCCATCGGCAAGTTCGGCGGCACCCTCGCCAAGACTCCCGCGACCGAACTGGGCGCCACCGTCATCCGCGCGCTGCTGCAGCGCACCGGCGTGCCGGCCGCCCAGGTTGGTGAGGTGATCATGGGCCAGGTGCTCGCCGCGGGCTGCGGCCAGAACCCGGCCCGGCAGGCGGCCATGGCCGCGGGCGTGCCGAAGGAAACCCCGGCACTGACCATCAACGCGGTCTGCGGTTCGGGCCTGAAGGCGGTGATGCTCGCGGCGCAGGCGATCGCCTGGGGCGACAGCGAGATCGTCATCGCCGGCGGGCAGGAGAGCATGAGCCTGTCGCCGCACGTGCTGCTCGGCAGCCGCGAGGGCCAGCGCATGGGCGACTGGAAGATGATCGACTCGATGATCGTCGATGGCCTGTGGGACGTGTACAACCAGTACCACATGGGCATCACCGCCGAAAACGTCGCCCGCGCCCACGGGATCACGCGGGAACAGCAGGATGCGTTTGCGCTGGCCAGCCAGCGCAAGGCCGCGGCTGCGCAGGATGCCGGCAAGTTCAAGGACGAGATCGTGCCCGTCACGATCCCACAGCGCAAGGGCGACCCCGTCGTGTTCGATACCGACGAATACATCAACCGCAAGACCAGCGCCGAAGCGCTCGCCGGTCTCAAACCCGCGTTCGACAAGGCGGGCTCGGTGACCGCGGGCAACGCCAGCGGCATCAACGACGGCGCCGCGGCGGTGATGGTGATGACCGAGCGCAAGGCGGCGGAACTGGGCCTCACGCCGCTGGCGCGCATCGCGAGTTTCGGCACCAGCGGGCTCGACCCGGCGACGATGGGCATGGGGCCGGTGCCGGCGTCGCAAAAGGCGCTGGCCCGCGCGGGCTGGTCGGTCGCCGATGTCGACCTGTTCGAACTGAACGAGGCGTTTGCCGCCCAGGCCTGCGCGGTCAACCAGGCGCTCGGTGTCGACCCGGAGAAAGTGAATGTCAACGGCGGCGCGATCGCGCTGGGGCACCCCATCGGCGCGTCGGGCTGCCGCGTGCTCGTGACGCTGCTGCACGAGATGCGCCGCCGCGACGCGCACAAGGGCCTGGCCGCGTTGTGCATCGGCGGCGGCATGGGCGTGTCGCTGTGCGTCGAGCGCTGAACCCCGTTTCCTTTACCACCCACCACACACAAAGAGGAGTACATCATGGGTCAACAACGCGTCGCCTACGTCACCGGCGGGATGGGCGGTATCGGCACCGCCATCTGCCAGGCGCTCTACAACGCCGGCTTCAAAGTCATCGCGGGCTGTGGCCCGACGCGCGACTACCAGAAGTGGCTGGACGAGCAAAAGGCGCTCGGCTACACCTTCTACGCCAGCGTCGGGAATGTCGCCGACTGGGACAGCGTCGTGCAAGCTTTCTCCAAGGCCAAAGCCGAGCACGGCCCGATCGATGTGCTCGTCAACAACGCCGGCATCACGCGCGACCGCCTGTTCGTCAAGATGACCAAGGAGGACTGGGACGCCGTCATCAACACCAACCTGACGTCGATGTTCAACGTCACCAAGCAGGTGGTGCCCGACATGATCGAGCGCGGCTGGGGCCGCATCATCCAGATCTCGTCGGTCAACGGCGAAAAAGGGCAGGCCGGCCAGACGAACTACTCCGCCGCCAAGGCGGGGATGCACGGCTTTACGATGGCGCTGGCGCAGGAGCTGGCGTCCAAGGGGATCACCGTCAACACCGTGAGCCCCGGCTATATCGCCACCGACATGGTCAAGGCGATCCGCCCCGATGTGCTGGAGAAGATCGTCGCCCAGATCCCGGTCAAGCGACTCGGCGAACCGCGCGAGATCGCCTCGATCGTCGCCTGGCTGGCCAGCGACGACGCGGGCTTCGCCACCGGTGCCGACTTCTCGGTCAACGGTGGCCTGCACATGGGTTGACGGCCGCGCGCATGATTCCCCCACGTGGGGATGAATGCGTGTGCCGGCAGCCCCGCGCCAGAACGACGCGCCTGACCGCGCGTAGGCGATCCTGCCGCCCGCCGCTGGCGGGCGTTTTTCATGGGGGTCGGGGATAATCGCGACCCCATGAGTCCCCTGCTATCCCCCTCCGGTCACAACCCCTGGCGCCTGAGCGTGGCGCCGATGATGGAGTGGACCGACCGCCACTGCCGCTGGCTGCATCGGCAGCTGACGCGCTACACGCGGCTGTACACCGAAATGGTGACGACCGGCGCGCTGCTGCACGGCGACGTCGCGCGGCACCTGCGGTTCGACCCCATCGAACACCCGGTAGCCCTGCAGCTCGGCGGCAACGAGCCGCGCGCACTCGCGCTGGCCGCGCGCATGGGGGAGGTGTGGGGCTATGACGAAATCAACCTCAATTGCGGCTGCCCCAGCCCGCGCGTGCAGCGCGGGGCGTTCGGTGCCTGCCTGATGGAACATCCCAAGCTGGTGGCCGACTGCGTGCGCGCGATGCGCGACGCGGTGCGCGTGCCGGTCACGGTCAAGCACCGCATCGGTATCGACCGGGTGGAGGACTACGGCTTCGTGCGCGACTTCGTCGGCACGGTGGCCGAAGCGGGGTGCGAGGTGTTCATCGTCCACGCGCGCAACGCGTGGCTCGACGGCCTGAGCCCCGCCGAAAACCGCACCGTCCCGCCGCTGCGCTACGCCGTGGTGTACCGGCTCAAGCAGGACTTCCCGCACCTGACCATCGTGATCAACGGCGGCATCACGACCGACGCGCAGTTGGCCGAGCACCTGCGCCATGTCGACGGGGTGATGGTGGGGCGCGAGGCGTATCACAACCCGTGGTGGCTGGCGTTGTGGGATGCCACGTACTTCGGGGACGGGACGGCCGCACCGCCGGACCGCGACGCGGTGGAGGCGCGCATGGTCGAGTACATGGCGCGCGAGGGGCCGTCGCTGCCCGGCGGCTGGTACGCGATCGCGCGCCACATGCTGGGGCTGCGGCACGGCCAGCCGGGCGCGCGCCGCTGGCGGCAGGTCTGGAGCGACCACCGCTACAAGCACCGCCCGGTGCACGAAGTCGCCGCGCGTGCGCAGGCGGCGTTGCGTGGCGAGGCGTTACCGGCGTAGTCGGCGTAAGAGGCGTTGCAGTGGCACCGGTTGGTTGTCCCCATTCCTGAACTGCCGTTACGCACCGACGGGGCCGCGCGGGGCCGCGGGGGTGCTGTGTACCTTAAGGCTTCCGTTGTCAACGGATCGCTCAGACAGCCGCCTGCAGCCCGTTGGCGAAGTGCACCCGCACCGCCTGCGCCGCGGCGGCCGCGTCGCGGCGCTTGAGCGCATCCAGAATCGCGCGGTGCTCCGCCAGCGATTCGGCGATCCGCCCCTGTTTGGACAGCGACCCGTGGCGGTTGAGCTTCATCACCTTGCGCAGGTCGAGCACGACCTGCTTGCGCCAGCGGTTGTGGCCGAGGTCGAGCACGCGCAGGTGAAACGCTTCGTTGATCTCAAAGAACCGTTCGCGTGAACCGGTCTGTGGGTCCGCCGCAGCCTCCAGCGCCGTGTGTAGGCGCTCCAGTTCCGCCAGTTCCTCGTCCGTCGCCCGCCAGCAGGCGGCCTCGGCCGCATCTGCCTCCAGCAGCGCCAGCAGCTCGTATACCTCGCGCAGGTCCTGCTGCGAGACCTCGGTGACGTAGGCGCCGCGGCGCACCTTCATCGTCACCAGGCCCTCGGCCGCCAGCACCTTGATGGCTTCGCGCAGCGGCGTGCGGCTGATGCCCAGTTCCTGCGCGATTTTGAGTTCGTCGATCCAGGCACCGGGGGGCAGCTCGCGGCTGAAGATGCGCTGGCGCAGCAGTTCGGCCACTTCTTCGTACAAGGCACGCGAGAGCAGAGGGACGGCAGTCATGGTGCAATCATATCGTGGACAGCATTTTGTATCCATAATTATGAATGCGGTAAACTCGCCGCGTCCATCAACGCTGTTGTCCAGGGATTCCCCATGCCGAACGCCGAATTCCGCACCGCCACCCTTGCCGACTGGGAGGCCGCCGCCCAGAAGTCCCTCAAGGGGGGATCGCTCGACCAGCTCAACTGGGTGACGCCGGAGGGCATTACCGTCAAGCCGCTCTACACCGCAGCGGATATCCGGGACCTGCCGTACACCGACACGCTGCCGGGGTTCGAGCCGTTCATCCGCGGGCCACAGGCGACGATGTACGCGGTGCGGCCCTGGACCATTCGCCAGTACGCGGGCTTCTCCACCGCCGAGGAATCGAACGCCTTTTACCGCAAGGCGCTGGCCGCCGGCGCCCAGGGGGTGAGCGTGGCGTTCGACCTGGCCACCCACCGGGGGTACGACTCGGACAACCCCCGCGTGGTGGGTGACGTGGGCAAGGCGGGCGTGGCCATCGACAGCGTCGAGGACATGAAAATCCTGTTCGACGGCATTCCGCTCGACAAGGTGAGCGTGTCGATGACGATGAACGGCGCGGTGTTGCCGGTGCTGGCGGGCTACATCGTGGCGGCCGAAGAGCAGGGGGTGAAGCAGGAGCAGCTCTCGGGGACCATCCAGAACGACATCCTCAAGGAGTTCATGGTCCGCAACACCTACATCTACCCGCCGGAGCCGTCGATGCGCATCATCGGCGACATCATCGAGTACACGGCCAAGCACATGCCGAAGTTCAACTCGATCAGCATCTCCGGCTACCACATGCAGGAAGCGGGGGCGAACCAGGCGCTGGAGCTGGCGTTCACGCTCGCCGACGGCAAGGAGTACGTCAAGACCGCGCTGGCCAAGGGGCTGGACGTGGACGAGTTCGCCGGGCGGCTGTCATTCTTCTGGGCGATCGGGATGAACTTTTATCTCGAGATCGCCAAGATGCGCGCCGCGCGGCTGCTGTGGTGCCGCATCATGAAGGGCTTCGGCGCGAAGAACCCCAAGAGCCTGATGCTGCGCACGCACTGCCAGACCTCGGGCTGGAGCCTGACCGAGCAGGACCCGTACAACAATATCGTGCGCACGACGATCGAGGCGATGGCGGCGGTGTTCGGCGGCACCCAGTCGCTGCACACCAACAGTTTCGACGAGGCGATCGCGCTGCCGACCGAGTTTTCCGCGCGCATCGCGCGCAACACGCAGCTCATCCTGCAGGAGGAGACGCACATCACCAACGTCATCGACCCGTGGGGCGGCAGCTATATGATGGAGGCGCTGACCCAGCAGATGGCCGACAAGGCGTGGGCGCTGATCGAGGAGATCGACGCCATGGGTGGCATGACGCGTGCGGTGCAAAGCGGCTGGGCCAAGCTCAAGATCGAGGCCAGCGCCGCCGAGAAGCAGGCGCGCATCGATTCCGGCAAGGACGTCATCGTCGGCGTCAACAAGTATCGCCTCGACAAGGAGGACCCGGTCGAAATCCTGGAGGTGGACAATCTCAAGGTGCGCGAGGCGCAGATCGCGCGCCTGCAGCGCATCCGCGCCACGCGGGACAACGCCGCGGTGCAGCGGGCGCTGGAGGCACTCACCGCCTGCGCTGCCTCGGGCCAGGGCAACCTGCTCGCGCTGTCCATCGAAGCCATCCGGGCGCGCGCAACGGTGGGCGAAGTGTCCGATGCGTTGGAAAAGGTCTTTGGGCGCCACCGCGCCGACACGCAAAAGGTGACCGGGGTGTACGCCGCTGCTTACGATTCCGCCGAAGGATGGGCCAAACTCCAGCAGGAGATCGCGGCGTTCGCCGAGCAGTACGGACGGCGTCCGCGGGTGATGATCGCCAAGCTCGGGCAGGACGGGCACGACCGCGGTGCCAAGGTCGTGGCCACCGCATACGCGGACCTGGGGTTCGACGTGGACATCGGCCCGCTGTTCCAGACGCCGGAGGAGTGCGCGCGCCAGGCGATCGAGAACGACGTGCACGCGGTCGGCATCAGCACGCTGGCCGCCGGGCACAAGACGCTGGTGCCCGCGATCATCCAGGCGCTCAAGCAGCAGGGCGCGGACGACATCATCGTCTTCGTCGGCGGCGTCATTCCGCGGCAGGACTACGAGTTTCTGTACGAGGCAGGGGTCAAGGGCATTTACGGGCCCGGCACACCCATCCCCGCCAGCGCCAAGGACGTGTTGGAAAAAATCAAGGCCGCGTTGTCGGGGGAAGCACGGTCGTGACCGACACCGCGCGCTGGATCGAGGGCGTGCTGCACGGCAGTGGTGCGGTGCAGCGGCGCGCGATCGCCAAGGCCATCACGCTGCTGGAGTCCACGCGGCCCGATCACCGGCGCGAGGCCGATGCGCTGCTCAACGCGCTGCTGCCGCACAGCGGGCGTTCGCTGCGGCTGGGGCTGAGCGGGGTGCCGGGGGTGGGCAAGAGCACCTTCATCGAGGCGCTGGGGCTCTACCTGATCGAGCGGGGCCACCGGGTGGCCGTGCTCGCGGTGGACCCGAGCAGCAGCGTCTCCGGTGGGTCGATCCTCGGCGACAAGACGCGCATGGAAAAGCTCTCTGTGCACGAGCGCGCCTACATCCGCCCCAGCCCCAGCGGGGGAACGCTCGGGGGCGTGGCCGCGAAGACGCGCGAAGCCATGCTCGTGTGCGAGGCGGCGGGCTACGACATCGTCATCGTCGAGACCGTGGGGGTTGGTCAGAGCGAGACGGCCGTCGCCGACATGACGGACCTGTTTTGCGTGCTGCAGCTGCCCAATGCCGGTGACGACCTGCAGGCGATCAAAAAAGGCATCATGGAGCTGGCGGATCTGGTCGTGATCAACAAAGCCGACCTCGACCCGGACGCCGCCACGCGCGCCCAGGCGCAGATTACGTCCGCCTTGCGGTTGCTGGGGCTGCATGGCCGCCCGGACACCGCCCACCACGATGCCACCGTCTGGCACCCGCGCGTGTTGCAGGTGAGCGCGCTGGCGGGGGAGGGGCTGGCCGCGTTCTGGCAGGCGGTCGAGGAATACCGCCAGCTGCAAACGGCCAACGGGCGGCTGGCCGCGCGCCGCCAGCGCCAGGCCCGGGCCTGGATGTGGGAGCGCATCGACAGCGGCCTGCGCGAGGCATTCGCGCAGCACCCCGTGGTGCGCGAACGGCTGCCGGCGCTCACCGACGCGGTGTTGCAGGGGCGCGAGGTGCCGTCGGTGGCCGCGCGCACGCTGCTGCAGGCGTTCCTGGCGCCCGGCGCCGACACGCCACCGGCGGTCGCGACGCCCACGGGGGCACCATGCTGAGCCCGGCGTCGCTCGAACGCATCGCCGCCTCACCGGGCTGGCGGCGGCACCGCATCGAGGTGATGGACCTGCCGGAAGGGCGCGTCGTCGTCAAGGGGCAGCGCCCGCCGCGGTCGGCCGCGCGCTTCTGGCTGATGCGCCTGCTGGCCCGCTGGACCCACAACCCGCTGCTGCGTCCCGTCCCCGCCCCCGGTGGGGCTGCGGGTCAGGCGACGGAAGCCCGCCGGTTGCGCGAACTGGCCGCTGCCGGTGTGCATGTGCCGGCGCTGTGGCACGAGGGGCCTGATCACCTCGTCATGGCGTACGTGGCGGGGACACCGCTGCCCGCATCGCTCGTGGGCGATGAGGAGGCGGCGCTGGCCGCCTTCCGCTCGGCCCTCGACGCGCTGGCCGATGTCCACGCGCGCGGCCAGTACCTCAGCCAGGCGTTTGCGCGCAACATGGTGCAAACGTCCACCGGCTTCGTTTATCTCGACTTCGAGGACGATCCGCTCGAGGTCATGACGCTCATCGACGCGCAGGCGCGCGATTGGCTCGCGCTGCTGCTGTCCACCGTCTGGATGACCAACGCGCCGCGCGCACACCTGGCGCAGCATTGGCGGGCCGTCGCCGCCCGGTTGCCAGTGCCGGTGCGGGAGCGCATCGACGACGCGGCGCGGCGGCTGGCGTGGCTGCGTCATTTGCCGTCCCGCCGCGATCCCTGGGGCCGCGACGTCGTCAGCCTGCAGGCGCTGGCGGCGTTCCTGGCCGAGGAGCAACGCTTTCACAGTGCATCCCTGTAAGGAGCCTTCACCATGCACGAAATCCTGGAACAGCTCGAGCGCAAGCGCGCCGCCGCACGCCTGGGCGGCGGGCAAAAGCGCATCGACGCCCAGCACGCCAAAGGCAAGCTGACCGCGCGCGAGCGCATCGAGGTCCTGCTCGACGAGGGGACGTTCGAAGAATGGGACATGTTCGTCGAGCACCGCTGCACCGACTTCGGCATGGCCGACAACAAGGTGCCGGGCGACGGCGTGGTCACCGGCTACGGCATGATCAACGGGCGGCTGGTGTTCGTCTTCAGCCAGGACTTCACGGTCTTTGGCGGGGCGCTGTCCGAGGCGCACGCCGAGAAGATCTGCAAGATCATGGACCAGGCGATGAAGGTCGGGGCGCCGGTCATCGGGCTCAATGACTCGGGGGGCGCGCGCATCCAGGAGGGCGTGGCCTCGCTCGGCGGCTATGCCGAGGTGTTCCAGCGCAACGTGCTGGCCTCGGGCGTCATCCCGCAGATCAGCGTCATCATGGGCCCGTGCGCGGGTGGCGCGGTGTACTCGCCGGCGATGACGGACTTCATTTTCATGGTGCAGGACACGTCCTACATGTTCGTCACCGGCCCGGACGTGGTCAAGACCGTCACGCACGAGGAGGTCACCGCCGAGGAGCTGGGCGGCGCGCTGACCCACACCACCAAGAGCGGCGTCGCGGACCGGGCGTTCGACAACGACGTCGAAGCGCTGCTGATGGTGCGACGCCTGTTCAATTACCTGCCGCTGTCGAACCGCGAGAAGGCTCCGGTGCGCCCGAGCGGTGACCCGATCGACCGCGCCGAGCGGAGTCTCGATACGCTCGTGCCGGACAACCCCAACAAGCCCTACGACATGAAGGAGCTGATTCTGAAGGTCGTCGACGACGGGGACTTCTTCGAGATCCAGCCCGAGTACGCGAAGAACATCATTGTGGGTTTCGCGCGCATGGACGGGCAGACGGTGGGGATCGTCGCCAACCAGCCGTTGGTGCTCGCCGGCTGTCTGGATATCAAGAGCAGCATCAAGGCGGCGCGCTTCGTGCGCTTCTGCGACGCATTCAACATTCCGGTCATCACCTTCGTCGACGTGCCCGGCTTCATGCCCGGCACGGCGCAGGAGTACGGCGGCATCATCAAGCACGGCGCCAAGCTGCTCTACGCCTACGCGGAGGCGACGGTGCCCAAGATCACCGTCATCACCCGCAAGGCCTACGGCGGCGCTTACGACGTGATGGCGTCCAAACACCTGCGCGGTGACGTCAACCTCGCCTGGCCCAACGCCGAGATCGCGGTCATGGGGGCCAAGGGGGCGGTGGAGATCATCTTCCGCGAAGACAAGAAAGACCCGGCCAAGCTCGCCGAGCGCGAGGCGGAGTACAAGCGGCGCTTTGCCAACCCCTTCGTCGCGGCGGAGCGCGGCTACATCGACGACGTGATCCTGCCGCACGAGACGCGCAAGCGCATCTGCCGGAGTCTCGTCATGCTCAAGGACAAGAAGCTCGAAAACCCGTGGCGCAAGCACGGCAACATCCCGCTGTGAGGCGCAGGGAGGGCACACCATGTTCAAGAAAATCCTGATTGCCAACCGCGGCGAAATCGCGTGCCGCGTCATCGCTACCGCGCGCAAGATGGGCATCGCCACCGTGGCGGTGTATTCCGAGGCCGATCGCGAGGCCCGCCATGTACGGCTGGCGGACGAAGCGGTGTTGCTGGGGCCGGCCCCGAGCCGGGAGTCGTACCTGGTCGCCGACAAGATCATCGCCGCCGCCAAGGCCACCGGGGCCGAGGCCATCCACCCGGGCTATGGGTTCCTGTCCGAAAACGAGGACTTCGCCCGCCGGGTGGAGGAGGAGGGGCTGGTCTTCATCGGCCCGAAGCACCACTCGATCGCGGCGATGGGCGACAAGATCGCCTCCAAGAAGCTGGCCAAAGAGGCCGGCGTCAACACCATCCCCGGCTGGAACGACCCCATCGACACGCCGGAGCAGGCGGTGGAAATCGCCCGCAACATCGGCTACCCGGTCATGATCAAGGCCAGCGCCGGCGGCGGCGGCAAGGGGCTGCGCGTGGCCTGGAACGACAAGGAGGCGTTCGACGGCTTCACCTCCTGCCGCAACGAGGCGCGCAACAGCTTCGGCGACGACCGCGTGTTCATCGAGAAGTTCGTCGAGGAGCCGCGCCACATCGAAATCCAGGTGCTCGGTGACGCCTATGGCAACGTCATCTACCTCAACGAGCGCGAGTGCTCGATCCAGCGCCGCCACCAGAAGGTGATCGAGGAGGCGCCGTCGCCCTTCATCAGCGACGCCACCCGGCGCGCGATGGGCGAGCAGGCGGTGGCGCTGGCAAAGGCCGTGCAGTACCAGAGCGCCGGCACCGTGGAGTTCGTGGTCGGCAAGGACCAGAGCTTCTACTTCCTGGAAATGAACACCCGGCTGCAGGTGGAGCACCCGGTGACGGAGTGCATCACCGGGCTGGACCTGGTCGAGCTGATGATCCGCATCGCCGCGGGGGAAAAGCTGCCGCTGACGCAGGCGGACGTCAAGCGCGAGGGCTGGGCGATCGAGTGCCGCATCAACGCGGAGGATCCGTTTCGCAACTTCCTGCCCTCCACCGGACGCCTGGTGTACTTCCGCCCGCCCAAGGAGACGATGTGGCAGGCCGACACCGCGCACCGCTACGGCGTGCGCGTGGACACCGGCGTGTTCGAGGGCGGCGAGATCCCGATGTACTACGACTCGATGATCGCCAAGCTCATCGTGCACGGCAAGGACCGCGCTGACGCCATTGCCAAGATGCGCGAGGCGCTCAACGGCTTCGTCATCCGTGGCATCAACAGCAACATCCCGTTCCAGGCCGCGCTGCTGGCACACCCGGACTTCGTCGCCGGGCGCTTCAACACCGGCTTCATTGCCCAGCATTACGCCAGTGGCTTTCGCGCCGAGGATGTGCCGCACGACGACGAGGCCTTTCTGGTGGCGCTGGCGGCCTTCGTGCGGCGCAAGTCGCGCGAGCGTGCCGCCGCCATCAGCGGCCAGCTCCCGGGGTACGGCGTCAAGGTGGGCAAGGACTACACGGTCATCCGCCTCGCGGCCGACGGGCAGCACGGCTACATCCCCGTGCACGTGGACGAGTTCGTCGGCGAGACCGGCTACGCTTCGGTGACGGTCGGCGACAAGCGCTACAAGATCACCTCGCCCTCGCGCCTGAGCGATATCGTCATCACCGGCGAGGTCAATGGCCAGCCCTTCACCGCGCAGGTCGAGCGCGGCAGCCCCAAGAACCCGCTGGCGCTGGTGGTGCAGCACAATGGCACCCGGCTCGAATGCCTGGTGGTGTCGCCGCGCATGGCAGAGCTGTACCGCCTGATGCCCTTCAAGGCGCCGCCGGACATGAGCCGCTATGTGCTCTCGCCGATGCCGGGGCTGCTGGTGGACGTGGCGGTGCAGCCCGGCCAGAAGGTGCAGGCCGGCGAGCGGGTGGCGGTCATCGAGGCGATGAAGATGGAAAACGTCCTCTTTGCGCCGGCCGATGGCGTCGTGGCCAAGGTGCTCGCGCAGAAGGGCGAGTCGCTGGTGGTCGATCAGCCAATCGTGGAGTTCGAGCGATGAGCGCACGGCCGTTTCGCATCCTGGGCGTGCAGCAGATCGCCATCGGCGCTCCGGACAAGGCGCGCCTGCGGCGGCTCTGGGTCGACCTCTTCGGCCTCGAGGTCACGGGCACCTTCGTCAGTGAGCGCGAAAACGTCGACGAAGACATCTGCGCCACCGGCGCGGGACCGTTCAAGGTCGAGGTGGACCTGATGCAGCCGCTCGACCCGGAGAAGAAGCCCGCCGTGCACACGACACCGCTCAACCACGTGGGGCTGTGGGTAGACGACCTGCCCAAGGCTGTCGAGTGGTTGTCGGCCCAGGGCGTGCGCTTCGCCCCCGGCGGTATCCGCCGGGGCGCGGCGGGCTTCGACATCTGCTTCATCCACCCGAAGGGCAACGACGAGTTCCCCGTGGGCGGGGAGGGCGTGCTGATCGAACTCGTGCAGGCCCCGCCGGAGGTGGTGCAGGCGTTTCGTGCGCTGGCCGAAGCGGGGACGGAAGGGGTAACGGCTCGCTGAAGGGGCTGAGAGCAGAGCGCTGCAGGGGAATACCCGAGGCGCAGCGGCGGCTGTGTGTGGGATGCCCCCGCGCCGCCGCGTGGCGGCAGCGGGGTATCGGGCTCGGCGCAGGGATCACCGTCAAGACGGGCCCGCCACTCGGCGCCGCGTGGCTGCGATGAGACATCACGCTCGGTTCAGGGCGCTGCGCTCGTGCCCGATGCCGCGGGAGCCGTGACGGCTGGTGCGTTCTGTCGCGTCGCGCCTACCGTGCGTGCGGCGCGCGCCTTCGCGATGGCCGCTTCGACGAGGGCGCGCTTGCGTGCCAGCGTGTCGGCGTCGGTGTGTTTGGAGTGGTGGGCCAGGTCGGCCAGCTTGGCCTCGGCTTTTTGCAGCCGCCGCTCGGCAGCCTCGTCCGTTTCGCGCTGCAGGCGCGCGCGCCGGGCGGCGTAGCGCACGCGGGCGACGGCTGCCTGCTCGGGCGACCACGCCGCCCAGCCGGTGCGCTCGCCGCTGACCGGCTGCATCGCGATGCAGTCGACCGGGCACACCGGCACGCACAGCTCGCAGCCCGTGCAATAGCGCGCCATCACCGTGTGCATGCGCTTGTGCGCGCCGACGATGGCGTCTGTTGGACAGGCTTTGAGACACAGCGTGCAGCCGATGCACCACTGCTCGTCGATCACCGCCACCGCCATCGGTCCTTCGGTGCCGTGTGCGGGGTTGAGTGGCTTCGGGGCACGGCCGACGATCGCGGCCAGCCGCCGCACCCCCTCGGCGCCCCCCGGCGGGCATTGGTCGATGTCGGCTTCACCGCGCGCGATCGCCTCGGCATAACCCCGGCAGTCGGGGTAGCCGCAGCGCGTGCACTGGGTCTGCGGTAACGCGGCGTCGATCCGGTCCGCCAGCGCCGACGGCGTGCAAACCCCGGTCGTCATGACCCCGCGCGGCGCGCGCGACGAGCGGTCCGCGCCGGTGGCGTGTCGTCACGCCGGATCGCCGCGGCCAACGACTCCGCCTCGGCCTGGACGGCGGCCGGGTCGGCGCCGCCGCGCGCCGGTTCGTGGGCGCGGATGAAGTCACGCACCACCGGGTAGACGATCTCGCGCCAGCGGCGCCCGCTGAAGATCCCGTAATGACCCGCGCCCGGCACCTCGAAGTGCCGGCGGTCGTCGGCCGCGATGCCGGTGCACAGGTCGTGCGCAGCCTGCGTCTGACCGCTGCCCGAGATGTCGTCCAGCTCGCCCTCGACCGTCAGCAGGCCCGTGTGGCGGATGTCCTGCGGCCGCACCCGCTCCAGCGTGCCGTCGGGCGCGCGCACGTCCCACGTGCCATGAACGAGCTTGAATTCCTGGAACACGGTGCGGATCGTTTCCAGGTAGTAGTGCGCGTCCATGTCGAGTACGGCGTTGTACTCGTCGTAGAAACGCCGGTGCGCCTCGGCGCTCTCGTTGTCGCCCTCGATGAGGTGCAGGAAGTAGTCGTAATGGCTGTTGACGTGGCGGTCCGGGTTCATCGCGATGAAGCCCGCGTGCTGCAGAAAGCCCGGGTACACGCGTCTCCCCTCGCCCGGAAACCCGGCGGGCACGCGGTAGATCACGTTGTTCTCGAACCACTCGTAGCTGCGGTGGACCGCGAGGTTGTTGACGGCCGTGGGCGAACGGCGCGCGTCGATCGGGCCGCCCATCATCGTCATCGACAACGGCGTGCGCTCGCCACGGCTGGCCATGAGCGAAACAGCGGCCAGCACCGGCACCGTCGGCTGGCACACGCTCATCACGTGGCAGTTGCCGTACTCGCGCTGCAGGTAGCGGATGAAGTCCTCCACATAGTGCACGTAGTCGTCGAGGTGGAAGTCGCCCTCGGACAGCGGCACCATGCGCGCGTTTTTCCAGTCCGTGATGTAGACCTTGTGGTCGCGCAGCATCGTGCGCACCGTGTCGCGCAGCAGCGTCGCGTAATGGCCGGACAGCGGCGCGACGATCAGCACCACCGGCTGCTCTTTCAGGCGCGCCAGCGTTTGCGGATCGTCCGAGTAGCGCTTGAAGCGGCGCAGCTCACAAAATGGCCGCTCCATCTCGACGCGCTCGTGGATGGCCACCTGCACGCCGTCGATGTCGATCGTGCGGATGCCGAACTCGGGCTTTTCGTAGTCCTTGCCCAGTCGGTGCAGGAGGTCGTACGCCGCGGCGATGCGCTGCGAGAAAGGGGTTTGCGCCAGCGGCGACGAGGGGTTCGCGAACAGCTTGGCCGCCACCGACGCGAAGTCGGAAAACGGCTCCATCAGCGCGCGCTGCGCCTCATACAGGTGATACAGCATGGCGTCGCCTGCCTTTGTTTATGTTGCGGTGCAGCAAATATAGCAGGAAGTCGCCGGCGGCGCCATGCGGCGCATCCCCGAGGCGGCGTCACCTCGGGGACAGCCCCGTCACCGGAGGACGGCGGCGATCGCTTGGCAGACGTGGTCGATGTTGCGGCTGTTGAGCGCGGCAACGCACATGCGGCCGGTGTCGGTGCCGTACACGCCGAACTCGGTGCGCAGGCGCACCATCTGGTCCTTGCTGAGGCCCGAGTAGCTGAACATGCCCAGCTGCTGCGTGATGAAGGACATGTCCTGCTGCACGCCGGCGGCCTTCAGGCCGTCGACCAGCCGCTGGCGCATCGCCTTGATGCGGGTGCGCATCTCGCCCAGTTCCTGTTCCCACTGGGTGCGCAGCTCGGGGGTGTTGAGGACGGTGGCCACGACCGCCGCGCCGTGCGTGGGCGGGTTGGAGTAGTTGGTGCGCACGACGATTTTGAGCTGCGACAGCACGCGATCGGCCTCGTCCTTGCTGGCGCAGACCACCGACAGCGCGCCGACGCGCTCGCCGTAGAGGCTGAAGCTCTTGGAAAACGACGTGGCGACGAATACGTCCAGCCCCGCGGCGACGAACTTGCCGACCGCGGCGCCGTCTTCGGCGATCCCGAAGCCGAAGCCCTGGTACGCCATGTCGAGGAACGGGATCAGACCCCGCTCGCGCACGACGGCCACGACGGCGTCCCACTGCGCGGGCGTCAGGTCATAGCCGGTGGGGTTGTGGCAGCAGGCGTGCAGCACGACGATCGTGCCGGCCGGCGCAGCGCGCAGGCTGGCGAGCATCCCGTCGACATCGACCCCGCGGCGCGCCGCGTCGTAGTAGGTGTAGGTCTCGACCGGAAACCCCGCGTTGGTGAACAGCGCCCGGTGGTTCTCCCAGCTCGGATCGCTGATCAGCACCTTGGCCTGGGGCAGCAGTTTTTTCAGAAAGTCCGCGCCGATCTTCAGGCCGCCGGTACCGCCCAGCGCCTGCACCGTGGCCACCCGACCGTCGCGGACCACGGCGCTGTCGGCACCGAACACCAGCGCCTTGACCGCGCTGTCGTACGCGGCCAGACCGTCGATCGGCAGGTAGCCGCGCGGCGCGGGCTTTTCCATCAGGCGCTGTTCGGCCGCCTGCACACAACGCAGCAGTGGCAGTTTGCCCTCGTCGTCGTAGTAGACGCCGACGCCCAGGTTGACCTTGTTCGGGCGCGGATCGGCCGCAAATTGTTCGTTCAGACCCAGGATCGGGTCACGCGGGGCCATTTCGACGTGGGCAAAGAGCGACATGGTGCAGCACTAAGGGGTTGGGTGAAAAAACCCACCGATTTTAGCGGCCGGGCCGGGCGCCCCGTACACTCACCCGTTGGTCCAGGCACGCAGCATCGAGGAGGTTTCTTTTGGGCAACGAAAGCACGGGACGGTTCGTCACGTTCGAGGGCTCGCCGTTCCAGCTGTTTCAACCGTATCCGCCGGCGGGCGACCAGCCGGAGGCCATCGCGCGCCTGGTCGAGGGCGTGCGCGACGGCGAGGCGTTCCAGACGCTGCTGGGCGTCACCGGCTCCGGCAAGACCTACACGATGGCCAACGTGATCGCCCGTCTGGGGCGCCCGGCCATCGTCTTTGCGCCGAACAAGACACTGGCAGCGCAGCTTTACAGCGAGTTTCGCGAGTTCTTTCCGAAGAACGCCGTCGAATACTTTGTCAGTTATTACGATTATTACCAGCCCGAGGCCTACGTCCCGCAGCGCGACCTCTACATCGAAAAGGACAGCGCGATCAACGAGCACATCGAGCAGCTGCGCCTGTCGTGCACCAAGAGCCTGCTGGAGCGGCGCGACGTCGTCATCGTCGCCACCGTCAGCGCGATCTACGGCATCGGCAACCCGGAGCATTACCACCGCATGATCCTGACGCTGCGCGCCGGTGACCGCATCGGCCAGCGTGACATCATCGCGCAGCTCGTGCGCATGCAGTACCAGCGCAACGAGCAGGAATTCGTGCGCGGCAAGTTCCGCGTACGCGGGGACACGATCGACGTGTTCCCGGCGGAGCACTCCGAACTCGCGGTGCGCATCGAGCTGTTCGACGACGAGGTGGAGTCGCTCGCGCTGTTCGACCCGCTCACCGGCCACGTGCGGCAGAAGCTGCCGCGCTTTACCATCTACCCGAGCAGCCACTACGTGACCCCGCGCGAACAGGTGCTGCGCGCGGTGGAGGGCATCAAGCAGGAGCTGGACGCGCGGCTGAAGGAGCTGGTCGCGATGGGCAAGCTGCTGGAGGCGCAGCGGCTGGAGCAGCGCACGCGCTTCGACCTGGAGATGCTGGTCGAGGTCGGGCACTGCAAGGGCATCGAAAACTACACGCGCCACCTCTCCGGCTCCGCGCCGGGCGAGCCCCCCAGCACGCTGACCGATTACCTCCCGCGCGACGCGCTGATGTTCCTGGACGAGAGCCACGTGATGATCGGGCAGCTCGCGGGGATGTACAACGGCGACCGCGCGCGCAAGACGACGCTGGTCGAGTACGGATTTCGCCTGCCCAGCGCGCTGGACAACCGGCCGCTGAAGTTCGAGGAGTTCGAACAGCGCATGCGGCAGGTCATTTTCGTTTCCGCGACGCCGGGGGAGTACGAGTTGCGCCGCTCGTCACAGGTGGTGGAGCAGGTGGTGCGCCCCACGGGCCTGGTGGACCCCGTCGTGGAAGTGCGCCCGGCCACTCACCAGGTCGACGATGTGCTGCAGGAAATCCGCCTGCGCGTGGAGCGCGACGAGCGCGTGCTGGTGACGACGCTCACCAAACGCATGGCCGAGCAGTTGACCGACTACCTGACGGAAAACGGCGTGCGCGTGCGCTACCTGCACTCGGACGTGGACACGGTCGAGCGCGTGGAGATCATCCGCGACCTGCGGCTGGGGGCGTTCGACGTGCTGGTCGGTATCAACCTGCTGCGCGAGGGGCTGGACATCCCCGAGGTGTCGCTGGTAGCGATTCTGGACGCCGACAAGGAGGGTTTCCTGCGCGCCGAGCGCAGCCTCATCCAGACCATCGGCCGCGCGGCACGCAACCTCAACGGCATGGCGATCCTCTACGCCGACACCATCACCGACTCGATGCGCCGCGCGATCGACGAGACCGAGCGCCGCCGCGCCAAGCAGCTCGCCTACAACGCGGCGCACGGTATCACGCCGCGCGGCGTGCACAAGCGCATCAAGGACCTGATCGACGGCGTCGTCAGCGACAAAGCGGCGCAGGAGGCGCAGCGCGAGGCCGAGGTGCGCGCGGCCGCGGCGCTGGTGGAGGAGATGGACGAAAAAGACCTGGCGCGCGAGATCAAGCGGTTGGAAAAACAGATGCTGGAGCACGCGCGCAATCTGGAGTTCGAGGCTGCGGCGCGCGTGCGCGACCGGCTCGCCGCCCTGAAAGACCGCGTGCTCGGCGCGCACGGCAGCGAAGCGGCGGCGTTGGCGTCGCCGTGAGGTGCAGTGCTCCCCCGTTTTGGGGAGCGAGGGCCCGTCCGGGATTGACCACAATCAGGCCATGGCGGACATCACGCGTCTGTATCTGATCGAGGACGACCCCACCATTCTGCGCTTCGTCGAGGCTGCGTTGCGGCAGCGCCCCGACTGGCGGCTGGTGGGGCATTCCGACACCTACGCGCACGCGGAGCGCATGGCGCCGCATAGCCTGGCGGATGTGTTCCTGGTCGATCTGGGGTTGCCGGACGGGCGGGGCGAGGACATGCTGCGGCTGCTGGCCCAGGCGCGGCCCGACGCCGAGCTGCTGGTCTTCACCGTCTTCGGTGACGAGTCGCGCCTGATCCGCGCGCTGCAGATGGGTGCTACGGGCTACGTCCTCAAGGGCTGCAGCGAGGACGAACTGATCGCGGCCATCCAGCAGATCCGCGAGGGGGGTGCCCCCATTTCGCCGCTGCTCGCGCGCATGCTGCTCAAGCAGTTCCGTGCCGCGGGCGCGGAGGCCGGCGCGGTGGCCGATGGCCCGGTGCCCGAGTTGTCGGAGCGGGAGACCGACGTCCTGCGCCTCGTCGCGCAGGGCTACGTGAACAAGGAGATCGCGCAGCGCCTGGGTATCGGGGTCTCGACGGTCAGCACGCACGTCAAAAACCTCTACCGCAAGCTGGCCGTGCACACCCGGGTACAGGTGGTGCGCGCCGCGCAGGCGCGGGGGTTGTTGTGATAGCATGGCTTGACCTGGCCTCTAACGTCATCAGCAAATGCAGGGTCGAATTGATCACCGGCTACGATGATGGCGGCTCGATCGAAGGGGGCGACGATGCGCAGCGTTACAGCTGGGTCGCACGCAGTGACGCCGACGGCACGAGGGCTCGCCGCACCGGGGGTGTCCAGCGCCATGCCATCCATCGAGAATCGCTTGGGGGCCGATGCCTCGGTTCCCATCACCGCGCAAACCGTGTGGCCGGCGGATGCCGCATTCGCTGCATGGGCTGTCATGGTGGGCGGTGTGTTGGTGGTGCTGCTCGCTTGGAGTGTGGCACGTGCCCTGCGACAAAATGGGCTGTTGTGGGCGGCGGCTGCAGCGGGGTTGCATGCTCTCTATGGTTGGAGCTGGGTCGCAGGCCCATGGTCGCTCCAGACTGGGGAGGAGGGCGGCGGTTTGCGCCTTGTGCTCGGTGGGGCATGTCTGGCGGCGCTGCTCGTGACGCTGTGGGTGTTGATGCGACTGGCGCATTCGAGCGGAGGTGGTACGGCAGCCGTTGGCTGGACTGCGTTATCGGCGCTGGTCGATGCCGCGCTCGTCGCGCACGACAGCGGGTTGGTGACGCTCGGTGGCCCGCAGACGCTGGCGGTTTGGGGTAGAGGGCTTGCTGTTGTCGCGCTGGGTGTGGCGGTGCTGGCGTGGGGCCTGGCGCAAATCGATGCATTGCTGCGGTCCAACGGGGTTTTGCGTGAAGAGCTGAATCGGTACGCTGCCGAATGGCGAGGGATGACCGAGCGACTGCGTCGCGCGCAGCGGCAACACGATGTCGACCGAGAGCGACGGCGCATCATGCGAGAGATGCACGACGGGCTGGGCAGCCAACTGGTGCAGGCCCTCAACCTGGTGCGTCAATCCCCTGATGTCGTGGCGCGGGCGTCGATCGAGCCGTTGCTGGTGCAGGCGCTCGATGAGTTACGGCTGACATTGGACTCGCTCGAGCCGATGGAGGGGGATTTACCCGCTGTGCTGGGGACGATACGTCAGCGCTTGGGGCCGACGCTGGAGGCGGCGGGCATCGAGTTGCGCTGGGCCGTGCAAGACGTGGCCCCGCTGCCCATGCTGGATTCGAGAGGGGTTTTGCACCTGTTTCGCTGTCTGCAGGAAATTTTTGCCAACATTGTCAAACACGCGCACGCTCGCACGGTGACGGTGGCGACTTGGCAGCATCGGGATTTTGTCTTGCTCACCGTCGAGGACGATGGGCAAGGGATGCCGCCGGGGACCCTGTCGGGCGCGCAAGGTCGTGGGGTTCGCAACGTGCTGGCGCGGGCGACCAAAATCGGCGCCACCGTTCGTTTTTATGACGCTCATCCCGGCACGGGCGTGCGGTTTTGCTTCTCGCTGCGCTTGGGAAGGCCCGATGCCTCCTGAGGTGTATCGGGGCTGCTGCGGTCGACGTGTGCTGGAGGCGGAGGCCGTGCCTCCTTTTGTCGGATAAATCCCCGTCGCCGTCAGGGATGATGGGGGGCGAATTCCTGACAAAAATATTCGGCTTTTGGTATACTCTAGCGAAACGCTCGGGAATATCCACAACGATCTTCGGTTCCTCGAGTGTGTACCAGGAGTCTGCCATGCGCCTGACCACCAAAGGCCGTTTCGCCGTCACGGCGATGATCGATCTGGCGTTGCGCCAGGCCAGCGGTCCCGTCACGCTCGCCGCGATCAGCCAGCGCCAGCACATTTCGCTGTCGTACCTGGAGCAGCTCTTCGGTAAGCTGCGCCGGCATCATCTGGTCGAGTCCACGCGAGGCCCCGGCGGGGGGTACACGCTCGGGCGCAAGGCGTCCGAGATCACCGTGGCCGACATCATTCTCTCGGTGGACGAGCCGATCGACGCCACGCAGTGCGGCGGCAAGGAAAACTGCCACGGCGAGGGGCAGCGCTGCATGACGCACGACCTGTGGGCGGAGCTCAACGAGCGCATGGTGGAGTTCCTGCGATCGGTGACGCTGCAAAAACTGGTCGACGAACAGCTCGCCCGCGGCGTGGCGGTCGAGCCCGGCCCGTCGATCAAGCGCGCCATCTCGCCCACGCCGGTGGTCAAGCCGGTGCGGGTCAATGCGCCCAACTCAGTGTTTGCGCTGGCCTCGGCCAACGGTCACTGACCATTTTTCCGACGCCCTTTGGAGCCTGCGATGAGCAAGACGCCGCATTTTCCGATTTACATGGACTACAGCGCCACCACGCCGGTGGACCCGCGCGTGGTCGACAAGATGATCCCGTGGCTGTACGAGCATTTCGGCAACCCAGCCTCGCGCAGCCACGCCTGGGGCTGGGAAGCGGAAAAGGCCGTCGAACACGCGCGGGAGCAGGTCGCGGACCTGATCGGGGCCGACCCGCGCGAGATCGTCTGGACCAGCGGCGCGACCGAATCGAACAACCTCGCGCTCAAGGGGGCGGCGCACTTCTACCAGGGCAAGGGCCGGCACATCATCACGGTCAAGACCGAGCACAAGGCGGTGCTCGACACCTGCCGGCACCTGGAGCGTGAAGGCTTCGAGGTCACGTACCTCGACGTCGATCAGGATGGCCTGGTGAACCTGGACGCGTTTCGGGATGCGATCCGGCCCGACACGATCCTGGCCAGCGTGATGTTCGTCAACAACGAGATCGGCGTCATCCAGGACATCGAGGCCATTGGCCAGATCTGCCGGGAAAAGGGCGTGATCTTCCACGTCGACGCCGCGCAGGCGACCGGCAAGGTCGAGATCGACCTCGGCAAGCTGCCGGTCGACCTGATGAGCCTGGCTTCGCACAAGACCTACGGTCCGAAAGGCATCGGCGCGCTGTACGTGCGCCGCAAGCCGCGCGTGCGGCTGGAAGCGCAAATGCACGGCGGCGGGCACGAGCGCGGGCTGCGTTCCGGCACGCTCGCGACGCACCAGTGCGTCGGGATGGGCGAGGCGTTCGCGATCGCCAAGGCCGAGATGCCCACCGAGCTGCCGCGCATCCAGCGCCTCCACGACCGGCTGCTCGCGGGCCTGAGCCAGATCGAGCAGTCGTTCGTCAACGGCCACCCGACCAAGCGCGTGCCGCACAACCTCAACATGAGCTTCAACTACGTCGAGGGCGAGTCCCTGATCATGGGGATCAAGGGGGTGGCCGTCTCCAGCGGCTCCGCCTGTACGTCGGCGAGCCTGGAGCCCAGCTACGTGCTGCGTGCGCTCGGCCGCAGCGACGAGCTCGCCCACAGCAGCCTGCGCATCACGATCGGTCGCTGGACGACCGAGGAGCAGGTGGACTACGCGATCGAGGCCATCAAGGCCAACGTCGAGAAGCTGCGTGAACTCTCGCCGCTGTGGGAGATGTACAAGGACGGCATCGACCTCAACAGCATCCAATGGGCCGCGCACTGACGCGCCATCACGCACCGAAGGAGTACGCACCATGGCATACAGCGACAAGGTCATCGACCACTACGAGAACCCGCGCAACGTCGGCAGCTTCGACAAAAATGACGAGAACGTCGGCACCGGCATGGTCGGCGCGCCCGCCTGTGGCGACGTGATGAAGCTGCAGATCAAGGTGAACCCCGAGACCGGGGTCATCGAGGACGCGCGCTTCAAGACCTACGGCTGCGGTTCGGCGATCGCGTCGAGCTCGCTGGTCACCGAGTGGGTCAAGGGCAAGACGCTGGAAGAAGCCGCGCAGATCAAGAACAGCCAGATCGCCGAAGAGCTGGCGCTGCCGCCGGTGAAGATACACTGTTCGATCCTCGCCGAAGACGCCATCAAGGCGGCGGTCGAGGACTACAAAAAGAAGCACGCCGCGACCAGCGTCGCCGCTTGATCGGGCGGGGCCCGCATCCGCTGCGGCGGGGGCGGGCGTCCACCCCAGACCGCACACCCCTGAACAGGAGCCGAATCCGACATGGCCGTCACCCTCACCGAAGCCGCTGCCCGGCACGTGCAAAAGTACCTCGCCCGCCGGGGGAAGGGCGTCGGCGTCCGCCTGGGCGTCAAGACGACCGGCTGCTCTGGGCTGGCGTACAAGCTCGAATATGCCGATGCGGTGGCGCCCGAGGACATCGTGTTCGAGGCGCACGGGGTGAAGGTGCTCGTCGATCCCAAGAGCCTGCCGTACCTGGACGGCACTGAGCTCGACTTCGTGCGCGAGGGCCTCAACGAAGGCTTCAAGTTCCACAACCCCAATGAGCGGGACCGCTGTGGCTGTGGCGAGTCGTTCCGCGTCTGAGGGCACCGCGGGGCCGTCGCTGCAGGACGACGATTTCGCGCTGTTCGGGTTGCCGCGGCGCTTCGACCTCGACCGCGCGCTGCTCGACGAGCGCTGGAAGGCCCTGCAGCGTCAGGCGCACCCCGACCGCTTCGCGCACCAAGGGGCCGCCGCGCAACGGGTGGCCATGCAGTGGTCGGTGCGCATCAACGAGGCGTATCACCGCCTGCGCGACCCGTTGCGGCGCGCAGCCTACTGGTGCGAACTGCACGGGGTGCCGGTCGACGCCGAATCCAACACCGTAATGCCAGCGGACTTCCTGCTGCAGCAAATGCAGTGGCGCGAGGCGCTGGACGACGCGCGCGATGCGGCCGACATCGAAGCCTTGCTGCAGACGGTCGAGGCGCAGCGCCGCGAGCGGCTGGCGGCGCTGGCCGACGCGATCGACCAGCGCCAGGACGCCCGCGCGGCGGTCGAGCAGGTGCGCGCGCTGATGTTCATCGAGCGGTTCATCGACAGCCTGCACGCGCGACTCGAGCACTGATCACGAATTTTTTCTCCATGGCTTTATTGCAAATCTCCGAGCCGGGCGCGGCGCCCGACCCGCACCAGCGGCGCATCGCCGTGGGCATCGACCTCGGCACCACGCACTCGCTGGTCGCCGCGGTCCGCCACGGCGTGGCCGAATGCCTGCCCGATGAGCAGGGGCGCATCCTGTTGCCGAGCGTCGTTCGCTACCTGCCGCCAGGGTCGCAGCCGTCGCGACAGATCGGGTATGAGGCGCTGGCGGCGCAGGTGGACGACCCCGCCAACACGATCAGCTCCGTCAAGCGCCTGATGGGGCGCTCGCTCGCCGACATCCAGGCGCACGGGGTCGCGGGGCGGCTGCCGTACGCCGTCGCCGAAGGGCCGGGCGGCATCGTCGTGCGCACCGTCGCCGGTGACAAGACGCCGGTCGAGGTCAGCGCCGAGATCCTGGCCACGCTGCGCCAGCGGGCGGAGGACACCTTCGACAGCGAGCTCTACGGCGCCGTCATCACCGTGCCCGCTTACTTCGACGACGCGCAGCGGCAGGCGACCAAGGACGCCGCGCGGCTCGCCGGGCTGAACGTGCTGCGCTTGCTCAACGAGCCGACCGCGGCCGCCATCGCCTACGGGCTCGACAACGCGGCCGAGGGTCTGTACCTCGTCTACGACCTGGGCGGCGGTACGTTCGACGTGTCGCTGCTGCGGCTCACCGTGGGTGTGTTCGAAGTCGTGGCCACCGGCGGGGACTCGGCGCTGGGGGGCGACGACTACGACCGGGCGCTGGCCGACTGGGCGCTGGAGCGGGCGTGTGCGGGGGCGCATGTCGCGGATCTGCCCCCGCGGCAACGCGCCGCGCTGCTGGCCGAGGCGCGCCGCGTAAAAGAGGCGCTGAGCGACCGCCCCGACGACGAGGCGGTCGCGTTGACCGTGCCCGTGGGCGACGGGGCGCAGACCGTCGACGTTCGGCAGGCGGATTTCGAGGCGGCGACGCGCCACCTGACGGAGCGGACGCTGGCCGCGGTGCGGCGCGTCTTGCGCGACGCACGGGTCGGCGCGGACGAAATCCAGGGGGTCGTGATGGTGGGCGGCTCCACGCGCATGCCGGTGGTGCGGCGGGCGGTGGCGGCGCTGTTCGGGCGCGAGCCGCTGACCAACCTCAACCCGGACGAGGTGGTGGCGATCGGCGCGGCCATCCAGGCCAACCAGCTGGCTGGCAATTCGCCGGATGGCGAGATGCTGCTGCTCGACGTTATCCCGCTGTCGCTGGGCATCGAGACGATGGGCGGGCTGGTGGAGCGCATCGTGCCGCGCAACACACCGATTCCGACGGCGCGCGCGCAGGACTTCACGACCTACCGCGACGGCCAGACGGCGCTGGCGATCCACGTCGTGCAGGGCGAGCGCGACCTGGTGCAGGACTGCCGCAGCCTCGCGCGCTTCGAGCTGCGCGGCATTCCGCCGATGGCGGCGGGGGCAGCCCGGATCCGGGTGACGTTCACCGTGGACGCGGACGGGCTGCTGACCGTCAGCGCACGGGAGCTCAGCACCGGCGTCGAGGCGCACGTCAACGTCAAACCGTCCTACGGCCTGACCGACGAGCAGATCGCCCGCATGCTGCAGGAGGGCTTTGCCACCGCCGAGCAGGACATGCAGCAGCGCGCCCTGATCGAAGCGCGGGTGGAGGCCGAGCGGATGCTAGAAGCCACGCGCAGTGCGCTGGCCACCGACGGTGACCTGCTCGAGGCGGCGGAGCGCGCCCAGATCGATGCCCTGATGGCGGCGCTGGAAGCGGCCCGCGGGGGGACCGATGCCGCGGCGATCGACGCCGCCACCGAGGCGCTGGCCAAAGGGACGGAAGCCTTTGCCGCCCGCCGCATGAACCGCAGCATCGCCCAGGCGCTGGCCGGGCGGCATGTGGAGAATCTTTGAATGCCTGCGATCACCGTCTTGCCCCATCCTGAGATTTGCCCGCAGGGCGCCACCATCCACGCGCCCACCGGCACGAGCCTGTGCGAGGCGCTGCTGGACCACGATATCGAGATCGAGCACGCGTGCGAGATGAGCTGCGCCTGCACGACGTGCCATGTCATCGTGCGGCAGGGCTACGAGTCGCTCAACGAACCCTCCGAGGAGGAGGAAGACATGCTCGACAAGGCGTGGGGCCTGGAGCCGCAGTCCCGCCTGAGCTGTCAGGCGCGGCTCGGAACGCGCGACGTGACGATCGAAATTCCGCGCTACACCATCAACCACGCCCGCGAACGCCACTGAGCGGCCGGTCCCATGCGCCAGATCGTCCTCGACACCGAAACCACGGGCCTGTCGCCGCAGGACGGCGACCGCATCATCGAAATCGGCTGCGTGGAACTGGTCAACCGCCAGCTCACGGGCAACAACCGGCATTACTACCTCAACCCCGAACGCGACATCCACGAGGACGCGCTGCGGGTGCACGGCATCACGCTCGAGTTCCTGGCGGACAAGCCGCGCTTCGCCGACATCGCGCCGGAACTGCTCGACTACCTGCAGGGGGCGGAGCTGATTATCCACAACGCGCCGTTCGACCTGGGTTTTCTGGACGCGGAGTTCGGGCGGCTGGGGCTGGGGCCGACGCGGCGGCTGGTGCGCGGGGTCATCGACACGCTGGTGATGGCCAAGGAGATGTGGCCCGGCAAGCGCAACGGGCTGGACGCCCTGTGCGATCGGCTGGGGGTCGACAACTCCGGCCGGCAGTTGCACGGCGCGCTGCTGGACGCCGAATTGCTCGCCGACGTCTACATTTACATGACGCGCGGGCAGGAGTCGCTCGTCATCGACGTGCGCGGGGATGACGCGGGGCAGGGCGGCTCGGTCGAGCGCCGCGATCTGTCGGGCTTTACGCTGCCCGTGCTGCGCGCGAGCGACGCGGAATGCGCCGAACACGAGGCGCTGCTCGCCGCCCTCGACAAGGAATCCAAGGGACGTACGGTCTGGCGCCGGCACGAGCCCGCGGCCCCTGTCACGGGCTAAAAGGAGGGGATCCCCAGACCTGGACGGGCGCTCGCAACCGCTTCAGTGCGCACTGGGTACCGGAGAGGTGGGAAAAGTCGGCTATAATTTCGTTCATCGACAGGGTGATTAGCTCAGCGGTAGAGCACTGCCTTCACACGGCAGGGGTCGTAGGTTCGAACCCTGCATCACCCACCAAACAATGGCCCGTAGCACGATGTGCTCCGGGCTTTTTGTTTTGACGTGTGCAGGAAGCTGCGTCGCAGACCCAGAGTCTGGAAAGCCTTCCTTTTGCAGGGGCTGACCGGTCGGCTTTCGACTCGCGGGTCGACCGATGCAGCGCCCTCAGGCCATCACATTGAGGCGGGTGCCGAGGCTGCCTTCCGTGGCAAGGGGCAGTTCACCGGTCGGGTTGGGCTGCGGCAGCGCGTTGAGCAGCGCCATCGCACCCTGCTGCTCGAGCTGCAGGGCCTTACGCAGCACCATCACCTGTGCGGCGTCCGGCGTTTCGGCCACCGAAGTGGCGGCTTGCGTCACGATCGACGGGGTGGGAGCAATGTTCATAGATCGAAGCGTAACGCCAACGGCGCCGGCGTGCAACCACCCAGAGCCACCATCGAAGCCACCGCCGAAAACCGGCATCGCAGGACGTGGCAAGCCAGCCGGCGATATGGTCAGCGGCATGGATCGCCCGCAGTCCAGCCGGCATTGCGGGATGCAGGGAGTGCAGGGGCGTGCCCGGCGCGGTGCCTGCCCGCCACGCGCGCCGGCTTGTCCCCACGGTCGTCAGGGTCATGCAAGACACGTCTCTCCATAATGGCAGCATTGCCCGACAGCCCGAGGAGAGACCCCATGAGCCAAACCGACTACGCCACGTTCTACCGCCGCTCGATCGACGATCGTGACGCGTTCTGGGCCGAGCAGGCCCGTCTGGTCGACTGGCACCGGCCGTTCGACCGGGTGTGCAACTATGACAACCCGCCGTTTGCGCGCTGGTTCGAAGGCGGGCTGACCAATCTGTGCCACAACGCGGTGGACCGCCATCTCGCCGAGCGGGCCGATCAAAACGCATTGATCTACGTATCGACCGAGACCGAAACGGAGCGCGTCTACACGTATCGGGAGCTGCACGCGGAGGTGCAGCGTATGGCGGCCATCCTGCGCTCGCTCGGGGTGGGCAAGGGCGACCGCGTGCTGATTTACATGCCGATGATTCCGGAGGCGGCGTTCGCGATGCTGGCGTGCGTGCGCATCGGCGCCATCCACTCGGTGGTGTTCGGGGGGTTCGCCAGCCACAGCCTGGCCACGCGCATCGACGACGCCGCGCCGAAGGTGATCGTCAGCGCCGACGCCGGTATGCGCGCCGGCAAGGTGGTCCCCTACAAACACCTGCTGGATGAAGCGATCCGCCTCTCGGCCCATAAGCCCGAGCGGGTGTTGATGGTCAACCGCGGGCTGGCGGCGCTCGATCCGGTGGCGGGCCGTGACGTGGACTACGCGGCACTGCGCGCGCAGCACCTGGACGCGCAAGTGCCGTGCGAGTGGGTGGAGAGCACCCACCCCAGCTACATCCTGTACACCAGCGGGACGACGGGCAAGCCCAAGGGCGTGCAACGCGACACCGGCGGCTACGCGGTGGCGCTCGCCGCCTCGATGCGCCACATCTACATGGCCCAGCCCGGCGAGACCTACTTCTCGACCAGCGACATCGGCTGGGTCGTGGGGCACAGCTACATCATCTATGGGCCGCTGATCAACGGCATGGCCACGATCATGTACGAGGGCACGCCGATCCGGCCCGACGCCGGCATCTGGTGGCGGCTGGTGCAGGACTACCGGGTCACGGTGATGTTCACCGCCCCCACCGCCGCGCGCGTGCTGAAAAAACAGGATCCGGCGTACCTGACGAAGTATGACCTGAGCAGCCTGCGGGCGCTCTTCCTGGCCGGGGAGCCGTTGGACGAGCCCACCGCGACGTGGATGGCGCAGGCGATCGGCAAACCCGTCATCGACAACTACTGGCAGACGGAAACGGGCTGGCCGATCCTGGCGATCTGCAACGGCGTGGAGCCGGCACCCACCAAGTTCGGCTCGCCGGGCAAGGCGGTGTATGGCTACGACGTGCGCCTGATCGACGAGAACACGGGCGAGGAGATCACGGACCCCCACCGCAAGGGCGTCATCGCGGTGCAGGGGCCGCTGCCACCGGGGTGCCTGCAGACCGTGTGGGGCGACGATGCGCGCTACGTCAAGACCTACTGGTCCAGCATCCCGGGGCGGCAGATGTACAGCACGTTCGACTGGGGCGTGCGCGACGCCGACGGCTACTACTACATCCTGGGCCGCACCGACGACGTGATCAACGTGGCCGGCCACCGCCTCGGCACGCGCGAGATCGAGGAAAGTATCTCCAGCCACCCGGCGGTGGCGGAGGTGGCCGTGGTCGGCGTGGCCGACGCGCTCAAAGGGCAGGTGGCGGTGGCGTTCGCGGTATTGAAGGATCCCTCGCGTGCCGCCACCGAAGCCGATGCCCTCCAGCTCGAAGGCGAAATCATGAAGGTCGTCGACGAGCAACTGGGGGCGGTGGCGCGGCCGGCGCGCGTGCGCTTCGTGTCGCTGTTGCCCAAGACGCGCAGCGGCAAGCTGCTGCGCCGGGCGATCCAGGCGGTGTGCGAGGGGCGAGATCCGGGCGACCTCACGACGCTCGACGATCCGACCGCGCTGCAGCAGATCCGCGAGCTGATGCAGCCGCGCTGACGCGTGCCGCTGGCCGGTGACACCGGCCATTTGGGTGTTCGGACGGTTTGTGGGTATGATCGGCTCCTCCGTTCGTACGCTTATATATGCAACAACTGACCGATACCGACGCCGTCGTCGACAAAAACCGGGTGTTCGAGCTGGCCGCGGAGTTGTTTGGCATCCTGGCCACGCCGACCCGGCTGCGCATCCTCAACGCGCTGTGCGACAAGGAGAAATCGGTATCGGAACTGCTCGCCGAAATCGACACCACCCAGCCCAATTTGTCGCAGCATCTGAACCTGCTGTATCGGGCGGGGGTGCTCGCCAAACGCAAAGAAGGCACGCAGGTGTATTACCGCGTGCAGAGCGAGCAGGCGGTCGCGCTGTGCCGCACCGTCTGCACGCAGATCGCGATCGAGCTGGACGAGCCCGGCGGGGTGCCGACCAGCCAGCGCCTGTCGCCACGGCAGAATTGATCGGCGCACGGGTTTTTCTGCGGGTGAGATAGCCCCCTGAATCCCCGGACCCGTCCTATCGCTTATCGTTGAGGATAGGAGTAGGACTGTGAGTACGACCAGGCATACGGACACTGTTGAAGTCATCTTGAAAGACCAGCGCCGCAGGCGCTGGTCCCCTGCGGAGAAAGCCGCGCTGGTGCGGCGCACCTACGAGCCGGGCATGAGTGTGTCGCTGGTGGCGCGGCAGGAAGGCGTCGCAGCCAGCTTGCTGTTCCAGTGGAGAAAGCTCGATCGCCAAGGCGCCCTGACGGCCGTCAGGGCCGGGGAAGCAGTGGTTCCGGCCTCGGAACTGGCCGCTGCTCGAGCCGAGATCGCCAAGCTCCAGCGGGTGCTGGGCAAGAAGACCCTGGAGAACGAAATCCTCAAGGAAGCCGTGGAGTACGCCGCCGAAAAAAAGTGGATTGCGCGCTCGCCCTTGTTGCCCGGGGACGACCAATGAAGACGGTCTGCCGGGCGCTGGGCGTGGCGCGCTCGCATGTGCATGAGCGGCACCACCGCCGCGAGGACTGGCGCGATGCTCGCCAGGGGCGCACGCCAGCGGGCGATGCGCAGCTGCTGGCTGAGATCCGGGAGCAGATCGCCGATCTGCCCAGCTACGGGTATCGACGCGCCTGTGCCCTGGTCAACCGTCAGCGCAGCGCACAGGGCGGCACACGGGTCAACCCCAAACGGGTCTACCGCGTGATGGCCCAGGCCGGGCTGTTGCTGCCCAAGGCAGCCCGACGGCGCCATGGCAGCCGCAAGCACGAGGGTCGCGTTGCCGTGGGGCGCAGCGATATGCGCTGGTGCTCCGATGGGCTGCAGATCAAGTGCGACTCGGGGCAGACGGTGAGCGCCACGTTCACCAAAGATTGCTGCGACCGCGAAGTGATCGCCTGGCGGGCATGGGAGGGCAAAGGGCTGCCCGGTGAGCCGGTGCGCGAGATGTTGATCGAGGCGGTGGAAAAACGCTTTGGCTCGGTGGAGGCGCTGCCCCCTGATCACAGGCTGGAATTCCTCAGCGACAACGGCAGCGCCTACATCGCAGCCCAGACCCGAGCAGTGGCGCGTTCACTGGGCCTCAAGCCGATCAACACGCCGGTGTGCAGTCCGCAGAGCAACGGCATGGCCGAGAGCTTCGTCAACACGTTCAAGCGCGACTACGTGGCCCGCATGGACCTGAGCGATGCGGCCACCGTGCTGGCTCAGTTGCCAGCGGCATTCGAGCACTTCAACGAGGTGCATCCGCACTCGTCGTTGAAAATGCGTTCACCCAGAGAGTTCCGGCGGCATCAGGCCGCCCAGGCACGCCGCTCAACCATCAAGGACGCGGCGTTACGTTGCGAATAGGACGGGTCCGGGAATACGGGGGCAAGATCACGGGAATGGGCGGGGCCGCTCGATTCCTTTTTTGCCGCCGTGCCGGTTTTGATGGCACAATCCACGCTGCACAGGCCCTTCCAGTGTCACTGTCGCGTCCGCTAACCGGTTCAGCCGTGTCGCGGAAGGTTTTTCCAACCCGCTAGTCTCCCCGGAGGGAGACGGAGGTCAGCGATCCCATGAGTCAGACCGCCAGCGTCTATCAGGCCTTTGGCGCCAACTCGTACCTCTTCGGGGGCAATGCGCCCTACGTCGAGGAGATGTACGAGAAATACCTCACCGACCCCACCAGCGTTCCCGAATCGTGGCGCGACTATTTCGACGCGCTGCAAAACGTGCCGGCCGTCGACGGCAGCGACGCGCGTGACATTCCGCACATGCCGGTCATCGCGGCGTTTGCGGAACTCGCCAAGCAGGGCACGACCCAGGTGGTGGCGGCGTACGGGGCGGACTCCGACCTGGGACGCAAGCGCGTCGCCACGCAGCAGCTGATCGCCGCTTACCGCAACATCGGTGTGCGCTGGGCCAACCTCGACCCGCTCAAGCGCGCCGAGCGCGAGAACATCCCCGAACTCGATCCGGCCTTCTACGGCCTGACCGACGCCGACCTGGAGACGGTGTTCAACACCAGCAACACCTACTTCGGCAAGGAGACGATGTCGCTGCGCGAGCTGCTCAACGCGCTGCGCGAGACCTACTGCGGCACGATCGGCGCCGAGTACATGTACATCACCGACCAGACGCAAAAGCGCTGGTGGCAGGAAAAGCTCGAAAGCATCCGCAGCAAGCCCAATTTCACCGCGGACAAAAAGAAGCACATCCTCTACAACCTGACGGCGGCCGAAGGGTTGGAGCGCTATCTGCACACCAAGTACGTGGGGCAGAAGCGCTTCTCGCTCGAGGGTGGCGAGAGCTTCATCGCCTCGATGGACGAGCTGATCCAGCAGGCCGGCGCGCGCGGCGTGCAGGAGATCGTCATCGGCATGGCGCACCGCGGGCGGCTCAACGTGCTGGTCAACGTCATGGGCAAGATGCCCAAGGATCTGTTTGCCGAGTTCGAGCACACGGCGCCCGAGGACCTGCCGGCCGGTGACGTGAAGTACCACCAGGGCTTCAGCTCGGACGTGTCCACCCCCGGTGGGCCGGTGCACCTGAGCCTGGCGTTCAACCCGTCGCACCTGGAAATCGTCAACCCGGTGGTCGAGGGGTCGGCGCGGGCGCGCATGGACCGCCGGGGCGACAAGCGCGGCGACCAGGTGCTGCCGGTGCTGGTGCACGGCGACGCCGCGTTCGCCGGCCAGGGCGTGGTGATGGAGACGCTGGCGCTGGCGCAGACGCGCGGCTACTTCACTGGCGGCACGGTGCACATCGTCATCAACAACCAGATCGGCTTCACGACCTCGGACCCGCGCGACAGCCGCTCGACGCTGTACTGCACCGACGTCGTGAAGATGATCGAGGCGCCGGTGCTGCACGTCAACGGCGACGACCCGGAGGCGGTGGTGCTGGCCACGCAGCTCGCGGTGGAGTTCCGCCAGACCTTCCGCAAGGATGTCGTCATCGACATCGTGTGCTTCCGCAAGCTGGGCCACAACGAGCAGGACACGCCGTCGCTGACCCAGCCGCTGATGTACAAGAAGATCGCGCAGCACCCGGGCACGCGCAAGCTGTACGGCGACAAGCTGGTGGCGCAGGGGGTGCTACCGGCCGACGGCCCGGACGAAATGGTCAAGGCCTACCGCGCGATGCTCGACGAAGGTCGCCGCACCGTCGACCCGGTGCTGACCAACTACAAGAGCAAGTACGCGGTGGACTGGGCGCCGTTCCTCGGCAGGAAGTGGACGGACGCCGCGGACACGGCGATTCCGCTGTCCGAGTGGAAGCGGCTGGCCGAGCGCATCACGACGGTGCCGGACAACATCACGCCGCACCAGCTCGTCAAGAAAGTGCTCGCCGACCGCGCCGCGATGGGGCGCGGCGAGATCAACGTCGACTGGGGCATGGGCGAGCACATGGCGTTCGCGTCACTGGTGGCCAGCGGCTATGGCGTGCGCCTCTCCGGTGAGGACTGCGGGCGCGGGACGTTCACGCACCGCCACGCCGTCATCCACGACCAGAACCGCGAAAAGTGGGACGAGGGCACCTACATCCCGCTGCAAAACGTCGCGGACAACCAGGCGCCGTTCACCGTCATCGACTCCATCCTGTCCGAAGAGGCGGTGCTGGGCTTCGAGTACGGTTACGCCTCCAACGACCCGAACACGCTGGTGATCTGGGAGGCGCAGTTCGGGGACTTTGCCAACGGTGCGCAGGTCGTCATCGACCAGTTCATCGCATCGGGAGAGGTGAAGTGGGGCCGCGTCAACGGCATCACGCTCTTCCTGCCGCACGGCTACGAGGGCCAAGGCCCGGAGCACAGCTCCGCGCGCATCGAGCGCTTCATGCAGCTCGCCGCCGACACCAACATGCAGGTGGTGCAGCCCACCACGGCCAGCCAGATCTTCCACCTGCTGCGCCGGCAGATGCTGCGCAACCTGCGCAAGCCGCTGATCGTCTTCACGCCGAAGTCGCTGCTGCGGCACAAGGACGCGACCTCGCCGCTGTCGGAGTTCATCAAGGGCGGGTTCCAGACCGTGATCCCGGAACAAAACGCCGACATCGTGAAGAACGCCCAACGCGTCAAGCGCGTGATCGTGTGCTCCGGCAAGGTGTACTACGACCTCGTCAAGAAGCGCGAGGAAAAGGGGGCCAACGACGTCGCCATCGTGCGTATCGAGCAGCTCTATCCGTTCCCGCACAAGGTGTTCGCCGCGGAACTGAAGCGCTACCCGAACGCCACCGACATCGTGTGGTGCCAGGATGAGCCGCAGAACCAGGGACCGTGGTTCTTCGTGCAGCACAACATCCACGAGAACATGCTCGACGGCCAGCGCCTGGGCTATGCCGGCCGCGCCGCTTCGGCGTCGCCCGCGGTGGGGTACGCCCACCTGCACCAGGAGCAGCAGAAGGCCCTGGTGGAAGCCGCTTTCGGCCGGCTCAAGGGCTTCATCCTGACCAAGTGACGTGACGCTGCCCGCGTGCGGTCGCAGCACGCGGGCGGGCCCCCTTTTTCAGCATTTTTCCGAGGAAGAACACATCATGGCCATCGTGGAAGTGAAGGTGCCGCAGCTCTCCGAGTCGGTTGCGGAGGCCACCCTGTTGCAGTGGAAGAAGAAGGTCGGCGAGCCGGTGGCCGCCGACGAGATCCTGATCGAAATCGAAACCGACAAGGTCGTGCTGGAGGTGCCGGCCCCGGCCGCGGGCGTGCTGGCCGAGGTCGTCGTCGGGGACGGCGGCACCGTCGTGTCGGAGCAGGTGATCGCGAAGATCGACACCGACGGCAAGGTGGCCGCGGCGACGCCGGCGGCCGCCCCCGCCGCGGTGGCGGCGCCGGCCCCCGCGCCCGCTGCTGCGGCAGCAGCCCCGGCCGCGGCGGTGGCGATGCCGGCCGCGGCCAAGCTGATGGCCGATCACGGGCTGGCACCGGGGTCGGTGCCGGGCACCGGCAAGGACGGCCGCGTGACCAAGGGTGACGTGCTCAACGCGCTGGCGGCACCGAAGGCGTCCGCCACCGCCGCAGCGGCCCCGGCGACGATCCCGACCGGTGTGCCGGCCAAGGCGCTGCCGCAGGTGGCGGCCCCGGTCGGCCTGCCGGCCGAACTGGCCAACCGTCCGGAGCAGCGCGTGCCGATGACGCGGCTGCGCGCGCGCATCGCCGAGCGCCTGCTGCAGTCGCAGGCCACCAACGCCATCCTGACCACGTTCAACGAGGTCAACATGGCGCCGGTGATGGAGCTGCGCAAGAAGTACCAGGAGCGCTTCGAGAAAGAGCACGGCGTCAAGCTCGGCTTCATGAGCTTCTTCGTCAAGGCGGCGGTGCATGCGCTGAAGAAATTCCCGATCCTCAACGCCAGCGTGGACGGCAACGACATCGTCTACCACGGCTACTTCGACATCGGCATCGCGGTCGGCTCGCCGCGCGGGCTGGTGGTGCCGATCCTGCGCAACGCCGACCAGATGAGCTTTGCCGACATCGAGAAGAAGATCGCCGACTTCGGCAAGCGCGCTGCGGAGGGCAAGCTCGGCATCGAGGAGATGACCGGCGGGACGTTCTCGATCTCCAACGGCGGGGTGTTCGGCTCGATGCTCTCCACGCCGATCATCAACCCGCCGCAGTCGGCGATCCTGGGCGTGCACGCGACCAAGGAGCGCCCGGTGGTGGAAAACGGCCAGATCGTCATCCGGCCGATCAACTACCTGGCGCTGTCGTACGACCACCGCATCATCGACGGGCGCGAGGCAGTGCTGGGCCTGGTGGCGATGAAGGAAGCGCTGGAAGACCCCGCGCGGCTGCTGTTCAACATCTGACGCGACGGAGCTTGCGACATGGCACAAACATTCGACGTCGTCGTCATCGGGGCCGGCCCCGGGGGTTATATCGCCGCGATCCGCGCCGCCCAGCTCGGCTTCAAGGTCGCCTGCATCGACGAGTGGAAGAACGCCGCCGGCGGCCCCGCGCCGGGCGGCACCTGCACCAACGTCGGCTGCATTCCGTCGAAGGCGCTGCTGCAATCGTCGGAATATTTCGAGCACGCGCAGCACCACTTCGCGGACCACGGCATCAGCACCGGCGCGGTCAAAATCGACGTGGCGAAGATGATCGCCCGCAAGGACGCTGTCGTGAAGCAGAACAACGACGGCATCCTCTACCTGTTCAAAAAGAACAAGGTGACGTTCTTCCACGGCCGCGGCTCGTTCGTGCGTGCGGTGGAGGGCGGCTACGAGATCGCGGTCGCGGGTGACAAGCCCGAGGCGCTGGTGGGCAAACAGGTGATCGTCGCCACCGGGTCGAACGCCCGCGCGCTGCCCGGCGTACCGTTCGACGAGGAAAAAATCCTCTCCAACGACGGCGCGCTGCGGCTCGGTGCCGTGCCCAAGCGACTGGCCATCATCGGCTCGGGCGTGATCGGGCTGGAGATGGGCTCGGTGTGGCGTCGGCTCGGCGCGGATGTCACCATCCTCGAAGGGATGCCGACCTTCCTCGCCGCGGTCGATGAGCAAATCGCCAAGGAGGCAAAGAAGGCCTTCGACAAGCAGGGGCTCAAGATCGAGCTGGGCGTCAAGGTCGGCGAGGTCAAGACCGGCAAGAAGGGCGTGACCATCGCCTACACCAACGCCAAGGGCGAGGCGGCGACGTTGGAGGCGGACAAGCTGATCGTCTCCATCGGCCGCGTGCCCAACACGAACGGCCTCAACGCCGAAGCCGTGGGCCTGAAGCTCGACGAGCGCGGGGCCATCGTCGTCGATGACGAGTGCCGCACCAACCTGCCGGGCGTGTGGGCGGTGGGGGACGTGGTGCGCGGGCCGATGCTCGCGCACAAGGCGGAGGAGGAGGGCGTTGCCGTGGCCGAACGCATCGCCGGCCAGCACCCGCATGTCAACTTCAACACCATCCCCTGGGTCATCTACACCAGCCCCGAGATCGCGTGGGTCGGCCAGACCGAGCAGCAGCTCAAGGCCGCCGGTCGCGCGTACAAGGCGGGCACCTTCCCGTTCATGGCCAATGGCCGCGCGCGGGCGCTCGGCGACACCACTGGGATGGTGAAGATCCTGGCCGATGCCGCGACCGACGAGATCCTGGGCGTGCACATCGTCGGGCCGATGGCGTCCGAGCTGATCGCCGAAGCGGTGGTGGCGATGGAGTTCCGCGCCAGCGCCGAGGACATCGCGCGCGTGTGCCATGCGCACCCGTCGCTCTCGGAGGCGACGAAGGAGGCGGCGCTCGCGGTGGATAAACGCACGCTCAACTTCTGACCCATCGATGCACGGTGAGGGCGGCGTGCCGGCACCGGACCCCGCGTGGGGGCCGGTGCGGCGTGCGTACGAGGCGGAACTCGCCGCGCGCGGGTTTCGCAGCGACCCGGCACAACTGCGCGGCGTCGCGGCGCTGGAGCGCTGCGCCGCGGAGTGGACGCACTTCAAGCAACGGCGCTCCAACGCGCTGAAAAAGCTCATCAACCGTCTGCCGATTCCGCGCGGGGTGTACCTGTACGGCGGGGTCGGGCGCGGCAAGAGCTTTTTGATGGATTGCTTCTACAACGCGGTGCCGTTGCGGCGCAAGACGCGGCTGCATTTCCACGAGTTCATGCGCGAGGTGCACCGCGAACTCGCCGGCCTGCAAGGCACGGTGGACCCACTGGACGCGCTGGCCAAACGCATGGCCGTGCGCTTTCGCCTCATCTGCTTCGACGAGTTTCACGTCGCCGACGTCACCGACGCGATGATCCTGCACCGGCTGCTCGTGGCCATGCAGAAATACGGCATCGGGATGGTGACGACGAGCAACTTCCACCCGGACGGGCTATACCCCGACGGGCTGCACCGTGACCGCATCCTGCCGGCGATCGAGCTGCTCAAGCGCACGATGGAAGTCGTCAACGTCGACCACGGCGTGGACTACCGCCGCCGCGCGCTGGAGCACGTGCGGCTGTACCTGACGCCACTGGGCGAGGCGACCGAGCGCGAGATGGAGGCCGCGTTCGAGCAGCTCGCCGAGGCGCAGGACGAAGACCCCGTGCTGCGCATCGAGGGGCGCGAGATCCGCGCCATCCGCCGCGCCGGCGGCGTGGTGTGGTTCGACTTTCGCACGCTGTGCGGCGGTCCGCGCTCGCAAAACGATTACCTGGAACTCGCCAGCCAGTTCCACACCGTGCTGCTGAGCAACGTGCCGCACATGCCGGTCAACATGGCGTCGGCGGCACGGCGCTTCACATGGCTGGTGGACGTGCTATACGACCGCCGCGTCAAGCTCATCATCTCCGCCGCCGTGCCGCCGGAACAGCTCTACACCGAGGGGCCGCTTGCGCACGAGTTTCCGCGCACCGTCTCGCGCCTGAACGAGATGCAGTCCCGGGAATACCTCGCGCTGCAGCGGCGCGACGTCGACACCGCGTTGACGTGAGCGCGCCGCCCCGATAGCCCCCAGACGCGGTGGGCGCCGCGCGCGCCGCTAACATCGCGGTATGACCCTCGAGCGGCGATGCCTGGACGACTGGCTGGCGGAGATGCCCGGCCCGGCCCTGGCTGCGCTGTTGCGGGACGCGCACTTCGGGGTGGCGGTGATGCGTGACGATGGCACGCTGCTGGCGGTGAACTCGCCGTTTGCGCAAATCGTCGGGCGCGACGCCGCTGACCTGGTCGGTCACCCGTGGGCCCAGTGCGCCATCGCGGAAGAGCGCCACGGCGTGCGGCAGTGGCTGCGTCAGTTCCGCCGCGGCGAGCGGTTACACCTGAACATGGACCAGCGCGTCACCGATGCGGCGGGTGCGACGCGCTGGGTCCGCTTGACCGTGCGCCGTGCGCACGGCGATCTGCTGCTGGTGGTGGCGCACGCCGTGGGGGATGCCGTCGTCGCGCAGGACGCCCTGCGGCGCAGCGAGGAGCGGCTGCGGCTCGCCATCGACGCGACGGGGGCGGGTTGGTGGGACTGGGACCTGCGGGCCGATATCGTCGATTACAGCGAACCGTTCGAAAGGTTGCTGCACTATACCGGCGACGACTTCCACCGCGATTTCCGGTTTCGGGATCGGTTACATGCGCAGGACCGCGAGCGCTGTCTGCGCGCCGTCGACGCCGCGCTCCAGGAGGGGGTGGAATTCGACGAAATCTATCGGTTGTGTTGCTTCGATGGCCGGTACCGGTGGTTTCGTGGACGGGGCCGGACGTACCGCGGTGCCGACGGCCGCCCGGAGCGGTTCGTCGGGTTGCTGTTCGACTGGCAGGCCCACCACGAGCAGGAGGCGCGGCTGCGGCGCAGCGAGCGGCGCATGGCGCACCTGGCGCGCCACGACCCGCTGACCCAGTTGCCCAACCGCCTGCACTGGGACGAGCGCTTGCAGGCGGCGATCGCGCTGGCACGCCGACAACACGGCCGGCTCGCGGTGCTGATGCTCGACCTGGACCGCTTCAAATGGGTCAACGACGGCCTGGGGCATGAGGTGGGGGACGCGCTGCTGCGCGACATGGCGCTGCGGTTGCGCCAGCGCCTGCGGCAGTCGGACGTGCTGGCGCGCTGGGGCGGCGACGAGTTCACGATCCTGCTCGACCCCATCGACACACCGGATGACGCCGCGCGCGTGGCACGGGCCCTGCTCGAAATTGCCGGACAACCGTGGGAGGCGCCCGACGGGCAGTCGCTGACGGTCGGTGCCAGTATCGGCATCGCGTTATATCCGGAGCACGGGCACGATGCGGAGTCGCTGCTGCGGTCCGCCGATGCGGCGCTCTACGCCGTCAAGGCACAGGGCCGCGGCGGTTTTCGCTTCAACACCGAGGAGCTCAACCAGCAGGCGCACCGCGGGCTGCTGATCGAGTCGCGCCTGCGCCGGGCCGTGCAGACGGGTGCTTTCCACCTCGTATACCAGCCGCAGTGGTGCATGGCCAGCGGCCGCCTCACGGGGGCCGAGGCGCTGCTGCGCTGGACCGACCCGGTGCTGGGGGGCATTCCGCCGGACACGTTCATCCCCATCGCCGAGGCCTGTGGCCTGATGCCGGCGCTGGGGGACTGGGTGCTGGCGCAGGCGTGCGCGACGCTGCGCCAGTGGCGCGCGGCCGGGTGGCACGACGCCGAGATGGCGGTCAATGTCTCGCCGCGGCAGTTGGCCGACGAGGCGTTTTTCCGGCGGCTCACGGGCCATCTCGAACGGCATGCGATTCCGCCCGCGGCGCTGGAGCTCGAGGTCACGGAGAGCACCCTGATGGACAGCGGCCCGCAGCCCGAGCGCATCGTCGGGGCCGTGAAGGCGCTCGGCATGCGGGTGGTGGTGGACGATTTCGGCGTCGGGCACTCGTCGCTTGCGCTGCTCAAGCGGCTGGCGATGGACGGGCTCAAAATCGACCGCAGCTTCGTGCGGGACCTGGTTGACGACGAGGACGACCGCCAGATCTGTGCCGCCATCCTGGCGATGGCCAAACACCTGCGCCTGCGGGTCGTCGCGGAAGGGGTGGAGACCGAGGCCCACTGGCGCCTGCTGCGCGACATGGGCTGTGACCGCTGGCAGGGCTATTGGCGCGATGGGCAGCCACAACCGGCCGATGCCGTGCTAGCGCGCGCCTTGGCGCATTGAGCGCGCCGTTTTGGCGGAGAGAGGGTCCCCATAACTCGATTCCGCTGGATTCCGGCGAAATCCGGTTTTCCTCTATAGATCAACGGTTTAGTTTTCCTCGTGTTCCGATGGCATCCGCCGAAAACCGATAGAATCCGTGCAAGCGTGTAAGACCGCGTGTAAGACCGGAAGGGTTGGGCGGAGAGTTTTTCATGGCGACGAAATTGCACATCCTGAGCGCGCGGCAAGTGGCCAGCCTGGGGCCTGGCACGCATGCAGACGGCGCGAATCTGTACCTTCGCGTTCGCGGCCCGGACTCGCGGGCCTGGGTGTTCCGGTACAAGGCGGGCGCGCGTGTGCGCGAAATCGGGCTAGGCCCGCTGCATACCCGGTCATTGGCCGAGGCGCGCAGCCTTGCGGAACAGATGCGGAAAGCGCTTGCCGATGGCAAAGACCCCGCGCAGCTGGTGCGCCGTGTCGAGTCCGAGGAAGAAAAGACCTTCGCGCGATGCGCTGCCGAGCTGATCGAATCCAAGCGCGCGGGATGGCGCAACCCGAAGCACGCGCAGCAATGGGCTAACACCCTTCGCGACTACGCCTTCCCGAAGATCGGTAACAAGCTGCCCTCGGATGTGACGCTGACCGACGTCATGGCGATTCTCGGGCCGCTGTGGAGCGAAAAGACCGAGACTGCAACCCGGCTTCGCGCGCGAATCGAGGCCGTGTTGGACTACGCCGCCGTGCACGGGCTGTGTGACGGCACGCGCAACCCGGCGCGGTGGAGGGGAGTACTCGACAAGCTGCTGCCGCAGCCGCGCAAGGTGCGCACACGCGAGCACCATGCCGCAGCGCCCTATTCCGACGTGCCGCGCATCATGGCGGAGCTGAAGAGCAAAGCACACACATCGGCGGCGTGCCTGCGCTTTCTGATCCTGACGGCAGCGCGAAGCGGTGAGGCGCGCGGCGCGCGCTGGGATGAAATCGACCTCGACACTGCCACATGGTCGATACCCGCGCAGCGCATGAAGGCGGCAAGGCCGCACCGGGTTCCGCTATCGGCCCCGGCGCTGGCGATCCTGCGCGAGATGGCCGCCTTGCGCGGTGAGGGCGCGGCGCTGGTGTTTCCCGGCGCACGCGGCGGGCTGCTGAGCGACGTTGCGCTGAACAAAGCCCTGCACGGCATCGCCCCCGGCGCGACCGTGCACGGTTTCCGCGCGGGATTCCGCACTTGGTGCGAGGAACAGACCCACTTTCCGCGCAGCGTGTCCGAGGCGGCGCTAGCCCACGTCAACGCGGACAAGGTGGAGGCCGCCTACCAGCGATCCGACCTGTTCGACCGCCGTCGCGAGCTGATGGACGCATGGGGGCGCTTCGCCACCGGCGGCGGTGCGCACGTGGTGCGGCTGGCAAGCGCGGCGTGAGGTTTTCGCCGCACCTAGCCCCCGGCTGATCACCGGGGGCGAAAACCGGGGACCCCCGCCCCGGCTGGTGCGGCACCAGACAAGGGGGGGGGCGCAAGGGGGCGCGCAATGAAGTTTCCGGATTTCGTACCGCTAGCGGTGCGACAGGCTTTGAACGCATACCTGCACGGCGGCAAAGGCAGCGGCGACGGCTTGGTCGGTAGCCTGCGACGCGCCGAGGCCGAATTGGCAAGGCTACGGGGCGAACTGAACGAGTGTTTGGCGAAAGCCGGGCGTTTGCCCGCTGGTGAAGCGCCGAAGTGGTTGAGCGAAAAGATTCTCAACCTGCGGCGTGAAATCGCGCGGCAGTCACAGAGCATCGAGCAGACCCGTTACGACGTGGGCGCGATACGGCGGCTTGGCTACGACGCGCGGATGAAAGAAGCCTACCGGCTGATCGTTCGCGAATGGCCCGGCGACATGCAGCAGCGCGGATTCATTTACGCGGCGTGGGCGTCACGACTCGACTACCGCCCATTTCGGGACGAACTGAAACAAGCGGCAGACCTGGCAGCCGCCATCGAAAGCAAGGCCCGCGAATTGAGCGAACTACTGCGGCGCTTTCACGACACCGGCCTATACCGGCCAGGGGTGTTTTACTCGGTTGCCGAACTGCTGCGCAGCACCGACAGCCGCGAAGATGACGGGCGCAATCTGCACATGTGGCGATCCGACCGCCGGTCCCTGGGGCTAGCCCCAGAACGCGAAGGTGAGGCGGATGCCAGCAGCGCCGGGCCAGACACCATCGTGCTAGGACCAAGCCGCGGGGGGGATGCGGTGCATCTGGCGTGGCAGACCGCCCCAAGCCTTGCGGAACTATTGGACACGCTAGCCGACGCTGCGCGCGATTACAGCCCGGAGCACGGCGGCATGGTCGGGGCCGCCGTCGCATCGCGAAAGCACAGCCCCAAGGTGGAATACCTGCGCGCTTTTTTGCACGTGCTGCGGGAGGTTCACGGAATCGAAGCGAACACCCCGCAAGCGCAGCGCGCTGTAGCTATCGTGGCCGATGTCGTGCTCGATGACCCTGACCTTGAAGTGACCTATGACGATGTGCGCAAGGCCCAGATTCGGCTAACGTGAATCTGGAAGATTCGCGCCCGAAAAATCTTTCGAATTTCTTCGACTGATCAGCGGGTCCAAAAGATCATCGCAGCCATGCCGGTATGTTCCGGCGCTTGCTTAGGAGTTACTAGCATGGCTGAAAAAAGCCCCGTCATCCTCCGACGGAAGCAGGTCGAAGAGCGCACAGGCTTGTCGCGTTCCTCGATATACGCGCGCCTGCGGCCCAATCCGAAGCGCCCCGGCGACTTCGACCCCACGTTTCCGCGCCCCGTGCAGCTAGGCGCGCGCGCCGTCGGCTGGGTTGAGGCCGAAATCGATGCATGGCTGGCCGCGCGAATCGAGCGCAGCCGCGCGCAAGGAGGTGGCGCATGACACTTGCAGCCGCTGAAAAAGAAAGCCCGGCGGGGGCCGGGCAACAGGGGGGCAAGGAAGAAATGCAGCGGAATTTTACCGCGCCAGCGGCCGACTGGTACGCGGCGGTTTCCGCGAAGCTCGATTGCGCCCTGGCGATTATCGCCAAGCTCGAGCGCGAGCTGGGAATTGAGGGGGTGCGGTCATGATCACGATGGGCACCGACCCCGCCGAGCGCATCCGCAGCGCCCTGGCATGCATCGATCCGCACGACCGGCAAACCTGGGTTCGCATGGCGATGGGGATCAAGGAAGCGCTGGGCGATGACGGGTTTGACATCTGGAACTCGTGGAGCGCTGGCGCAAGCAACTACGACCCCCGCGCGGCCCGCGATACGTGGCGGTCGATCCGCTGCTCCGGCGGCGTGACCGTGGCGAGCCTGTTCCACGAAGCGAAGCGCAACGGCTGGCGCGGAGACGCTGCCATGCCGTCCGTCCCAGCCCGGCCGCGCACGGCACCGACCGCGCAGCACGACGCCGAGCGCGAGGCGAAAGCCCAGCGCGCGCGCGAAGTGGCGGCGCGCGTGTGGGACGCTGCCCGGCCCGCTGGAGCGGATCACCCCTACCTGGTGCGCAAACGCGTTCAGCCCACCGAGACCCTGGGCGAGCTGGACGCCGACCGACTGGCCGAGCTGACCGGCTACCGGGCGCAGTCTGGCGGCGAGCTGCTCCAGGGGCCCATCCTGATTGCGCCGGTGCGCGTCGGTGGCGAGCTATCGAGCGTCGAATTCATTGATGAGCTTGGACGCAAGGCGGCGCTATCGGGAGGCCGAAAGCGCGGCGGCATCTGGGCAACCGGCCCGCTGCCGGAGGCTGGGCGGCTGGTGCTGGCCGAGGGCGTGGCGACCGCGCTGAGCATCGCCGAAGCGCTGGGCGAGGTGGTGGCCGCTGCGCTGTCGGTCAACAACTTGAAGGCGGCTGGCGAGGCAATCCGCGCGGAGCGCCCCGGCCTGGAACTCGTGATTGCCGCCGACCTGAGCGAAGGCGGCCAGCCCCACCCCGAGGCGGTGAAGGCTGCGCGGGCGCTGGGGTGCGGCATCGTGGCCCCACCCGCAGAGCTTGGCGAGCGCGCAGATTTCAACGATTTGCACGTGGCGCGCGGGCTCGATGCGGTGCGCGAGGCGTTCGAGCACGTCGAGCGGCCGGAGCCTGAGCCGTCGGACGATGGCCACGACCCAGCGAAGGCCGACCCAGACCCCGCCGAGGCAGTGGCGCACCTGCTCGAGCTGGCGCGTGCTGGCGATCCGGCGGCATTCTGGCGCGCCTGCCGGGGTTCGACCTTGGACGCGCTGCGCGACCTGCGGGATCGCGACCCCGGCGGGTATCAAGCGCTGCGCGTGGAGCTCAAAGCGGCCTGCCCCAAGATCGGCGTCACGGCCCTGGATAAGCTGCTGCGATCCGAGGAAGCGGACGGCGCGCCCCAGTCACAGGCCACCACACTGGCCGAGCTCGCCGCCGAGCGCTGCACGCTGTGGCACGACCCGGATGGCGAGGCGTTCGCATCGTTCGCGGGGTCGGCGGGCGAGGTGCAGCACTGGCGCATCGACTCGACCGGCTTTCGCGATTGGCTGGCGCATCTGGCGTTCACGGAGCTGGGAGCCGCGCCGGGATCGGAGGCGCTGAAGGCCGCCACGACCGCGCTGAGCGGCAAAGCCAAATTCGAGGGCGAAGAGCACACCCCAGCGCTGCGGGTGGCGAAGACCGACGAGGGCTATTGGCTGGACATCGGCGATCCGCGCTGGCGGGCAATCCTGCTCACACCCGGCGGCTGGCGCATCGTCGAGCATCCACCGGTTCGATTCCTGCGCAGCAAGGCCACCCGCGCCATGCCAGAGCCTGCGGCCCGCGGCGACGTCGGCCTGCTGTGGAACTTGGTCAATGTGCCGGAGGCCGACCGGCTGCTGGTGCTGGCATGGCTGCTCGAGTGCTGGCGAGCCGACACACCCTATGCGGTGTTGGAGCTTTCCGGGGAACAAGGCGCGGCGAAGTCCACGGCGCAACGCATCCTGCGCGGGTTCGTTGATCCAAGCGATGTGCCGCTGCGCGGCCGACCCAAGACAACCGAAGACCTGTATGTGGCGGCGGCCAATGCGCACCTATTGAGCTTCGAAAACCTGTCCACCCTGAGCGCCGACCAGTCCGACGCCATGTGCGCGATTTCCACGGGCGCGGGCTTTGCGGCGCGGCGGCTCTACACCGACAGCGAAGAGGCCGTACTCAAAGCCCACCGGCCCATCGCGGTGAATGGCATCAACCCCGTGATCACGCGCCCCGACCTGCTCGACCGGGCGGTATGCATCCATCTGCCGCGTCTGGCCCAGCGCCGGACCGATGAGCAAATCCGCGAGGCGACCGAGCGCGACGCGCCCACCATCTTTGCCGGGCTGCTCGACCTGTTTTGCAACGCGCTGCGCGTGCTGCCAGAGGTCAAGCGCGAGAGCTGGGCGCTGCCGCGCCTGGCCGACTTCGCCCAATTGGGCGAGGCCATCGCGCGTGTGCTGGGGCACAAGCCCGGGCACTTCCTCGAGCTCTACGCGGGGCACCGGCGGCAAAGCATCCAGCGCACCATCGATGCAAGCCCCGTGGCGATGGCCATCGTCAAGATGGTGGAGGCTGGCCGCAGTTTCCGCGGCAGCGTGGGCGAGCTGCTCGACCTGCTCAACCGCGACCGCCCCGCGCACGAGGCGTCGGACTACTGGCCACGGTCACCACGTGGGCTAGGGGATGCCTTGAGGCGGTATAGCCCGGCGCTGGGGCAATTGGGCATCAAGGTTGAGGTGGAATCGCACACGCGGTCGGTTGGTCGGGTCATGTGTGAGATTGGCCGCATGGCATACCCTTTTTTCGCCGCTCCCCAACAAGTAGGAAATAACGTCACCGACGTCACCGACGTCACCAAAAACGGGGCGTCTGGTGACGTCGGTGACATTGGTGACATTGATTCTATGTGCGGCACCCGCGAAAAAGGTATATACCCCGCGGGTGGCAACGTCACGGCCACGGGCGGCGACGTCGTGGAGGTTGACCTATGAAAACCGCCACCACTCCCCGCGACATCCTGGAGCAAGCCCGGCGCGACGGCGTGGAGGTGCTGCCCGGCAGCGCCCCTGGAACAGTCAAGCTGCGCGGCGACGCGCAAGCCGTGAAGCGCTGGGCTGCGATCCTGACCCCGCACAAGCCCGAGCTTGTGGCTCTGCTAGCCGAAGCCGCAAACGATCCGGCCCCCACGACGGCACAACCCAGCGCCAGCGGGCGCACGTGTCGGCAGTGCGCGCACCTGACCAAGGCCAGCACATGTTCGCGGCCTGTCGAGGCCGGGCTATCCGAACGCTTCGGCATCCGCTGGCCATCCCCCGATCACGCCGAGCGCTGCGCGGCTTTCGAGGCCCGCGACCGGCAAGCGCCAGCCGCACCGACCGGCTGGGATCGGTTTTGGCCGCCTGCGAGCGAGGAGGAATGCCGGGCGATGGCCGCCACCATCGAGCGCGGGCTGGCGATGGGGCTGACCAACGACGAGGCCGAGCTTGCGGCGGATGCGGCGCACCTGGCGGCGCGCGAGGGCGACAATCGGCGGCCGTGCCTGGTGTGCGCGCACCTGCGGGCCGGGGCATCAAGCCGCTGGTGGTGTGCAGCCGAGCGCCAGCCGCTGGCGGACGTGTTCGTTGTGCGGCCGCATCGTTGCCCGCAGCGTCTGCCTGTTGAGCGCGTGGGAGGCCAGCAGTGACAGCACGCGACAAAGAGCCCCAACCCATTGATGTGCAACTGGAAATCCTCGACCCGGCCCCCGGCTACCGGCGGCGGCCGACGTTGACCAACGCGCGGGGGATTCGCCGCGAACTCGCGGCGGTGTACGGTGAATTTCGGCGCGGGTCGATTGACGCAAAAACGGCTACCACGGCCGGGTTTTTGCTGCGGACCCTGCTAGAGGCGACCCGAGTTGATGAGCTTGAAGAGCGCCTAACCGCACTGGAGGAGAAACGATGAGTGGCACCACTTCGATGCTGCGGCGCATCGTGCGCCTGGAACGACGCGACGATGGCGAGTTGCTGATCTTCACGCACGTCGAGCCGATGCCCGGCGGCGGGCTGCGACTGCTTAGCAATCGGAACTTCCGCGGCGAGGTGGTCGAGGTGGGGCGCGTCGAGGCCCGCGAGGTCGAGCGCTTTTGGCGCACGGTCATACGGATCGAGCGCAGCTACGGCGACCGGCGCGGCGCGCCATGACCTAACCGGCAGTGAGGCCATCGGGGGCCGCTGGCGCGTTTTTCTGGGAGGGTGGCACCTACCCCTTGCCGCGCGGCGCGTGTGGCCCCTGGCGGCCTTCTGGCGGCCCCTGGCGGACGCGGCAACGCCATGCCGATGCTCGCGCACCGGCGCGGCGCGGAGCGTGACGGGCTGGGGGATACGCATGCAGTGCGTACCCCCCCCCAGCGCACGGCGGACACCGGCGGGAGGGGGTGGATCGCACCCCCCCCCTTGCTGGCGCTACGGCAGCACGCACGCGGCGGCGGCAAAGGGGCGGATTTCAGTTCCGACCCCCATAGCGGCGTGCCCAGAGCCTGTGGATAACCCGGCAAGCGCTGCACGCGGGTAAGACCGGCAGTAAGACCGATCAGAGCATCAAGAAAAAAACCCCAAGCAAATCAATTGCTTGGGCTTCATGCTTGGCGGAGAGAGGGGGATTCGAACCCCCGAGGGGCTGTTAACCCCTACACGCTTTCCAGGCGTGCGACTTCAACCACTCATCCATCTCTCCGGGAGCCGCGTATTGTACACGCCGCCATCCGGGGTAAATGCGGCCGTCCGGGCCGGGCGGGGCGTTCAGCCGACCAGGCGCTGATCAGGCGCCTTTGGTGCCGGCAACGAGCTTCATCGCCGAGCCGATCAGCGCCGACACTTCGCGCATATCGCTCGGGACGATCAGCGTCGTGTTGGCGTCGTGCGCGACGCGGGCGTAGGCCTCGACCGCCTTTTCCGCGACCTTCAGTTGCACGGCCTGCTCGCCGCCGGGCTGGCGGATGGCGGCCGCGACCCGCTCGATGGCCTGGGCCGTGGCCTCGGCCACCTCGCGGATGGCGGCGGCCTCGCCCTGGGCCTGGTTGATCGCGGCCTGTTTTTCCCCTTCGGACTTGGCGATGAACGCGGCGCGCTCGCCCTCGGCGAGGTTGATCTGCTCCTGGCGCTTGCCCTCGGAGGCAGCGATCAGCGCGCGCTTTTCGCGCTCCGCGGTGATCTGCGCCTGCATCGCGCGCAGGATTTCGGCCGGGGGCGTGAGGTCTTTGATCTCGTAGCGCAGCACCTTGACGCCCCAGTTGAGCGCGGCCTCGTCGATGGCATTGACCACCTGGGCGTTGATCATCTCGCGTTCCTCGAACGTCTTGTCCAGCTCCAGCCGCCCGATGACGCTGCGCAGCGTCGTCTGCGCCAGTTGCGTGATGGCGAGCACGTAGTTGGACGAACCGTAGCTCGCGCGCATCGGGTCCGTGACCTGGAAGTAGAGGATGCCGTCCACCTTGAGCTGGGTGTTGTCCTTGGTGATGCAGATCTGCTCCGGCACGTCCAGCGGGATTTCCTTCAGGCTGTGCTTGTAGGCAACCTTCTCGATGAAGGGGATGACGAAATTGAGCCCGGGCGAGAGGGTGCGGTCGTAGCGGCCGAGCCGCTCGACGACCCAGGCGGTCTGCTGTGGCACGACCTTGACCGACTTGGCGACGAAGATGACCGCGATGACGAGTAGGAGGAGAGCGACTTCCATGACGGGCTCCAGGCAGGGGCAATAGGAAAAAGAGGGCGAGACGGCAAGTCAGAGCGGTTCGACGATCAGGCGGTTGCCCTCGACGGCGGCGATGCGCCAGGGGCCCGGGCGGCGCTCGGCGTCCGCGGCGGGGACGGCTGTCCAGTCGGCGCCCCGGTAATGCACCCGGGCCGATCCGTCGGCGCCCCACTGGGCGACCTGCACGACCTGCCCGACATCGAGCAGCACGTCCGGGTTGGCCGATGGGTGCTGCCGCGGAGCGTGCGCGGCGCCCGCACCGTTGCGGCGCCGGAAGCGCCACCACGCCCAGCCGGCGACGAAGCCGCCGCCGACGACCGCGGCGACGGCGATTTGCGCCGTGAGCGTGAACCCCGCGTGTGCAGCCAGCGCCCCGCCCGCCGCGCCAAGCGCCAGCATCAGCAAAAAGAAGGTGCCCGAGAGCAGCTCCGCCGCCACGGCCACGCCGGTCAGCACCCACCAGAATGTTGTGTCACTCATGTCCATGCTCCATGCGCGCGCGGCGGGCGTCGTGCCCGGCGGGGCGCCTGTGCGCGTTATACAACGTGCCAACCTCGCCGCTGGTCTGTCGGTGGGCCGCCGTCATCACGGCGGGGGGTATTGTCCTTACACTTGCGGCCCATGAAATTTCGCTTTCCCATCGTCATCATCGACGAAGACTACCGTTCCGACAACACGTCGGGTTTGGGCATCCGCGCCCTGGCGCAGGCCATCGAGGCCGAGGGCTTCGAGGTCGTCGGCGTCACGAGCTACGGCGACCTGAGCCAGTTCGCCCAGCAGCAGAGCCGCGCCAGCGCGTTCATCCTGTCGATCGACGACGAGGAGGTCAGCGGCAACCCCGAGGACGACCTCGCGGTGCAGAACCTGCGCGCCTTCATCCAGGAGGTGCGGCGCAAGAACGCGGAGGTGCCGATCTACGTCTACGGCGAGACGCGCACGAGCCGCCACCTGCCCAACGACATCCTGCGTGAGCTGCACGGCTTCATCCACATGTTCGAGGATACGCCGGAGTTCGTCGCGCGCCACATCATCCGCGAGGCCAAGGCGTATCTGGAATATATCCAGCCGCCGTTTTTCAAGGCGCTGCTGGACTACGCGGAAGACGGGTCGTACTCGTGGCACTGTCCGGGCCACTCGGGTGGCGTGGCGTTCCTCAAGACCCCGGTGGGGCAGATGTTTCACCAGTTTTTCGGCGAGAACATGCTGCGCGCCGACGTCTGCAACGCGGTGGAGGAGCTGGGCCAGCTGCTGGATCACAACGGGGCGATCGGCGAGAGCGAGCGCAACGCCGCGCGCATCTTCAACGCGGATCACTGCTTTTTCGTCACCAATGGCACCAGCACCAGCAACAAGATGGTGTGGCACCACACGGTCGCGCCGGGGGACGTGGTGGTGGTGGACCGCAACTGCCACAAGTCCATCCTGCACTCGATCATCATGACGGGGGCCATCCCCGTTTTTCTGAAGCCGACGCGCAACCACTACGGCATCATCGGCCCGATTCCGCAAAGCGAGTTCGAGCCCGACGCCATCCGGGCCAAGATCGCCGCGCACCCGCTGCTGCAGGGGGTGGACGCGGCGCAGGTGCGCCCGCGCATCCTGACGCTGACGCAGTCTACCTACGATGGCGTGCTCTACAACACCGAGACCATCAAGCGCATGCTCGATGGCTACGTGGACAACCTGCATTTCGATGAGGCGTGGCTGCCGCACGCGGCGTTTCACCCGTTTTACGGCACCTTCCACGCCATGGGGCGCAAGCGGCCGCGCCCGCAGCACTCGGTCGTGTACTCGACGCAGTCGATCCACAAGCTGCTCGCCGGCATCAGCCAGGCGTCGCAGGTGCTGGTGCAGGACTCGCAGACGCAAAAGCTCGACCGCCACCTCTTCAACGAGGCGTACCTGATGCACACGTCCACCAGCCCGCAGTACAGCATCATCGCCAGCTGCGACGTGGCGGCGGCGATGATGGAGCCGCCGGGCGGCACCGCGCTGGTGGAGGAGAGCATCGCGGAGTCGCTCGACTTCCGCCGCGCGATGCGCAAGGTGGACGCGGAGTTCGGGCCGGATGAGTGGTGGTTCCAGGTCTGGGGCCCGGAGGAACTGGCCGAGGAAGGCATCGGCCGCGCGGACGACTGGGTGCTCAAGCGCACCGACGCCGACGGCGTGCAGACGGCCGACGGCGAAGACGCGTGGCACGGCTTTGGTGACATGGCGCCGGGCTTCAACATGCTCGACCCGATCAAGGCCACCATCATCACGCCGGGTCTCAACCTCAAGGGGGACTTTGCCCCGACCGGCATCCCGGCCAGCATCGTCACCAAGTTTTTGGCCGAGCACGGCGTGGTGGTGGAAAAGACGGGGCTGTACTCGTTTTTCATCATGTTCACCATCGGCATCACCAAGGGCCGCTGGAACACGCTGCTGACGGCGCTGCAGCAGTTCAAGGACGACTACGACCGCAACCAGCCGATGTGGCGCGTGATGCCGGAGTTCTGCCGCAAGCAGCCCCGCTACGAGCGCATGGGCCTGCGCGACCTGTGCCAGTTCGTGCACGAGATGTACGCGCAGTACGACGTGGCGCGCCTGACCACCGAGATCTACCTGAGCGACCTGACGCCGGCGATGAAGCCGAGCGACGCGTTCGCCCAGATCGCCCACCGCAACACCGAGCGTGTGCCGATCGACGAGCTCGAGGGGCGCATCACCACGGCGCTCATCACGCCGTACCCACCCGGCATTCCGTTGCTGATCCCGGGCGAGGTGTTCAACCGCAAGATCGTCGATTACCTGAAGTTCTCGCGCGAATTCAACGCCCGCTGCCCGGGGTTCGAAACCGACATCCACGGGCTCGTGGTGGAGGAGGCGTTCGACGGCACCAAGCGCTACTACGCCGACTGCGTCAAGCGCGCCTGAGGCCGGTCCGGCCCGGGATTTTTGCGCTGGGTCAAAGGCAGGCGCGGTTGGCGGCCCGTCCCCGGCAGGTCGGGGCCCGTTCTGGGTTACAGTGACGCCGTCCGTTTACCGAACCCAGACGGGAGAAGCGATGTTTCCAGAATACCGCGACCTGATTTCCAAGCTGAAGACGAGCGACCACCACTTCGCGCGCCTGTTCGACAAGCACAACGAACTCGACGAGCGCATCCAACGCATGGAGCAGGGCATCGAGCCCGGCACGCACGAGCAGATCGAAACGCTGAAGAAGGAAAAACTCCTGCTGAAGGATCAGCTCTACGACATCCTGCGCAAGGCCGCGGCGCACTGACGGCGCAACGCCGGATCGCGCCCGGGGCGACGTCAGCCGCGACCGTCGCCCCCCACCACGCGGCGCGCGCCGTCGAAGCGCTCGCGCCAGTAGCGGTCACCCAGACGCTCGAGCCGCACCTGCGCCCCCGAGCGCGGGGAGTGCACGAAGCGCCCCTGTCCCACGTAGATCCCGACGTGGCTGAACGGCTCGCCCTGGGTATTGAAAAAGACCAGATCGCCCGGCGCGAGTTGCCCCGGGTCGATCGGCAGCGTCGCCTGGGCCTGCTCCGCCGCCCGCCGGGGCAGCACCACCCCGAGGGTCTCGCGAAACGTCACCTGCACGAAGCCGCTGCAATCCACCCCTTCCTCGTAACCCGTGCCGCCACGGCGATACGGCACGCCGACATAGGCCATCGCGTACACGAGCGCGGCTGAGCGGGCGTCCGTCGCACCGTCCGGCGGCGCGGGCGCGGCCGGGGTGAGGGGCAGGGCGTCCACCGGTCCCGACAACGGGGTCTCGCCAGCGACCGGGGCGGCCACCGCGTCGGGGGTCAGCAGCCCGCGGGCCGCCAGCAGTTCCATGATAGGATCGCGCGCCCAGGCCGATGGCACCGCCAGGCATGCCCACACCATCGCGGCCAGCAGCACGGGCGCGCGCCCCCGGTCCCCGGTGAAAACCGGTGATTCAGGAGCGACCAGCGGGCGATGCGCGTTGGGCATGCCCGCGACGTTACGGCGAATGGTGCCGCGACGTCAAGGGTGTGGTCGCGCTGGCGGTGGGCCAACCAGTAAACTCGACGGATGTTGTTGGATGCAAGCGACTGCCAGCTCGTGCTGGTGGACTATCAAGCGCGGCTGATGCCGGCGATCGCACACGGCGACGAGGTGCTGCGCCGCGCGGAGCTGCTGGCTAACCTGGCAGTGATGTTCGACGTGCCGGTGTGGGGCACCGAGCAGGCGCCGGAGCGGCTCGGTTCACTGGTGCCGGCGCTGCGCGCGCGGTGCCGCCGCGTCTTCGCCAAAACGACCTTTGACGCCAGCGGCGCCGGATTGCTGGACGCGCTGCGCGCACCGGCGCGCCCCGCGGGCAACGCGCGCAGCCTGCCGAAACACCTGCAAAAGCCCGCCGCGCCGGCGCGCCAGACCATCGTGCTGGCCGGCTGTGAGGCGCACGTGTGCGTGCTGCAGACGGCGCTCGGCCTCGTGGAGCAGGAACTCGACGTGTGGGTCGTGACCGACGCCTGCGGCTCGCGCCGCGAGCGGGACCGCGACGCGGCCTTCGACCGCCTGGCCGCCGCGGGGGTCGAACTCGTCACGGCCGAGATGGTGGCCTTCGAGTGGTTGCGTGACGCCCGGCACCCCCGCTTCCGTGACGCGCTGGCGCTGCTGAAGTAAACGATCGCGGTGCGGCTCCCCGCCGTGATGGTGCACTGTGATGGTGAGGCGGGACAGGTGCTATCTCTTGAATAGGAGATAGCTATCAAGCGTTGCGAATATTTGGATTTTAGGGTTATCGAGTATGGCCGCTGCGTGCGGCTGCTTTGATAATTGTCACGAAGGTCGTGGTGGCGCAGACGATGCGTGCAGCCGCCACTGGTTCACCGAGTGATTCGACTGACGAAGGAAAAGCCATGGACAAGGTTACGAATCGACGCGCCGTGCTCAAGGCCGGCGGAGCGCTGGCGACGCTGGTGTCGCTGGGTCTGGTGACGGCCGAGCAGGCGCAGGCGATGAGCCGCGACGGTTTTGCGGCCAAGAGCCTGGCCGATGCGCTCAAGGCCGTGGGCGGGCAGCCGGCCACGAGCGATCAGGTGCAAATCATCTCGCCGGACATTGCGGAAAACGGCGCGGTGGTGCCGGTGGGGGCGGTGAGCAAGATCCCCAACACCACCGAGATCTACCTGCTGGTGGAGAAGAACCCGACGCCGCTGGCGGCGGCGTTCATGATTCCGGCGGGCACGGAAGCGGACGTGCAGACGCGGCTGAAGATGGGGCAGAGCACCAACGTGCTGGCGGTGGTCAAGGCCGACGGCAAGCTGTACTCGGCGGTGAAAGAGACGAAGGTGACGCTGGGTGGCTGCGGTGGCTGATGGCCGCTGAGCGCAAACAGCACGAACGCAAGCGAACAAGGAGTAAGAGTCATGGCAGATCCGATGCGCATTCGGGCCAACGAGGCCGGTGGGGTGACGACGGTGCGGGTGTTGATGAGCCACGTGATGGAGCCGGGGACGCGGCGCGATGCGTCGGGCAACCTGGTGCCGGCGCACTACATCACGGACGTGGTGGCCACGCACAACGGACGGGAAGTGCTCAAGGCGATGTGGAGCGGGGCGGTGTCGCAGAACCCGTTTCTGAGCTTCAAGTTCAAGGGTGCGGCCAAGGGCGACAAGGTGGTCGTCAAGTGGACCGACAACAAGGGCGAGTCCCGCACCGACGAAGCCACCATCGCCTGACGATGGATCCCCACGTCGGGGGCGGGTCGTTCGCCGCGAGGAGCCGCCGCCCGGTGTCTTTGCAACCGAGGAGCCGATGATGAAAAAAACGATCGTTGGGCTGGCCGTACTGGGCTGCATTGCAGCACCGGCCATCGCCCAAGATGCCAGCAAAGGCATCGAAGAGTACCGTGCGATGCTGCAGGACGGTAACCCGGCCGAACTCTTTGAGGTGAAGGGCGAGGAGCTGTGGAAGCAAAAACGGGGGCCGAAAAACGCGTCGCTGGAGCAGTGTGACCTGGGCAAGGGCCCGGGCGTGGTCAAGGGCGCGTTCGTCGAGCTGCCGCGATTCTTCAAGGACACCGGCCGTGTGCAGGATCTGGAGAGCCGGCTGCTGACCTGCATGGAGACGCTGCAGGGCATCGACGTCAAAAAGGAAGTTTCACAGCGCAGTTTCGGCAAAGGCGAGACGGCCAACGTCGTGGCGCTGGCGACCTGGATCGCGTCGCAGTCCAAGGGGATGCCGTTCAACCTGCCGTACAACACGCAGGCGGAACGCGACATGTATGAGATCGGCAAGCGCCTGTTCTTCATGCGCGGCGGTCCGCACGACTTCTCGTGCGCGAGCTGCCACAGCGAGGACGGCAAGCGCATCCGGCTGCAAGAGCTGCCGAACCTGACGAAGAATCCGGGCGACGGCGTCGGCTTCGCGGCGTGGCCGGCTTATCGGGTTTCCAATGGCCAGATGTGGAGCATGCAGCACCGCCTCAACGACTGCTATCGCCAGCAGCGCTTCCCCGAGCCCACGTTCGCGAGCGACGTGACGATCGCGCTCGGGGTGTACATGGGGGTGAACGCCAAGGGTGCGAAGTCGATCGCCCCTGCCATCAAGCGCTGAACCGGAGGATAGGTCCATGAAAACCGCAAAACTGGCTCTGACCCTGATCCCCGTCGCCCTGGCCGTGGCGGGTTGCACGACCGGCCACACCTCGGCCGAATACGACAAGATGACGATGGAGGTCGTCAAGGCCTCGTTCGTCGAGCGCGGCATCGCCAAGCTCGACCGGCTGGAGCAGGACGAGGCACGCCTGGCCTGCTGGCAGTCCGAAGTGTCGGGCAAGCCGCTCGACGAGAAGACCGCCAAGGCTATCGAGGAGGCTGCCTACAAGAGCGTCAAGTGGCCGAGCGACGGCAAGTTCCTGGGTGACTGGAAGGAGGGCGAAAAGATCGCCCAAAGCGGCCGCGGCTTGACGTGGAGCGACGATGAAAAGACGGTCAACGGCGGCAACTGCTACAACTGCCACCAGATCACGAAGGAGGAAATCTCCTACGGCACGCTGGGGCCGAGCCTGTACAACTACGGCAAGCTGCGCGGCGTGACCGACCCGAACAGCCCCGCAGCCAAGCCGATCATCGAGTACACGTGGGCGAAGATCTGGAACTCGCGCGCGTTCAACGCCTGCACGAAGATGCCGAGCGCCGGCCATCGCGGGATCCTGAACGAGCAGCAGATCAAGCACGTGATGGCGCTGCTGCTGGACCCGAACTCACCGGTGAACAAGTGACCCGCGACGGGAACCGGGGCAATCGATTCCTTCCAGACACAGGCCAACAACAGGGGCGCACGGCGCCCCTTTTTGCCGTTCCATCAAGCGCAATGGTGTGCCTCGTTTGCGGGAGCGGCGAACGGTCTTTCCGAGGATACGGCCCCGTACAATACCGGGCCGACTTTCGCACTCCTGCCCATTGCTGTGAACGCATCGCTGCCCCGACTTCACTTTTCGTTTTTTGCCGGGGGGGATGCCCTCGGTCATTTCCGCGCCCGGCAGCTGCTGCCCCGGTTGCAGGCCATCGACGCCCGCATCACCGGAATTGCCGCGCGGTACGTGCATCTCGTGGCCACCGACGCGCCGCTGGACGACGCCACCCGCGAGCGCTGGGCTGCGCTGCTGACCTATGGTGAGCCGTATGCAGGGCCGACGCAGGGGGTGTGCGTGGTCGTCAGCCCGCGCTTGGGCACGGTGTCGCCCTGGGCGTCCAAGGCCACGGATATCGCGCACAACTGCGGGCTCGCCGCGCGCCGCGTCGAGCGGGTGGTCGAGTACTGGCTGACCGTGGAAGCCAGCGGCATCGGCGGGCTCCTCGGCCGCACCGCCACGCTGGACGAGGCGCAGTGGCAGGCGTGTGCCGCGCTGCTGCACGACCGCATGACCGAGAGCGTGCTGCGCGACGTGGCCTCCGCCGCAGCGCTGTTCGAGCCGTTGCCCGGGCAGCCGATGCAGCGTGTCGACGTGTTGCAGCGCGGGCGCGCGGCGCTGGAAGAAGCCAATGCGGCATGGGGACTGGCGCTGGCGGACGACGAGATCGATTACCTGGTCGATGCCTTCACGCGGCTCGGGCGCAACCCCAGCGACGTCGAGCTGATGATGTTCGCGCAGGCCAACAGCGAACACTGTCGGCACAAGATTTTCAACGCCCAGTTCGTGATCGACGGGGTCGAGCAGCCGATGAGCCTGTTCGGCATGATCCGCCACACGCACCAGACGGCGCCGCAGCATACGATCGTCGCGTACGCGGACAACGCCGCGATCATGGAGGGACACGCGCTGGAGCGCTTCGTCGCGGTGCCGGACGGCGACGGCAGCCCGGTCTATCGCCGCGAGGAGGCGCGCCATCACATCCTGATGAAGGTGGAGACGCACAACCACCCGACGGCGATTTCGCCGTTTCCGGGGGCGGCCACCGGCGCGGGCGGCGAAATCCGCGACGAGGGCGCGACGGGACGGGGTGCGCGCCCGAAGGCGGGGCTGACGGGCTTTTCCGTCTCGCGCCTGTGGGGTGGGTGGTCGGACCAGCCCGACGGCAAGCCCGCGCACATCGCGAGCCCCCTGCAGATCATGATCGACGGGCCGCTGGGCGGCGCGGCGTTCAACAACGAATTCGGCCGCCCCAACCTGCTCGGCTACTTCCGCGCCTACGAGCAGCGCGTCGTCTCCGACGTCGACGCCGTCGATCGCGGGTACCACAAGCCGATCATGATCGCCGGGGGGCTCGGGCAGATCGACGCGCAGCAGACGCACAAGGTGGTGTTCCCGGCCGGCACGCTGCTGGTGCAGCTGGGCGGCCCGGGGATGCGCATCGGCATGGGCGGGGGCGCGGCGAGTTCGATGGCCAGCGGAGCCAACGCGGCCGAGCTGGACTTCGATTCGGTGCAGCGCGGCAACCCCGAGATCCAGCGCCGCGCACAGGAGGTGATCAACCACTGCTGGGCGCTGGGCGCGGACAACCCGATTCTGGCGATCCACGACGTGGGCGCGGGGGGGCTGTCCAACGCGTTCCCGGAGCTGGTCAACGACGCTGGGCGCGGGGCGCGCTTCGACCTGCGCGCGATTCCGCTCGAGGAAAGCGGCCTGTCACCGAAGGAAATCTGGTGCAACGAGAGCCAGGAGCGCTACGTGCTGGCGGTCGCGCCGGAGTCGCTGCCGCGGCTGGCCGCGCTGTGCGAGCGCGAGCGTTGTCCGTACGCGGTGGTCGGCGTGGCGTCGGCGGAGCGGCAGCTCGTCGTCGCCGATCCCGCCGCGACCCAGCCGGCCGACGCGCACCCGGTGGACATGCCGATGGAGGTGCTGCTCGGCAAGCCGCCGCGCATGCGGCGCGAGGTGGCGCGCATCGGGCGCCGCTTTGCCGATTTCGACGGCACCGACGTGCCCCTGCAGCGCGCCGTGATCGAGGTGCTGTCGCATCCGACGGTGGCGTCCAAGCGCTTCCTCATCACCATCGGCGACCGCACCGTGGGGGGGCTGACGCACCGCGATCAGATGGTGGGGCCGTGGCAGGTGCCGGTGGCCGACTGCGCGGTGACGCTGGCGGATTTCCGTGGCCTGGCCGGCGAGGCGATGGCAATGGGCGAGCGCACGCCGATCGCGGCGCTGGACGCGCCCGCCGCCGGCCGCATGGCGGTGGCCGAGGCGATCACGAACCTGCTGGCCGCGCCGATCGAACTGTCGCGCGTCAAGCTCTCGGCCAACTGGATGGCGGCGTGCGGCGAGCCGGGGGAGGACGCAGCGCTGTACGACACGGTCAAGGCCGTGGGGATGGAGTTGTGCCCGCAGCTGGGCATCAGCATCCCGGTCGGCAAGGACAGCCTGTCGATGCGCACCCAGTGGCGCACGGCGGACGGCGAGGCCCGCAAGGTCGTCGCGCCGGTGAGCCTGATCGTCAGCGCCTTCGCGACGCTCGCCGACGTGCGCGGCACGCTCACGCCGCAGCTCGACGCGCACGAGGACACGACGCTGATCCTCGTCGACCTGGGCCGTGGCAAGCACCGCATGGGCGGCTCGATCCTCGCACAGGCGCTGGACCAGCCCGGCGGCGCGGTGCCCGACCTCGACGACCCGCAGGATCTGATTCGGCTCGTCGCCGCGGTCAACGCGTTGCGTGCGCAGGGGCGCATCCTCGCCTACCACGACCGCAGCGACGGCGGGCTGCTCGCCTGTGTGGCGGAAATGGCGTTTGCCGGACATGTGGGCGTCACGCTCAACGTGGACCTGCTGGTCACCGAGGGCGACGGCATCCGGGACAGCCGCGCGGATTACGGCGACGCGAAAAACTGGGCCGCGCAGGTTAGCGCCCGCCGCGACGAGCTGACGCTCAAGGCCCTCTTCAGCGAAGAGCTGGGCGTGGTGCTGCAGGTGCGAAGCGCCGAGCGTGACGCGGTGATGCAGACGCTGCGTGCCCACGGGCTGTCCGCGTGCAGCCACGTGATCGGCAAGACCCGGCCGGCCAACAGCCCGATCGACGCCGGCAAGGGCGAGCTGCAGATCTGGCGCGACGCGAAGTGCCTCTTCAGCGCGAAGCTGGAGGACCTGCACCAGGTGTGGGACAGCGTGAGCTGGAAGATCTGCCAGCAGCGCGACAACCCGGCCTGCGCCGACGCCGAGCACGCCGCCGCCGGCCGCGCGGACGATCCGGGCCTGCACGTGGCGCTGACCTTCGACCCGGCGGAGGATGTGGCGGCACCGTACCTGAACCTGGCACGCCCGCGTGTGGCCATCCTGCGCGAGCAGGGGGTCAATTCGCACGTCGAGATGGCCTACGCGTTCGACGCCGCGGGCTTTGAAGCGGTGGACGTGCACATGACCGACCTGCTCACCGGTCGCACGCGGCTCGACGGTTTTCGCGGGCTCGTTGCGTGCGGCGGCTTCAGTTACGGGGACACGCTCGGTGCCGGCATCGGCTGGGCGCGCTCGATCACGTTCCACCCGGAGCTGGCGGAGCAGTTCCGCGCGTTCTTCGGCCGCGCGGACACCTTCGGGCTGGGCGTGTGTAATGGCTGCCAGATGTTTGCCGAGCTGGCATCCATCATCCCCGGTGCCGAGCACTGGCCGCGCTTCACCACCAATGTCAGCGAGCGCTTCGAGGCCCGGCTGTCGCTGGTGGAGGTGACGGACTCGCCCAGCCTCTTCTTCCAGGGCATGGCGGGCAGCCGGTTGCCGATCGCCGTCGCGCACGGCGAGGGCTACGCCAACTTCGGTCAGCGCGGCGACGCGCAGCGTGTGGCGGTGGCGATGCGCTTCGTCGACCACCACGGACAGCCCACCGAGGCGTATCCGTTCAACCCCAACGGCAGCCCGGGCGGGATCACCGCGGTCACCACGCCGGACGGGCGCTTCACGGCGATGATGCCGCACCCGGAGCGCGTCTTCCGCAACGTCCAGTTGAGCTGGACGGACCTGGCCGCAACGGGCGGGATCGCGGCCTACAGCCCGTGGATGCGGATGTTCCGCAACGCGCGGCGCTGGGTCGGCTGAAGCGGAGCCGGCGCTGCGTCGCACCCCGTTGACCTGCGTCAAGAATGGCCCCGGGATCGGCGCCGTAGACTGGCGGCATCGTGATGCAGCAAAACGGTGTGGCCATGTCTGCGACCCCCAACGCCCCGACGAACGATCAGCCGATCGCCGATTTCTCGCAGTGCCACGCGGGCATACTGCGCAAGCTGGACGCGCTGGCGGAATTGCCAGCGTTGCTGGCCCCCGCCGCCCGCGCGCGGGAGATTGCCGAGCAGTCGCTGGCGTTCTTTCGCGAAGCGATCGTCGAACACCATGAGGACGAGGAGCGAGAGCTGTTTCCGGCCGTGCTCGCCAGTGCCGCGGCGGGGGCAGAGCGCGAGCGGGTGCAGGGGCTGGTGCAACGCCTGACGGAGGAGCACCGTGCACTCGAACGCCTGTGGAAGCAGCTCGAGGGGGACCTCAAAAAAGTCGCCAAAGGGCAGTCGTTCGCCCTCGACACGGCGGGGCTGGAGGCGCTGGTGGCGCAGTACCGCTCGCATGCCTGCTTCGAGGAGGCCGAATTCCTGCCGCTGGCGCAGGCCATCCTGGGGCGCAACGACAACCACCTGGCCGCGCTGGGCTTGGCGCTGCACATGCGGCACACGCCGGTGCCGGTTGCCGGCTACGTCTGACCGCGCCGCGCGCCCAGACGCCGGGGCGCACCCACGCGCGGATCAACGCACCGGCGCGGGCCGCGTCCGGTAAAAGCGCAGCGGCGCCTCGCGCGCCGCGCGCTCGGTGTCGCGCACGACGTGGCGCTTGATGCGCCCGACGACGTGCATCTCGCACGGCTTGCAGTCGAAGCGCAGCGTCAGCCGCTCGTCGCCGTGGATCAGCACCAGCGGCTCGGCGCGGATCGTGCCCTGCACGCCGGTGACGCCCTTGGCCTGTTTGGGGCAGAGGCTGAGGCTATAGCGGACGCAGTGCTTGGTGATCATGAGGCTGACGTCCCCCAGCGCCTCGTGGCTTTCGTACGCCGCCTCGATGACACGCACGCCGTGGCGCGCGTAAAAATCGCGCGCCTTGTGGTTGTAGACGTTGCCGAGATACGTCAGCACGTCGTCGGGGTAGGGTACGGGCGGCTCCACCGCGCTCGCGCGCACTGGTCGAGGGCGGGCCGCCTCGCGCGCGGCCATCAGCGCCGCCACCGCCTCGCGCCGCAGCGCGTTGACGCGTGACGCGGGGACGAACCACGGCGCGGGCAGCGCCACGTCCACCGACACGGCCTCGAACACCGTGTCCCCTAGGCGCGTCAGGCCCTCGCGCAACGTCGCCTCGTTGGCCAGCGGGTCGCGTGCGGGTTCGAACGGACCCGGCAGCGTCGCGCTGCCGCTGTGCCCGTCGGCGTCGGTCAGCGTCAGCCGCAGCGCGTCGCCTTCGGCGCGGAGTTGCACCCACAGCGCGATGCGCCGCTCGGCCGACGGGCGTTCCAGCAACCGCACCCACGCCATGCTGCGGTTGCGATTGACGGTCGTGCCGCGGCGCAGGTCCTTGAAGGAGCCCATCGGGTCTTTGGGGTGGATGCGCCAGCGCGTGCCGCCGTCCACGCCGGGCCCCAGCCGCTCGACCCGGTTGGTCTGCAGCCCGACCAGATTGTTTTGCAGATCCAAATAACACAGGCCATCGCCGTTGGCGAGTTCGATCGTGGGGTCGTTCGTCTCCAGTTCCAGGTGGTCGGCGGCGGTGCGCACGACCCAGCCGATCGGCTGCCCCGGGTTTTTGGGGCTGTCGAAGGCCCCGATGTCGATCTGGCGGCCGTTGACGAAGTAGTCGGTGAAGTCGCGGTTGAAGTTCTGCTGCGGGTCCGGCGTGAAGGTGTAGGTGCAGCGGCCGCTGGAGGAGGGCGCGAGATCCGGCCGCTCCTCCAAAATCGCGTCGAGCAGCCGGCGGTAGTGGGCGGTGATGTTCTTCACGTAGCCCATGTCCTTGTAGCGCCCCTCGATCTTGAAGCTGCGCACCCCGGCATCGATGAGCGCGCGCAGGTTGGCGCTCTGGTTGTTGTCCTTCATCGACAGCACGTGCTTGTCGTGGGCGAGGATGCGGCCCTGCATGTCGCGCACTTCGTAGGGCAGGCGGCAGGCCTGCGAGCAGTCGCCCCGGTTGGCGCTGCGGCCGGTGTGCGCGTGGCTGATGTAGCACTGGCCGCTGTAGGCCACGCACAGCGCGCCGTGGATGAAAAACTCCAGCACCGCGCGGCCCGGCGCGTCGCGCGGACCCAGCGCGGCGTCGACCGCCGCGATCTGCGGCAGCGTCAGTTCGCGCGCCAGCACGATCTGCGAAAACCCCACGTCCTGCAGAAAGCGCGCCTTTTCCGGCGTGCGGATGTCGCACTGCGTGCTGGCGTGCAACTGGATTGGGGGCAGGTCCAGCTCCAGCAACCCCATGTCCTGCACGATGAGCGCGTCGACGCCGATGTCATACAGCTGGTGGACCAGCCGGCGCGCCGGCTCCAGCTCGTCGTCGCGCAGGATGGTGTTGAGCGTGACGAACACCCGCGCGTGGTAGCGGTGCGCGTGGCGCACGAGGCGCTCGATCTCGCTGACGGGGTTGGCGGCGTTGGCGCGCGCGCCGAAGCCGGGCCCGCCGATGTACACCGCGTCCGCCCCGTGGTTGACCGCCTCGATGCCGATATCGGCGTCGCGCGCAGGGGACAGGAGTTCGAGCTGGTGGGGCAACATAATCGCGGGGTCTTCCGAAAACCCGCGATTGTCCCAAAACCCGCCATGAAACGCCACGAGTTCCGCTGTTTTCACCGCCTGCGCGTGCGCTGGGCCGAGGTGGACATGCAGGGTATCGTCTTCAATGCCCACTACCTGATGTACTTCGACGTCGGCATCACCGAATACTGGCGCTCGCTGGGGCTGCCGTATGCGGACGCGATGCGTCAGTTGGGCGGCGAGTTGTACGTCAAGAAGGCGAGCCTCGAGTTCGCCGCCAGCGCGCGGATGGACGACCTGGTGGACGTCGCCCTGCGCTGCGAGCGCATCGGCAACTCGTCGATGACGATGACGGGGGTGTTGTTTCTAGGCGAGCGCGCGCTCGTCGGCGCGGAGATCGTCTATGTCTTCGCGGACCCGGCGACGCAGACCTCCCGCCCGGTGCCAACGGCGCTGCGCGAGCTCATCGAGCGCTACGAGGCCGGACAGGACGTGCTGCGCGTGGTGACGGGCCCCTGGCACGCACTGGAGCGCGATGCGGCGCCGTTGCGGCGCGCGGTGTTCGTCGAGGAGCAGGGCATCCCGGAATCGGAAGAATGGGATGCGGCCGATGCCAGCGCGGTGCACGCGGTGGCGTACAACCACCTCGGTCAGGCGGTGGGCACGGGGCGGCTGCTGACGGCCGAGCCCGGGGTGGGCAAGATCGGCCGCATGGCGGTGCATCGCGCCCTGCGCGGCAGCGGCGTCGGCGCGCGCGTGCTGCAGGCGCTGGTCGACGCCGCCCGCGCGCGCGGCGATCAAACGCTGCGGCTTAGCGCCCAGCGCACGGCGATCGGCTTTTACGCGCGGCAGGGCTGGCAGTGCGTCGGCGACCCCTACGACGAGGTCGGCATCCCCCACCAGTCGATGGAAATGCGCCTCTGAACGGCGCTTTCGATGGCCGCGGGACCGCTGGGGCTGTCGTAGGTCCACTCGGCCACGGTCAGTGTGCCGTGGCGATCCCAGCGGGCGATCAGGCTGCTGCGCGTACCGTAGCGGCGCGAGGGCAGGTGCACGAAGGGGCTGGCCTCGACGTGCTGCCGCGCGTCGGGGTGGGGTAGGTGGGTCTGCAACGCGCGCAGCAGAGCGTCGTCGGCCGACGGGTGATCGGCCGCGGCCAGCGCGGTGGACAGCGCCGTTTTCAGGCGCCGCACCTTGGGCCACGGCGTGTCCAGCGCGGCGTTGGACAGCGCGTACCGGCCCGGTGGTAGGGCGCGTCCCCACCAACCGCCCACGTGCTCTAGGGGGGTGTCGCTGGCGGCGTCTGCGCCCTGGTGGTGAGCCGGATCACGATTCGTGATCCACGCCCACTGCCCGTGAAGGACGTCGCCCAACACGAGGTTGCAGCCGTTGTACTCTGCCGCGGCGTGCTGCCGGGCAAATGCCGTCCAGGTGGCCGGCGCGTCCTCGGCGAGCCAGGCCGTCACCAGGGCGCCACGGCTGCGCGCCCGCGGCGGCTCGGGCGGCCACGCGCGCACGTTGGTCAGCATCGCGACCCGGCCCCGCGCCCCGAAAGCGAGCCAGGTGCCGCCCGCCAACACGTCGCGTCCGCTCCATACGGTCGTGCCGTCGGGCAGGGGCCATGCCTGAAACGGCAGGGTGGGGCGGTCCCACTGCTCGTCCCGGTTGGCCGCCACCCACAGCGGTGTGGCGGTGGCGGGGGCCACCGCCCACGCGATCAGGCACACGGTGTCAGACGTCCTGCAACAGTTCGTAGGGCAGCGGCAGCAGGCGCAGTGCCGCACCCTGCGGGCCGCCGGCGGTGAGCGCTTGCCCGTCCGCCGCGCTGATTTGCAGCGACACGATGGCATTCCAGCCACCCGCGGGGTTGGGCGCCGCTTGCGCCACGACGCCGGCGGGTTGCTCGGGGTCGGCGGGGTGGAAGATTTCCTGTCCCGCCGCCAGCGGGCCGTCCGCGTGCGCGAGGTAGGCGCGGCGCTTGAGCGTGCCGCGGAACTGGCTGCGCGCCACCACCTCCTGCCCCGGGTAGCAGCCTTTTTTGAAGTTGACGCCGCCGACCGATTCGTAGTTGAGCATCTGGGGCACGAAGGCCTCGACCACGGGGTCGGTGACGTGCGCGACACCACTCATCACGTCGAGCCAGCGCCAGTGGGCGGGATCGAGCGCGCCGCCCGCCGGTGCGGCCAGGTCGGCCGGTTGCACCAGCAACGCGCGCGAGACCCCAGCCCCCGCGGGCAGCCGGACCCACAAGCGCTCGCCGTCGCGCCAAACTGCCCACCATGGGGACGGCAGGGCCGCTGGCACCGCGTCACCGGCGGCACCCCACAGTGCCCACTGCTCACTCGCGTCCGCGAGCCGCACTTTCGCGCGCAGCACGAACATCGCCAGGCGCTTGACGGTGGGCGCGATGCGCTCGCGCGGCGCGCACAACAGGATCTGTCCGTCGCGCTGGACGGCAATGGCGGTAAAGAGCATGCGCCCCTTGGGGTTGCAATATGCCACCAGCCGCGCCTCGTCGGCGCGCTGCAGCAGCAGATCCTGCGTCAGCTGTCCGTGCAAAAAACTGGCGGCGTCTTCGCCCTGAGCGGCGATGACGCCCCAGTCATCCAGGCGCACCACGCCCTGCAGGGACGTGGCCGGGGCGGGGGTGTCGGTCGTTGGCGTCACGGTCGTCATGGGGTTGGAAAAGCTTGCGGCTATGATCGTCGCCCGTATTGTCCTGCAGCCCGCCGGTGCATCGGCAGGCTGCGCCGCTTACCCGTTTTAGCTCCGATGCAATTTCCCCGTTGGCGATGGTCCACGCTGGCCGCGGTGGCGCTGCTGGCGTGTGCCGCCGCGGTCGCGGCGTGGCTGCACCGTCCGCTGCCGCTGCGCCCACCGGGGACCGCGGTGATCGACGTGGTCATCGAGCCCGGGATGTCGGCGCAGCAGGTGGCGCACGCGCTGGTCGAAGCCGGTGTCGACACCTCGGCTATGTGGCTGTTTGCGTGGTTTCGCCTCTCGGGGCAGGCGCGCGCGCTCAAGGCTGGCAGCTACGAAATCCCGGCCGGCACGACGCCGCGCGCGTTGCTCGACAAGCTCGTGAGGGGGGAGCAGGCGCTGCGGCGGCTGACCTTGATCGAGGGCTGGACCGTGCGGCAGGTGCTGCAGGCGGTGCGGGCGGCGGAAGCCCTGATCGATGACCTGCCGCCGGGCGACGACCCGATCGCCCTGGCGCGCCATCTGGGGTTGTCCGCGGAACACGCGGAGGGGCGTTTTTTCCCCGACACGTACCTGTATCCCAAGCGCACGCCGGCTTCGCGCGTGCTGCGGCAGGCCGCGCAGGCGATGGACCAACGGCTGGCCGACGCGTGGGCGCAGCGGCGCGCTGGTTTGCCGCTTCGTAACCCTGACGAACTGCTGATCCTGGCCAGCCTCATCGAAAAAGAGACGGGCCTCGATGCCGACCGGCCGCTGGTGGCCGCGGTGTTCGTCAACCGCCTGCGTCTGGGGATGCGGCTGCAGACCGACCCGTCGGTGATTTACGGTCTGGGGGAGCGTTTCGACGGTGACCTACGGCGCCGCGACCTCACGACCGATACCCCGTACAACACCTACACCCGCGCGGGCCTGCCGCCGACGCCGATTGCGCTGCCCGGCTGGGCCTCGCTGCAGGCCGCGGCGCAGCCCGCCGACAGCCGCGCGCTCTATTTCGTCGCCCGCGGCGACGGCTCCAGCGTTTTCAGCCACACGCTCGAAGAGCACAACCGGGCGGTGCGGCGGTATCAGTTGGGGCGATGAGGCGGGTCGTGAAAAACGCCAGGACCTGGTGGTGGGTGGGGCTCGCCGCGGTCTACGTCGGCTGGGCGGTGGCGCGCTGGCTGTGGGTGCCGGGGCTCGAGTTCGACGAGGCCGAGCAGATGCTGCACCTGCAGCGGCTGCGGCCGAGCTACGGACCGCAGCCGCCGCTGTTCGAATGGTCGTTGTGGGCGCTGCACACCCTGACGGGCGGCCCGGCGCTCCTTGTCCTTGCGCTACTCAAAGCGGCGCTGTTCGTGATGATCGCGGTGGGGGTGGCCCACGCCGCTCGCCAGGCGTGCGGTGACGGCGGGATGGGGGCCCCGTTGGGGTGGTGGGCGTTGACGCTCGCGCCGCTGCTGTGGGACGCGCCGCGCACGCTGACCCACAGCCTGTTGGCGACGGCTTGCATCGCGGTCTTGGTCGCGCTCTCGATGCCCCTGATCGTCGCGCCCGATCGCGCCGTGTCCCGTCGCCGCTGGGGGCTGATCGGCCTGGTGGCGGCCGCTGCCCTGCTGGCCAAATACAACGCGGTACTGGTGTTGGCGGGATGGTCAGTGACCGCGATGACGGCGTGGTGGCTCGACGGGCGCTCGTGGACGCGCTGGCGCGAGCGGGTGGTCCGCCACAGCCGCGGGCTGCCCTGGGCGTTGCTTGGCCTGCTGCCGTTCGGTCTGCACGTCGCCTGGGTCTGGGGACAGCGCTCGCAGGTCATCGACCCCATCCGGGCCAAGATGCAGGCCCCCACCGGAGGAGGAGGGGGGGTGCTGCTGGCGTTCGCGGAGGCGTGGCTGGCCACCGTGGGCACTGCAGTGCTCGTCGCGGTGGTGGCCGTGGTGGTGTCCGGCCGCCGCCAGCGGGGTGTGGTGCTCACCGCCAAGGGGGGCGGTGTCGGAGGCGGTGCCGCGACCGCCACGTCGTCGTTCTGGCTGGCGCTGCTGCTGGGTTACATGGCCGCGGTTGTCGTGGCTGTCGCTGTGCTGTCGTTGTCGGCGGGGCTCAGCGATATCAAACTGCGCTGGGTGATGCCGATGGCGGTGCCGGCGGTGGTGCTCGGCGGCGTCGCGTTACTGCGCGCCCGGCCTGCGGCCGCGACCGTGCTGCGGCGCGTGTCGGCTGCCGTGGTCGTCGCGTCACTGGTGTTGCTGGTGTGGCGTCCGACGCTGCTGGCGCAGCAGGGCCGCGCCTCCTGGAGCCAGCTGTCACCGGCGGCCGTGGCGCGTCGGCTCGATGCGATCGGTGCCGGGGGCGCCGTGGTGATTGCCGACCCGATCCACTTGGCGGGTGCGCTGGCGATACAGCGTGCGGCTGACATGGTCGTTTATCCCGGCAGCAGCCGCTTGGCCATCGATGCCGACCGTCCGGTCTGCGCGTTCTGGTGGGTCGGGACACAGCCGATCACGTCCTTCGCCGACCCTGAGAGCCCGACCGTTTACCGCGTGTCGGCCCCGAATACGATGCGCTGGCATGCCCACACCGACGGTCGTGCGCCGGGGGTTCTGTACGCGCAGGCGGTCACCGCGGCCAACGGCCCCTGTCCGACGCTGGGGCAGGTGTACGATCGCCTGCCATGAAAACCAAGCACGCGCCCCTGTTCATCACGTTCGAAGGCATCGACGGGGCCGGAAAGTCCACCCACATCGCGACGCTGGCACAGCGCCTGCGGGAGGCCGGGCGCACCGTACGGGTGACGCGCGAGCCCGGCGGCACGGCGTTGGCGGAACGGCTGCGTGAGCTGCTGCTGCAGGAGCCGATGGACGCGCTGACGGAGGCGCTGCTGATGTTTGCCGCGCGGCGCGATCATTTGGTGCGCGTGATCGAGCCGGCGCTCGCGGCTGGCGAGGTCGTGCTGTGCGACCGCTTTACCGACGCGACGTTCGCGTACCAGGGCTACGGGCGGGGCTTCGATCTGGTGGTGCTGGAGACGCTGGAGCGGTGGGTGCAAACGACCGGCACGGGCCTGCGGCAACCGGACCTGACGCTGTGGTTCGACGTGCCGCCGGCAACGGCGGCCGCCCGCTTGGCCGGCGCGCGCCAGCCGGACAAGTTCGAGGCCGAGCCGCTCGCGTTTTTCGAGCGCGTCGCAGCCGGCTACGCGCGGCGGGCGGCGGGGTCGCCCGAGCGCGTGGTGCGCATCGACGCGGTCCAGGACGTCGCGGGCGTGTGGGCGCAGGTGGAGGCGGTGTGCCGCCAGCGAGGGATGTGGTGATGGCGCTGCCACCGTGGTTGCAACGTCAATTGCGCGCGTTGTTGTCCCTGCGGGGGCACGCCGTGCTGCTGGCGGGGGCACCCGGCCTCGGGCAATACGAATTGGCGCTGGCGCTGACGCGCGCGTGGCTGTGCGAGCACCCCTCCGGCGACGGCGCGTGCGGTGCCTGCGACTCGTGCCACGCGATCGATGTGCGCGCGCACCCCGATCTTTTCGTGCTGATGCCCGAACAGCAGGCGATCGACCTCGGCTGGCCCTTGGACCCGGTCACGCAGGAGCGCATCGAGCGCAAGGAAATCAAACCCAGCCGCCAGATCCGCGTCGACGCTGCCCGCGCGGCCGTGGCATTCGCGCAGCTGTCGCACACCCGACCGCAGGGCCAAGTGTTGCTGATCCACCCGGGGGAGCGCCTCAACGTCGAGTCGGCCAACACCCTGCTCAAGACGCTGGAGGAGCCACCCGGACGGGTGCGCTTCGTGCTCGCAACAGAAGCGGCGCATGCGCTGCTGCCCACCATTCGCAGCCGCTGCCAGACGCACACGATGGCGTGGCCCACGGAAGCCGAAGGCCGGGCGTGGCTCGCGGCGGAGGGGGCCCAGGAGTGCCCGGGCCTCACCGATGCGGACTGGGCCGCGTGCTGGCGCATGGCCGGCGGGCGGCCGGACGAGGCGCTGGCGTGGGCGCGGCTCGGGGTCACGGAGCGCGTCTGGCGCGCGTTGCCGCGCCAGCTCGCGCAAGGCGATGCCGCCGTGATCGGTGACTGGCCCCTCGCGCGGCAAGTGCAGGTGCTGATGCAGCTGTGCCACGACGCGATGGCGGTCGCCGCCGGGGGAAAGCCGCGCTATTTCGACGCGGCGGCGCTGCCACCTGTGCCTGCTGTAGCGCGGTTGTCGGCCTTCTGGCGGGTGTTGCAACAGGCGTGGCGCACGGTGGAGCATCCCTGGCAGCCAGGCCTGTGGACCGAGGCCTGGGCCCAGCGCACCGCAGCGGTGTTTGCGCCGGGCGCCGCTGCCGGTGCGGCGCTACACTCGTGCCCATGACGACGGTTTCAGCAACAGAAGCGGGTGCCGGCACGTCGCCGCGTCCGACGGTCATCCAGCTCTCGATCAAGGAAAAAGGGGCGCTCTACGCCGCCTACATTCCCCTGTTCAAGGAGGGGGGCATTTTCGTGCCCTCGTCACGCCAGTACACCCTGGGACAGGATGTGTACGTGCTGCTGACGTTACCGGAGGACCCGCAGCGCTACCCCGTCGCGGGCAAAGTGGCCTGGATCACCCCCGCCGGGGCCACCGGCGCGCGCACGCAAGGTATCGGCGTGCGCTTTCCGGACGATGAGAAGTCCCGCGCGCTGCGGGCCCGGATCGAGGAAATCCTGGGAGCCCACCTCGCTTCCGACCGCCCCACCCAGACCCTCTGAGCCTTCCGCGGCCGCATGTGCCGCGGCGATCCCAAGCGATGTACACGGATTCCCACTGTCACCTGGATTTTCCCGAACTGCAGGCCCAGTACGACGAGGTGCTGGCGGCGATGCGGCACGCGAACGTCACCCGCGCGCTGTGCATCGGCACGACGCTGGAGCGCTTCGACGACGTGCACCGGCTGGCGATGGCGGCACCGGCCGAGGGGCCGGCGCTGTGGGCGACCGTCGGCGTTCACCCGGACAACGAGGGGGTGGCGGAGCCGACGGTCGAAGGGCTGATCGCCTTGGCCCGCCGTCCGCGGGTCGTGGGGATCGGCGAGACGGGGCTGGACTATTACCGGCTGGGCGACCGCACGGTGGCGGACATGGGGTGGCAACGGGAGCGTTTTCGCGTGCACATCCGCGCCGCGCGGCAGCTCGACCTGCCGCTCGTCATCCACACCCGCAGTGCCAGCGACGACACGCTCGCCATCCTGCGCGAAGAGGGCGGCTTTGCCGGAGCGGGCGCTGATGGACTGCCCGTGGCGCGCGGGGTGTTCCATTGCTTTACCGAAACGCGCGAGGTGGCGCGCGCCGCGCTCGACCTGGGGTTCTACATCTCGTTTTCCGGCATCCTCACGTTCAAGAACGCGGCCGCGCTGCGGGAGGTGGCGCGCTACGTTCCGCTCGACCGCTGCCTGATCGAGACCGACAGCCCCTACCTGGCACCGGTGCCGCACCGGGGCAAGACCAACACCCCCGCGCTCGTACCGTTCGTCGCCGCGGTGCTGGCCGACATCCAGGGCGTCACGGTCGAGGCCGTGGCCGAGGCCACGAGCGCCAACTTCGAGCGGCTCTTCACCCGCGTGTGCGCGCCGTGACCGCCGTACGTCTCTCGTTTCGGCATCGTGCGTGGCCTCGCGCATTGCGGGCGTGGTTCGCCGGAGGGATGTGCGCGGTCGTCATGCTGGCGCTGCCCGCCGCCGCCTGGGCACAGGCGAGCTACGACCGTTTCATCACCGCCCTGGTCCGCGACGACGTCAGCACCGTCATCGCGTTGCAGTTGCGCGGGCTCGACATCAACACGCCGGATCCGGAGCTCAACCCCCCGCTCGTGCTCGCGCTGCAGCGCGACGCGCTTCACGTCGCGCGCCACCTGGTGGAGCAGCGCGACCTCGACATCGAGGCGACCAACCCCGCGGGCGAAAACGCGCTGATGATCGCGGCGCTGCGTGGACACCTCGACATCGTGCAGGCGCTCATCCGGCGCGGCGCGCAGGTGAACCGACCCGGCTGGACCCCGCTGCATTACGCCGCCACGGGCAAGTCGGACCAGGCCCTGGCGATCACGCGGCTGTTGCTGGAACACCACGCTTACATCGACGCCGAATCGCCCAACCGCTCCACGCCGTTGATGATGGCCGCCCGCTATGGACGCGCGGAGGTGGTGCGGCTGCTGCTGGAGGAGGGGGCCGACCCGACACTGCGCAACCAGCTCGGGCTGGATGCCATCGATTTTGCGCGGCAGGTCGGCCGTGAGACGATCGTGGAGCTGATCGCGGCGGCCATACGCGCGCGACAGCCGCGCGGTCAGTGGTAACGACCATTTCACCGAGGAGAACGGACGATGTCGACACCGGTCACGCGCCAGGACCATCGGGATCTGTTGGGCGGGCTGCTGATGGCGGCCGTCGGTTTCGCGGCCGCGTGGTACGCGTACGAGCACTACGAGTTGGGCTCCCCGCGCAGCATGGGGCCGGGGTTCTTCCCGTTCGGGTTGGGCATCTTGCTCGGCATCCTGGGGGTGCTGATCGCGCTGCCGGCGCTGGTGCGTCCCGGCGAGCGGCTACGCCTCGCATGGGGGCCGCTGGGGAGCGTCGTCGGCTCGATCGTGCTGTTCGCGCTGCTGCTCAAGACGGCGGGGCTGATCGTGGCGTGCGCGGCCAGCGTCCTGGTGGCGTCGCTTGCCGACCGGACGATCACGTGGCGCGGCCGGCTGGTCGCGGCCGCCGTGATCGCCGGGCTGTGTTGGCTGGTTTTCATCGTCGCGCTGGGCATGGTGTTGCCGGTGTGGCCCTGGAGCCCCTGATCCCCCACCCATCGACGACACCACGAGGGTTCCCCCATGGACATCGCCCAAGGCCTCTGGCTCGGCCTGCAACAGGCCATGCAGCCGATGATGCTGCTGTATTGCTTCGTCGGCGTTTTCATCGGCACGCTCATCGGCGTGCTGCCCGGTATCGGCGCGATGGCGACGATTTCGCTGCTGTTGCCGGTGACTTACCACATCCCCCCGACGGCTGCCATCATCATGCTCGCCGGCGTGTACTACGGCGCGCAATACGGCGGCTCGACGGCGTCGATCCTGCTGAACCTGCCGGGCACGCCTTCGTCGGCGGTGGCGTGCCTGGACGGCTACCCGATGTCCAAACAGGGCAGGGCGGGGGTGGCGCTGTTCATGACGACGATCGCCTCCTTCGTCGGCTCGATGCTGGGCATCGCCATCCTGGCAGGGTTCGCCCCGGCGATCGCAGAGCTGGGGCTCAAGTTCGGCCCGGCGGAGTATTTCGCGATGATGTTGCTGGGGCTGGTGGCGGCGTCGACGCTGGCGTCCGGCTCACCGCTCAAGGGCCTGGCGATGGTGGTGTTGGGGCTGCTGCTCGGCACCGTCGGCACCGATGTCAACTCGGGGCAGGCGCGCTACGAGTTCGGCATCCCGGAGCTGATGGACGGCATCAACATCGTCGCGCTGGCGATGGGGCTGTTCGGCATCGCGGAGGTCGTCGGCTCGATCAACCAGCCGCGCGAGGGCCAGATCAACGACCGCATCACGTGGCGCTCGATGCTGCCCACGCGGGCGGACTGGAAGGCGTCCGTGATGCCGATGCTGCGTGGCACGGGCATCGGCAGCTTCTTTGGCGCGCTGCCGGGCACCGGCGCGTCGATCGCGTCGTTCATGGCCTACGCCACCGAGAAAAAGATCGCGCGCGACCCGTCGCGCTTTGGCAAGGGGGCTATCGAGGGGGTGACGGCGCCGGAGGCAGCGAACAACGCAGCGGCGCAGACGGCCTTCGTGCCGACGCTGTCGCTGGGCATTCCCGGTGACGCCGTGATGGCGTTGATGCTGGGGGCCCTCATCATCCACGGCATCCAGCCCGGCCCGCTGCTGATGACCAACCAGCCGGACCTGTTCTGGGGCCTGATCGTGAGCTTTGGCATCGGTAACGTGATGCTGATGATCCTGAACCTGCCGCTGGTGGGCATGTGGGTGGCCATCCTGCGCATCCCGTACAGCGTGCTATACCCGGCGATCCTGGTGTTCATCGCGCTGGGGACGTACAGCGTCAACAACAATACCTTCGACATCTACATGGTCGCGATCATCGGGCTGGTCGGTTACGTGCTGGCGGTGCTGCGATTCGAGGCTGCGCCGCTGATGCTCGGGTTCGTGCTCGGGCCGCTGATGGAGGAAAACCTGCGCCGCGCGCTGCTGCTGTCGCGCGGTGACCCGATGGTGTTCGTCGAGCGCCCGATCAGCCTCGGGTTCATCATCGCCTGTGCGGCGCTGCTGGGCTGGAGCCTGTGGGGGATGCTGCGCGCCACGTTGCGGGCGCGTGAGCGGGCGCTGGACCAAGCATAAAGCGTGGCATGTCCGCGCCGGTAGCCCTTGGAGGCCATCGACGGTGATCACGTGAAAGTTCTACAATTTGTATTATGTTAAGTCGTGGCCGCGATAATGTTTCGGGCGCTGTTCCAACAGAGGGAAAACCATACCCGCCCGTGCCTCCGGGCGTGTCTACAATGTGAATATGTTCAACTTCGGGTGACCCCCTCATGAAGCGTCGTCACATTCTGCAGACCCTCGGGCTGGCCACGCTGCTGGCCACCGGTGCGGTTCAGGCCCAAAGCAACGAGCTCAAGGTCGCGATCGATGCCACCTACGAGCCGTTCACCTACAAAACCCCTGACGGTAAGCCCACCGGTTTCGACGTCGACATCGCCGAAGCGATCTGCGCCAAGCTCAACCGCAAGTGCGTCTTCGTCGAGCAGGTCTGGGACAGCATGATCCCGGGCCTGCAGGCGCGCAAGTACGACGTCATCATCAGCTCGATGTCGATCACGGACGACCGCAAGAAGGTTATCGACTTCAGCGACAAGTACTACAAGACGCCCAGCGGCATCGTCGTCAAGGAAGGCACGCCCTACACCGGCCCCGCGTCGCTGAAGGGCAAGAAGATCGGCGTCCTCAAGGGCAGCACGCAGGAGAAGTACGCGATGGGCGAGCTCAAGCCCGCCGGCGTGCAGGTCATCCCCTACGAAGCGCAGGATCAGGTGTACCTCGACATCAAGGCCGGCCGCCTGGACGGCACGGTCGCCGACAAGGTGGAGGTGTACGGCGGCTTTCTGCGCAAGCCCGAAGGCAAGGGCTACGGCTTCGTCGGCCCCGACCTGTACGACGTGAAGTATTTCGGTTACGGCGTCGGCGTCGGCATGCGCAAGGGCCAGGACAAGCTCAAGGCCGACATCAACGCCGCGATCAAGGCGATCCGCGCCGACGGCACCTACGACAAGATCGCGAAGAAGTACTTCGACTTCGACCCGTACGGCAACTGACCCGTGACGCGGTGAGCCCGGCGCGTCGCCCGGTTGCTGGGCCGGGCGGCGCGTTTTTCGTTGGCCCATGCTGGACTACATTCCCGCCATTCTGCAAGGTGCGCTGCTGACGGTGGCGGTGTCGCTGCTGTCGCTGGTCGTCTCCATCGCGCTGGGGTTGCTCGGTGCCACGGCCAAGCTGTCGGGCCGGCGCGCGCTCGTCGCCCTCGCCACGCTCTACACCACCGTCGTGCGCGGTGTGCCGGAGCTGGTGCTGATGCTGCTCGTGTTCTACGGGGGCACCATCGGCCTCAACGCGCTGCTCGAGGCGCTCGGCCATACCGAGCCAGTCGACATCAACCCCTTCGTCGCGGGGGTGCTGACGATCGGGTTCATCTACGGCGCGTACATGACCGAGACGTTCCGCGGGGCGATCCTCGCCATTCCTCGCGGCCAGATGGAAGCGGCGTGGGCGTTCGGCATGGGGCGGCTACAGACGTTCGTGCGCATCACGTTGCCGCAGATGGTGCGCTACGCCCTGCCCGGCTTCACCAACAACTGGCTGGTGTTGATCAAGAGCACCGCGCTGGTCAGCCTCATCGGTTTGAAGGACATGACGTTTCTGGCCAAGCAGGCGTCTGCCGCCACACGCGAGCCGTTTTTCTTTTTCCTGTTCGTCGGCGCGCTGTTCTTGATCTACACCTCGGCGTCGCTGTGGGCGCTGCGCCGGCTCAACGACCGCTTCAGCCTGGGGGTGCGCCGTGCCACCTCGTGGCAGGGTTGACGTGACGGGGCCGATGCCGTGAACTGGTCGGTGATTTTCGAGCCCGCCCAACTGCAGCTGTATGCGCAGGGGCTGGTCACGACGCTGAAGCTGCTGGTGAGCTCCGTCGTGGCGGGGGGCGTGTTGGCACTGTTTCTCGCCCTCGCGCTCAACAGCCGCCACGCGTGGCTGCGCTGGCTCGTGGGCAGCTACACCTACGTCATCCGCGGCACGCCGCTGCTGATACAGGTGTACCTGATCTACTACGGGGTCGCGCAGCTGGAGTGGATTCAGGCCCGCTGGGACGAGATCTGGCCGTGGACGTGGTTCAAGGAGGCCTTTTTCTGCGCGTGGCTCGCGTTCACGCTCAACACCGCGGGCTACACCGCCGAGATGCTGGCCGGCGCGATCCGCGAAACCCCGTACGGGGAGATCGAGGCCGCCCGCGCGATGGGCATGTCGCCGCGTCAGGTGCTGTGGCGCATCGTGATGCCCAGCGCACTGCGCCGCACGCTGCCCGCCTACAGCAATGAGGTGGTCATGATGCTGCACAGCACGAGCCTCGCAAGCACGGTGCCGGCGATGACCGACCTGACCGCGGCGGCCAGCCGCGTGTACTCGGACTTCTACCTGCCCTTCGAGGCGTATCTGTTCGCCGGGGCGATTTATCTGTGCATCACGTTCCTGCTGGTGGGGCTGTTCAAGCTGGCTGAGCGCCGCTACCTGGCCCACCTGGCACCGCGCCGATCCTGAATGGACGTCCGTCACCACCCCCTGCCCCGCACCAGCCTCGGCAGTGCCCGTTCGGTCACCAGCCTGCACTTCGGCACGCCGGGGGCACGCCCCAAGGTCTACGTCCAGGCCAGCCTGCACGCGGATGAGCTGCCGGGCATGCTGGTGGCGCACCATCTGCGCCAGCGGCTGCTGGCGGCCGAAGCCGACGGCGCGCTGCGTGGGGAGATCGTCCTCGTTCCGGTGGCCAACCCGATCGGGCTCGCGCAGCGCATCGACCATCGGCCAATGGGGCGCTTCGAGCTCAACACCTCGGAAAACTTCAACCGCGGCTACCCCGATCTTGCCCGCGTGGCGTTCGAGCGGGTCGGTCGTTCGCTGGACGCGGACGCCGCCGCCAACGTGCAGCGGGTACGCGCGGCGGTCGTGCAGTGGTTGGCCGAGCAGGCCCCGGTGACCGAGCTCGAGGGCCTGCGTCTGACGCTCTTTGGGCTCGCCGCGGACGCCGACGTGGTGCTCGACCTGCACTGTGACAGCGAGGCGGTCGTGCACCTCTACAGCGAGACGGCGTGCTGGCCGACGCTCGAGCCGCTGGCGCGCTGGCTGCAGGCCGAGACGGTGCTGGTGGCGGACTACGGGGCCGGTGGTCAGCCGTTCGACGAGCAGCTCTCGGGGTTGTGGTCGCAGCTGCGCGCCCAGCTGGACGCGGCGGGCATCGCGGCACCCCTGCCGCAGGCTTGCGCGAGCGCGACCGTCGAGCTGCGCGGCGAGGCCGATGTCGATCACACCCTGGCCGCGCGCGACGCGGATGCGATCTGGCGTTACCTGCAGCACCTTGGCGCGGTGGCGGGGGATCCGGGGCCGATGCCCGCGCCCCGCTGCGAGCCGACGCCGCTGGCCGGGTCCGAAACCCTGAAGGCCCCCTGCCCCGGCGTGCTGGTGTTTCTCGCCCCCGTCGGCGCGGCGCTGCGGCCCGGCGACGCGGTGGCCGAAATCCTTGACCCGATCGACGGGAGCAGCGTGACGCTGCGCACCGCACACGGCGGGCGCCTCTACGCACGGGCGCGTGAGCGCTACGCGCCGGCAGGCCTTACGGTCGCGAAAGTCGCCGGCCGCACGGCGTTTCGCACCGGCATGCTGCTGTCCGAATGAACCCCCTCCCGACTGACTGATACGCTGCGATGAGCGACGCTCCCATCAAACTCCAGGTCGATGACATTCACAAGCGCTACGGCACGCACGAGGTGCTCAAGGGCGTTTCGCTGACCGCGCGCGCCGGCGACGTCATCAGCATCATCGGCAGCTCCGGCTCCGGCAAGAGCACGTTCCTGCGCTGCATCAACCTGCTGGAAAAGCCCCACGCCGGCCGCATCGTCGTCGCGGGGGAGGAACTGCGCCTCAAACCCGGCGCCGATGGCGAGCTGCACGCCGCGGACCCCGCGCAGCTGCAGCGCCTGCGCACGCGGCTGGCGATGGTGTTCCAGAATTTCAACCTGTGGGCCCACATGACGGTGCTGCAGAACATCATCGAGGTGCCCATCCACGTGCTGAAGATCCCGCGCGACGAGGCCGTGGCCACGGCGCGCAAATACCTCGACCGCGTGGGGCTCAAGGGGGTCGAGGACCGCTACCCCGCCCACATGAGCGGCGGGCAGCAGCAGCGCGTCGCGATCGCGCGGGCACTCGCCGTCGAGCCGGAAGTGATGCTGTTCGACGAGCCCACCAGTGCGCTCGACCCCGAGCTCGTCACCGAAGTGCTGCGGGTGATGCAGGGCCTGGCGGAAGAACATCGCACGATGGTGGTCGTCACGCACGAAATGGGTTTCGCACGCGAGGTGTCCAACCACGTGATCTTCCTGCACCAAGGGCGCATCGAGGAACAGGGCGACCCGAAGCAGGTGCTGACGAGCCCGCGCAGCGAACGGTTGCAGCAGTTCCTCAGCGGAAACTTGAAATAATCACGATATCCCGTTGTATCAAAACGGGATATTGGGCGATCACAGGAACCGGTCCAGCAGCCGGCGGCTGTGCCGGTCGAGTTCCAGCGGACGGCGGATCAGGTACTGCACCCCGTGGCTGTCCTGGATCAGCAGCACGTCGCGGGCCAGGCGCCGGATGTCCTCCTCGCCCTTGAGCACGAAGCGCGTGATGCCACGGTCCGTCTCCACCGTCCACGTGCTTGGCGTGGCAAAGGCGCTGACCTCCAGCAGCCGCCGAATCACCGGGGTGAATTCGCGTTCCTGTAACGCCTCCTCGATCAACGCACGGGTCGGTGTGTCTAGCACGTCCAGCGATGGGATGAACGCCACCTCGTGCCCGTCCGGGCCGACCAGCGACACGTAGCGGTCTGGCGCTTGGATCGGGAACGCCCGCACCGGTACGACGCCTTCGACCCACTCGCCGCCAGGCGCGCGCCACGCGAGCCGACCCAGCGGGGTGCGGCGCAGCGTCCACGTCGGGTTCGGTTCCACTTCGGTCGTCATCACGTCAGTCCTTCAGCCATTCGCGCTCGGCTTCGGCCTGCCGCGCCTGCGCCTGATACAGGCGCCAGTACGCGCCCTGCCGCGCTATCAGCTCGTCGTGGGTGCCCTCCTCCACCTTGCGGCCCTTGTCCATCACGACCAGCCGGTCCGCCCGGCGCAGCGTGGAGAGGCGGTGCGCGATGGCGATCGTCGTGCGGCCGCGCACGAGGTTGTCCAGCGCTTTCTGGATCTCTTTCTCGGTTTCGGTGTCCACGCTCGCCGTGGCTTCGTCCAGGATCAGGATGCGCGGGTTGATCAACAGGGCGCGCGCGATGCTGATGCGCTGGCGCTCGCCGCCGGAGAGCCCCTGCCCGCGCTCGCCCACCAGCGAGTCGTAGCCTTGCGGCAGGCGCAGGATGAACTCGTGCGCGTGCGCGGCGCGGGCGGCGGCGATGATCTCCTCGCGCGTGGCGTCTGGCTTGCCGTACGCGATGTTCTCGGCGATGGTGCCGAAAAAGAGGAACGGCTCCTGCAGCACCAGGCCGATGTGGCGACGGTAGTCGGCCACGCGCAGGCGGCGGATGTCCACCCCGTCGACCAGGATGTCCCCTTCGGCCACGTCGTAGAAGCGGCAGATCAGGTTGACCAACGTACTCTTGCCCGAACCGCTGTGGCCCACCAGCCCGATCATCTCGCCCGGGCGCACCTCGAGGTTCAGCCCCTGGATGACCGAGCGGTTGCCGTAGCGGAAGCTCACATTGCGCAACTGGATGTGCCCACGAATTTCGGGCAATGGCACCGGGTCGGCGGGTTCCGGGACGCTGGAGACGTGGTCCAGAATGTCGAAGATGCGCTTCGCGCCAGCGGCGGCTTTTTGCGTGACCGAGACGATGCGGCTCATCGAATCCAGCCGCGTGTAAAACCGCCCGATGTAGGCCAGAAACGCCGTGAGGACGCCCACGGTGACCGAGCCACGCGCGACGAGCCAGATCCCAAAGCCCCACACCACCAGCAGGCCGACCTCGGTCAGCAGCGACACCGTCGGTGAAAAGAGCGACCACAGGCGGTTGAGCCGGTCGTTGACCTCCAGGTTGTGGCGGTTGGCCTCGCGGAAGCGCTGCGCCTCGCGCCCTTCCTGCGCAAAGGCTTTGACCACGCGGATGCCGGGGATGGTGTCGGCGAGCACGCTGGTGACTTCGGCCCAGACGCGGTCGATCTTTTCGAACCCGGTGCGCAGCCGGTCGCGCACGACGTGGATGAGCCAGCCGATCAGCGGCAGCGGCAGCAGCGTGGCCAGCGCCAGCGTCGGGCTGATCGAAAACAGGATCACCGCCGTCATCAGGATCATCAGCACGTCGGTGGCGAAGTCCAGCAAGTGCAACGACAGGAAGATGTTGATGCGGTCGGTTTCGGAGCCGATGCGCGCCATCAGGTCGCCGGTGCGCCGGTTGCCGAAATACTCCAGCGACAGGCCCAGCAGGTGCTCGTAGGTCGTGGTGCGCAGGTCGGCCCCGATGCGCTCGGACACCAGCGCGAGGATGTAGGTCTTGGCCCAGCCCAGCCCCCACGCGAGCAGCGCCGCGCCCAGCAGTCCGCCCAGCAGCATCGCCACCAGGCCGACGTCGATCGGCTGCCCGTTCTGGTACGGGATCAGCACGTCGTCCATCAGCGGGATCGTCAGATACGGCGGCACGAGCGTCGCCGCGGTGGCCGCGAGCGTCAGCAAAAAGCCCGCCAGCAGTTGCCAGCGGTACGGGCGTGCGAAGCGCCACAGGCGCAGCAGCGTCAGCGTCGATGGGGGCGTGTGGACCACCTGTGCGCACACCGCGCACTCGTCATCGTCCGGCTCCATCGGCGCGTGGCACGCCGGGCAGTGCAGTGGCGTCGCCTCTTGGTTGGGCAGTTCGCTGCCCGCCGCGTCGCGCACGGCTTCGAAGCGCTCGATCAGCCGTCGGGCCGCGACCTGCCGGCCGAGCGTGTAGCGCCACACCGCGAGCCGCTCGGCCGGCTGACCGTCGCGCGCCTCGCGCACGAGTTCCAGCGCGGCCACGCCGTTGTGGTCGCTCACCCACAGCGCGAGGCCACGCTCGATCGGCCAGCACCGCGGCGCCGCCTCCGGAGCGTCCGCCCAGCACAGCGTCCGCCCGGCGATCCACAGCAGCCCGTCGCGGAAATGCAACTGCGCATCCAGATCGACCTGCAGCCACACGCCCTCCTCGCCCGCCGCGGCCGGTGTCTGCTCGACGGCGCGACGCCACGCGGCCGGCAATCCGGGCCAGGCCGTCGTCGGGGCGGTGGAGGGGGATGGATACGACATGTTGCAATTTCCGGGGCGGTCGGCGTCACGGGCGGTGAACGAATCCCTCACAATAGCGAACCGTGCCGACGCGCGGGCGACGCATTCTACGGCGCCATGGCGGCCTTGGATCGTGCCCGGTGCATCGCGCAGCCATTCCGCCCCGACCACCACGACCCTCCATGTCGCACAAGACCATCCGGATCCTGCGCATGCACCACCTGCGCGGGCCCAACCTCTGGACCTACCGGGCCGCGATCGAGGCGCTCATCGACATCGGTGAACTCGAAGACAGCCCCTCCAACACCGTCCCCGGCCTGTACGAGCGCCTGACGGCGTGGCTGCCCGGGCTCGTCGAGCACCACTGCGGGGTCGGCGAGCGTGGCGGCTTTCTGCTGCGGCTGCGCGAGGGCACGTGGCCCGGCCACATCATGGAGCACATCGCCATCGAGCTGCTCAACCTGGCGGGCATGGCAACGAGTTTTGGGCAGACGCGCTCCACGTCCCGGCGCGGGGTGTACAAGCTCGTCATCCGGGCGCGGCAGGAGGAAGTCGCCCGACAGGCGCTGCTGGACGCGCGCGACCTGCTGATGGCGGCCATCGACGACCAGCCCTACGACGTGGCGGCAGCCGTCAAGCGGCTCAAGGGCCTGATCGACCGCCACGCGCTGGGGCCGAGCACTGCGGCCATCGTCGATGCGGCCACGGCGCGGCGCATTCCCCACATCCGGCTGACGGAGGGCAACCTGGTGCAGCTCGGCTATGGGGCGCGGCAGCGCCGGATCTGGACGGCCGAGACCGATCGCACCAGCGCCATCGCGGAGACGATCTCGCGCGACAAGGACCTGACCAAGCGGCTGCTGGCCGAGTGCGGTGTGCCGGTGCCGGAGGGGCGCGTCGTCACCAGCCCCGACGATGCCTGGGAAGCGGCGCAGGATATCGGCCTGCCGGTCGTCGTCAAGCCGGTGGACGCCAACCACGCGCGCGGCGTGTCGCTCGACGTGCGCACGCGCGAGGAGGTGGAAGCCGCCTACGCGCTGGCCGAGCGCGAGGGCTCCGAGGTGATGGTCGAGCGCTACATCCGCGGCCACGAACACCGGGTGCTGGTCATCGGCGGGCGCGTGGTGGCGGCGTCGCGCGGCGAGCGGGCGGTGATCGTGGGCGACGGCATTCACACGGTACGGGAACTCATCGAGCGCGACATCAACAGCGACCCCCGCCGCGGCGAGGAGGAAGAGTTTCCGCTGGACACGATCCGCCTGCCGGAAAACCGCGACGTGATGCTGGAGCTGCGCCGCCAGGGCCTGACGCCCGAGAGCGTGCCGGAGGCGGGTCGCGAGGTGCTGGTGCAGCGCACCGGGCTGCTCACCGACGACGTCACGGACCTCGTCCACCCGGACGTGGCCGAGATCGCCGGGATCGCCGCGCGTGTCGTGGGGCTCGACATCGCCGGGATCGACCTGGTGGTCGAGGACATTGGCCAGCCGCTTGCGGCCCAGGGCGGCGCGATCGTCGAGGTCAACGCAGGACCGGGGCTGTTGCCGCACCTCAAACCGGCCAACGGCAAGCCGCGGCCGGTGGGCGAGGCGATCGTCGAACACCTGTTCCCGGGCGCTGAGGACGGCCGCATCCCCGTGGTGGGCATCACCGGCACGCGCGAGACGACCGCGCTGGCGCTGCTGGTGGGGGCGCTGCTGCAGCGCAAGGGGCCGGCCACCGGCGTGTCGTGTGGCGGGCGGCTGTATCTGCAGATGCACCCGGTGGATGCGAGCGTTCCCTCGGATTGGGAAGCGGGCCAACGGCTGCTGATGAACCGCTGCGTCGAAGCGGCGGTGATCGAAACCTCCCCGCGCTGCATCCTCGACGAAGGACTGCCGTACGACCGCTGCCTGGTGGGCGTGGTGACCGACGTGCCCGAACCGCAGGGGCTGGAGGACCACGACATCCGCACGCGCGACGACATGCGCAAGGTGCTGCGCACGCAGGTGGACGTCGTGCTGCCCCAGGGCTGCGCCGTGCTCAACGCCGACTGCGAGGTGTGCGCTGGGCTGGCCGAGCTGTGCGATGGGGACGTGTTGCTTTACAGCACCGATCCGCGCCACGCCCTCGCAGAGGCGCACATCGCCGATGGCCGCCGCTTCGTGACGCTCGACGGGCAGCAGGTGGTGTTGCTCCAGGGCAGCCGCCGTACGCCGTTGCTGTCGCTGGAGCAGCCGGGTGTGGCGGCGCTGCTGGGCCGCATCGGCGTGCCCACGCTGCTCGCCACGCTGGGCACGGCCGTGGCGCTAGACCTGCCGGCCGAGCTGATCCGTGCTGGTATCGAGACCGCCGCGCCCCTGCTGGACACCCTCTGACGCTTACGCTGCCCCACCCCGCCCATCGCCATGGACATCATCCGCCTGCGGGCCCTGCGCGGCCCCAACCTGTGGAGCCGCTACACGGCCATCGAAGCCACCGTCCGCTGCGAGCCGCCCGAGTTGGATTTGCATCAGCTCCCCCACTTCGAAGAGCGGCTGCGCGAACGCTTTCCGGAGCTGGGCGTGTTGCCGGAACCGACCGCGGACGGCGTGGTCACGATGGCGCACGCGCTGGAGATCTGCGCCCTGGCGCTGCAGACGCTGGCGGGCTGCCCGGTGAGCTTCAGCCGCACCATCGCCGCGCCCGAGGGTGGCGTGTACCAAGTCGTCATCGAGTACACGGTCGAGGAAGTCGGCCGCCTGGCCTTCGAGACCGCTGTGGCGTTGCTACAGGCGGCGCGCGATGACCGGCCGTTCGACACGCCGGGTGCGATCGCGCGCTTGAAGGAGCTGGACGAGGACCTGCGCCTGGGCCCCTCCACCGGCTCCATCGTCGAAGCGGCCGTGGCGCGCGGCATCCCCTACCGGCGCCTGACGACGGGCAGCCTCGTGCAGCTCGGCTGGGGCAGCAAGCAGCGCCGCATCCAGGCGGCGGAGTGCGACACGACCAGCGCGATTGCCGAGTCCATCGCCCAGGACAAGGAACTGACCAAAAAGCTGCTGCACGCCGCCGGCGTGCCGGTGCCGCTCGGGCGGCCCGTGCGCGACGCCGAAGACGCGTGGCGCGCGGCGCAGGAGCTGGGGGGCGCCGTCGTCGTCAAGCCCCGCGACGGCAACCAGGGCAAAGGCGTGACGGTCAACATCCAGACGCGCGAGCAGGTGCTGGCGGCCTTCGAGGCGGCCAGCCACTACGGCAGCGAGGTGATGGTCGAGCGCTACCTGCCCGGCATCGACTTTCGCCTGCTGGTGGTCGGGCGCCAGCTCGTGGCGGCCGCCCGGCGCGATCCGCCGCTGGTCATCGGCGATGGCGTGCACACGGTGCGGGAACTCGTGGACGCGGTCAACGCCGATCCGCGCCGCGGCGACGGGCATGCCACGCCCCTGACCCGCATCCGGCTCGATGACATCGCCATCGACCGGCTCGCGCAGCAAGGTTTGACGCCCGAATCGGTACCGCCGCGCGGCATGCGCGTGGTGCTGCGCAACAACGCCAACCTCTCCACCGGCGGTACCGCCACCGACGTCACCGACGAGGTGCACCCGCTCGTCGCGCAGCGGGCGGTGGCCGCCGCCGTCACGGTGGGGCTGGACGTGTGCGGGGTGGACGTGGTGTGCCAAAGCGTCGTGCAGCCGCTGGAGGCGCAGCAAGGGGGCATCGTCGAGGTCAACGCCGCCCCGGGGCTGCGCATGCACCTGAGCCCCTCGTTCGGCAAGGGGCGCAACGTCGGCAAGGCGATCATCGACCACATGTTCCCGCCGGGCGAGGATGGCCGCATTCCGCTCATCGCCGTCACCGGCACCAATGGCAAGACCACCACCGTGCGGCTGACCGCGCACCTGCTGCGGCAGCGCGGCTGGCGCGTGGGCTTTACCGACACCAACGGGGTGTACGTCAACGGCCGGCAAATCGACAGCGGCGACTGCAGCGGCCCCAAGAGCGCGCGCCGGGTGCTCGCGCACCCGGATGTGGACGCGGCGGTGCTGGAAACCGCGCGCGGGGGCATCCTGCGCGAGGGGCTGGCGTTCGACCGTTGTCAGGTGGCGGTCGTCACCAACATCGGTACGGGCGACCACCTGGGCCTGAACTACATCACGACCGTGGAGGATGTCAGCGTCCTCAAGCGCGTGATCGTGCAAAACGTCCCGGTCGGCGGCATGGCGGTGCTCAACGCGGCCGATCCGCACTGCGTGGCGATGGCGGAGTTCTGCGCCGGGCAGATCACGTATTTCGGCCCGTCGGCGCACCATCCCGTGATCGCCACCCACCGGGCATTGGGCAAGCGCGTCGTGTTCGTGGAGGACGGCCACATCGTCGCGGCCGAAGGCGGGTGGCAGGTCCGGGTGCCGCTGGCGCAGATTCCGCTCACCGAAGGCGGGGCGATCGCTTTTCAGGTCGAAAACACCATGGCCGCCATCGCCGCGGCCTGGGCCGTCGGCGTGCCGTGGGAGGCAATCGCGCGCGGGCTGGAGACCTTCACGGCGGATGCCCACACCGTCCCCGGGCGATTCAACCGGTTCACCTACCGCGGTGCGACGCTGATCGCCGACTACGGCCACAACCCGGACGCGATTGCCGCGCTGTGCCGCGCCGTCGAGGCGATGCCGGCCGGCAAGCGGGTGGTGGTTATCAGCGCCGCCGGCGACCGGCGGGATCAGGACATCGTGGACCAGGCCCGGCTGATCGGCCAGGTGTTCGACGAAGTGGTGCTGTTCGAAGACGCGTGCCAGCGCGGCCGCGCCGACGGCGAGGTCATCGCGCTGCTGCAGCAGGGCCTGCAGGGTGCGCCGAAGACCCGCTGGCAAACGGCCATCCGCGGCGAGTTCGTGGCCATCGACACGGCGCTGGCGCGCCTGCAGCCGGGCGATCTGTGCCTGATCCTCGTCGATCAGGTGGAGGAAGCCTTGGCGCACATCGCGCGGCGGGTGGCGCAAGCCGACAAAGCGCCTGCGGCGGCAGGCTGAAGCGGCGGCAGCCAGCATCAGAGCGCCTTCCCACGGGCTGCGACGCCGAAGCGGTTGGGGAGGCAGGCCCAACCGTCGGCAGCACCCCGGCTGCCTTCAGCGAAAGGTGTGCGACGCGCAGCGCGGCGTGCTTCAGTCCCAGAACAGCAGCACCTCGCGCTCCTGGACCACCGCCTCGATGCGGCGGCCGACCGGCAGGATCACCTTGGTCGGGACATGCCCAAACGGCAGGCCCGTGAGCACCGGCACGTCCGGCAGCTGCGCGCGCAGCCAATCGACCACCGTGGCGAGCCGGAAACCCCGGTCGTGCGGCGTGAGCGTGAAGCGGTTGAACGCGCCCAGCAGGATCGCCCGCTGGCGGCCGAGTACCCCGGCGAGCAGCAGTTGCGTCAGCAGCCGCTCGATGCGATACGGGTGTTCGCCGACGTCCTCCAAAAAGAGCACCCCGTCCACCACGGCCGGCAGGTAGGGTGTGCCCACAAGACCCGCGAGGATCGACAGGTTGCCGCCCCACAGAACGGCGTCGTGCAGGTGCCACGCCTGCGCCAGCGCGGGATACGCGCGCAGGTCCGCCAGCGGCAGCCGCCAGCCCGTCCCCTCCCCCACGCCTTGCGCGAGGTCGTCGAAACACGCCATCGTGATCTCGTCCGGCGTGTCGGTGGCCCAGTCCTCCATCAGCGCCGGGCCTGCCCAGGTGAGCGTGCCCCGTTGCGCCAGCACGGCCATCTGCATCGCGGTGAAGTCACTCAAGCCCACCCAGGCCATGCCGCGCTCGACCGACGCGGCGATCGCGTCGTACGGCAGGCGCGGCAGCAGGCGCGTCAGGCCATAGCCGCCGCGTGTGGTCAGCGCGATATCGGCGCCGCTTGCGGCCGCCCGGCCGATCGCGGCGAGCCGCGTCTCGTCGTCCCCGGCAAAGCGCTGGTGGCTGGCCAATACAGCCGGATCTACTTCGACCGCGTGGCCGGCGGCCTCCAACCGCCGCAGCGCGCGCCGGAACGCAGCCCGGTCACGCACCGCGCCGCTGGGGGAATACACGTAAAGATGCGCCATCACGCGATTATCCAGCCAGCGCCGCCAGCGCCTGCGGCCCCGCTCGGTGGCCCCGGTCGGGAAACGGCGCTCCCAGCCAGTCCGCCGCCGGGGGCAGCAGCGCGTCGGGCCCCACCGGGGTGACGCCGTGCAGCCGCGGCCCCAGCGTGGCCTGCAACGCGGGCAACAGCCAGTCCGCGCCGGGCGCCAGCGCCAGCCGGCACGCCCCCACACCCAGCGCCTCCAGCCATTCGGCCAGCACGGCCGCATGGCGCTGCGGCGTGTGCCACGCTGTCTTCTTCGGCTTGTCGCTCTGGCCAAAGCCGATTAGATCGGGCACGAGGCAGCGCTCGCCACGTTCGCGCGCGCCGACCAGCCAGGGCAACCACTGCGGCCACCACGCATCCGGTCCGTGCAGGCACACCCACGGCAGCGGCGCATCGGCGGGCCCCACGTCCAGCCAGTGCAGGCGCAGTCCCGCCAGTGCGGGCAAATCTTGCCGTGTGTGCGAGGCGGTCACCGGAATCCCCAACGCCTGCGCCCGCTGCCAAACGGCCGCGAACGCCGCGTCGGGTGTGCGCAGTGCGTCCGAGCGCAGCGGTTGCGCACTGGCGCGTTGGCTCGCCCGCCGACGTTGGAAAAATGCCTGCATCAGCGCCGCGGCCGCCTCGGCCATCACCCCGCCCTGCACGGTGGTGTGGGCGTTGAGGCGCCGGTCGGCAAACAGATCGACCACCGAGCCCGCCGCCCCGGTGCGCGGCTCCGGCGCCCCGTACACCACGCGCGCCAGCCGTGCGTGCAGCGCTGCCTGCGCGCACATCGGGCACGGCTCCACCGTCACATACAGCGTGCAGCCCTCCAGCCGGTAGTTGCCCAGCGCCTGGGCCGCCTCGCGCAGCGCGACGATTTCGGCGTGCGCCGTGGGATCATGGCTCGCCACCGGCTGGTTGTGCCCACGGCCGATGACACGCCCCGCGTGAACGACCACGGCACCGACCGGCACCTCGCCGCGCTCGGCCGCCCGGCGCGCCAGCGCCAGCGCCTCGGCCATGTGGAGTTCGTCCTGGGTTGTCACATCGTGGCGTCGGGTGACTGTTCGCGCGGCAGACCCAAGCGGTCCTTACGGTCCAGATAGACGGCGGGCGCCAAATAAGCGTGGGGTCCCAGAAATGTCACCACTGCCCAGGGCCGCGCCTGCAGATGCCGCCCGTGCGGATTGCCTTTGGCGACGTGACCCAACAGGACCCAGCCGCCCTCATGCTCCTGCAGGTGCAGCGCAAGGTGGGTCACGAACGGCAGACCGTCGTGGTCCGCGCTGATGAGGCTGGCAAACGGGTGCGCACGCATCAGCTCGGCTGCGATGGCGGGATCGTCACAGCGAAACTGTGGTGGCAGGTACATCCGACCAGTGTAGCAGTAGTGGACGATCGCGCCGCGTTCACCCACGACACCACAAAGAAATGCTTTGCGAGCCCAACCTGGGGGTCATATCTTACGCAGTCGTTCCAGCAAATCCGGGAGCGCGATCTGAACCGTGTCCCAAACCACCTCCAGGTTGATCTCGAAGTAACCATGGGCGATACGGTTGCGCATGCCGCGCATCGCGCGCCACGGCACCTCCGGATTCTGCTCGGCGAATGCCGCGTAGCCGTCCATGATCTTGGTGGCTGCCTCGCCGATGATGAGGAGGCTCATGATGACCGCCTGTTGCGTGCGCTTGTCCGCCAGAAAGTCATCCTTCCTCATGCCTTCGACAAAGCCGCACGCGTCGGCCGCCGCCTGTCGCATGTGAGCGAGGTAGTCGTCCAGGCGACTCGGCGTCATAGGGGCCTAGCCTGCGCCAGTGCCTGTTGGCGGAATCGGAGTGGCAGATCCCCCGGTGTCAGTACTTCGACCCGCACCCCGAGCAAGGCTTCCAGTTCTCCTTGCAGATCACCCAGATCGAACAGGGTCGTACCGGGAAGGGCATCCACCAACAAGTCCAGATCACTGCCTTCCCGGTCGGCGCCATGGAGGACCGACCCAAAGACACGCGGATTCGCCACGCGAAACCGACCGACTGCTGCGCGCACGGCCTCACGTTTTTGGTCAAGGGCAACGGAAGGTCTCATCGGCGTGCCTCCATCATGAACGGGCGAATCGAAACCCTTTTCATGATAAACCCCAAACTCCCGCTAGGCGTCGCCGACTGCACGATACCAACCAGGCGGTCATCCCCCCGGAGGGTTCACTCCCACTCGATCGTCGCCGGTGGTTTGGAGCTGACGTCGTAGGTGACGCGGTTGATGCCGCGCACCTCGTTGATGATGCGGCTGGAGACGCGCTTGAGCAGGCTGTAGGGGAGTTCGGCCCAGTCGGCGGTCATGAAGTCGCTTGTCTGCACGGCGCGAAGTGCCACGACGTAGTCGTAGGTGCGGCCGTCGCCCATCACGCCCACGCTCTTGACGGGCAGGAAGACCGCAAAAGCCTGGCTGACCAGGTCGTACCACGGTTTGCCGGTGTTGGGCTCCAGCGTCGAGCGCAACTCCTCGATGAAGATGGCATCCGCGCGGCGCAGCAGGTCGGCGTACTCTTTCTTGACCTCACCCAGGATACGCACGCCCAGCCCCGGCCCCGGGAAGGGGTGCCGGTACACCATGTCGTGCGGCAGGCCCAGCGCCACGCCCAACTCGCGCACCTCGTCCTTGAACAGGTCGCGCAGGGGCTCCAGCAGCTTCAGGCCGAGTTGCTCTGGCAGGCCGCCGACGTTGTGATGGCTCTTGATGGTGACGGCTTTTTTGCTCTTGGCGCCACCGGACTCGATGACGTCGGGGTAGATCGTGCCTTGCGCGAGCCACTGCGCGCCCTTGGAGCCCGGGCGCGCGGCCTTGAGCTTTTCGGCCTCGGCCTTGAAGACGTCGACGAACAGGCGGCCGATGATCTTGCGCTTTTGCTCCGGATCGGTGACACCGGCGAGCTCGCGCAGGAACAGGTCGCTCGCGTCGACGCGGATGACCTTGGCGTGCAGCTTGCCGGCGAACATGTCCATCACCATGTCGCCCTCGTGCAGGCGAAGCAGGCCGTGGTCGACGAAGACGCAGGTCAACTGGTCGCCGATGGCGCGGTGGATCAACGCCGCCGCCACGGACGAATCCACCCCGCCCGACAGGCCGAGGATGACCTCTTCGTCGCCCACCTGCTCGCGGATGGCGGCGACCGCCTCCTCGATGTGGTCGCGCATGATCCAGTCGGGCTTGGCCCCGCAGATGTCGAGCACGAAGCGCTCCAGGATCGCCCGGCCCTGCACCGTGTGCGTGACCTCCGGGTGGAACTGCACGCCGTAGAAGCGCCGGGTCTCGTCCGCCATGCCGGCGATGGGGCACGCGTCGGTGCTGGCCATGAGCTTGAAGCCCGGTGGCATCTCGACCACCTTGTCGCCGTGGCTCATCCAAACCTTCAGCATCCCGTGCCCTTCGGGCGTGTGGAAGTCGGCGATGTCGCGCAACAGCGCCGTATGACCGCGCGCGCGCACCTCGGCGTAGCCGAACTCGCGCGTCTGCCCCGCCTCGACCCGGCCGCCCAGCTGCTGCGCCATGGTCTGCATCCCGTAGCAGATGCCCAGCACCGGCACGCCGAGTTCGAAGACCGCATCCGGCGCCTTGTCGTCCACCTCGTAGACGCTGGCGTGGCTGCCCGAGAGGATGATGCCCTTGAGCCGTCCGTCCGCGGCGTACTGGCGCACCCACTCACTGCTGACGTCGCAGGGGTGCACCTCGCAGTAGACGTGCGCCTCGCGCACACGGCGCGCGATCAGCTGCGTCACCTGCGAGCCGAAGTCCAGGATGAGGATTTTGTCGTGTTGCATAAGCGAGTGGAGGGAATGCGGTGTCCGTTGGAGATCGAGACATCCGGTCAGCAACCGGGGGCGGCTCAGCCCGATCGTCGCGGCATGGTCCCGATCATCTGTGCGGGTGTCAGAATGGCAAAGCAACCCATGGCCTGGGCGGCGGGCGCCAAGGTCAAAAGATCATCGTCACCCGTGACCAGGGCGTCCGCATGAGCATCGAACGCGAGTTCCAAAAAGATTTGATCGTGTGGATCGCGGCACACCAGTCCTTTGCGTTGTGCGTCGTTGGCACCGGCGGGTAACGGATGCGCCTGTGCATGCGGCAACCACTCCGCGAGCACCACGCCAATCTCTGGTGCAGTCAAACGAAATTTCGGGTATGCGAGCACGCGCGAAACTTCCTGAACGGTCTGGCGGCAAACGACCGGGATGATCCGTCCCGTTTGCCACGCCAAGCGCAATGGTGCCAACCGGCCCGCACGAAACAACAGCGCCGACAAGACGACGTTCGTGTCGAAAACGACGCGCGGTGCCGCAGTTGAACCCGCCGTCATGATCGGTCAGCCGCCGAACCGCGTCCCCACTGCACAGCGGCGTCAAGATCCTCCTCGGTCAAGCCCAGTGCTTCGAGTTTGTCCCACACCTTGTCCATGTGCGTGAGCTGAACCGGCGTCAGCACGATGCGGCCGTTCTCCACGCTAACGTCGTAATACTCAGCCGCCGGGCATCGGGCCAACACCGACCGCGGTAACGTGATCTGGTTTTTGCTCGTCAGCTTGGTCAGCACGGCCATCTCCACTGGTTTCGACGCAACACCGATGCCGGCCGGGGGGTGACTCAATCCAGCCGGTAGTTCGGCGCTTCCTTGGTGATCTGCACGTCGTGGACGTGGCTCTCGCGGATACCGGCGGCGGTGATCTCGACGAATGCCGCCTTGTCGTGCAGCTCGGCGATGGTGGCGCAGCCGCAGTAGCCCAGCGCCGCGCGGATGCCGCCGGCCATCTGGAAGATGATCGCAACGACCGAGCCTTTGTAGGGCACGCGCCCCTCGATGCCCTCGGGGACGAGCTTGTCGGCGTTGGGGTTGGCGGTCTCGTCGTTTTCCTGGAAGTAGCGGTCGGCGCTGCCGGCTTTCATCGCGCCGATCGAGCCCATGCCGCGGTAGCTCTTGTAGCTGCGGCCTTGGTACAGGATGACCTCACCGGGCGCTTCTTCGGTGCCGGCGAACATGCCGCCCATCATCACGCTGTGCGCACCCGCGGCCAGCGCCTTGGCGATGTCGCCGGAGTAGCGGATCCCGCCGTCGGCGATCAGCGGCACGCCGCTGCCCTTGAGCGCCTGCGCGACGTTGTCGATCGCCGTGATCTGCGGCACGCCCACGCCTGCGACGATGCGCGTGGTGCAGATGGACCCCGGCCCAATGCCGACCTTGACCGCGTCGGCACCCGCATCGACCAGGGCGCGCGCGGCTTCGCCGGTGGCGATGTTGCCGCCGACCACCTGCACCTGCGGGTAGTGCTGCTTGACCCAGCGCACACGGTCGATGACGCCCTTGCTGTGGCCGTGCGCGGTGTCCACGACGATGGCGTCGACCCCGGCACGCACCAGCGCCTCGACGCGCTCCTCCGTCCCCGGGCCGACGCCGACCGCCGCCGCCACCCGCAGGCGGCCGTTCTCGTCGCGCGCCGCGTTGGGGAAGTTGAGCTGCTTCGTGATGTCCTTGACGGTGATGAGCCCCTTGAGCTCGAAGGCGTCGTTGACGACCAGCAGGCGCTCGAGCTTGTGCTTGTTGAGCAGCGCCTTCGCGGCCTCGGGCGTCGTGCCTTCGGGGACGGTGACGAGCCGCTCGCGCGGGGTCATGATCTCGCGCACGGGGGCGTCCATGCGCGTCTCGAAGCGCAGGTCGCGCCCGGTGACGATGCCGACGACTTTGCCGCCCTCGACCACCGGAAAGCCCGACACGCCCAGCTCGTCCGAGAGCTTGGCCACCTGCCGCACGGTCGTGTCCGGCGTGATGACGACCGGGTCGCGCAGGACACCGGATTCGTAACGCTTGACCTTGGCCACCTGCGCGGCCTGCTCCGCGACCGAGAGGTTCTTGTGGATGACGCCGATACCACCCTCCTGCGCGATGGCGATCGCGAGGCGCGCCTCGGTGACGGTGTCCATCGCCGCCGATACGAGCGGCAGGTTGAGCGTGATATCGCGGGTGAAACGGGTGGCGAGCGACGTGTCTTTGGGCAGGACCTGCGAGTACGCGGGCACCAGCAGAACGTCGTCGAACGTCAACGCTTTTCCGAGCAGGCGCATGGGGATGGCTCCAAAAAGCGTATTGTATTCGCCGGTCCTGCGCCGCCGCTCCATGCTCACCGCCGTGGGCGGCGCGCAAACAACCCCGCCGCCCGCGCGCCCTGCTGGCGGAAGCGCTCGCGCCGCGCGACCTTGGGGTCCACGCGCAGCGCCCGCGTGACTTCGACGCGGTCGTCGTCGCGCAGCACGGTGTCGGGCGGTACGCGCCGGCCCCAGATGCTGAGCGCGCGTGGATCGGCCTCCAGCGCCGCGATCGCGTCGGCCCAGCCGGTCTCCCGCACCGCTTGCGCCGCAGTGGCGCCCTGCGGCAGCGTCACGGTGTGCTCGCGCACGTCTTGCGGTCCCGGCGACCAGACGACGGTGACGCGCACGCAGGCGCCGGCCTCAGCCCTCATGCGCCGTACACCTGGTCGGCGCGTTTGACGAAGGCGTCCACTAGCGAGTCGGCGACGCGGTCGAACACCGGCCCGACCAGCGCCGCCAGCACGCTGCTGGAAAACCCGTACACGAGCGCAAAGTCGATGCGGCACGCACGCTGGCTGTCGTCCCCGACGGGGGTGAAGCGCCAGTCCCCCTCCAGTTGGGAGAACGGCCCTTCGACGAGCTGCAGGTGGATGTGGCGGTCGGGCTCGTGCACGTTGCGTGTGGTGAAGTGCTTGTGCACGCCGCCGAAGGCCATGCCGATGGTGGCCACCATGCCGTCGGGCGTGCGCTCGACGACACGGCCGTACTCACACCACGGCAGAAAGTCGGGATAGTGTTCCACGTCGCTGACCAGCTCGAACATTTCGTGCGGGCTGTGCCAGACGAGGACGGACTTGCGGACGGTCTTGGGTTTCATACAATCGTCGGCCCTGCCGCGATTGTAGGTCCCATGTCCGCCACCAAGCCCAAAACCGCCACCGACGGCCGCATCGCCGAAAACAAAAAGGCGTTTTTCAACTACCACATCGAAGAGCGGCACGAAGCCGGCATCGTGCTGCAGGGGTGGGAGGTCAAGGCCATCCGCGAAGGCAAGGTGCAGATCACCGAGGGCTACGTCGTCGTGCGCGACGGGGAGCTGTACCTGATCGGCTGCCTGATCCACCCGCTGCGCAGCACCTCCACCCACATCCGCGCGGACAGCGACCGCACGCGCAAGCTGCTGATGCACAAGGCGGAGATCCGGCGCTTGATCGGCAAGGTGGAGCAAAAGGGCTACACCCTCGTGCCGCTGAACCTGCACTGGAAGAACGGTCGCGTCAAGTGTGAAATCGCGCTGGCGCGCGGCAAGGCGCAACACGACAAGCGCGACACGATCAAGGAGCGCGAAGGCAAACGCGAGGTCGAGCGCGCGATGAAGCAGCGCCTGCGCTAGCGGGAAGCCGCGCCCGAAGTCCCACCGGCGACGCCGGGGCAGTACGCGCGATATTCGGGCAGGGGGCGGCGGGACACCGCTCCCTACCCCACGCCGGACGGCCCCAGCCGGTGGTTCAGAGATCGCGCAGCGGGTGCGCGTGGGCGGGCCAGGGGCTGACGAAGAAGCCCTCCACCATCGCGGGCGTGACGTCCTCGATGCGCGCGGGGTTCCAGCGCGGCTGGTGGTCCTTGTCCACCGCGAGCGCGCGGATGCCCTCCACCGTCTCGCTCTGGGCGGGGCCGCGCCCGAGGTGATGCGGGTGAAAGCAGTGCCGCACCATGTCGCGCTCCAGGCGCAAATCGTCGGCCAGCGACAGCGTGCGGGCGCGGCGGATCTGCTCCAGCACCACGTGCAGCATCAGCGGGCTGCGCTGGCGCAGCAGGGTGAGCGCGTCGGCTGCGGCCTCCGTCCCGGCGGCCTGCAGGCGCTCGACGATCCCGGCCACGGTCGGCGCGCCGAACGCGGCTTCCACCTCCGCGGCGAGGGGCGCGACCGTGCGCTCACCGGAGAACCGCCAACCCGCCTGTTGCATCCAGTCCCGCCAGCACGTGGCAAAGGCGTCGGAGGTAGTACCCGGCATCGTCGCCAGCGCCTCCCACGCCCGCGGCAGGTCGGCCGCCGGTGCCACCACGTCGGCCAGCCCCCACGCCACCGCCGCGTCGGCCCCGATCACGGCACCGGTCAGGCCCAGGTATTCGCCGACATGCCCCGGGCAGCGGCCGAGGAAATACCCGCCCCCGACGTCCGGAAACAGCCCGATGTTGGTCTCGGGCATCGCCATCTTCGTGCGTTCGGTGACGATGCGACACGAGCCGCCCTGGCTGATGCCCATCCCACCGCCCATCACGATCCCGTCCATGAACGCCAGGTACGGCTTGGGGTAGGTGAAGATCAGGTGGTTGAGGGCGTACTCCTCGGTGAAGAAATCCTCCAGCCGCGCGTCACCGGCCAGCGCCGCCTGGTGGAAGAAGCGAATATCGCCACCCGCACAAAACGCCCCGAACGGCCCCTCCTTGCCGCTGCCGCGGATGGCCACCGCGACGATACCGGGGTCGTCACGCCACGCGCGCAGCGCGTCGGCGAGCGCGCGGATCATCCCGATGTCGAGGGCGTTGAGCGCGCGCGGCCGCTGCAGCGTGATGCGCCCCACCCCGTTGGCGGTGCGCTCGATATGGACATGGGCATGCGATGCATCGGTCATCGGGTCATCTCCTTGCGATAGGTCAGCCACAAGTTTGCCAGCAGCGCCCCGAGCACCAGCGCCCCGCCCTGCCACACCGCGGGTGCCGGCACCTCACCCGCGCCCAGCCACGCCAGCGCGATGCCGAACAACATCTCCAGCAGGCCGAGCAGCGAGACCTCCGCCGGTTTGAGCACGCGCGCGCGCACCACCGCCAGCACACACGGCACGGCGAGCTGCCCCAGCCCCAGCCCGGCGAGCCACGCCACGTCGTGCGCGCTGGCGCGCAGCGGCCACGCCAGCGGCAGCGTCACGCCCCCTCCCGGCTGGCGCGCTTGCGCTCGTGCTCCTTCAGGTAGCGCTTGCGCAGGCGGATGCTCTTGGGCGTGATTTCGACCAGCTCGTCGTCTTCGATGAACTCGACCGCGTACTCCAGCGTCAGGTCGATCGGCGGCGTGAGCTTGATCGCGTCGTCCTTGCCGCTGGCGCGGAAGTTGGTGAGCTGCTTGGTGCGCACCGGGTTGACGACGAGGTCGTTGTCGCGGCTGTGGATGCCGACGATCATGCCCTCGTACACCGGGTCACCGGGGCGCACGAACATCCGCCCGCGGTCGTCCAGCTTGCCCAGCGCGTAGGTGACGATCTCGCCGTCGTCCTGACTGATGAGCACGCCGTTCTTGCGCCCGCCGATTTCGCCCTTGTACGGCTCGTAGCCGTCGAAGATGTTGGACATCAACCCGGTGCCGCGCGTGAGGTTGAGGAACTCGGTCTGAAAGCCGATCAGCCCGCGCGCCGGGATGCGGTATTCGAGCCGCACGCGCCCGCGCCCATCGGGCTCCATGTTGACCAGCTCGCCCTTGCGCTCACCCAGCGCCTGCATCACGGCCCCCTGGTGCGGTTCCTCGATGTCCACGGTGAGCAGTTCGATGGGCTCGTGCCGCACGCCGTCGATTTCCTGAAACACCACGCGCGGCTTGGACACGGCCAGCTCGTAGCCCTCGCGGCGCATGTTCTCGAGCAGGATCGTCAGGTGCAGCTCGCCCCGGCCGGAGACTTCGAACACGCCGTCCTCGCCCGTCTCGCGCACGCGCAGCGCGACGTTGCTTTGCAGCTCGCGCTGCAGGCGGTCCCAGATTTGCCGGCTGGTGACGAACTTGCCCTCACGCCCCGCCAGCGGCGAGGTGTTGACGCAGAAATTCATCGTCAGCGTCGGTTCGTCGACCTTGAGCATCGGCAGCGGCCGCGGATCGAGCGGGTCGCACACCGTCACGCCGATGCCGATGTCCTCGATGCCGTTGATCAGCACGATGTCGCCGGGGCCGGCGCTGTCGGTGAGCACGCGCTCCAGCCCCTCGAAGGTCAGCACCTGGTTGATGCGGCCCTTGCGGCGGGGACCGTCCGGCCCCTCACACACCAGCACCTCCATGCCGCCGCGGATCGTGCCCGCGTTGATGCGTCCGACGCCGATGCGCCCAACGTAGGACGAATAGTCCAGCGACGAGATCTGCAGTTGCAGCGGGGCCGCCGGGTCGCCGCGGTGTTCGGGCACGTGCCGCAGGATCGTCTCGAAGAGCGGCGCCATGTCGGTGCCCCACGCCTGGCCGGGCTCGCCTTCGGTGAGCGAGGCCCAGCCGTTGAGGCCCGAGGCGTACACCACGGGGAAGTCGAGCTGCTCGTCCGTCGCCCCCAGCTTGTCGAAGAGGTCGAACGCGGCGTTGATGACGTGGTCCGGTCGCGCGCCGGGCTTGTCGACCTTGTTGACGACGACGATGGGCTTGAGCCCCAGCGCCAGCGCCTTCTTGGTCACGAAGCGCGTCTGGGGCATCGGGCCTTCCTGCGCGTCGATCAGCAGCAGCACGCCATCGACCATGGAGAGCGCCCGCTCCACCTCGCCGCCGAAGTCCGCGTGACCGGGGGTGTCGACGATGTTGATGTGCGTGCCCTGCCAGCGCACGGCACAGTTCTTCGCAAGGATCGTGATGCCGCGCTCGCGTTCGAGGTCGTTGCTATCCATCACGCGCTCGCCTACGGCCTGGTTCTCGCGGAAGGTGCCGCTCTGGCGCAGCAGCTGGTCCACGAGGGTCGTTTTGCCGTGGTCGACGTGGGCGATGATCGCGATATTGCGGATCGGGGGACGGGTGCTCATGGGAAACTCGGTTGCAGGGATTGGGCAATTTCGGTGGGCGACAGCAGCCGCACCGGGATCAGTTCGCCGGCGACACAGCGCGCCGTGCCCAGCAGGGCACGCGGCCGCTCGCCAAAGACGGCCACCAGCGCCGCATCCGGCCAGGGGCCGCGGCGGCGCAGGCCGCTCAAAAACCGCCCCGCGTCGCGCTCGCCGAGCGCGACCGTGGGCAGTCCGCGCAGCAGCGCTTCGGTGGGCAACAGGTGCCGCTGGCGCTCCTCGGGCGGCAGGGCTTGCAGCGCGTCCAAGGTGATGGCGTCGTCGAGCGACAGGCCGCCGGTGGCGGTGCGGCGCAGCGACAGCAGGTGTGCGCCACAACCCAGCGCGGCGCCGATATCCTCGGCCAGCGTGCGCACGTAGGTGCCTTTGCTGCAGCGCACCGTCAGGCGCAGCGCGGCCGGATCATCGGCGACGGGCTCGAGGGTCAATGCGTGGATCGTGACCCGGCGCGGGGCGCGCTCGACCTCGATGCTGGCGCGCGCGTATTCGTACAGCGCCTTGCCGTCCTTTTTGAGCGCGCTGTGCATCGGGGGAATCTGCTCGATCTCGCCGGTAAAGCGCTGCGCCAGCGCCCGCAGCCGCTCGGGCGCGAGCATCACCGCATCCACGGGGGCGACGGTCACCACGTCTCCTTCCGCGTCGCCGGTGGTGGTGCGCACGCCCAGGCGCAGCGTCGCCTCGTAGGCCTTGTCGGCGTCGAGCTGCAGCTGCGCAAACTTCGTGGCCGCGCCGAAGCACACCGGCAACAGGCCGCTGGCCAGCGGGTCGAGCGTGCCGGTGTGGCCGGCCTTTTCGGCGGCGAGCATCCCTTTGGCGCGCGAGACCGCCGTTTGCGCCGACAGGCCCACCGGTTTGTCGAGCAGCAGCACCCCGTGCACGGGGCGCCGCGGCACCCGTGCACGGGGCTCGGCCGTCATGTCGCGTCCTCGTCCTTGCCGCGCGAGGCGACGGCCTTCGCGATCAGCGCGTTCATGTCGGCCGCGCGCTCGATCGAGCGGTCGTAGATGAAGTGCAGCGTCGGCACGGTGTGGATGTGCAGCCGCTTGAACAGCGCGTTGCGCAGGAACCCCGCCCCCTGGTTGAGGGCCTCCTCGGTTTCCTGGGGGTCACCGACCAGCACGCTGAAATACACCTTGGCGTGGGCGTAATCGGGCGTCACCTCCACCGCCTGGATCGTGACCATGCCAATGCGCGGGTCCTTGAGCTCGCGCGGGATGAGCTCGCTCAAGTCGCGCTGGATCTGATCGGCCACCTTCAGGCCGCGGTTGGGGATCTTGCGTCGCACCATCGGGGTGATCCTCACAGCGTGCGGGCGACTTCCTTGATCTCGAAGAACTCCAGCACATCGCCTTCCTTGATGTCGCTGTAGTTCTTGAGCTTGATGCCGCACTCGAAGCCTTCTTTGACCTCGCGCACGTCGTCCTTGAAGCGCTTGAGCGACTCCAGCTCGCCGGTGTAGACCACCACGTTGTCGCGAATGAGGCGGAAGTGCGCGCTGCGCGTGACGTAGCCCTGGGTGACCATACAGCCCGCCACGGTGCCGATCTTGGAGGCGACGAAAACACTGCGGATCTCGGCCATGCCGATGACCTCCTCGCGCTTCTCCGGCGCCAGCAGCCCCGCCATCGCCGCCTTCACGTCATCCACCGCGTCGTAGATGATGTTGTAGTAGCGGATCTCGACGTCGTTGGCTTCGGCCACCTTGCGCGCATTGGCGTCCGCGCGCACGTTGAAGCCGATGATGACCGCCCGCGAGGCGATCGCCAGGTTGACGTCCGACTCGCTGATGCCGCCGACACCGGCGTAGACGAGCTGCACCCGCACCTCGTCGGTCGAGAGCTTGAGCAACGCGGCTGACAGCGCCTCCTGCGAGCCCTGCACGTCCGCCTTGATGATGATCGGCAGCGTCTTGACTTCGCCCGCCGCCATCTCGGCGAACATGTTCTCGAGCTTGGCGGCCTGCTGCTTGGCAAGCTTGGTGCTGCGGTATTTGCCCGCGCGGTAGGTGGCGATTTCGCGCGCGCGGCGCTCGTCGGCCATCACCATGAACTCGTCGCCCGCCTGCGGCACCTCGGCCAGGCCCTGGATCTCCACGGGAATCGACGGGCCGGCTTCCTTGACCGGGCGGCCGTTCTCGTCGAGCATCGCGCGCACGCGGCCGTAGGTCTGGCCGGCGAGCACGACGTCGCCGACGCGCAGCGTGCCCGATTGCACGAGGGCGGTGGCCACCGGGCCGCGCCCCTTGTCCAGGCGCGCCTCGATCACCAGGCCCTTGGCCTTGGCGTCCACCGGTGCCTTGAGCTCGAGGATCTCGGCCTGCAGCAGGACGTTTTCCAGCAGTTCGTCGATCCCCTGCCCGGTCTTGGACGACACGCCGATGAAGGGCGAGTCGCCACCGTACTCCTCGGGCACGACCTCCTCGGCGACCAGCTCCTGCTTGACCTTTTCCGGGTTGGCGTCGGGTTTGTCGATCTTCGTCAGCGCCACGACGATCGGCACGCCGGCGGCCTTGGCGTGCTTGATGGCCTCACGCGTCTGCGGCATCACGCCGTCGTCAGCCGCCACGACCAGGATGACGATGTCGGTCGCCTGCGCGCCACGGGCACGCATCGCGGTAAAGGCTTCGTGACCCGGCGTGTCGAGGAACGTGACGACGCCGCGCGGGGTTTCCACGTGGTAGGCCCCGATGTGCTGCGTGATGCCACCGGCCTCGCCCGCGGCCACCTTGGCGCGGCGGATGTAGTCGAGCAGCGAGGTCTTGCCGTGGTCCACGTGGCCCATCACCGTGACCACCGGCGGGCGGGGCTTGGCCTCGCCCTGGTACAGCACGGCTTCCTCTTCCGAGAACGCCTCCGGGTCGTCCAGCGCCGCGGCCACGGCCTTGTGGCCGAGCTCCTCGACCACGATCATCGCGGTGTCCTGATCCAGCGACTGGTTGATGGTGACCATCTGGCCGAGCTTCATCAGCACCTTGATGACCTCGGACGCCTTGAGTGCCATCTTGTGCGCCAGCTCCGACACGGTGATCGTCTCGGGCACGTGCACTTCGATGACGCGCTGCTCCACCGCGGCCGGGGCCGACGAGCGCTCGTCGCGCCCACCCTTTCCGGGCTTGCCCTTGGGGCCGGCGCGCCAGTTGCTGCCGCCGCGGCCTGCGCCGCTGTCGCCGCGGGTTTTCAGCTCCTTCTTCTTGCCGGCTTCGTCCTTCCAAGAAGACGACAGCGCCTCAGACTTGATTTCCTTCTTCGCGGGCGCGGGTGCCGGGGTCGCGGCGGCCTTGCCGGGTGTGGCCGCGGGTTTGTGCAGCGTGCCCTTGAGGCCAGGGCGGGCTTCGGCCGGTGCCGCGGGCTTGGGCTCTTCCGGCTTCTTGGCCACCAGCACCTTGCGCGGCTGGGCCATCATGGCGCGGATCGCTTCCGCTTCGGCCAGTGCCTTGCGACGGCGCTCCTCAAGCTCGCGCGCGCGGGCCTCTTCGGCAGCGCGCTCCGCTTCCAGGCGCGCGCGCTCGGCGCGTTCGGCCTCGGCCCGCTCGGCCGCTTCGCGGGCCGCGTCGGCGGCCGGAGCCTCGGCCGCGGGTTCGGTCGTTGCCCCGCCGGCTGTCTCCGTCACCGCCGCACGGGCGGCCATCGCCTCGCGTTCGGCGCGGGCGCGGGCCTCGGCCGCCTCGCGCGCCAGGCGCGCTTCCTCGGCCGCGCGGGCCTGGGCTTCCTCGCGCTCGCGGCGCTGACGGGCCAGCGCTTCCTCTTCCTGGCGCAGCTTTTCGGCTTGCAGCCGGGCTTCTTCCTCGCGGCGCGCCAGCTCGGCGGCGCGGGCCGCCTCTTCGGCTGCAGCCGCTGCGGCATCGGCGCTGCGCTCACCGGCACCTTCCGTGCCCGCGTCCTCGTCGCGCTTGATGAAGGTGCGCTTCTTGCGCACCTCCACCTGGATGGTGCGCGCCCGCCCAGTGGCGTCCGCCTGCTTGATCTCGGTCGTGGAGCGCTTGGTCAGCGTGATCTTGCGCCGCTCCTGCCCCTGCGTGCCGTGGGCGGCCTTCAGGTGCGCGAGCAGCCGCTGCTTGTCCGCTTCGGTGACGGGATCGGACCCGGCGTGCTTGGTGACCCCGGCGGCGGCAAACTGCTCCAGCAGCAGCGAGACGGGTTTGTTGAGTTCGGCGGCGAATTCGGCGACGGTGTTGCTCGACATAGGGTGTCCTTCTCCTCGGCTGGGCTGCTCATGAACGCGCGTCCGACGCGTCGTCGGCGAACCAGTGTTCGCGCGCCTTCATGATCAGGGCCGTCGCTTCCTCGCGGCTTTGCCCCGTGATGTCCATCAGTTCGTCGACCGCCAGGTCCGCCAGGTCGTCGAGCGTGTGCACGCCGGCCTCGGCGAGCTTGGCGATCAGGTCGGTGTTGAGGCCTTCCAAGTCGCGCAGGTCCTGCGAGACTTCCTCGACGCTCTCTTCCTTGGCGATTTCCATCGTCAGCAGCGCGTCCTTGGCGCGGGCGCGCAGCTCGTTGACGGTGTCCTCGTCGAAGGCTTCGATTTCGAGCATTTCCTGCAGCGGCACATAGGCCACCTCCTCCAGGCTGCTGAAGCCTTCCTCGATCAGGATGTCGGCGATTTCCTCGTCGACGTCGAGCTTGCTCATGAACAGCTCGCGCAGCGCCTGGCGCTCCTGCGCCTGCTTCGCCGCCGACTCTTCCGCCGTCATGATGTTGATCTTCCAGCCCGTCAGCTCGGAGGCCAATCGGACGTTCTGGCCGCCACGGCCGATCGCGATCGCGAGGTTTTCCTCGTCCACCACGACGTCCATCGCGTGGCGCTCCTCGTCGACGACGATGGACTGCACGTTGGCCGGCGCGAGCGCGCCGATGACGAACTGTGCCGGGTCGTCGCTCCACAGCACGATGTCGACGCGCTCGCCGGAGAGCTCGTTGGTGACCGCGTTGACGCGCGAGCCGCGCACACCGACGCAGGTGCCGATCGGGTCGATGCGGCGGTCGTGCGACAGCACCGCGATCTTGGCCCGACTACCCGGGTCACGCGCACACGCCTTGATCTCCAGCAGCCCCTGCTCGATCTCCGGCACCTCCTGACGGAAGAGTTCGATCATGAACGCCGGCGACGCGCGCGACAGCAGGATCGGCGCGCCGCGCAGCGTCGGGTCGACCTCGATGATGAGCGCGCGCACGCGGTCGCCGGTGCGGAAGTTCTCCTTCGGGATCATTTCGCTGCGCTTCAAGCGCCCTTCGACACGGCCGCTCTCGACGATCACGTCGCCCTTGTCCAGGCGCTTGACCGTGCCGACGAAAATCTTGTCGCCACGCGAGAGGAAGTCGTTGAGCAGCATTTCGCGCTCGGCGTCACGGATCTTTTGCAGGATGACCTGCTTGGCCGCCATCGCGCCGATGCGCCCGATGGGCACGCTCTCGATCGGTTTTTCGATCACGTCGCCGACCTGGATGCCCGGGTATTCGTCGACGACGTCCGAGTACAGCTCCTCGGCGTCCGGATTCTGCAACCCGGCTTCGTCCGGCACGACCTTCCAGCGGCGGAACGTCTCATACGCACCGGTGTCCGGGTCGATCGAGACGCGGACATCCACGTCGCCGCCCAGCAGCTTCTTGGTGGCCGATGCGAGCGCGGACTCCACCGCCCCCAGCACGACGCGGGGCTCGACGTTCTTCTCGCGCGAGATGGCATCGATCAACATCAACATTTCGCGATTCATGGCTCTGGCCTACCTTTCACTGCCTGCTTGTGTCATCCCTGGCCGGCAGCGCCGCGCGCACGCCGTCCCTTGAAATCCACGATGGGCGCCAGCCGCGCCTCCCGCACCTCGTCGAGCGTGAACCCGAGCACCTGCACGGTGGTGGGTTCGCCGCGCCGACGTGCGGGTTTGGCGCCGCCCGGCGGGGCCGCTTCGTCTTCGAGGAGTTCGAGCTGCCACGTCCCCGGGGCCTCACCGGCGCGCAGCGTGCCGCGGAATTTCTTGCGGCCGGGCGCCACCGCCCCGCCCGCCGCCGCGCCGATCGGCGCGCGCAGCGTGACGTCCACCACCTCACCGACGAAGCGTTCGTAGTCGCGCGGCTGCCGCAGCGGCCGGTCGATGCCGGGTGAGCCGACCTCCAGCCGCTTGTAATCCACGCCTTCGACTTCCAACACGTACTGCAGCTGACGCGTGACGCGCTCGCAGTCGTCGACGGTGATGTAGCGCTCCTGCGGCGCCGCCGGGTCCCACGGCCAGTCGATCGTCACGCGCAGCAGCCCCCCGGTGGACCGCTCCAGATCCACCAGCTCATACCCGAGCCCGACCACCGTCTGCTCGATCACCTGTTGCCAACCCATGCGCGCTGCGTCCACCCTCGAAGTTGCGTGACCAAAAAAAATGGGCCGGTGTGCACCCGCCCATTCGGTCGTGAGCTGCTATTCTAGCACCGCGGTCTGCGATTGTGTACCGCCCAACCCCCTCTTTTGCCAGCGGAGGCCCTGCCCATGATCGACGTCTATTCCTGGCCGACCCCGAACGGACACAAGGTCCATATCGCGCTGGACGAATGCGGCCGGCGGTGCAGCGCGGGCTGGCGGTGCTGGCCGATGCGCGCAAGCCACTGGACGATCGCGCGCGGCAGGTGCTCTTCGGCACGGCGCAGGCGGCCAAGCCGTGACGCCTGCGTCGGACGCAATGACCCGGTACAATCGCCGCCTGTCGTCGGAGCGTAGCGCAGTCTGGTAGCGCATCTGCTTTGGGAGCAGAGGGTCGAAGGTTCGAATCCTTTCGCTCCGACCATCCATTCACCCCTGCCGTCCGTAGCTCAGCTGGATAGAGCAACGGCCTTCTAAGCCGTGGGTCGGGGGTTCGAGCCCCTCCGGACGGGCCAGCCGCCCACGCACGCAACGACGCCATGACAGTCACCATCAAGGATGCCGCCGGCATCGAAGGCATGCGCACCGCAGGGCGGCTTGCGGCCGAGGTACTCGACTACCTCGCGCCCTACGTGCGCCCGGGCGTCACCACCAACGAGCTGGACCGGCTCGCGCACGACTACATCGTCAACGTGCAGCGCGCCGTGCCGGCACCGCTGAACTACGCACCCAGCGGCTACACGCCCTACCCCAAGAGCATCTGCACCTCGGTCAACCACGTCGTCTGCCACGGCATCCCGAACGACAAGCCGCTCAAGAAAGGCGACATCGTCAACATCGACGTGACGGTCATCAAGGACGGCTGGCACGGCGACACCAGCCGCATGTTCTTCGTCGGCGACGTCGCGCCGCACGCGCGGCGGCTGTGCCAGATCACCTACGAGGCGATGTGGAAAGGCATCGCGATGGTGCGCCCCGGCGTGCACCTGGGCGACATCGGGCACGCGATCCAGAGCTATGCGGAAGCCGCGGGCTACAGCGTGGTGCGGGAGTTCTGCGGCCACGGCATCGGCCGCAAGTTCCACGAGGACCCGCAGGTTCTGCACTATGGGCGGCCGGGCACCGGAATGGTGCTGCAACCCGGCATGACCTTCACGATCGAGCCGATGATCAACCAGGGCCGGCGCGAGATCCGCGAGCTGGGTGACGGCTGGACCATCGTCACCAAGGACCGGTCGCTCTCCGCCCAGTGGGAGCACACGGTGCTGTGTACCGAGGACGGCTACGAGGTGCTGACCTGCTCACCGGGCATGCCCGCGCCGCCGGCGTTCGTCACCCCGGCCGCATCGGAGGCGTGACGGCGCGGTGCCCGCGGACCGGTGCGGCGTGGCTGGCCCAACGCTTGCTTGCGCTTGCGTCATGCGCTCCCCCTCCGCTTCCACCCCGCCCACCGCACTGGATCTGACCGCGCTGCGCCAGCGCTACCGCGACGGCAAGGCCGCGGTGCTGGCCGCGATCGAAGCGTTGCCCGGTCGCTCGCGGGGCGTGCGCGGCTGGCTGCGGCGGCTCAGCCGTCTGACCGACGAAGTGCTGCACACGCTCTGGGCGCACGCGGGGTTACCGCCCACGGCGGCGCTGGTGGCGGTTGGCGGCTATGGCCGCGGCGAGTTGTTCCCGTATTCTGACGTCGACGTGCTCGTGCTGCTGCCCGACGGGATGCGCCCGGACGCGGACCCGACCGTGCAAGCGGCGCTGGAGCGCTTCATCGGCCAGTGCTGGGACGTGGGGCTCGAAATCGGCTCCAGCGTGCGCACGGTTCCCGAATGCCTGCAGGAAGCGGCCGCCGACATCTCGGTGCAAACGGCGTTGCTGGAGGGCCGCTGGCTCGCCGGCAGCCGGGAGCGTTTCGGCGCCCTGGCCCGGGCGATGGCCGAGCACATCGACGCGCGCACCTTCTGCCGCGCCAAGATTTTCGAGATGCAGCAGCGCCACCAGCGCTACGAAAACACCCCGTACGCGCTGGAGCCCAACTGCAAGGAATCACCCGGCGGCCTGCGCGATCTGCAGGTGATCCTGTGGGTGGCCAAGGCCGCGGGGCTGGGGCACACGTGGGACGAGCTCGCCCGCCGGGGGCTGGCGACGGCACGCGAGGCGCGCCAGCTCAAGGCCAACGAGGCGTTCCTGAGCCTGATCCGCGCCCGATTGCACGTGATCGCGCGCCGGCGTGAGGACCGGCTGGTGTTCGACCTGCAGACGGCGCTGGCCACCTCCTTCGGCATCGAAGCGGAGGGTGTCGGCACGGAAGGCAACCGCGAGCTGACCGCGCGTCGGGCGCGTCGGGCCAGCGAGCGGCTGATGCGACGCTACTACTGGGCCGCCAAGGCGGTGACGCAGCTCAACCAGATCCTGCTGCTCAACATCCAAGAACGCCTGGAGCGCGACGAGCGCGGCAACCGCCAGCCCCGGCGCCTCAACGAACGGTTTTTCGACAAAGACGGCCTGCTGGAAGTCGCGAGTGACGACCTGTACTGGCGCGAGCCGCACGCAATCCTCGAAACCTTCCTGCTCTACCAGCAGATCCCGGGCATCAAGGGCCTGTCGGCGCGCACGCTGCGCGCGCTCTACAACGCGCGTGCGGTGATGAATTCGGCGTTTCGCCGCGACCCCGTCAACCGCCGCACCTTCGTGCAGATCCTGCAGCAGCCGCAGGGGATCACGCACGCGTTCCGGCTGATGAACCAGACCTCGGTGCTCGGGCGCTACCTCTGGCCGTTCCGCAACACGGTCGGGCAGATGCAGCACGACCTGTTCCACGTCTACACCGTGGACCAGCACATCCTGATGGTGCTGCGCAATATGCGGCGCTTCTTCATGCCGGAGCACGCGCACGAGTACCCCTTCTGCTCGCAGCTGGCCGCGGGCTGGGACAAGCCGTGGGTGCTGTACCTGGCGGCGCTGTTCCACGACATCGGCAAGGGCCGCGGCGGCGACCACTCCGAGCGGGGGGCGCGCGACGTCGTGGTGTTCGCCCGTCAGCACGGGCTTGCGAAAGAGGACACGGAACTGGTGCGCTTTCTGGTCGCGGAGCACCTGACGATGAGCCGCGTCGCACAAAAGGAGGACTTGAGCGATCCGGCCGTGATCGAGGCGTTCGCGCGGCGCGTGGGCGACGAGCACCGCCTCACGGGCCTGTACCTGCTGACCGTGGCCGATATTCGCGGCACCAGCCCGAAGGTCTGGAACGGCTGGAAGGCCAAGCTGCTGGAGGACCTGTACCGCGCGACGCTGCGCGTGCTGGGCGGCGGCGCACCCGATCCGGACGCCGAGGTCGAAGCCCGCAAGCGCGAGGCGCTCGCGGCGCTGGCCCTGCACGCGCTGCCGCACCAGGCCCACCAGTCGCTGTGGTCACGGCTGGACGTCGGCTACTTCATGCGCCACAGCGCCGACGAGATCGCCTGGCACACGCGGCATCTGTCGCGCGCGCTGGCGCAGACCGGCGCGGCCGGGGCCGGCGCCCCCACGGTGGTGCGGGCGCGCCTGTCTCCCGCCGGCGAGGGGTTGCAGGTGCTCGTGTTCACCCCGGATCAGCCCGATCTGTTCGCGCGCATTTGTGGCTACTTCGACCAGGCGGGCTTCTCCATCCTCGACGCGAAGATCCACACTACCGCCGACGGTTACGCGCTCGACACGTTCCAGGTCACGACCGACACCCTGTCGGAACATTACCGGGAGCTGGTGGCGATGGTGGAAAACGGCCTGCCGCGCGCGCTCGACCCATCGACGCCGCTGCCGCCGCCCGGGCGCGGGCGTGTGTCGCGGCGGGTGCGCAGCTTCCCGGTCGTGCCGCGCGTGCAGTGGCAGCCGGACGAGCGGGGCCAGCGCTGGCTGCTGAGCCTGAGCGCCGCCGACCGCAAGGGGCTGCTGTACCGCATCGCCGCCGTCTTCGCGCGCCATCAGGTGCAGGTGCAGCTGGCGAAGGTCACGACGCTGGGCGAGCGGGTGGAAGACACCTTCGTCGTCACCGGCCCGGGGCTGCACGTGCAGCGGGAACAGGCCCAGCTGACGCAGGATTTGCTGGCGGTGCTGGACGAGCCCTGAGGGTCTGGCGTATAGTGGGGTGGCGACACGACGGTGTCGGCGATGCGGGTGCCCGATACCCGTGCGACACCCGCCTTGGCAACCGATCGTAGGGAGTAGAGTATGCGTCTTCGTTTCGCCTCCCCCATCCCGGACCGCCCCCACCGCAGGGGTCCGCGCGGTGCCTTGATGGCGTTGCTGATCGCGCTCACCGACGTGCCCGTGCGTGCCGAGGTGCCCGCCATCTTTCGCGATGCCGATCTGGCGCTGGGTGAACAGCTCATCCGCCAGCACCGCTGCACCGAATGCCACGCGCAAAAAGTGGGCGGCGATGGCAGCGCGATGTACCGGCCGCTCGGGCGCATCAACACGGCCGGGCTGCTGCGCGGCATGGTCGAGCAGTGCAACGCGGCGCTCAACCTGCAGATGTGGCCCGAGGAGGTCACCGCCGTGGCCGCGGTACTCAACCGCGACCACTACCGCTTCAAAGACTGACCGGCGACGGCGCCGGATCCCCGGCTAGCAGCGCGAGCAGCCCCGCCTCGTCGATCACGGCCACGCCCAGTTCGCGCGCCTTGTCGAGCTTGCTGCCCGGCGCGTCGCCGGCGACGACCCAGTCCGTCTTGCGGCTGACCGAGCCGCTGACCTTGCCGCCGGCGGCCTCGATGCGGGCCTTGGCCTCCTCGCGCGACAGCGTCGGCAGCGTCCCGGTCAACACGAAGGTCTTGCCGGCCAGCGGCAGCGCGGCCGCGTCGTCGGTGGCACCGTCGTGCTCGGGCCAGTGCACGCCACAGGCGCGCAGCTGCTCCACCACCTCGCGGTTGTGCGGCTGCTCGAAAAAGGTGCGCACGCTGCGCGCCACCACCGGCCCCACGTCCGGCACCGCCTGCAGCGCCTCGACGCTGGCGTCCATGATCGCGTCCAGCCGCCCGAAATGCCGCGCCAGGTCGCGCGCGGTGCTTTCGCCCACGTGGCGGATGCCCAGCGCGAACAGAAAGCGCGCCAGCGTCGTCGATTTGGAGCGCTCGATCGCCGCCAGCACATTGGCCGCGGACTTCTCGGCCATGCGCTCGAGTCCGACGAGCGCCGTCAACCCCAGCCGGTACAGGTCGGCCACGGTGCGCACCAGGCCCGTGTCCACCAGCTGATCGACCAGCTTTTCGCCCAGCCCTTCGATGTCCATCGCGCGTCGTTGGGCAAAGTGCAGGATAGCCTGCTTGCGCTGGGCCGGGCAGTACAGGCCCCCGGTGCAACGGTGGTCGACCTCGCCCTCCTCGCGCACGACGGCGCTGCCACAGGCGGGGCAGGTGGCGGGCATCTCGAACGGCTCACCGCGCGGCTCGGGCAGCGGCGGCGCGACCGCCACCACCTCCGGGATCACGTCGCCGGCGCGGCGCACGATGACCGTGTCGCCAACGCGCACATCCTTGCGCCGCACCTCGTCGGCGTTGTGCAGCGTGGCGTTGGTCACCGTCACCCCGCCGACGAACACCGGCTCCAGCTTGGCCACCGGGGTGAGCTTGCCGGTGCGGCCGACCTGCACGTCGATCGCCAGCACGCGCGTGAGCTGCTCCTGCGCCGGGTACTTGTGGGCAATGGCCCAGCGCGGCTCGCGCGTGACGAAACCCAGCCGCCGCTGCCAGTCCAGCCGGTCCACCTTGTAGACGACCCCGTCGATGTCGAACGGCAGCCGGTCGCGCTGCGCGCCGATGGCGCGGTGGTATGCCGCCAGCGCCTCGCCCCCCGCGCAGCGGCGCGCGAGGTCTGACACCGGAAAGCCCCATGCGCGCAGCGCTTGCAGCACCTGCCAGTGGGTGTCGAAATTCGGCCCGCCCGCCTCCGGCGGCGTGACCTCGCCCAGCCCGTAGGCAAAAAAGCTCAGCGGCCGCGACGCGGCCACCGCCGGGTCGAGCTGGCGCACGGCCCCGGCCGCGGCGTTGCGCGGGTTGACGAAGGTTTTTTCGCCGCGCTCGCGCTGGCGGGCGTTGAGCGCCTCGAAATCGTCGCGGCGCATGTACACCTCGCCGCGCACCTCCAGCCGCGGGATGCGGCTGCCGTCGCCCTGCAGCCGCAGCGGAATCTGGCCGATCGTGCGGATATTTTGCGTCACGTCCTCGCCCGTCTCGCCGTCGCCGCGGGTGGCGGCGCGCACGAGCACGCCGTGCTCGTACAGCAGGCCGATCGCCAGCCCGTCGAATTTGGGCTCGGCGACATAGTCGATCGGCGGATCGTCCGGCCCGAGGCCCAATTCACGCCGCATGCGCGCGTCGAACGCCAGGGCGGCTGCCGGCTCGGTGTCGGTTTCCGTGCGGATCGACAGCATCGGCACCGCGTGCCGCACGGGGACGAACCCGTCCAGCACGCGGCCGCCCACGCGCTGCGTCGGCGAGTCCGGCGTCACCCACTCGGGGTGACGCGCCTCGATCGCCTGCAGCTCTGCGAACATCCGGTCGTACTCGGCATCCGGGATTTCCGGGTCGTCGAGCACGTAGTAGCGCCACGCGTGGTGGTGCAGTGCCGCGCGCAGCGCCTCCAGCCGCTGCCGCTCGCGCGCCTCGGGGGAGGCCGCATCCGGTGCAGTGTCGGACGGTGCGAACAGATCTGCCTGCGCGGCGGGGGCGTGCGGTGACGTGGGGCGGGACATCGGCCGCGATTATGCCGCCCGGCGCGGTGCCGCTGGCACCCACGGGGGCGCTCCCCCGGCACTCCTCCGCCCACCGTGTCGTGTACGGTCAGCCGCTGGCGCTCCAGCGCGTCGCCACCAGCCGCTCGGGCGTCAGCGCCTCGTAGCGCTCGCTGTCCGACAGCGTGCGCAGCACCCGCAACACGTGGTGGAAGGACCGTTCGTCGAGCGAACCGTCGACCATCCACGACTCGCGCGTGTGGGTGACGACCGTCACGAACATTCCCGGATCGCCCGCCAGGTCGGCCAGATCCGCGTAGGGCACCAGATCCATGGCGCTGGCCGTCTGCAGCCAGCGCCCGGCCCGCTGAACCGCCCGCACCAGCGCCCGCAGCGTGGGGCCGTGTTCGGCGATGTCGCGCGCGGACGCGCTCAGACACGCACACACCACCGGGCCGCCGAGCAGCCGCTGGCTCTCCGCCGCGTACCGCGTATCGCTGAGGACGCGGATCGCTCCCGCCTGCTGCCAGCGCGTCAGCAGCGGATCGCCGACGCACACCGCGTCCACGTCCCCCTGCACGAGCGCAGTCTGGGCTTCGTCGGCGTCGGTCCACAGGACGAGCTGCCCCGGCCGGGGGCGCACGCCGTGGGCCAACAGCACCAACGACGCGACGTAGGCCGCCATTGGATCGTGCGCGGCCACGCCAATGCGCCCGTCGCGCAGCCGGGCCGCGACGCCGGCGTCCGCGCCGTTGCTCGCATGGCGCAACGCAAAGCCGAGCTGCGGCGTGCGCGCGAGCCCCCAGAAGGCGCGCTCCGCTTCGCCGTCGAGGTTCTGCCGCAACACGAAGTCGATACCCCCGGCGTGGACCCGGGGCCCGGATCCCGGTGCCACCGCGGCGCCGGGCCGCACGGCGCGGACCTGCAGCCCCTCGGCCGCGGTATACCCCAGCCGCAGGGCCAGCCGCACGGCGAGGGTTTTCCAGGGGGTATCGGCCGGCCATGACAGCCACACCGGCTGCGCCGCCTGGGCGCGCCGATACAGGGGGGGCAGCGCCGCTGCCGCGGCCGCCGCCACGCCTGCCCGCACGCATTGCCGTCTGTCCACCTTCGCCCCCTTCGGACCGTCGACGAACGGTCCCTGCCATGAGGGTACGCTGGGGCACGGGCCGTGGCCATCCGGAAATGCCCGATCAGGGAAGACCCGTGGGCGTTTCCCTCAGCGATGCACGACGGGCCGAAGACGGCGACACCGTGCGCCGGTACCCTGCGCCGCCGTCAGCGCCGGTCCGCCAGCGCGTGGGCGATCGTGCCCAGGTCGACGAACTCCAGCTCGCTGCCCACCGGGACACCGCGCGCCAGCCGGGTGACGGTGAGTCCCAGCGGACGGGCGAGCTGGGCGATGACGTGCGCGGTCGCCTCCCCCTCGGCGGTGAAGCTGGTGGCAAGGATCACCTCGCGCACCGGTGGCGGGGTCTGCAGCCGCTGCAACAACGCCCGCACGCCGATGTGCTCCGGCCCGATCCCGTCGAGCGGGCTCAAGCGCCCCATCAGGACGAAATAACGCCCCTGGTACGCACCCGTGCGCTCGAGCGCCGCCTGGTCGGCCGGTGTCTCGACGACGCACAACTGCGCCGCCTCACGCGTCGGGTCGGCACAGGTGGGGCAGACCTCCTCTTCGGCAAAGGTGTGGCACAGCGCGCAGTGGCGCACCCCCGCCACCGCGTCCTGCAGCGCCTGTGCCAGCCGCAGCGCCCCTTCGCGGTCGTGCTGCAGCAGGTGGTACGCCATGCGCGAGGCAGAGCGTACCCCGATGCCCGGCAGGCGCTGCAGCGCCTGCACCAGGCCGTCGAGCCGTCTCGAGGCAGGCGCGGTCATGGGCGCGCGTTTGCCGAAGGTGTCAGAACGGGAACTTGAGCCCGCCGGGCAGCCCCGGCATGCCCGCCGTGACCTTGGCCATGCGCTCCTGCGTCGTTTCCTCGACCTTGCGCACGGCGGCGTTGAAGGCCGCGGCGACCAGGTCTTCCAGCATCTCCTTGTCGTCCGACAGGAGGCTCGGGTCGATGCTGACGCGCTTGACGTCATGTTTGCCGGTCATGACGACCTTGACCAGGCCGGCGCCGGCTTCACCGGTGACCTCCATCGCGGCGATCTCCTCCTGCGCACGGCGGAGGTTGTCCTGCATGGCCTGCGCCTGCTTCATCAGGCCGGCGAGTTGTCCCTTGTTGAACATGGTGGGGCCTTTCTTTCCAAAAATCTCTACACGGTACCGGCGTCGGCCGGTCCCTCGTCGACGGGCTGGATGCTACCAGCGACGAGCGTGGCATCCCAGTCGCGCATCAGGGCCTGCACCAGCGGATCGGCCTGGATGGCCGCCTCGGCCGCCGCCTGGCGGGCGCGTCGCGCGGCCGCGCGGCGCTCCGCCGGCGCGTCCGGCGCGGGGCCGACTTCGGTTTCCAGGCACCAGCCGGGGCCGAACCCCAGGTGGTCGGCGAGCACCGCCCGCAGCCGCTCGCGCGCCGTGCCCTGCGCCAGGGTCGCCTGCGGCACGCGCAGCCGCCACACCGCGGGCGATCGCGCCACCAGCACCGACTGCAGCGCCAGCTCGCGCACCAACGCCTGAATGCGACCCGCCGCCTCCAGCGCGTCGACGAGGCGCTCCCACGCATCGGCCAGCGCCTGGGACGACTCGGGGATCGAAACCGATAACGAAGCCGAAGCCGAAGCCGAAGCCGAAGCCGGAGCCGGAGCCGGAGCCGGGGTCGGAGTCGGCGCTGCATCGTCCCACGGCGGCGTCTCGGCTGGGGTGGCCGGTTCAATGGCCGGTCCGGGGACGGCGGCACCGGTGGCTGGGGCAGCAAGCGGGCCGTCCGGCCCCGGCATCGGTGCGGTCGGGGGCTCCACGGTGGCGGGTGCGACGGCCGCTGCGGGAGGGAGCGACGGGGGCGACCCACCGGGTGCCGGCTCAGTCGCCGGCGTCAGGCTTTTTTTTTGAGCCGGGCTGTCGGGGGTGAACGCGAGTGCTCGCAGCAGCACCATCGTCAGCGCCGCGTACTCGTCGGGTGCCAGGCCCAGCTCCGCGCGGCCGTGCAGGCACAGGCTGTAGAGCAGTTGCGTCACGTCCGGCGCCAACGCCGTCGCCAGCGCGTCCAGGCGCGCGCCGTCCTCGTCCCCGCCGTCGTCCGCCGGTGCCTGCCCCGTCCACTGCCGCACCGCTAGGCGCTGCAGCGTGCCCGCGAGCTCCTCAAGCACCGCGGCGGGCGCGACCCCGTGTTCACGCATCGCATCCACCTGCGCGACCAGCGCCGCCGCGTCCCGTGCGGCCAGCGCCTCCAGCAGCGTCAGCACTGGGGCCGTTTCGACCACGCCGAGCATCTGCCGCACGGCCGCTTCGCTCAGCCGCCCGCCGCCGTAGGCGATCGCCTGGTCGGTCAGGCTGAGCGCGTCGCGCATCGACCCCCGTGCCGCCCGGGCCAGCAGCCGCACCGCCCCGGTATCCGCGGCGATGCCCTCGGTCTGCAGCACGCGCTGCAAATGTTCCGCCACGGTCTGCGGCGCCATCGGCCGCAGGTTGAACTGCAGGCAGCGGCTCAGCACCGTCACCGGCACCTTCTGCGGGTCGGTGGTGGCCAGCACGAACTTGAGGTATTCCGGCGGCTCCTCCAGCGTCTTCAACATCGCGTTGAAGGCGGTGTTGGTGAGCATGTGCACTTCGTCGATCATGAAAACCTTGAAGCGCCCCTGCACCGGCTTGTAGATGGCCTGCTCCAGCAGCGTTTGCACCTCGTCCACGCCCCGGTTGGAGGCGGCGTCGAGCTCCGTGTAATCGACGAAGCGGCCGGCGTCGATCTCGCGGCAGGCGTCGCACACCCCGCACGGGGTATCGGTGATGTCACCTTGCCCGTCCGGCCCCGTGCAGTTGAGTGACTTGGCGAGGATGCGCGAAACGGTCGTCTTGCCCACGCCGCGCGTGCCCGTGAACAGGTAGGCGTGATGCAGCCGGCGCGCGCGCAGCGCGTTGCCCAGCGCCTGCACCACGTGCTCCTGCCCGACCATTTCGGCGAACGTCTTGGGTCGGTACTTGCGGGCCAGGACCAGATACGACATGGCGGGGATTCTAGCGGTCGCATACAATGGCACCCGACGGGCCTTCCCGCATGGTCAAGTGGCCAACCGGGTCAGGTGGGGAACCAAGCAGCCCTAACCATGTAGCCAGTGCCGGGGTCGAGGCTCGTCACCTCCCCTTTTCGATTGCAACCGACCCGACACCCGAGGCCCCTTCACCATGGCGAGTGACCTGATCAAGCACGTGACCGATGCCACCTTCGAAGCCGACGTCCTGAAGTCGACGACGCCGGTGCTGGTGGACTTCTGGGCCGAGTGGTGCGGGCCGTGCCGCATGATCGCGCCGATCCTCGACGAAGTGGCGGCGGCGTACCAGGGCAAACTGCAGGTCGCCAAGGTCAACGTGGACGAAAACCGCAGCGTGCCGGCCCAGTATGGCATTCGCGGCATTCCCACGCTGATGCTGTTCAAGGACGGGCAGCTCGCGGCCACCAAGGTCGGCGCACTGAGCAAGGCCCAGCTCACCGCTTTCGTCGAACCCTTCCTGGCCTGACGCCGCTCGTGAGCGCGACCCGGCAGCGTGACCGACGCCGCCGGTGGTCATTTTGATGCCATAATCCCCATATGGATGGTCGGCCTGCGGGCTGACCGATCCGGTCCCGATCGGCCACTGCCCGGTCGGCCGACCCATCGATTCAGCCGGCGCGCCCGGCCCCCTTGGTCACTGTCCAACCCTTCGAGCGCATGCCCGCCCGACCGGTCTGCTCCGGTGCGCTGGCCATCCCGCTTTGGAGTTCCACCCCATGCACCTGAACGAACTGAAGGCCCTGCACGTCTCGGAACTGCTGAAAATGGCCGAGGCGCTCGAAATCGAGAACACCGGCCGCATGCGCAAGCAGGAGCTGATGTTCGCGATCATCAAAAAGCGCGCCAAGGCGGGCGAGCAGGTCTTCGCCGACGGCGTGCTGGAGGTGCTGCCCGACGGTTTCGGCTTCCTGCGCGACCCCAGCGCCAGCTACACCGCCAGCACCGACGACATCTACATCTCCCCGAGCCAGATCCGGCGCTTCAACCTGCACACCGGGGACATGGTCGAGGGGGACGTGCGCATCCCCAAGGACGGCGAGCGCTACTTCGCGCTCAACAAGCTCGACAAGATCAACGGCCTGCCGCCGGAGCAGAACAAGCACAAGATCATGTTCGAGAACCTCACGCCGCTGTTCCCGAAGGAACAGATGAAGCTCGAGCGTGAGGGCCTCAAGAGCGAGGAAAATATCACCGGCCGCATCATCGACATCATCGCACCGATCGGCAAGGGCCAGCGCGCGCTCATCGTCGCGCCACCCAAGAGCGGCAAGACGGTGATGATGCAGCACATCGCGCACGCGATCACCGCCAACTACCCGGAGGTGATCCTGATGGTGCTGCTGGTGGACGAGCGTCCCGAAGAAGTCACCGAGATGCAGCGCACCGTGCGCGGCGAGGTGATCGCCTCCACGTTCGATGAGCCCGCGGCGCGCCACGTGCACGTCGCCGAAATGGTGATCGAGCGCGCCAAGCGCCTCGTCGAACTGAAGAAGGACGTCGTGATCCTGCTCGACTCGATTACGCGCCTGGCGCGGGCCTACAACAACGTGCTGCCCTCCTCCGGCAAGGTGCTCACCGGCGGCGTGGACGCCAACGCGCTGCAGCGGCCCAAGCGCTTCTTCGGCGCTGCACGCAACGTCGAAGAAGGCGGCAGCCTCACCATCATCGCCACCGCGCTGGTCGATACCGGCAGCCGCATGGACGAGGTGATCTTCGAGGAATTCAAAGGCACCGGCAACTGCGAGCTGCACCTGGACCGCCGCCTGTACGAAAAGCGCGTCTTCCCCTCCATCCAGCTCAGCCGCAGCGGCACGCGCCGCGAGGAGTTGCTGCTGCCGCCCGAGATCCTGCAGAAGACCCGCATCCTGCGCCAGTTCTTCTACAACATGGACGAAATCGAGGCGATGGAGATGGTGCTCAAGAGCATGAAGCAGACGAAGAACAACCAGGAGTTCTTCGAACTGATGCGCCGTGGCGGCTGAGGCCCAACGGCGGGCTGGCTATAATTTCTACTTTTGCAGCAAGTGCGCCGGATGGGCCGGCCGTGGCTACTGCAGCAGGAAGCGACCATGAAAGAAGGCATCCACCCGAACTACCGCGAAGTCTGCTTCGTGGACCTGTCCAACGGCAGCCAGTTCATCATTCGTTCGTGCGCCAACACGAAGGAAACCATCAAGCTCGACGACGGCCGCGAGCTGCCGCTGTTCAAGCTGGAAACCTCGAGCGAATCGCACCCGTTCTACACCGGCACGCAAAAGAGCGTGGACACGATGGGTGGCCGCGTCGAGAAGTTCCGCAGCCGCTACGCGCGCGCCGGCAAATAATCCCGGCCGACACACCGGCCATGTCCCGCCATGGCACAAGGCGCGGCACACTGCCGGCGCCGTCAAAGCAGCCTGCGGGCTGCTTTTTTATTGCCACGCGTTGGTGTAGGCTGCCCCGTCGTGGATCGCCACCCGCCCCCGTCCGCCGTGTCACCGCCCAGCCCCGCCCTCGTCACCGCTGACGCCGCCCGCCGCCTGCCGCGCTGGGTGCCGTGGCTGCTGGTCGTTGCGTACGTGCTGCCGGGCTTCTGGGGGCGCGATCCCTGGCGGACCGAGGACCTCGCCGCCTTCGCCGTGATGCTCGACATGCGCGCGGGCGGCCCCTGGCTCGTGCCGCAGGTGCTGGGCGAGGCGGCCGCCACGCTGGCCTGGCTGCCCTACTGGCTGGGCGCGGCGGCGATGGCCGTGTGGCCCGAACCCGCGGTCTGGGCAGCGAGACTGCCGTTCATCGCGCTGCTCGTACTGACGCTGGCCGCCACCTGGTACGGCACGTATCGGCTGGCGCGCCTTCCGGCGGCGCAGCCGCTGCGCCTGGCCTTCGGTGGCGAGGCCCGGCCTACCGATTACGCCCGCGCGGTCGCTGATGGTGCCCTGCTCGCGCTGGTGGCGACGCTGGGCCTCGCATTGCTCGCGCACGAGGCCACGCCGACCGCTGCACAGCTCGCCTTCACGGCGCTGCTGTTTCACACCGTGGCGGGGGGTATCCCTCCCGCCGCGAACGAGGGGGGCGGCCGGACGTGGCCATCCATGCTCGCGTGGTGGGTGGCCGCGTGGGGGCTCGCGCTGTCCGGCGCACCGGTGTTGCTGCTGGCGCTGTCGGCAGCGGCGCTGATATGGTGGTGGCGCGCCGGTCGGCGTGGGGCGGCGCTTGGCTGGGCCGCCCTCGGCAGTGTCTCAGCGGTCGCAGTGGCCCAGCTCCTCGCGGTCGGCGCGGGGCGTGCCACCGAGTGGTGGGTGCCGCGCTGGACCCCATGGACCCACCTATCCGAATGGATCAGTCTCGGGCGGCTGCTCGCGTGGTTCTGGTGGCCCACGGCGCTGCTGGCGCTGTGGGCGCTGTGGCGCTGGCGCGGCCGCTGGCGCGAACCGCACATCGGCTGGCCGCTGTCGGTGGTAGCCATCGTCCTCGCGGCCACGCTGCTCGACGGCGGGGACGAGCGCACGCTGCTGTTGTCGCTGCCGGCGCTCGCCGCCTTGGCGGCCTTCGCGCTGCCGACGCTGCGGCGCGGCGTCAGCGCGTTGATCGACTGGTTCGCCGTGCTCTTTTTCAGCGGCGCGGCGGTGATCATCTGGATCATCTGGGTCGCGATGCAGACGGGCGTTCCGCCCAAACCCGCTGCCAACGTCGCCCGGCTCGTCCCGGGGTTCGAAGCCTCGGTCGAATGGTCGCTGCTGCTGCCGGCGCTGCTGGCCACCGTGGCATGGGGTGGCATCATCGCCTGGCGCGTGGGCCGCTACGCGCCGGCGTTGTGGAAGGGCCTGGCGCTGTCGGCGTCCGGCGTGACGCTCAATTGGCTGCTGCTGATGACGCTGTGGCTGCCGCTGCTCAATTACGGCATGGGGCAGGCACCGGTCTCACAGCGCATCGCGGCCCTGGCGCCTCCCGGAAGCTGTGTGCTGGTGCACGGGCTGGACGCCGCACGCATCGCCGGGCTGCAGTACCACGGCCGTCTGCAGGTGCGGCGAGCCGGACAGCCGGGCGGCGAAACCTGCGCGCTGCTGGTCGTCAATCCGCGCGACTACCCGTCGCTCACGCGGGCGGTCGACCTCACCGCCTGGACCCTGCGTACCGAAGTCCCCCGGTTGCGAGAAAACCGCGAGCGTTGGTTGGTATTTGAGCGCAAGCCGTAACACCGGCACAGCAGCTCCTCGCGGTTTCGAGAGAACCGCGAGCGCTGGTTGGTATTTGAGCGCAAGCAGTAATGCCGATACGCAAATCGCCGCGGTTTCGACAGAATCGCGAGCGTTGGATGGTGTTTGAGCGCTGGGACGCGCCGCTCATTTCGCGGCCGTGAGGGCCGGCGCGGCGGGGGCCGCGAGGCCGGGTTCCGGTGCGATCCGCCGCACGCGGGCGGGCGGCAGGCGCAGGCGAAACGTCGACCCTTCGCCCAGCCGGCTGTCGATCGCGAGTTGCCCGCTGTGGCGCTGGATGACGTGTTTGACGATTGCGAGCCCCAGACCGGTGCCGCCGCTGTCGCGGGATCGGCTGCGGTCGACGCGGTAGAAGCGCTCCGTCAGGCGCGGCAGGTGCTCCGGGGCGATCCCTGGCCCATCATCGGTAACGTAGATCTCGAGTTCGTCGTCAGCCAGCAGGCGCCAGCCGGCTTCCACCCGGCCCGTGGACGGTGTGTAGCGCACCGCATTGCTCAGCAGGTTGCCGATGGCGCTGAGCAGCTCGCCGCGTGCGCCTGCGACTTCGACGGGGGGCCCTTCGACGAGGACGAGCGACTGCTGGCCCGCGTGCAGCACGTCGGCGAGCGAGCGCGCCTGCGTGAACGCTTCGGCCATCACGTCCGCGATCACCACCCAGTGGCTGTCGTCGGGTATCGGGCTGCCCTCCAGGCGCGACAGCATCAGCAGATCGTCGATCAGCGTCTGCATCCGGCGCGCCTGCTGCTGCATCAGCTCCAGATAGCGCGCGCGCTCGCCCTCGGTCAGCGCCAGGTTCTGCAGCGCCTCGATAAAACCGACGATGACCGTCAGCGGACTGCGGATCTCGTGCGAGACGTTGGCGACGAAGTCGCGCCGCATCGCCTCGGCCAGCTCCACCGCGGTCACGTCACGGGTCAGCAGCAGCCGCCGCCCCTTCGCGTACGGAAAGATCTGGATCGCGATGTGCTGCGGGTGACCGGGCCGGGCGTGGCGTCCGTCGATTTCAAGCGGCTGGCTGAAGTCCCCCCGGTTCAGGTAGGCGATGAACACGGGGTCGCGCACGAGGTTGCGGATGCGCTGTCCCAGATCGCGCTTGGCGTCGAATCCCAGGTGCTCGCCCGCCATCAGGTTGCACCACTCGATTGTCCCCTCCTTGGACAGCAGCACGACACCGTTGGGCGAGGCCTGGATCGCGGCGAGAAACTCCTGCAGGCGGGCGTTGCTCTTGCGCGCCTTGCGGTTGGCGACCTTGAGCGCGCGGCGTGTCCGGTCCACGATTTCCCCCCACATGCCGTCGAGCGCCGGCGCCTGGTTCGGTGACGGATCGCGCAGCCAGCGCAGGATGCGGTTGGCCTGCACCCGGTCACGGGCCAGCCACACCAGCGCCCCGGCGACGCCCCCGGCCACGGTCGCCGCGGACGACGACGTCAGCAGCGTCGACAGCGTCCCGCCGGCCGCGGTCCAGAACGTCAGGGCAAGCGCGCGACGCATGGTGGGTCTCAGTCGGTCGCCGTGGCCGGCCGCAGCGCCTGGGCGGAAAAGCGGTACCCCGCCCCGCGAACGGTTTCGATCGCGACCCCGGCAGCCCCGAGGGCCTCGCGCAACCGCTTGATGTGCACGTCCACCGTGCGCTCTTCGATGAAGACGTGATCGCCCCAGATCCGATCCAGCAGCGTCGCGCGCGTGTGCACCCGCTCCGGGTGTTTCATCAGGTAATGCAGTAGCCGGAACTCGGTCGGGCCGAGCTTGAGTTCGCGCCCGTCGAACGACACGCGGTGGGCCGCGGCGTCGAGCGTCAGCGACCCGACGGTGACCGTGTCGGACACCGCCTCGGGTGCGCGGCGGCGCAGCACCGCCCGGATGCGCGCCAGCAGCTCCTGCGCCGAAAACGGCTTGGTGACGTAGTCGTCGGCGCCCGCGTCGAGTCCCTGCACCTTGTCGGACTCCTCGCTGCGCGCGGTCAGCATGATGATCGGCAGCGTGCGCGTGCGCTCGTCCGCCCGCCACGCGCGCGCGAGCTGCACGCCGCTGCCACCGGGCAGCATCCAGTCGAGCAGCACGACGTCGGGCAGCACCGCATCCACCTCGCGCTGGGCCGCCTGCGCGTCGAAGACGACGATCGGGGCAAAACCGTTGTGGCGTAGGTTGACCGCGATCAGCTCCGAGATCGCGGGTTCGTCTTCGACCACGAGGACACGGGGCAGTTTTTTCATTTCAGCGCGGACTCCCGCTCTTGCGGCGAGGCGTGGCGGATATCCTTGCCCATCGCGACGTACACCGCGGCTTCGGCAATATTTTTGGCGTGATCGCCCACGCGCTCGACCGCTTTGGCCAAAAAGAGCAAGCTCAGGCATGGGGTGATCATGCGCGGGTCTTCCATCATGTAAGTGATGAGCTTGCGCACGAACCCCTCGTACATCACGTCCAGCCGGTCGTCCTCCTCGATGACCTTCAACGCCGCCGACACGTCCAAGCGTGCGAACGCGTCGAGCGTCGCGCGGATCGAGTCGGCGGCCATCTTGGCCGCGTTCACCAGGTCGTCGATCGGCAGCGCGCGCGGGGCACCGGCCTCGATGAACTCCTGGGTCAGGCGGGCCACACGCGCGGCCTCGTCGCCTGCGCGCTCGAGGTTGACGATGACGCGCGAAACGCCCACGAGCAAGCGCAAATCGCGCGCCGTCGGCTGGCGCCGGCTCATGACCGATGTGATCTCGCGGTCGATCTCGATCTCGAGTCGGTTGACCCGCTCTTCCAACTCCAGCACCTGCTGGATGGCCCCGTGGTCGTGCTGGTACAGGCCGCGGATGACGCTGCGCAACTGGGACTCGACCACACCGCCCATCTCCAGAACCTGGGTGGAAATGCGGTTGAGTTCTTCGTCGAATTGGCTGGAGAGGTGTTTTTCCATGGAACGATACCGAGAATGAGGCCGGCGCCACGACGCCAGGCAAACGATGGACGGCGCGCCCGGTTAGCACTCACCGGTTGTACGCGCTTTGTATGACAACACCGTGACATTGTGCCGCGTGCCGGCAGCACCAAACAACCGCTACCACCGCGCGTCGCCGTTGTCACAAAGCCGTCACAAAGCGTGGGTATCGTTGCGCTCGCTCTCAACCGCAACCCTTGGAGGTTCTATGCAGCACACCCTCACCTCTCGACGCACGTGGGCGCTGGGCGCCGTTTTGGCGGGCGCCCTGTTGTCGCCGCTGGCGCATGCCAATTTGGTGAAGGTGGACGGCTCGTCCACCGTGTTCCCCATCACCGAGGCCGTGGCCGAGGATTTCCAGAAGGCCACGCAAGGCAAGATCAAGGTGACCGTCGGGATCTCCGGTACCGGTGGCGGTTTCAAGAAGTTCTGCCGCGGTGAGACCGATATCTCCAACGCCTCACGCCCGATCCTCGAGCAGGAGATGAAGGCTTGCGCGGAGGCCGGTATCAAGTTCATCGAACTGCCGGTTGCGTATGACGCGCTGACGGTCATCATCCACCCGAAAAACACGTGGGCCGGCGAACTGACCGTTGCCGATCTGAAAAAAATGTATGAGCCCGCCGCGCAGGGCAAGGTCAACAACTGGAACCAGATTCGTTCGACCTTCCCGAACGCGCCGCTGAAGCTGGCGGGAGCGGGCGCTGACTCGGGCACCTTCGACTACTTCACCGAAGCCATCGTCGGCAAGGCCAAGTCCAGCCGCGGCGACTACCAAGCCACCGAAGACGACAACGTCACCATCCAGTACGTCTCGCGCGACGTCAACGCGATCGGTTACCTCGGGCTGGCCTACTACCTGGAAAACAAGGACAAGGTCAAGGCGGTGGCGATCAAGAAGGACGACAAGTCGCCGGCCGTGCTGCCCTCGCTGGAAACCGTCAACAAGGGCACCTACCAGCCACTGTCGCGCCCCATTTTCATCTACGTTAGCACCAAGGCCGCGGAGCGTCCCGAGGTCAAGCAGTTCGTTGAGTATTATCTGAGGAACGCTGCGAAGCTGTCCAAGGAAGTGGGTTATGTGGACCTGCCGGCCAAGGCGTACGAGCTGGCGCTCGACAACTTCCGCAAGGGCAAGGTTGGCACCGCGTTCGGCGGGCACGCCGAAGTCGGTGTCAGCGTCGAAGAGCTGCTCAAGCGTGAAATGAAGCACTGACGCCCGGACAGCGATCCGGGCCGTTGGCACCGGGCGTGGGCCATCCAGTCCCGTCCGGTGCTTTTCGTTGCGCGATCACACCACACCACCATGGCCGAGGCATCGACCCGATTGCACATCAACCGCCAGCGACAGGCCCGTGAGCGCCTGATCGAAGGTATTCTTTTTCTTGCCGCGTCCTCTGCCGTCGCGGTCACCGTGGCCATCGTCGTCATTTTGCTGTACGAGGCGGCCGGCTTTTTCCAGCACGTCTCGATCGTGGAGTTCCTGACCAACACCCAGTGGACGCCCATGTTCGAGAACCCGCAGTACGGCATCCTGCCACTGGTAACGGGTACGCTCGTGACGGCGGGGGTGGCGCTGTTGGTGGCCGTTCCAACCGGCGTGGTGGTGGCGATTTACCTGTCGGAATTCGCGCCTGCCGCCGTGCGGGAGACCATCAAGCCGTTCCTCGAACTGCTCGAGGGGGTTCCGACGGTGGTCTACGGCTACTTTGCACTCTTGTTCGTGACGCCGCTCCTGCAGCGCCTCATGCCCGATCTGCCGGGCTTCAACATGCTCGGCCCCGGCATCGTCATCGGCATCATGATCATCCCTTACGTGTCATCGGTGTCGGAGGACGCGATGCGCGCCGTGCCGATGCACCTGCGTGAAGGCTCGTACGCGATGGGCGCGACGCGTTTTCAGACCGCCACGCGCGTGGTGTTCCCGTCGGCCATCTCCGGCGTGCTCGCGGCGTTCATTCTCGGTATCTCGCGAGCGATCGGCGAGACGATGGTGGTGGCGGTCGCGGCGGGTCAACAGCCCAACTTCACGTGGGATCCCCGTGAACCGGCGGCGACCATCACGGCGTACATCGTGCAGGTCGCGATGGGTGACCTGCCGCACGGCAGCATCGCGTACCAGAGCATCTTCGCCGCTGGGCTGGTGCTGGTTCTGATGACGCTCGTCTTCAACATCATCGGCCACCTGTTGCGCCGTAAGTTCCGCGAGGCCTACTGATGCAAGCCGCCGAACTGCAAACCCTGCGCCAGCAGATCGCTTGGCGCAAGCGTTACGACATCTGGTTTGGGATCCTGGGCCTGCTCGCCACCATGGTGGGCGTGCTGACCCTGGTAGCCCTGTTCGTCGATCTCATCATGGACGGCTACGGGCGTCTGTCGTGGCAGTTCCTGACCAGCTTCCCCTCCCGGCGGGCGAGCGAGGCGGGCATTCTGTCTGCCTGGGTGGGGACGGCGCTGGTGATGCTGGTGACCGCCGCCGCGGCCATCCCGCTGGGGGTGGCGGCCGCGGTCTACCTCGAGGAATACGCACCCCGCAACTGGATCACGGACATCATCGAGATCAACGTGACCAATCTCGCTGGCGTGCCGTCGATCATTTACGGGCTGCTGGCGCTCGGCTTGTTCGTCTACCTGCTGGACTTCGGGCAAAGCATCCTGTCGGCCGGATTGACGCTGGCGCTGCTGATCCTGCCGGTCATCATCGTCGCGACGCGCGAGGCCCTGCGGGCCATTCCCATCGGCATACGCGAAGCCGCCTACGCCCTGGGCGCGAGCAAGTGGCAGGTCGTCTCGCACCACCTGCTGCCCTACTCGTCCGGTGGCATCCTCACCGGCATCATCATCGGCATGGCGCGTGCGATCGGTGAAACCGCACCCGTGATCACCATCGGTGCATTGACCTTCATCGCGTTCCTGCCGCCCCTGCCCTTCACCACCGACCCGGCGACCGGCGCCACCGTCGGACCGTTCGAGTGGCTGTTCGCCCCCTTCACGGTGCTGCCGATCCAGATGTTCAACTGGGTGTCGCGCCCGCAGGCGGCCTTCCTGGAAAACGCTGCGGCCACCGGCATCGTCATCATCATTGCGACGCTGGCGATGAATGGCATCGCGATCTGGCTGCGCTACCGCATCCGCAAGACGATCAAATGGTAATGGCTCACGACATGAACATGCCCACCCACCCCGTGGTCGGCCCGCTCAAGGCCGAAACGAGCGGTTTCCACTTCTACTACGGCGACCATCACGCGCTGCGCAATATCGACATGCCGGTGGGCGACAAGAAAGTCACCGCCATCATCGGGCCGTCCGGCTGCGGCAAGTCGACGCTGTTGCGCAGCTTCAACCGCATGCACGATCTGTATCCCGGCAACCGCTACGAGGGCGAGATCCGGCTGTATCCGGACAACGTCAACATCATCGAGCGCGGCGTCGATCCGATCGAGGTGCGCATGCGCATCGGCATGGTGTTCCAAAAGCCCAACCCGTTTCCGAAGTCGATTTTCGAGAACGTCGCCTACGGCCTGCGCGTGCGCGGCGAGAAGCGCCGCTCGGTCATCGAGGAGAAGGTCGAGGAAGCACTGCGCGGCGCAGCGCTGTGGGACGAAGTCAAAGACCGGCTCGACAGCCTCGCCACCAACCTCTCGGGTGGCCAACAGCAGCGTCTGTGCATCGCGCGCGCGCTCGCGGCCGATCCGGAGCTGCTGCTCTTCGACGAGCCGACCTCGGCGCTCGACCCCATTGCCACCGCCGGGATCGAAGAGTTGATCGGGCAGATCAAGCACCGCGTGACCATCCTGATCGTGACGCACAACATGCAACAGGCGGCGCGGGTGTCGGACTTCACGGCCTTCATGTACATGGGCGAGCTCGTGGAGTTCAGCCCGACGGAAGAGCTGTTCGTCAAGCCGAAGAAACAGCAGACCGAGGACTACATCACGGGCCGCTTCGGCTGACGGCCGCTTGGGCGCCCGAGCGCCCGTGACGGGTTTGCTATGCTGGGGCCTGTCTCTACGGAACCCCACATGCAAGACGGAACCCTCCTCGCCGCGCTGGACCTCGGCTCCAACAGTTTTCGCCTCGAGATCGGCCGCTACCACGGCGGTCACATCGAGCGCGTCGAATACCTGAAGGAGACGGTTCGCATCGGCGCCGGGCTGGACGAGTCCCACAACCTCAGCCGCGCGGCGATGGAGCGCGGCTGGGCGTGCCTGGCGCGCTTCGCCGAAAAACTGCGCGGGTTCGAGCGGCGGCAGGTGCGCGCCGTCGCCACGCAGACCCTGCGCGAGGCGCGCAACCGCGACGTCTTTCTCGAGCGCGGGCAGGCGCTGCTCGGGTTCCCGATCGAGGTCATCGCCGGACACGAGGAGGCGCGCCTGATCTACCAGGGGGTCACGCACTTGCTGCCGCAGTCGGACGAGCGGCGGCTCGTGATGGACATCGGCGGCCGCTCGACCGAAATCATCCTCGGCCAGGGTTACAGCCCGCAGCGCATGGAATCGTACCCGCTGGGCAGCGTCACGTGGTCGACGCGCTATTTTCCGGAGGGGCGCTTCACCGAACGGGGGCTGCGTACCGCCATCGTCGCGGCGCAGGCCGTCCTCGACCAGGCGCTGGAAATCTTCGTGCCGGGGCAGTGGGACACGGTTTACGCGAGCTCCGGTACGGCGGGGGCGCTGTCCGAGATCCTGACGCTGGCCGGCTTCGAGCCGGGGCTGATCACGCGCGAGGGGCTCGACTGGCTGGTGCAGCGGCTGCTGCGGGTCGGCCGCGTCGACCAGATCCGGCTCGAGGGGCTGAAGGACGACCGGCGCCCCGTGCTTGCCGGGGGCCTCAGCGTGCTGCTCGCGGCGTTCGAGCTGTTCGGCTGGCGCGTCGTGCACCGGGCACAGGGGGCGCTGCGGCAGGGGGCGCTGTTCGACCTGATCGACCGCGCGTCGGACCAGACCGACGCGCGCGAGCGCACCGTGCGCTGGCTGGCCCAGAAATTTGCCGTCGATGCGGCGCAGGCCGAGCGGGTGCAGCGGGTGGCTACCGCGCTGTTCGAGCAGATCGCCACGCCCGACCCCCGCAACGGCCGCTATTCGCAAAAGCTGGCGTGGGCGGCGCGGCTGCACGAGATCGGCGCCCACATCTCGCACACGGATGCGCACAAGCATGGCGCCTACATCCTCGACCACGTCGATGCGCCCGGGTTCTCGCTGGCGGAGCTGCACCGGCTGAGCCTCCTGGTACTGGGGCAACGCGGCAAGCTGCGCAAGGTCGAGTCGGCGCTGGACGACGAGCTGTTCGTCAAGCAGCTCATCAGCTTGCGGCTCGCGGTCATCCTGTGCCACGCGCGCAAAGACCCGGATATGCCGGCGTTGCAACTCCGACAGGGCCCCGGCCCGGTCTTTACGCTGCGCAGCATCGCGGGCTGGGCGCAGCGCTACCCGCAGTCCGCATGGTTGCTACAGGAGGAGGCGCACGCCTGGGAGCGCGCGCCGTGGAAACTGCGCCTGGCGTTGGCGTGACCGCGACGGCCCTACCCTGCCATCGGCCCTCGCGCTCCGCGTACCCGTCGCACCCGATGGGGCGAGCGACGTGCGGGCTTACAGCAGCTCCGGCGTCTGCACGCTCAGCAGCACCGTCTGGCCGACGCCGTCGCGCTCGCGGTGGCGCAGCCACCACACCGCGCCCTTGCGCACCGAACACTCGCCGCTGGCGATGCCCAGCAGCTGCGCGATCACCCGCCCGAGCGTCGGCTGGTGCCCGATGATGAGCACGGGCTGTCGCGCGTGGGGCCACTGCGCCACGTCCAGCAGCGCCTGCGGCGACCCGCCTGGCGCCAGATCGGGGTGCACGCGGTAGCGCCGCCCCAGCGCGAGCGCCGTCTGCTCGGTGCGCACGGCCGGGCTGCTGAAGATGCGCACGCCCTCCGGCAGCCGCCGCTCCAGCCAAGCGGCGACGCGGGCCGCCTGTTTTTCCCCCTTGGCCGTCAGGCGGCGCGACAGGTCGTCCCCGCCGCCCTCGTCGGTTTCGTCCAGGTCCTCGGCCTCGGCGTGCCGCCACAGGATCAGGTCCATCGCCGTTCACCCCCGGGTGCCGTAGCGTGTCATCAGCGTCCCCTGCGCCGACGGCACGCCCGCGCGGGATCCCTTGGGCAGCGTCTCGATGGCCTTGACATAGTGACCGTCGGGCTGCAACAGCCAGGCGTCGCGCTGGTCGTTCAGGTACAGGCGCAGGCATTCGTCGATCAGCCGCTCGCGCAGGTGCGGATCGCGCACCGGCCACGCGAGCTCGACGCGGCGCAGCATGTTGCGGTTCATCCAGTCGGCGCTGGACAGCCACAGTTCCTCCTGGTCGCCCCAGCGGAAGTAAAACACCCGCGAGTGCTCCAGAAAACGTCCGATGACCGAGCGAATGCGCACGTGCTCGGTGAACCCGGGCACGCCGGCCGGCAGGATGCACGCGCCACGCACGATGGCGTCGATCTGGACCCCTGCCTGGGACGCCTGCACCAATGCGCGTGCCAGCGGCTCGTCGGTCAGCGCGTTCATCTTGAGCATGATCTGCGCCGGCTGACCCGCGCGCGCGGCCTCGATGCACGTCTCGATGCGTTCGAGCAGCCCTTTTTGCAGGTGGAACGGCGCCATCCACAGCCGGCGCAGCTTGGGCAGGCGGTTTTGGCTCGCCAGGTGGTGGAACACCGCGTCCACGTCGGCGGTGATGTCTTCGTCCGCAGTGAAGTAGGAAATGTCCGTGTAGAGCTTGGCCGTGCCCGGGTTGTAGTTGCCCGTCGAGAGGTGGGCGTAGCGCACCAGGCGGCCTCCCTCCCTCCGGGTGACGAGCAGCATCTTCGCGTGGGTTTTGAGGCCCACGACGCCGTACACGACCTGGGCCCCGACCGACTCCAGCCGCTCGGCGTGGTTGATGTTGGCCTCCTCGTCGAAGCGCGCCTTCAGTTCGACCACCGCCGTGACCTCTTTGCCGCGGCGGACCGCCTCGCGCAGCAGCTCGGTCATTTCGCCGCGCGTGCCGGTACGGTAGATCGTCTGCTTGATCGCAAGCACGTTGGGGTCTTCCGCCGCCTCGCGCAGGAAGGCGAGCACCGCGTCGAAGCTCTCGTAGGGCTGGTGGATGAGGACATCGCCCTGTTTCAGCCGCTCGAAGAAGGACTGCCCGGCCGGCAGCGACACCGGCCAGCCCGGCGTGAAGCGCTCGAAACGCAGCGCCGGGGCGTCGATCTGGTCGACCAGCTGGTTGAGCCGCACGAGATTGACGGGGCCCGGCACGCGGTACAGGCTCTCGGGGGGCAGCTCGAACTGCTCCAGCAGAAAATCGGCCAGAAAGTCCGAGCAGCCGGCCGACACCTCCAGCCGCAGCGCTTGCCCGAAGTGGCGCTGCTGCAACCCCAGCCGTAGCGCGGTGCGCAGGTTTTTCACTTCCTCCTCGTCCAGCGCCAGGTCCGAGTGGCGCGTGACGCGGAACTGTGAAAACTCGAGCACCGTCCGCCCCGGGAACAGGTCCGGCAGGTGCGTGCGGATGATGCTGGAGATGGAGACGAAATGCTGCTGCTTGGAGCCGGCCACCGGGGGCATGGCGACGAAGCGCTTGAGCGCCCGCGGCACCTTGACGATCGCGATCTCGTTTTCGCGCCCGAAGGCATCCCGCCCACCCAGCCGGACGATGAAATTGAGCGACTTGTTGGCCACCTGCGGGAACGGGTGCGACGGGTCGAGCGCCACCGGCAGCAGCAGGGGCTGCACCTCGTTGACGAAATACTCACGCACCCAACGCCGCTGGCGCGGGTTGCGCTGGCCGTGGGTGATGATGCGGATGCCGCGCTTTTCCAGCGCGGGTAGCAGCTCGTCGTTATAGAGCGCGTACTGGCGCGCCACCAGCGCGTGGATGCGATCGGTGAGCGCGCGGAAGGTCTCCACTGTCGCGATCCCGCGCTGCTCCTGCGACATGCGTGCCGCGTGGTGGGGGGCGAAGCGCACCTCGAAAAACTCGTCCAGATTGGACGAGACGATGGCCAGAAACCGCAACCGCTCCAGCAGCGGCACCTCGCGCCGGCAGGCCCAGTCCAACACCCGCTCGTTGAACGCCAGGATGCTCTGGTCGCGGTCGAGAAACGCGTGGCGGGTCGATGGGTGGGCGGGGGTTTGTGACATGGTCAAAGTCTATATCACGGCCGACTGCGGCCGGGGTGGACGGTGGATCGGGCGACGATCACGAAATCACCACTCCCGCCCCTGGTCTGACGCAAGCCCTCAGCATCCATCGCCGAGCAGGTGTCGCCGGTACCGCGCCGGCAGATCCGACAGCCGCATCATCATCGGCAGATCCGCGGTGTTGAAGTCCGGGTCCCACGCCGGCGGTCCCAACACCTTCGCGCCCAGGCGCAGATACCCCTTGACCAACGGCGGCGGCTCCACCGGCAGCGTGTCGTCCAGCGCCTCCACGGGCAGCGGCACGCGCGGCCGGACGTGGTACTCCACGGGGGCGAGGTAACGCTCGCGCACCTGGCGCCAGATGCTGGCGGCAGCGTGCCCGCCACCCGCCATGCCGTGCGGCCCCTCGTGGTGCATGGGGATGCTGGCGCAGCCGATCATGATGTCGAGGCGGTTGCGCTGCATGAACTCGGCCAGCGCGGCCCACAGCGCCATGATCACGCCCCCGTGCCGGTGGGCGGGATGGACACAGGAGCGTCCCAATTCCACCGTGCGGTCGCGCAGCGAGCGCAGGCGCGTCAGGTCGAACTCGGTGTCGCTGTAAAAACAGCCGACGCGGCTGGCCTGCACGGGCGTGAGGACGCGGTACGTCCCGACCACGTCCCCCGACTCGCGATCACGCACCAGGAGATGTTCGCAGTACTCATCGAACAGGTCCACGTCGTGGCCCGGCAGCGGCGTGCGCAGCCGCGCCCCCATCTCCAACGCGAAGACCTCGTACCTCAAGCGCTGGGCGGCGCGGACTTCGTCGAGGTGGCGCGCCCAGACGACCTCCAACGGTGTGTCGGCACGAGGCGCTTCCACCACGCCCGGATGAAGCCACCTCCCGGCCGCCCGGCCGTGGGGGGGCTCCCCCGTCGAAAACAGGTGCAGGGTGGGGGTCGGCAGCTCTTTCATCGATGACTTCTCCACGGGGTCGTCGCGCGCACTGACGGGTGACTCCACGCAGGCCGCGGTGCGTGGACCATTGTGAAAAGCCGCCGTGACGGTACCTTGACCGTTTCATGTCAAATCGACGACCGATGGTGGCGCGACCGGCCACCGCAGGCGGCTCATGGCGGGCGGGCCGGAAACGATGCCATGCCTGTGGACCGGCGCAGCCTTACCGGTCGTCGCCCCCGCTCTGTGCGATCGCGCGGTCTGTGCTAGCCTTTGCATCGAGCAACCGTGACCGCGCGCCCGTTCTTGCCATGTTCGCCCGCCGCCGCCCCGTCCACATCGGTCTGTCGGCCCGCATCTTCCACCCGGAAGCGGGCGGCACGGGGCTGCGCAGCAAGACACTGCAGGTGCTGGAGCAGTCGGTCGCGCAGTGGGCGGCGTCGCGCGAGACGCTGGTGCTGATGATCCCTTCCGTGTTGCAGGACGGCGCGCTGCAGCGCAGCAGCATCCGTGTGCGCGATTACGCGGCTTATCTCGACGGCCTGATCCTGCAAGGGGGCGCGGACGTCAGCCCGCGCGCGTATGGCGAGGAGCCGCTCAAGCCCGAGTGGAGCGGCGACCCCGTGCGCGACGCCTACGAGCTGGAGCTGGTGCACGAATTTCTGGAGGCCGGCAAGCCGATCCTCGGCATTTGCCGAGGCATGCAGCTGATCAATGTCGCGTTCGGCGGCAGCCTGTACCAGGACATTCCGACCCTGCTGCCAGAAGCGATCGCGCACGAGACGCCCCACTACGACCGCCATCGACACGCGGTCGTCCTTGCGGAGGGCAGCTGGCTGCAGCGCTGGAACGGCGCGCTGCCCGGCCGCGAGGTGGTGTCGGTCCACCACCAAGCCGTCAAGCGGCTGGGACGCGACCTGATGGTGGAAGCCTCCGCACCCGACGGCGTGATCGAAGCGATCCGACACACCGGCCGGACTTTCGTTTATGGGGTGCAGTGGCACCCGGAGTTTCACGCGCTCGATGATCCGGCGCTGCTCGACCCGACACCGATGCTCGACGCGTTTCTGGCGGCGGCGCGGGGTTGAGTAGCCCGCCTTGAAAGCGGGCACGCCGGCACCGACCCACCGGCGCGGTAGCCGCCCACCGGCAGCGTCAGGCCGGGGTCGCAGCCGCCACCAGCCGCTGCGCCCAGGCGTTGGCGCGCGCCTCGTCGCGTGCCTCCACCATCACGCGCAGCACCGGTTCCGTGCCGCTGGCGCGGATGAGCACGCGGCCGTCCGCACCCAAGTCCGCCTCGGCCGCGCGGATCGCGTCGGCCAGCGCTGCGTTGGCTTTCCAGTCCACGCCGGACGCGAGGCGTACGTTGCACAGGACCTGTGGAAACAGCGTCACCCCGCGCAGCGCGTCGGCCAGGCTGCGCTGCTGGCGCACGCACGCCTGCAGCACCTGCAGCGCCGAGACGATCCCGTCGCCCGTCGTCTGCTTGTCCAGGATGATCAGGTGCCCCGAACCCTCGCCCCCGAGCAGCCAGTGGTGGCGGTGCAGTTCCTCGAGCACGTAGCGGTCGCCCACCTTGGCGCGCACGAGACGCACGCCGCGGGCGGCCAGCGCCTGCTCCACGGCCATGTTGGTCATCAGCGTGCCGACGACGCCGGGCACGACCTCGTCGCGTCCCAGCCGGTCATCGGCCAGCAGATACAGCAGCTCGTCACCGTTGAACAGCCGGCCGCTCGCGTCCACCATCTGCAGGCGGTCGGCATCGCCGTCGAGCGCGATGCCCAGATCCGCCTCGTGCGCACGCACCGCGGCGATCAGCGTTTGCGGGTGTGTCGCCCCGACGCCGTCGTTGATGTTGCGCCCGTTCGGGCTGCAGCCGATCGGCACGACATCTGCCCCCAGCTCGTGGAATACCGCGGGTGCGATGTGGTACGCCGCGCCGTGCGCGGCGTCGACGACGATCTTGAGCCCGCGCAGCGACAGTTCCGTGGGAAAGGTGCTCTTGCAAAACTCGATGTAGCGCCCGGCGGCGTCCTCGAGCCGCCGCGCGCGCCCCAGCGCCGCCGAATCGGCCCACTGCGGCGCGTCCTGCAGCGCCGCTTCCACTGCCAGCTCCCACTCGTCCGGCAGCTTGGTACCCTGCGCGCTGAAAAATTTGATGCCGTTGTCGGGGAACGGGTTGTGGCTGGCGCTGATGACCACGCCGAGGCTGGCGCGCTGCGCCCGCGTCAGGTACGCCACCGCGGGCGTCGGCACCGGCCCGAGCAGCACCACGTCCACGCCGGCGGAATTGAAGCCGGACTCGAGGGCGGACTCCAGCATGTAGCCGGAAATGCGCGTGTCTTTGCCGATCAGCACGGTGGGGCGAGCCTCGGTGCGGCGCAGCACCTGCCCCACCGCGTGCGCCAAGCGCAAGGCGAAGTCTGGCGTGATGGGTGGCTGTCCGACGGTGCCGCGTATGCCGTCGGTGCCGAAATAGCGTCGCGTCATGGGGATTCCCTCCGGTTTTCTCTTTGGTTCAAGGCCAGCCAGACTTTGAGCGCCTGCACCGTGGGGGCGACGTCGTGCACGCGCACGATGCGCGCACCACGCTCCACCGCCAACAGCGCCGCCGCCACACTCGCGCCCACACGCTCGCGGGCCACGTCCACCCCCGTGATGCGCCCCAGCGTCGATTTGCGCGACCAGCCGGCGAGCAGCGGGTAGCCCAGCGCCAGCAGTTCGTCCTGCCGCGCGAGCAGGTCGAGGTTCTGTTCGACCGTTTTGCCAAAGCCGATGCCGTAGTCGAGCACGATGCGCTCGGGCGCGACGCCGCGTGCGCGCAACGATGCCGCGCGCTCGGCCAAAAAGTCCCGCACCACCGGCACCGCGTCGCCTTCCATCGGCCGCACCTGCATGTCCTGCGGCTGGCGGTACATGTGCATCAGGCACACCCCGCACGTGGGGTGCGCCGCCACCACCGCCTCGGCCGTGCGGCCGTCGGCCCCGGTGCGCCGCAGCGCCCACACGTCGTTGATGATGTCGGCCCCGGCGTCCAGACAGGCGGCCATCACCTCGGGCTTGTAGGTGTCGACGCTGATCGGCACGCCCAGCCGCACCGCCTCGCGCACCACGGGCAGCACGCGCGCGAGCTCCTCTTCCAGCGGCACGGGCGGTGCGCCCGGCCGGGTGGATTCGCCACCGATGTCCAGCATATCGGCGCCGTCGCGCAGCAGCGCCTCGGCGTGGCGCAGCGCGGCGTCACAGTCGGTCAGTGCCCCCCCGTCCGAAAACGAGTCCGGCGTGACGTTGACGATGCCCATTACGCGCGGGCGCGAAAGGTCGATACGGAAGCGGCTGGTCTGCCAGACCGGCGTCGGGCTGGCGGATGGGGGCGCGGTGTGCATGGGCGCTATTGTGCCGCGGGAGGATTGCGGAACCGCCCCGGCCATCGTGAACACTCCTGAGAACCGCTCCGGGCGCGAGCCGCCCCATCTTCAGACCGCTCGAGCGCTACCCATCGACAGAGCCAAGACGGCGAAAGGGACAAAAGAAAAGCCGGCGCGTGCGCCGGCCGCTTGAGACACGTTCTACCTCGCCCTTTCACGCAGCGGACGGCGCTTGCGGCGTGGGGTCGGCCTTGACCGGCTCGGCCGCCCCGCCGGAGCCACCATTGCCCCCGGCCGGCGGCGTGTTGGGCGTGGCGTCCTTCGGCGGACGCGGCGGACGACCGGCCATGATGTCGTCGATCTGCTCGCTGTCGATGGTCTCCCACTCCAACAGCGCCTTGGCCATCGCGTGCATCTTGTCGGCGTTTTGCTCGATCAGACGCCGCGCCAGCGCGTACTGCTCGTCGATGATGCGCCGCACCTCGGCGTCGACCTGGCGCATCGTCTCCTCGCTCATGTGCGTGGTCTTGGTGATCGAGCGGCCGAGGAAGATCTCGCCTTCGTTCTCCGCGTACACCATCGGACCGAGCTTCTCGGACATGCCGTAGCGCATCACCATGTCGCGCGCGATCTGCGTGGCGCGTTCGAAGTCGTTGCTCGCGCCAGTGGTCATCTGGTTCATGAACACTTCTTCGGCGATGCGGCCGCCAAAGAGCATCGCGATCTGGTTCAGCATGTACTCCTTGTCGTAGGAGTATCGGTCCTTCTCCGGCAGGCTCATCGTCACGCCCAGCGCCCGGCCGCGCGGGATGATCGTGACCTTGTGCACCGGGTCGCACTTCGGTAAAAGCTTGCCGATGAGCGCGTGGCCGGCCTCGTGGTACGCCGTGTTGCGGCGCTCCTCCTCGGGCATGACCATCGACTTGCGCTCCGGACCCATCAGGATCTTGTCCTTGGCGCGCTCGAAGTCCTGCATCTCGACCACGCGGGCGTTGCGGCGCGCGGCCATCAGCGCGGCCTCGTTGCACAGGTTGGCCAGGTCGGCACCGCTCATGCCGGGCGTGCCGCGCGCGATCACCTCGGGGCTGACGTCCGGGCCGACCGGGATCTTGCGCATGTGGACCTTGAGGATCTGCTCACGGCCGCGGATGTCCGGCAGCGTCACGTACACCTGCCGGTCGAAGCGCCCCGGGCGCAACAGCGCCGCGTCCAGGATATCGGGACGGTTGGTCGCCGCGATGACGATCACGCCCAGGTTGGTCTCGAAACCGTCCATCTCGACCAGCATCTGGTTGAGCGTCTGCTCGCGCTCGTCGTTGCCGCCGCCCAGGCCGGCACCGCGCTGACGGCCCACGGCGTCGATTTCGTCGATGAAGATGATGCACGGGGCGTTCTTCTTGGCCTGCTCGAACATGTCGCGCACGCGCGCCGCCCCGACACCGACAAACATTTCGACGAAGTCCGAGCCCGAGATGCTGAAAAACGGCACCTTGGCTTCGCCGGCAATCGCCTTGGCGAGCAAGGTTTTGCCGGTACCCGGTGGCCCGACCAGCAGCAAACCGCGCGGAATGCGCCCGCCGAGCTTTTGGAACTTCTGCGGGTCTTTCAGGAAGTCGACGACCTCCTTGACCTCCTCCTTGGCCTCGTCGCAGCCGGCCACGTCGGCGAACGTCACGGTATTGGCGTTCTCGTCCAGCATGCGCGCCTTGCTCTTGCCGAAGCTGAACGCCCCGCCGCGGCCGCCACCCTGCATCTGGCGCATGAAGTAGATCCACACGCCGATCAGCAGCAGCATCGGCCCCCAGCTCACGAGCAGGGTCATCAAAAGCGACCCCTCCTCGCGCGGGCGCACATCGAACTTGACGTCATTGGCCAGCAGGTCGCCGACCAGCCCGCGGTCGAGGTAGGTCGCGTTCGTGCGCACACGCCGGTCGTCGGTCGTGACGGCGATGATTTCGGTGCCGTTGCTGCCTTCCTGGATCGTCGCGCTCTTGATGCGCTGGGCCTTGACTTCGTTGAGGAAGTCGGAATACGCCATGTAGCCCGCGCCGGCGGTCGCACGGCCGTCGAATTGCTTGAAGACCGTGAACAGCACCATGGCGATCACCATCCAGATCGCCACCTTGGAAAACCACTGGTTGTTCAACGAACGCTCCTGTCTCGTCACCCGAGGGCCGACCCGCTGCGGACGGGCGACCCAAACTCCATATGCGCCCCATTGTAGGACGGTTCAAGCCCCGTCCTCCTCGACCCGTCCGAAACCCTTTCGATGGCCCGGATAGTGCGGACACTATCGCGCCGCGGGCGCTCCATGTTCACTCAATGGCGCTTGAGACCACGGCCGACGAGGAAGGTTTCAGCCGACTGCGGCCGCGAGGCTTTGGGCTTGTGCGCCTTGACCGTGCGGAAGTGCACGCGGAACAGCCGCACCGCCGCGTCGTATGCACCACCGTGAAAGACCTTGGCCACCAGCGCGCCTTCGGGTGCGAGGTGATGCACGGCGAAGTCCACCGCGAGTTCGATCAGCTGCTCGATCCGGGCCGCGTCCACCGCTTCCACGCCCGACAGGTTGGGGGCCATGTCCGACACGACCAGATCGACGCGGCTCTCGGCGTCGCCCCCGAGGGCGTCGGCCAGCGCCGACTGAATCGCGACAAGCGTGCCCTCCTCGCGGAAGTCGCCCTGGATAAACCGCACGCCGTCGACTGGCTCCATCGGCAGCAGGTCCACCCCGACGATGACACCCTGCAGCCGCGGCTGCCCGTCTGCACCGGGGCGCGTGCCCAGACACCGGCGCAGGTATTGGCACCACGCCCCGGGCGCGCAGCCCAGATCGACGATGCACTGCCCCGGCCGCACGAGCCCGAACGCCTCGTCGAGCTCCTGCAGCTTGTAGGCGGCGCGGGAGCGGTAGCCCTCCTTCTGCGCCAGCCGCACCCAGGGGTCGGTCACGTGCTGGTGCAGCCACGCCTTGTTGACTTTTTTACTTTTGGTCTGGACTTTCATGGCACCGACTATACTGGTTCGGCGCAATCTGAAGCGCCACCGAGCTGTCTGACAGCAGCGGGCCGCCGCCGCCCCTTGCTGGGATAATCGCGACATGCCCTGCATCGAACTCACCCCCGCCCAGCGCGCCGTCCACCGCGGCGCGGCCCACCACCTCGAGCCGGTCGTGATGATCGGCTCCGACGGCCTCACGGACGCCGTCAAGGCCGAGGTCGACGCGGCGCTCAAGGCCCACGGCCTGATCAAGGTGCGCGCGCTCGAAGGCGACCGCGCGCAGCGCGAGGCGTGGCTGCACACCCTCGCGGACGAACTCGGCGCGGCCCCCGTACAACACATCGGCAAGCTGCTGGTGCTGTGGCGGCCGATCCCGCCCAAGCCCAAGGCGGTCGACGACGACCGCAAGCCCGGTCCGCGCGAATACAAGGTCATCAAATACAGCAAGAAGGGTGGCCAGCGGCCGGAGATCAAGACCGTGCGCGTGCTGGGCAACCAGCGCCTGACACCCGGCGGCCTGGTGAAGAAGGCCAAAAAACGCCAAAAGAGCGCGAAGAAGTCCGCCGCGGCAAGCGGTTGATCGCCCCGGCGCCGGCGCCGCCGCCCCGTCCGTGGCATGCTAGCGGTCATGAATGACCGACTCGATCCTGTCCTGCTGGACAATCCGCTGCTCGACTTCGAGGGGGTGCCGCGCTTCGACGCGGTCGAACCCGTCCACATCGAGCCTGCCATCGATGCCCTGCTGCAGCGGGCCGACGCCGCGCTGGAGCAGGCGGTGGCCGACGACTTCCCCGCCGACTGGCACGCGCTCGAAGCGACGCTCGACGTCGCTACGGAGCGCCTTGCACGCGCCTGGGGTGTGGTCAGCCACCTCAACGCCGTGGCCGATACGCCGGCGCTGCGCGCCGCGTACAACGCGCTGCTGCCGCGCGTCACGGAGTTCTGGACCCGGCTGGGTGCGGACGAGCGGCTGTACGCCAAATACAAAGCGATCGACCCCGCGACGCTCGACCCGGCGCAGCGCCGCGCGCACGCCAACGCCCTGCGCGACTTCGTGCTCGGGGGGGCGGAGCTGCAGGGGGCAGCAAAAGCCCGCTACGCCGCGATCCAGGAGCGGCAGGCGGAGCTGGCGCAAACCTTCAGCGAGCACGCGCTCGACGCCACCGACGCCTACGCATACTACGCCAGCGAGGCCGAGATGGCGGGCGTGCCGCCGGACGTCCGCGCCGCCACGCGCCAGGCAGCGCAGGCCGAGGGGCGCGACGGCCACAAGCTGGGCTTGAAGCTGCCGGTGTACCTGCCGGTGCTGCAGTTCGCGCACGACCGCGCGCTGCGCGAGCGGCTCTACCGCGCCTACGGCACGCGCGCCAGCGACCAGGCCGAGGGTGACCTGCGGCGCTTTGACAACAGCGACATCCTGCGTGAGATTCTGGCGCTGCGTGCGGAGGAAGCCGCGCTGCTCGGCTACCCGACGTTTGCACACCTGTCACTCGTCCCCAAGATGGCCGAGTCGCCGCAGCAGGTGATCGACTTCCTGCGCGACCTGGCGCGCCGTGCACGACCGCACGCCGAGCGCGACGTCGCGGACATGCGCGCCTTCGCGCGGGCAGAGCTGGGGCTGGACGACCCGCAGGCGTGGGACTGGCCTTACATCGCCGAGCGGCTGCGACAGGCGCGCTACGCCTACAGCGAGCAGGAGGTCAAGCCGTACTTCCCGCTGCCGCGCGTGCTCGATGGCCTGTTTCGCATCGTCGAGACGCTGTTCGACGTCCGCATCCGCGAGGATCGCGCCCCGGTGTGGCACCCGGCGGTGCGGTTTTTCCGCATCGAGCGCGACGGTGCCCTCATCGGCCAGTTTTACCTGGACCCGTCCGCGCGCGCCGGCAAGCGCGGCGGCGCGTGGATGGACGATGTGCGCACGCGCTGGCGGCGGCCGGACGGCGCGGGGCTGCAAACGCCGGTGGCGCACCTGGTGTGCAACTTCGCCGACGGCGTGGACGGCAAACCGGCGCTGCTGACGCACGACGACGTGATCACCCTGTTCCACGAGTTCGGCCACGGCCTGCACCACCTGCTCACCCAGGTGGACGAGCACGCGGTGGCGGGCATCAGCGGCGTCGAGTGGGATGCGGTGGAGCTGCCCAGCCAGTTCATGGAGAACTTCTGCTGGGAATGGGCCGTGCTGCAACAGATGACCGGCCACGTGGACAGCGGCGAGCCGCTGCCGCGCGAGCTTTTCGAGAAGATGCGCGCCGCGCGCCACTTCCAGAGCGGCCTGCAGCTGCTGCGGCAGGTGGAGTACGCGCTCTTCGACATGCGGCTGCACCTGGAGGGCGCGCCGGGTGGCGACGTGATGGCGCTGCTGCGCGAGGTGCGCGACGAAGTCGCCGTGCTGCAGCCCCCGGCGTGGCACCGCATGCCGCACACCTTCAGCCACATCTTCGCCGGTGGCTACGCGGCGGGGTATTACAGCTACCTGTGGGCAGAGGTGCTCAGCGCCGATGCGTACGCGGCGTTCGAGGAAGCGGCCGCACAACGCGGCTCACCGCTCGACGCCGAGGTGGGGCGGCGCTACCGGCAGGAGATACTCGAGGTGGGCGGCAGCCGGCCGGCCATCGAGTCATTCCGCGCGTTTCGCGGGCGCGAGCCGCGCATCGACGCGCTGCTGCGCCACCTCGGGCTGGCCTGAACCGGGCCTCAGGCGGCGCTGCCGTCGAACGCGATCGTGCGCACGCCCTCCGGCGTGCCCAACAAGCAGACGTGCGCGCGCTGGTGGGCGAACACGCCCACCGTCACCACGCCCGGCCAGTCGTTGACCATTGACTCGAACGCCAGCGGGTCGTCGATGCGCAACCCGTGCACATCCAGGACGTGCTGCCCGTTGTCGGTCACGAGCGGGGCACCATCGCGCAACCGCAGCCGGGCCTCGCCCCCCAGCGCCGCGAATTGGCGCATCAAGCGTCGCGCAGCCATCGGGATTACCTCCACCGGCAGCGGGAAACGCCCCAGCGTCTCGACCCACTTCGACTGGTCCGCGATGCAGACGAACCGCCGCGCCATCGCCGCCACGATCTTCTCGCGCGTCAGCGCCGCGCCGCCGCCTTTGATCATGTAGCCCCTCGGGTCGATCTCGTCGGCCCCGTCGATGTAGACCGCGAGTTCGTCGACGTCATTCGCGTCGAACACACGGATCCCATGCGCGCGCAGCCGCTGCGTCGAGGCTTCGGAGCTGGAGACCGCGCCGGCGATGCGGTCGCGCATCGTCGCCAGCGCGTCGATGAAGCAGTTGACCGTCGAGCCCGTGCCAACGCCGATGATCTGGCCCGGCTCGACATAGGCGAGCGCGGCGCGGCCCACCAGGGCCTTGAGTTCGTCTTGGGTCATCGTCGTCAGGGGCGTGGTCGGTGGCATCGGCGGGGATTCCTGCGTTGGGGAATGCGACAATCGGACGGATGGCGGCGTGACTGGGGCCGCCACCCCGTTCACCGAGCGATTATCCGATGACTTGGTTGCCCTACGCGCCGGCCCGTGCGGCGCTGTTCCGTCTGGACCCCGAAGCCGCGCACGACCTGACGCTGCGGACGCTGGAGCGCCTGCAACAGGGGCCGCTGCGCTGTCTGCTCGCGCAGCCGCGCATCGACGACCCCGTCACGGTGGCGGGACTGCGCTTTCCCAACCGCGTGGGACTGGCGGCCGGACTGGACAAAAACGCGCGCTGCATCGACGCGTGGGCGACGATGGGCTTCGGCTTCGTCGAGGTCGGCACGGTCACGCCGCGGCCGCAACCCGGTAACCCGCGCCCGCGGCTGTTTCGCTTGCCGGCCGCCGAGGCGCTGATCAACCGGTTCGGCTTCAACAACGAAGGGCTCGAAGCCTTCATCGCCAACGTGCAGCGCTCGCGCGTGCGGCAGGAGCGTCGCGTGCCGCTCGTGCTCGGCCTCAACATCGGCAAAAACGCCAGCACCCCGATCGAGCGCGCGACGGACGACTACCTGGCCGGGCTCGAGGGGGTGTACCCGCACGCCGACTACATCACGGTCAACATCTCCAGCCCCAACACGCAAAACCTGCGCACGCTGCAGAGCGACGCTGCGCTGGAGGGCCTGCTCACGGCCCTCGCGCAGCGGCGCGAGGCGCTGGCCGACCGCCACGGAGTGCGCCGACCGCTGTTCATCAAAATCGCGCCAGACTTGGACGAGACGCAGATCGCCACGATCGCCGACGCGCTGCAGCGGCACGGGATGGACGGGGTGATCGCCACCAACACGACGCTGGCGCGCGACGCCGTGCGGGGGGTGCCCCATGCGGAGGAAGCGGGCGGCCTCTCGGGCCGCCCGGTGGCCGAAGCGAGCAACCGCGTGATCGCGGCGCTGCGCCGACGGCTGGGTGCGGGCTTTCCCATCATCGGCGTGGGCGGGGTGATGGACGCCGACGGCGCACGCGCCAAGCTCGCCGCCGGGGCCGATCTGGTGCAGGTCTACACGGGTCTCATCTACCACGGCCCGGCGCTCGTGACCGAGGTTGCCCGCGCCCTGCGCGAGGCACAAAGGGAGGGACGGCAATGATCGATGCGGCAGTGGCGGCCGCCTTTTTCGGCGCGGCGGTGTTATTGGCGCTCAGCCCCGGGCCGGACAACCTGTTCGTGCTGATGCAGTCGGCCACGCACGGACGGCGCGCGGGCCTGCTCGTCACGTTGGGGCTGTGCACCGGGCTGTTGGGCCACACGGCCGCGGTGGCGCTCGGCTTGGCGGCGGTGCTGGCCGCCACCCCGTGGGCGTTGTGGGCGGTCAAGCTCGTTGGGGCGGCGTATCTGCTGTACCTGGCCTGGAGGGCGTGGCATGCACCCGTCGGGCCGCTCGCGTCGGCCCATGTGACGCGTCTGACGCCGCTGGCGGCGTACACGCGCGGTATCGTGATGAACCTGACCAACCCCAAGGTCGCGCTGTTTTTCCTCGCCTTTTTGCCGCAGTTCGTCGATCCCGCGCGGGGCGGTGTGCCGTGGCAGATCGTGCAGCTCGGCGCGCTGTTCATGTTGGCGACGCTCCTGACCTTCGGTGCGTTTGCCCTGTTTGCGGGCTGGATCGGCAGCGGCCTGCGGCGCTCGGCCCGGGCGCAACGGTTGCTCAACCGGGCGGCGGCGCTGGTCTTTGCGGGTCTGGCGGCGCGGCTGGCGCTGGCGCGCTGAGGCAACACACCCCACGACAACCCCACATCACCGCCACCGCGGGGACCCGCTCAAGGCCCCAGGGCCTGCGCCACCGCCTCCGCAACGGCCAGCGCGCTGGTGAGGCCCGGCGACTCGAACCCCAGCAGGTGCACGAGCCCTGCCCAGCCGTGTTCGGCCGGCCCATCCAGCCGGAAATCGGGTGCCGGCTCGTCGGGGCCGTGAATCTTGGGCCGCACCCCGCTGTAGGCGGGCTGCAGCGCCCCGTCGGGCAAACCGGGCCAGTAGCGGCGGATGGCCGCGTAGAAGGTGTCGGCCCGCCCCGGGTCGACCGCGTAGTCGATCGCCTCCGGGGTATCGACGGCGAGCCACTCCAGGTCGGGGCCAAAGCGCGCCTGTCCGGCCAGGTCCAGCGTCAGGTGCACGCCGAGCCACGCGTCCTGCGGCGCGGGGTACACCAGGCAGTCAGCCGGCGCGCGACCGCTCAAGGCAAAGTAGCTGCCTTTGGCGTAACGCGGCGCGGGCCAGCGCGTGGGATCGGGTCCGGCGATCGCGCGCGCCACGTGGCAGGCCCACAACCCCGCGGCGTTGATCAACACGTCCGCCGCCAGCGCGAACGGCTCCCCACGGTGCGTGTGACCGCGCACGCGCCAGCCACCCTCCCCCCGTGCGCCGATCGGCTCCGCCGCGTCGAATACCGACGCCAGCGCCACGCTGCCGCCAGCGGCCTCCATATCGGCCCGCAGCGCCTGCATCAGCCCGTGGCTGTCGACGATGCCGGTGGTGGGCGACCACAGCGCCGCCTGAACCCGCAGCGCCGGCGCGCGCTGCCGGACGTCGGCAGCGCTCAGCCACTCGACCGGCACGCCATTGGCCGCGGCGCGATCCGCCAGCCGCTGCAGCGCCTCGATTTGCTCCGCATCGGTGGCAACAATGAGCTTGCCGCAGCAGCGGTGGGCGACGCCGCGTGCCGCGGCGTAGTCGTACAGCAGCGCCTTGCCGCGCACGCACCAGCGCGCCTTGCAAGAACCGGGCGTGTAGTACAACCCTGCGTGAATGACCTCGCTGTTGCGCGCGCTCACCCCGGTGCCGATGGCCGTTTCGCGCTCCAGCACGACGACCTCCCGCCCCGCGAGCGCCAGCGCACGCGCCACCGCCAGGCCGATGACGCCCGCCCCGATGACCAGCGCCCCGACCCGCTCCATCGGGCGTCACCCGCGACGCCGCACCACCAGCAGCGCGACCAGCAGCGCCGCGATGGCCACGAAGTTCAAAAACGACCAGTTGGCGATCGTCAGCCCGAGGAAGGTCCAGTCCACCGCCGAACAGTCGCCGCTGCCGCGGAAGATCATCGGGATCGCGCGCTTGAGCGGAAACGCCTCGATCATCCCGTAAAAATCCCGCCCGCAGGTCAGGATCTCCGGCGGAAACCACTGCAGCCATGACTGCCGCGCCGCGACGAACGCGCCGCCGACGGCCAGCACCGCCGCGACCCCCGTGAGCGCGGCGCGCCCCCGCCCCCCGAGCGCGGCGGCCAGCGCGACGCTGAGCGTCACCAGCACCAGCGCATAGCGCTGCACGATGCACATCGGGCACGGCTCCAGTCCGACGACGTGCTGCAGATACAACCCGAACGCGAGCAGCCCCACGCACCACATGGCCACGCCCGCGAGCCACGCCCGCGGCCGCTCCGCCATCGCGCCCGTCACCCGGCGCCACAACCCGTCAGTTGGCATCGGCAAACGCCCGCTCGATCACGAACTGCCCCGGCGTGCTGGTGTTGCCCTCGACGAAACCGTAGCGCTCGCACATGGCCTTGAGGTCGCGCAGCATCGCCGGGCTGCCGCAGATCATCACCCGGTCCGTCTCCGGGTTGAGCTGCGGCAGTCCCAGCTCGCGTGCCATCTGGCCGCTTTCCACCAGTTGCGGGATACGCCCCTGGCGCTCGAACGGCTCGCGCGTCACCGTCGGGTAGTAACGCAGCTGCTTTTGCACCATCTCACCCAGAAACTCGTGCTGTGGCAGCTCGCGCGTGATGTAGTCGCGGTAGGCCAGCTCCGCCACCTGCCGCACGCCGTGCACCAGCACCACCTGCTCGAAGCGCTCGTACGTCGCGGGGTCGCGGATGATGCTCATAAACGGAGCCAAGCCCGTGCCGGTGCCCAACAGGTACAGGTGCTTGCCCGGCAGCAGGTAGTCGATCACCAGCGTGCCGGTGGGTTTGTGGCCGACGATGACCGTGTCCCCGGGCTGGATGTGCTGCAGCCGGCTGGTGAGCGGCCCGTCCGGCACCTTGATGCTCAGGAACTCGAGGTGCTCCTCGTAGTTGGCGCTGACGATGCTGTAGGCGCGCAGCAGCGGCTTGCCACTTTCCAGGCGCAGGCCGATCATCGTGAACTGGCCGTTGAGGAAGCGCAGCCCCGGGTTGCGCGTCGTGGTGAAACTGAATAGACGATCGGTCCAGTGGTGTACGGTCAGAACCCGCTCTTCGTCGAAAGCACTCATGATGGGGTGAACGAATGGCAACAATACTAAAGTAACAGCAGAGGCGGCCCCGGGCCTTGATGGGCCTCAATGCCCCGCAGCCCCTCGATGAAAAGTGGCATTGGGTTACAGTACTCGGTGGGTGACTGAACGGCCGATGGGCCCGGGCGTCACGCAATCGTATCAAAGCCTACATGCCGGTCTGATGCATTCATTCATAACTTCAAGCAATGAAGAGTCGATCGGCTTCAAGTACCAAGACAAGTAGAGATCTTCACCATGGCGCGCACCGTCCGTTGCATCAAGCTGGGCATCGAAGCCGAAGGGCTGGATTTCCCTCCGTACCCAGGCGAACTCGGCAAACGCATCTATGAAAACGTCAGCAAGCAGGCGTGGCAGGACTGGCTGCGCCATCAGACCATGCTCGTTAACGAAAACCGCCTGAACCTCGCCGACGCGCGCGCCCGCCAGTACCTGGCACGCCAGATGGAAAAACATTTCTTCGGCGACGGCGCGGATGTCGCCGCCGGGTACGTGCCCCCCACGACGCCTCAAGGGTGAGATGTCGGCTGCGGAGGTCGAGTGGCTGCCGGACGGCACGCCACGCAGCACGCGCTACGGCGACATCTACCGCAGCCGCGGCGCCGATGGCGCGGGCGGACTCGCGCAGGCGCATCACGTTTTTCTCGGCAGCTGCGGGCTGTGGCCGGCCGAAGGGGCGGTCTGGCGCGGACAGCCGCGCTGGCACGTGCTGGAAAACGGCTTTGGCCTCGGGTTGAACTTCCTGGCCACCTGGGCGGCGTGGCAGGCGGACCCGCACGCCCCTGCGGCCCTCTTTTACACCGCCACCGAAGCGCACCCCGCCACGGCGGACGATTTACGCCGCAGCGCCGCGCCCTATCCCGACCTCGCACCGCTGGCCGAAGCGCTGGCACAGCGCTGGACGGGTCTGCTGCCGGGTGTGCACCGCTGGACGTGGAACCCAACAGGCCCCGGGAAGACGCGCCGGCTGCACCTGACGCTGTGCGTGGGTGACGCCATGCACTGGCTGCCGACACTGGACACACCCGTGGACAGTGTGTTCCTGGATGGCTTCGACCCCGCGGTCAACCCCGCGATGTGGTCACCGCCGCTGCTGCGAGCCATCGCGCGGCTGTGCCGCCCCGGGACGCGCCTGGGCACCTGGACCGTCGCCCGTGCGGTGCGCGATGCGTTGACCGACGCCGGGTTTCGCGTGGAGAAGGCCCCGGGCCTGCCGCCCAAGCGTCACTGTCTGCGCGCGGTGTATGCGCCTGGGTGGTCGCCGCGGGCAACGCTGCGCCAGCCGCTGGTGGGACCATGCGGTAACGGTCGGCAGGCCGTCGTCGTCGGCGCGGGGCTGGCCGGCTCGGCCGTCGCGTGGAGCCTGGCGGCGCGCGGCTGGCAGGTCACGGTGCTGGACGGCGCGGACACACCGGCCGCGGGGGCGTCGGGGCTGCCGGTGGGGCTGGTGGCACCGCACGTCTCCCCGGACGACGCGCCGCTGTCGCGCCTGACCCGCGCGGGCCTGGTGTGCACGCGCGAGCGGGCACAGGCGCTGTTGACCGCGGGGGTTGACTGGGGGCCGAGCGGCGTGTACGAGCACCGGGTGGAGGACAAACACCGCCTGCCCGACACCCCCGAATGGCGGCTCCACGGCACGGCATGGAGCCATCCTCCCGAAGCGGAGCAAACCGCGCGCGCCGGGCTGCCACCCGATGCTCCGGCGCTGTGGCACCCCCGCGCGGCGTGGCTGCGTCCGGCCCGGCTGGTCGCGGCACAGCTCGCCCATCCGGCGGTGCGCTTCGTCGGCGGAGTGGCAGTCGGCGCGCTGGCGCGGCAGGACAGCGGCCGCTGGAACGTGCACACACCCGACGGCCGCGTATGCGCCGAGGCGGACATTGTGGTCGTGTGCGCGGGGTTTGACACGCGCGCCCTGCTCGCCCCGCTGGGCGTGACGGCACTGCCGCTGCACGCGCTGCGCGGGCAGGTCTCCTGGGGGCCGATGCCCGCGCTCGACGCCGATGCCCGCTCGGCGCTCCCCCCGTTTCCCGTCAACGGCCATGGCTCCCTGATCACCGGGGTGTCGGGCCCCGCGGGCGAGCCCATCTGGTGCATGGGCTCGACCTTCGTACGCGGCAGCACCGACCGCACGCCGCACCCGGACGAGCACGCCGCCAACCACGACAAACTGCGCCGGCTGCTGCCGAAGGCGGCGGCCGCGCTGGCCCCGGCGTGGTCGCAGGCGCAGGGGTGGGCTGGCGTGCGCTGCACACTGCCGGATCGTTTTCCCGCGGTCGGCGCCCTCGATCCCGAGCGGCTGCCGGGCCTGCACGTTCTGACCGGACTCGGGGCGCGGGGGTTGACGCTGTCGGTGTTGTGCGGCGAGGTGCTCGCGGCGTCGCTGCACGGCGAGCCATGGCCGGTAGAGGCCCGGCTGGCCCGGGCGCTGCTGGCGTCGCGCTTCGCACAGCGTCATGTCGCGCCCGTGGACGGTGCCGTTGCCGCCCGTCAGTCGCCGTAGCGGACCATCACGTAGCGGCCGGGCGCGGGTCCGAGCGTGGGGTTCTCGGGCGGCGTGCGCGCGGGAACCTCGCCACTGCTGCGCGCGCGCAGCCACGCGGGACCGCGACAGCCACCAGGCCTGCTGCTGTTGCAGCGCCTGCCGCGCCAAGCGCCATTGCGACCCGGGCGAGCTCCACAGGTGCAGCGCCCAGTCGGTGGCCACCAGCGCAAGCGAAGTCGGCGAGATCCCGCTGCACAGCTGCACCATCAGCACGGACGCCTCGCGGTCGAGCACCTCGGTGGCGTCGTCGAGGTGCCAGCGCGGCGGTGACTTCGTCGTCCCTGAAAAATTCATTTTCACGCCGCCCTTAGCCGCAGCTGGGCAGGGTTGGCGCCACTGGACTCGGTTGGCCGCCGCTGGGCGAGCCACCGGCCGATGAGGCGCACGGCCGCAATGAGGCGCAAAAAAGCTCGCCTCAAGAAGGGCACGCCCTTCTTCGTGATCATGCGCAGCAGCCAGCGGATGTTGTAGCCCGCCGCGCACAGCACCGCGTGCAGTCGGTCACCCTGCTCGCCCTTGAGGTGGCACCTGTCCATGCGGTGATCCTGCTTCAAGTGCCCGATGACCGGCTCGATGGCCTGGCGGCGCTTGAGCAGCTTGCGCTCCTGCTGCGTGAGGCGCTTGATCTTGCCGCGGTGCACCAGGCGCACATCCGCAATGTCGGCTTCCACCCCGCGGTAGCCCAGATCGGCAAACGCTGTGCTGGGCTTGATGCCAGTGTCCTGCATCAGGATCGTGGCCTGCTCCAGCTGCGCTTGCAGCGTGTGCCCGTCGTAGGGGTTGCCATGGAAGGCCCGGGCTGCGACGATGAGGCTGTGCTTCAGGGTGCTGGCAATGCCGACCTTGACGCCGAACTCGTAAGGGCAGCGGGCCTTGCCCTTGTTGATGCACTCCACCTCCGGCGCGTGCCAGGCGTAGAGCTTTCGAGTCCCGTCGGCGGTCTTTCGGTTGGCAGTCTGCGCCACCAGACGCGCCGCCTTGTTGAGGGTGTGGCCAAGAGCACTCTGGATGGCCTGCCCCAGGCGGCTGGCCTTGCGCTCGATCTCGCGCTGCAGCCTGGCCACGATCGTGCGCTGGCGCTTGATGACCCGGCGCATGCGCGCAAACTGCCGCGCGTGCGCATAGCGTCCTGCCTTGCGGGCCAGCTCCTTGCCTTCCTTGGCAAAGGTCTGCTTCAAGGCGATGCCGGCGGCCTTGGCCGCCTCCACCAGCTTGGTGCGTGCCGTCTCCAGCAGCCGGCTGTCGGTGGGGTGCGCCACCGCCTTGGGTTGTACGGTGGTGTCCACCACCACGCGCTTGAGTTCCTGCGGCTTGATGAGTCCGGTTTCCACCGCCACGTTGATGGTCTGCGCCAAGAGTTCTTCCACGCCTTCTTCGCCCAGCAGCCGGCGAAACTTCACCAGCGTCGTGGCGTCGCACGGCCGGCGATGTTCAAAGTACGCCCGCCCCGAGAAGAACTGCCATGTGGGGGTTTCGCCCCAGCGCTCGACCACCCCTTCGTCCGACTCGTTGAAGGCGTGCTTCAGATACAGCAGCGCGATCATCACGCGCAGCGGCACGCGGGGTCGGCCTGCGTTGGACGCCCGAGCTGCGCGCACCGGAGATTCGCCAAAGAGGTCCAGATCGGGCATCGCGACACCTGCGCGCGCTTTGCGCATGAACAGGTGCGACAGCCTTGCTTCCAACTCCTGCCACGGCATGCGTGAGGACAACACCGCCAGCGGATGGCGCAGGTCGATCATCTGATCGAGCCGGGCGCGGAAGAAGTCCTCGGTGGCGGGGCAGGCAAACATCGCAAAACTCCCAGAAAACGGCGCATCAGACCATCAAATCTGGGGGAAATTGTACTCGCAAACAGACAATAACACAAGAAAAATCATGCTGTTATGAATATTTCAGGGGCGACGACTTCGGCGTGCCCGCGGGGAGGCGTTCCTGGAGGGCGGCCGGCGACGCGTCCGACGCCGCGGTATCGGGGGGAACGGCGGAACGGGCTCGGGATGGGGACATGGCAGGCGCGAATGCAGACGACACGATGCTTGCAACCATAGCCGCAAATGCCCCGATGGGGATGACCCACCTCAAAGAACGGTCTGCGCGGGGGGCCTACAATCCGGGCTCCGTCGAACGGCGGCGCGTGCCGCAGCGGGGCCCTACGGGCCCGACGAAAGTTTCAGTGCCATGACACACGTTGTTACCGAAGCCTGCATCGCCTGCAAGTACACCGACTGCGTGGACGTCTGCCCCGTGGACTGCTTCCGCGAGGGACCCAACTTTCTGGCGATCGACCCGGACGAGTGCATCGACTGCGCAGTGTGCATCCCGGAATGCCCGGTGGGTGCCATCTACGCGGAAGAAGACGTACCCAAGGACCAACAGCACATGATCGCCCTCAACGCGGAGCTGGCCAAGCTGCCGACGTGGAAGAGCATCACCAAACGCAAGGCGCCGCTGCCGGAAGCCGAGCAGTACAAGGACAAGACCGGTAAGCTCGCGCTGCTCAAGCGCTAAGCGCTTGGGGAGTGCCACGGGCCAGCGGCCATGCGTGACAACGCCCCTTTGCGTACCGACGCCGTTGTGATCGGCGCAGGGCCGGTGGGCCTGTTTCAGGCCTTCCAGCTCGGTCTGCAGGAAGTCGGTGTCCACGTGGTCGACGGCCTGCCGTACGCGGGCGGGCAATGCGCCGCGCTCTACCCGGACAAGTACATCTACGACCTCCCGGCCCTGCCTGGCTGCAGCGGTGAGGAGCTCGCCCAGCGGCTGTTGCAGCAGCTCGCCCCGCTGCGGGTGCCGGTGCACCTGGGTCAGGTCGTCAGTGCCTTGGAACGCCTGCCCGCGGACGCGGACGCGCGCTCGCCGCGCTTTCGGCTGCAGACGGACGGCGGGCTCACGTTCGAATGCCGCGCGGTCGTGATCGCGGCCGGCGTCGGGGCGTTCCTGCCGCGCAAAGTCCCGGTTCCCGAACTGCAGGCATGGGAAGGCCGGCAGGTGTACTACCACGACCTGCCACCCGCGCAATGGGTCGGCCAGCGGGTCGTGGTGATGGGCGGAACGGAAGCCGCCGCCCGGCTCGCGCTCACGCTGGCGCAGGGCAACGCCGCGCACGTCACGCTGCTGCACCGCAACGACCGCTTCGTGATCGACGCCCCGCTCGACGAGGAGCTGCAGTCCGCGATCGGCGCGGGCTGGATCCGCCTGTGCCTGGGCCAGCCGGTCGGGGCCATAGCCACCGACGACGGGCGGCTGGAGGCGCTCGAAATCGCCACCGCGGACGACCGCCGCCTCGCGCTGCCGCTGGACCTGTTGCTGCCGCGGCTGGGCCTCAGTCCCCGCCTGGGCCCGATCGCCGAGTGGGGGCTGGCCTTGGAGCGCAAACACCTGGTCGTCGAGACGGCCGGATATCAGACTTCCGAACCGGGCATCCACGCCGTCGGGGACGTCAACACCTACCCTGGCAAGCGCAAGCTGATCGTCTGCGGGTTTCACGAAGCGACGCTGGCCGCGTTCGCCATCGCGCAGGCGCTGCGCCCCGACGAGCGCATCGCGCTCGAATACACCACCACCAGCACGCGGCTGCAGCGCCTGCTGGGTGTCGTGGACGGTGCCGGGGGTCAGGCGAGTGGCACACGCCGCATCGGCACCGGCGCGTAGCCGTGGTTGAGCGGGCCGTTGCCGTTGCCGGTGCGCACGTGCGCCCCTTCGGCGATCGCCCCGCGCACCCACGCGTGGGCGGACTGCACGGCCTCTTCCAGTGTCTGGCCGATCGCCAGGAACGCGGCGATCGCCGACGACAGGGTGCACCCCGAGCCGTGCAGGTTGCCGCTGGCGATGCGCTCGCCCGTGAGCCGGATCCAGAACGCGGGGGCCTCGCCGCGCAGCGCCAGCAGGTCGCTGACGATCTCACCCGGCAGGTGGCCACCTTTGAGCAACACCGCCCCCGCCCCACGCTGCAGCAGCTCGGCCGCCGCCGCTTCCATCTCGTCCACCGTCGCCAACGGCCGACCCAGCAGCAGCGCCGCCTCGTCCAGGTTGGGGGTGACGAGGGTGGCGCGCGGAAACAACTCGCGCACCAGCACGCCGATGGTTGCATCCTCGATCAGCGTGTCGCCGCTGGTGGCGACCATCACGGGATCCAGCACGACGTTGGGCAGGCGGTAGGTGTCGATCGCCCACGCCACCGCTTCGACGATCTCAGGCGCGTGCAGCATTCCGATCTTGACGGCGTCGACCCCGATGTCCTCCACCACCGCGGCAATCTGCTCCTTCAGAAACGCGGCCGGCACCGCGTGGATCGCGCGCACGCCCAGCGTGTTCTGCGCGGTCAGCGCCGTGATCGCCGTCATGCCGTAGCAGCCCAGCGCCGCGATGGTCTTGAGGTCGGCCTGGATGCCCGCGCCGCCCCCCGAGTCACTGCCGGCGATGCTCAGCACACGGGGGTACCGCTGGGACAGGGGATGGGCGAGATCGTTCAGATGCGACATGCGGCACATTATCCGCAAGTCGCCGGCGGTTGCGGGGAAGCCGCGCCGGGCACGGGTTTTCCCTCGGGTAGGATAGCGCCATGGCACGCGAGCATTTCCTGATCCTAGGCGCGGGTTTGATGGGCCGGCTGCTGGCGGTGACGCTGGCGCGCGCCGGCCACCGGGTCGAGATCACCGACGCCGCTCCGGATGCCACGGCCGGCGGGGCAGCCCGCGTCGCCGCTGCGATGCTCGCGCCGCTGGCCGAATCGGCGGTGACCGAACCGAACGTCGTGGCCATGGGGCGCTACGCGCTGCCGCGCTGGCGTACGCTTTGCACCACGCTCGAGGCAACGGTGTTCTTCCAGCAAAACGGCACGCTCATCCTGTGGCACCGGCAGGACGCGCGCGAGGCGGTGCGCTTCGAGGCGCTGCTGCGCGCGACGGCCGCGCGTGTGCCCGGCCTGCCCACACCGCAGGCGCTCGACGCCACGACGCTTGCCGAGGCGGAACCCGCCGTGGCGGGGCGCTTCGCGCAAGGGCTGCTGCTGCCGGAGGAAGGCCAACTCGACAACCGCGCCCTGCTGGACGCGCTGCTGCGCACGCTGCAAACGCTGGGCGTGGCCCCGCGCTGGCACACGCCACTGACGCTGTCCCAGGCGCAGGAGTGGCAGCGCGACCACCCCGGGTCGTGGGTGCTGGACTGCCGCGGTCTGGGGGCGCGGGACGAATGGCCCGCCGGCGGCCCTGCGGCCGGCCCGCTGCGCGGCGTGCGCGGCGAGGTCGTGCGCCTGTACGCGCCGGACGTGACACTGCAGCGCCCCACCCGGCTGCTGCACCCCCGCTACCCCATCTACATCGCGCCCAAGCCCGACCACCTGTTCGTCATCGGTGCCACCGAGATCGAGTCCGACGACCTCTCCCCGGCCAGCGTGCGCTCCACGCTGGAGCTGCTCAGCGCCGCCTACGCCGTTCACCCCGGCTTCGCCGAGGGGCGGGTACTGGAGCTGTGCACACAGTGCCGCCCGACGCTGCCCGACAACCTGCCGGCCGTCGTCGAACGCGCGCCGCGCGTGCTGCAGATCAACGGGCTGTACCGGCACGGGTTCCTGATCGCCCCCGCGGTCCACGATGCGGTGCTGGAGTACGTGGACGGCGGCACGACCGCGCTGGCGCAGCGCCTCGGCCTTGCGTTCGCGCGCCGTGCCGCGGATGCCCCCGCGCCCCTTTCTGCCGCCACCGCATGAACGTCTGGATCAACGCACAACCCGTCGAACTGCCGGACGCGGCCACGCTCGCCGACGCGGTGGCACACGCGACCGCCCAGCGCCCGGCCGATGCGCCGTTTGCCGTCGCGGTCAACCTGCAGTTCGTGCCGCGCAGCCAATACCCCCACACCCCCCTGCGCGAGGGGGATCGCATCGAGATCATCGCCCCCGTCACCGGGGGCTGAACCCGCCATGACCCCGTCCGCCCCCGCCTCTCTCACCGAGCCCGCCCTTGACGACGCCCTCACGCTGTACGGGGAGACCTTTGGCAGTCGGCTGATGCTCGGCACGGCACGCTACCCCTCCCCCGCCGTGCTGGAGCAGGCCGTGCGGCGCGCGCAGCCGTGCATGCTGACCGCGTCGCTGCGGCGGCACGGGGCGCTGGGCGCGGACGCCTCGCACGGCTTCTGGGCGCTGCTGCAACGGCTGGGCGTGCCGGTGCTGCCCAACACCGCCGGCTGCCACAGCGTGCAGGAGGCCGTCACCACCGCCGAAATGGCGCGTGAGGTCTTCGGCACCGACTGGATCAAGCTGGAGCTGATCGGCGACGACTACACGCTGCAGCCCGACACGCTGCAACTGCCGGTGGCGGCGGAGCAGCTGATCAAGCGCGGCTTCAAAGTCCTGCCGTACACGACGGACGACCTCGTGCTGTGCCAGCGGCTGCTGGACGTGGGCTGCCAGGCGGTCATGCCGTGGGCCGCGCCGATCGGCACGGGCCTGGGCCCCGTCAACCCCCACGCGCTGCGCACGCTGCGGGAGCGGCTGGACGTCCCGCTGATCGTCGACGCGGGGCTGGGCCTGCCATCGCACGCCTGCCAGGTGATGGAATGGGGGTTCGATGCGGTGCTGCTCAACACCGCGGTCGCGCTGGCCCAGGACCCGGTCGCGATGGCCGGCGCGTTCGCCGACGCGGTGGCCGCCGGCCGCGCGGCCTTTCGCGCCGGTGCGATGCCCCCGCAAACCACGGCGCAGCCCAGCACACCGGTGCTCGGGACGCCGTTCTGGCACCAGACGTGATCCCTATGCCCGCCACCGATCCCCGCGCTCCGAACGCCCCCTTGGCCCATTCGCACAGCGAGCCGACCGTCGACGACCCCGTGGCGGTGGTCGAGGCCGTCGTGCGCCTCCATGCCGATCTGGCGATCGCCCGCGATGCCGATCCGCATGCCCTGCCGGCCAGCCCCCGCGTTGCCGACGTCGCGTATGCGGCGGCGCGTCGCCTGGGTTTCATCGAGGCCGACGCACGCTGTGTCGCGCAGGCGTGGACGCACCGCTGTGCGCGCCGCGCTTTCGACCCGGCCGACTGGCCCGATGACCCCGAGGATTTCGGCTGGCACGCGACAGGGCCGGCGTTTGCGCCCTGTCCGGCCAAACTGGGCCTCTACGCCGTGCTGCCGGACGCCGAGTGGGTGGGCCGCATGGCACGCGCGGGTGTCCCCACCGTGCAGCTGCGCTTCAAACACACCGACCCGAAGCGCATCGCCGAAGAGGTTGAGGCTGCCGTACGGGCCGTTGCTGGCACGCCAGCTCGCCTGTTCATCAACGACCACTGGCGTGCCGCGATCGCGGCGGGCGCCTACGGCGTGCACCTGGGGCAGGAGGACCTCGACGCCCTCACGCCGGACGACATCGCGCAACTGCGCGCGAGCGGCGTGCGGCTGGGCATCAGCACCCACGGTTACGCCGAGATGGCACGGGCGCTGGCCGTGGGCCCCAGCTATATCGCGCTGGGTGCCGTCTTTCCAACGACGCTCAAGGCCATGCCCACCGCCCCGCAGGGCCCGGGACGGCTGCGGCGGTACGCCCGCGCCGCGCGGCACCTGCCCACGGTGGCGATCGGCGGCATCGGCCTCGCGGAACTGCCGGCGGTGGCCGCCAGCGGCGTGGGGTCCTTCGCGGTTGTGCGCGCCATCACCGGCACTCCCGACCCGGAAGCCGCAGCGGCCGAACTGATGGCGGCCTGGGCGCGCCTGCAGCGCACCCCGTGACCGTCCGCCATGGCGGCGACTCACAAGCGGCGCTCTACGAACGGCGTCCCAAGCGGATTTGGGGCGTTTCCGATGCGCTATAATTTTGTTCTCTTCCCCGATAGCTCAGTCGGTAGAGCGCCGGACTGTTAATCCGTAGGTCCCTGGTTCGAGCCCAGGTCGGGGAGCCAATGAAATCAAGCACTTAGCCCGCCACCCGGTGGGCTTTTTTGCTGGTAGAGCCATTTTTTGCTGCATTTTTGCTGCACTGAAAAACAGCTGCAGCGGCGTCGCTACACGTCCAGTCGTAACAAACGGAGTAGCGATTCCATGGCAAGCATCATCAAGAGGGGCCCCTACCAGTACCAAGCGACCGTGCGTCGCCGGGGCTACAAGACCCAGTGCAAGACGTTTGAGAGCCGCGCGGACGCCGAAGCCTGGGCGCAGGCGGTCGAGTCGTCCATGCACCGCGGCAAGTTCCGCGACCCAAGCGGCATCAAGCAAATCACCCTCGAGCAAGCCCTCAGGCTCTACGAGGAGAAGGTGACGGCCCACAAAAAACGGCCCCAGCAAGAGCGCTCGCGCATCAACAGGCTGTGCCGTCACCCCATGGCGCAGCGCTACATCGCCGAGATGCGGGCCTGTGACTTTGCCGAGTACCGCGACGAACGTCTGAAGCAAGTGGGCGCCAACACGGTCCGCCTGGAACTCGCGCTGCTGTCCCACCTTTACACCATTGCCATCAAGGAGTGGTCCTGGCCGTTGGAACACGAGGTGCGCAACGTCCGCAAGCCCAAGCCCCCCGCGGTCGGGAGCGGCGGCTGGAAGATGACGAGGAACAGCGCCTGCTCGCGGCCATCCGGCTGCCGAGCCGGCGGCAATGCTCGCTCTGGCTGGACGCGTGCGTTCGCCTTGCCATCGAGACCGGGATGCGGGCGGGTGAGATTCTCGACCTGGAATGGTCCCACGTGAACCTGAGGGTCGTGTCCGTCGTAGGGGTTGCCGTGAAAGGCGCGCGCGCCCACGATGAGGTTGTGCTGCAAGGTGCTGGCCACACCGACCTTCACCCCGAACTCGTACGGGCTGCGCGCCTTGCCGCGGCTGATGCACTCGACCTCCGGGGCGTGCCAGGCGTAGAGCCGGGGGCGATCCTCGTTAGCCCTGCGCTGGCGGCTCTGCGCCACGATCTGGTGCGCCTTGGCCAGCGACTCGCCCAGGGCCACCGAACCATTCCGTGCCACCAACGGCGGCGGGGTCGAACGCCGCTCGAACACGCCGTCGAGGCCGCCCAGGACCGCAACGAGAACATTGACACCAAGCCACACAGAGGCAGCCCAGGACTGGCGTCAGGCCCATCCGCCGATAGAACGATGCCATCGGTAGTACATCTGTCCCCGAATTTGGGCTCACGATCGGTGTCCAATATCGCCGTTGACTGGTCCGTTTGCCCAAGGAGCCCCCGGATGGAACCCGCACGGTCTGCCGACTTCACCCCCGAGCTGCCGCCGCAGCCGATCAGCCTCGACGTGCTGCGCGAGAAATACCTCAAGGACGGCGAGGCCGACGCGGAGGCGCTGTTCGACCGCGTCGCCCGCGCGCTCGCCAGCGTCGAGGTACCCGCACAGCGCGACGCGTGGACGGCGCGCTTTCGCGCCCACCTGGCCGCGGGCGCGATCGGGGCCGGGCGCATCATGAGCGCCGCTGGCACCGGCATCCAGGCCACGCTCATCAACTGCTTCGTGCAGCCGGTGGGCGACTGCATCCAGGGCGTGGACGAAGACGGCCTGCCCGGCATCTACGAGGCGCTGCGCGAAGCCGCGGAAACCATGCGCCGCGGCGGCGGCGTCGGCTACGACTTCTCACGCATCCGCCCGCGCGGCGCGCGCGTGCGCGGCACCGCCTCCACCGCCAGCGGCCCGTGCAGCTACATCAACGTCTTCGACCAGTCATGCGCCACCGTGGAGAGCGCCGGCGCGCGCCGCGGCGCGCAGATGGCGGTGCTGCGCATCGACCACCCGGACGTGCTGGAGTTCATCACCGCCAAGCGCACGCCGGGGCGCTGGAACAACTTCAACGTCTCGGTCGGGGTCACCGACACCTTCATGCAGGCCGTGCAGGACGACGCCGAGTGGGAGCTGGTGCACCGCGCCGAGCCGTCGGACGAGGCCAAAGCGGCTGGCGCCACGCGGCGCGCTGACGGCCTGTGGGTGTACCGGCGCGTGCGCGCCCGCGAGCTGTGGGACACCATCATGCGCTCGGCCTACGACTTCGCCGAGCCCGGCATCCTGTTTCTGGACCCGATCAACCGCGACAACAACCTGCGCGCCATCGAGCGCATCGAGGCGACCAACCCGTGCGGCGAGCAGCCGCTGCCCGCCTACGGCTGCTGCTGCCTCGGGCCGATCATCCTGCCGCGCTTCGTGCGGCACCCCTTCGGCCACGGCGGCGAGGCGGGCTTTGACTTCGCCGCGTTCGCCGACGCGGTGGCGGTGCAGGTGCGGCTGCTGGACAATGTGCTGGACGTGACGCACTGGCCGCTGCCGCAGCAGCAGGCCGAGGCGCAGGCCAAGCGGCGCATCGGCGTGGGCTTCACCGGGCTGGGCGATGCGCTGGTGATGCTCGGGCTGCGCTACGACCGCGAGGAAGGGCGCGCGATGGCCGCGCGCATCGCGCAGACGATGCGCGACGCCGCCTACCGCGCCTCCGTCGCGCTCGCCCAGGAAAAAGGCCCCTTCCCCCTGTTCGACGCCGACGCCTATCTGGCCGAAGGCACCTTCGCCAGCCGGCTGCCGGCGGAGTTGCAAGCGGCGATTCGCGCCCACGGCATCCGTAACAGCCACCTGCTGTCGATCGCGCCCACCGGCACGGTGAGCCTGGCGTTCGCCGACAACGCCTCCAACGGGATCGAGCCCGCGTTCTCGTGGACGTACACGCGGCGCAAGCGCGAGGCCGACGGCCGCCACAGCACCTACGAGGTGCAGGACCACGCGTGGCGGCTGTACCGCACGCTCTTCGGCGCGGACGCGCCGCTGACCCCGGCCTTCGTCAGTGCGCTGGAGATCGCCCCGGCCGACCACGTGGCGATGATGGAGGCGGTGCAGCCCTACGTCGATTCGGCCATCTCCAAGACCGTCAACGTGCCCGCCGACTGCCCGTACGAGGCGTTTCGCGACCTGTACCTGCACGCGTGGCGCGCCGGGCTCAAGGGGCTGACCACCTACCGCCCCAACGATATCGTCGGCGCGGTGCTGAGCACCACGCCATCGGAGACCGCAACGCCGGCGGCGACGGCCACCGCGGCATCACCCACCCCGTCGACCCCACCCGTCGACCCGATGCGCGCGGTGATCGAGAAGCGCCCGCGCGGCGCGCTCGACGCGGTGGCGGAGAAGATCGAGTACTGGACCGCCGAGGGCCCGAAAACGCTGTACCTGATCGTGTCCTTCCTGCCGGTGACGCTGGCCGACGGCAGCCGGCGCCTGCGCGCGATCGAGTTCTTCATGCCGGTGGGGCAAAGCGGCGAGTCGCAGCAGTGGATCTCGGCCAGCATGCGGCTGCTGTCGCTGGCGGCGCGCGGCGGCTTCCTCGAGCGGGCGCTGGCCGACATGCGCAAGGTCGTGTGGGACCGCGGACCGGTGCGCCTGGGCCAGCGCCGGCGCGACGACGGCACGCTGGTGCCGCTGTGGCACGACTCCGAGGTGGCCGCGATCGCCTACGCGATCCAGCAGATCATCGAGCGCCAGGGGCGCCGGTTGCACCCCGCGGCCGATGACGTCGGGGACGGCGACGCCCCGGCCACGGCGACGGCGGAGCCCAACGGCCCCGCCGCCCCCAACGGCCACGGCCATCCCCTGTTGGCCGGGCGCAAATGCCCCGAGTGCGGCGCGCGCGCCGTGATCCGCCGCGACGGCTGCGAGTACTGCACCGCCTGCGGACACGTCGGGGCCTGCGGCTGAGGACCGCTCGCCGGGACACCGGGGGCGGCGACTGGGTTTTCGATACATAATATGCACATAATGTGCATATTATTGTGACGGCCACACCCCACCCTTCCCCTGGCACCGGCGTGCTGTACGAAACGCCGGTCAAGATCTACCCGCGCAGCGTACGCGGGCGTTTCGACCGTTGGCGTCGAGCCATGGTGGTCTTGACCCAGCTCGTCTTTCTCGGCCTGCCATGGCTGACGTGGAACGGGCGGCCCGCACTGCTGTTCGATCTGGAGGCGCGTCTGTTTTATGTCTTTGGCTGGGTGTTGTGGCCGCAGGACCTGATCTATCTCGTGGGGCTGTTGGTGGCCGCGGCGCTGGCCCTGTTTCTCTTCACGGCCGTCGCCGGGCGGCTGTGGTGTGGGTACGCCTGTCCCCAGACGGTCTATACCGAGATGTTTCTGGCGATCGAGCGCTGGACCGAAGGGGACCGGCAGGCCCGCATGCGGCTCGATGCCGCACCTTGGGGCATGGCGAAATTCGCCCGCAAAGCCGCCAAGCATCTGCTGTGGGGAGCCCTGGCGCTGGTGACGGGACTGACGTTCGTGGGCTACTTTACCCCCATCCGCGAGCTGGTCGCTGAGCTGACCACGGGCACGCTCGGCCCGTGGGAGACGTTCTGGATCGCGTTTTACGCCTTCGCCACCTACGGCAACGCGGGCTGGTTGCGCGAACAGATGTGCAAAACCATGTGTCCGTACGCGCGTTTTCAGAGCGCGCTGATCGATGCGGACTCGCTCATCATCGCCTACGACCACGGCCGTGGCGAGCCGCGGGGTTCGCGGGCGCGCGGCGCGAATGCCCGAGCGCAGGGGCTGGGTGACTGCGTCGATTGCACACTGTGCGTACAGGCGTGCCCGACCGGCATCGACATCCGCAACGGTCTGCAAAACGAATGCATCGGCTGCGCCGCCTGCATCGACGCGTGCGACACCGTGATGGACAAGCTCGGGTATTCCCGTGGCCTGATCCGCTACACGACCGCGCGGGGATTGGATACGGGGGGCGGCTGGCGGGGCATGCTCGCGCACTCGCTGCGCTGGCGCGTCGTCATCTATGGCGTGTTGCTGACGGGGGTGGTGGGGACGCTTACCGTGGCGTTGATGCTGCGCCCCGGCGTGGCCGTGGATGCCCTGCGCGATCGCGGCACGCTCGCAAGCCTCGGCCCCGAGGGCGTGGCAAACACCTATCAACTCCTCATCACCAACCGCACCGAGCAGGCCGCGCGCTACACCGTCACGGCCACGGGACTGTCAGGTGCGCGCGCAGACGTGGCGCACCAACCCATCGTATTGCCCCCGGCGGGTCAAAGCCGGGTGGCCATCCGCCTCGTGCTGCCCCATGCGATCGCGATTCAGACTCGACCGGGCACACACACCGTGACGTTCGTGGTACAGAATGACCTCGGCGAGACGGCCACGGCAGCAGCGACGTTTCTCGTTCCGCGCTGAGCAAATCCTGCCATGACCCGTTTCTGGTGGATCACTCACGTAACGGCAGTCACAGCGAGTCTGACGTTGTTCACGGCGCGCTGGTGCGCCATCTTGGCCGGTGCACACTGGCCCCTGCGTCCGGGTGTGCGGGGACTCAGCGTTCTCATCGACACCGTCTTGTTGACGGCGGGGGTGGGGCTGTTCATCTCCGGTGGCTGGGCGTATGCGCTGCCGGCATGGCTGTGGACCAAGTGGGTGCTGTTGTTGGTCTACATTGGTCTGGGAACCTGGGCGTTGCGCCGCGCGCGGACACGCGCCGGACATGCCTTGGCGGGAACATTGGCGCTGACCGTGGCGGCGCACATCGTCGGTGCCGCCGTCTGGCGTCATCCGGCGGGCTTCTGGACGCCGTTGACCGCGGCCAACTGAGGGGACATGGGCACCAGCGTGTGCCACCCGGTCGCCACGGTCTCGTCGGTGGTCAGGTCCGCCAGCGTATAGCCGTCCAGCACCGCCAGATAAGCCTGCAGGGCTTCGTGCAGCGCACCGCGCAGACGGCAGCCCGGCATCAGCAGGCACGCCTGCGATGCCCCCGGCGCCATGCATGCCACGAGCTGAAAGTCACGCTCCGCCCAGCGAATGACGTCCCCAATGCGGATGTCCGCGGGCGCACGTGCCAACCGCAGCCCGCCCCCGCGCCCGCGCTGCCCCTGTAACCACCCCCCGTGCACCAGCGCCACCACCACCTTGGTCAGATGGTGACGCGATATGCCGTGCAACCGAGCCATGTCGGCAATGGTCACACGCCGCCCGGCGGCCTCACCGGCCGCGCAGTGCATCAACACCCGCAGGCTGTAATCGGTCCAGAGGGTCAATCGCATGATGGCAGAGTCATGTTACACGCTACCGGGCATCGTCCAACAGGAGGATGGACACCCGACGGCGCCCGGCCCAATAATGTGCAATCCTTATACACCTTTATGGAATCTGCTTATCATGTCCACCCTCGATTGGGCCGCCCTTCCGGTCGGTGAAATCGCCGCCGCTCATCCCGGTGCGACGGCTGTCTTCCGCCGCTTCCGCATCGATTTCTGTTGCAGCGGACAGCGCCCCCTTGCCGAGGCCTGTGCGGCGCGCGGCGTGTCGCTGGATGAGGTGCGCCAAGCGCTGGAGCAGCTACCGCAGGCCGTCGCTGACGTACCGCAGGAGCCCACCGAACTGATCGAGCACATCCTGCACCGCTACCACGACGTCCACCGACAGCAACTGCCGGAGCTGATCCGCCTGGCACGCAAGGTCGAAGCCGTGCATGACGATCACCCCGAGGCGCCGCTGGGTCTCGCGCAATACCTCGAGGAGACGCAGGACGAACTCCTCGCCCACATGGCCAAGGAAGAGCAGGTGCTGTTTCCGCTGCTGGCCGCCGGTGGTGCGCCGATGGCCCGCCATCCGATCGCGGCGATGCGCCTGGAACACGATGACCACGCAGTGCGGCTGGACAACCTGCGCACCCTGGCGCACGGGCTGGTGCTACCGGCCGAGGCCTGCAACAGCTGGCGCGCACTCTACAGCGGCCTGCAGCAGTTCATCGATGACCTGATGCAGCACATCCATTTGGAGAACAACGTGCTGTTCCCGCGCTTCGAGCGCGCCTGAGCCCCAGCCCCGTGGTGCCATGACCACCGTCACCTCCTATCCCACGCGGGCGCTGGAGCTAATTTGTCCGGCCGGCTCGCTGCCCGCGTTGCAAGCCGCCATCGACAACGGCGCCGATGCGGTGTATCTCGGCCTGCGTGACGCCACCAATGCCCGCAATTTTGCCGGTCTGAACTTCGATGAGCGGGCGGTGCGGCAGGGCATCGCGTACGCGCATAGCCGTGGTCGGCGGGTGTTCATGACCGTCAACACCTACGCCCAGGCGGGGCGACTCGCGCAGTGGCAGCGGGCGATCGACGCCGCCGCGGATTGGGGAGTGGACGCCGTCATCCTCGCCGACATCGCACTGCTGGACTACGCCGCCACCCACCATCCGCTGCTGCGCCGACATCTGTCGGTGCAAGGGTCGGCCACCAACCACGAAGCGATCGAGTTCATGCGCCGTACCTTCGGCATCAGCCGCGCCGTGCTGCCACGGGTGCTGTCCATCGATCAAGTGCGGTACGTGGTGGAGCACACCGAAGCGGAGATCGAGGTATTCGGCTTTGGCAGCCTGTGCGTCATGGCCGAGGGACGATGCCTGCTGTCGTCATACGCCACCGGCGAATCCCCCAATACGGCAGGCGTCTGTTCGCCGGCACGCGCCGTGCGGTGGGTGGAAACCCCGCAGGGACGTGAAGCCCGGCTGGGTGGCGTGTTGATCGACCGTTACGTACCCGGCGAGCCCGCGGGATACCCAACCCTGTGCAAAGGCCGCTTCGACGTCGAGGAGCGCCAGGGCATCTACGCGCTGGAAGAACCGACCAGCCTCAACACCCTGACGCTGTTGCCGCAACTGGCCGAAATGGGCGTGCGCGCCATCAAGATCGAGGGTCGCCAGCGCTCGGCCGCCTACGTGGCCCAGGTCACGCGCACGTGGCGTGCCGCCATCGACGACTGCCTGCGTCACCCGGGACACTTCACCCCCCAAGGCAACTGGCTCGCCGCGCTGGATGCGGTCGCCGAGGGACGCCAGCACACCCTGGGTGCTTACCACCGCCCATGGAGGTGACCTGCATGACGACACCCACGGTGCGACTCTCCGTCGCCCCCATTCCCTACTACTGGCCGCGCGAGACGGTCTTCGCGTTTTACGAGCGCTTGGCCCACAGCCCGGTGGACATCGTCTACCTGGGCGAGGTGGTGTGCTCGCGTCGGCACGAACTGCGCGCCAGCGACTGGCTCGACGTGGCGACCCTGCTGCGTGACGCCGGCAAGGAGGTGGTGCTGTCCACGCTCGTGGTGTTGGAGCACGCTGCCGATGTCGCCGCGATGCGCCGCACCGTGCAGCAGCCCGAATGGCTGGTGGAGGTCAACGACCTCGGCGCACTGGGATGCGCCGCCGGGCGGCGCCCCTTCGTGGCCGGTGCTCACCTCAACGTCTATAACGAAGCCACGCTGCAGCGCCTGCATGCCTGGGGGGCGGTGCGCTGGGTGGTGTCGCCCGAAATGGGGCGAACGGCGCTGGCGCATCTGCAACGCCACCGCCAGGCGGGATTGCAAACGGAGGTGCTCGCCTTCGGTCGCCTGCCCTTGGCCTTTTCGGCGCGCTGCTTTACCGCCCGCCATCACGACCTGCCCAAGGACGACTGCCAGTTCCGCTGCATCGAACACCCGCAGGGGTTGACCGTGCGCACGCGCGAGGCGGACAAATTTCTCGTGATCAACGGCATACAGACCCAGTCGGCCGCGGTGCACAACCTGCTCGACGCCTGGCCCGATCTGGAGGAGCTGCGCGTCGACGTGGCGCGCCTGACCCCGATGCCGCAGCATTTCGATGCATGCGTCGAGCTGTTCGACGCCGTGCGACGCCACACGCTGGAGCCTGCCAAGGCGCGCACAGCGCTGCTGGCCCTGCTCGACAGCGCCGATTGCAACGGCTATTGGTTCGATCAGGCGGGCCTGCTGCGCATCGAACCAGATCACGTGGAGCCCGCACATGCGATCGCTTGATCTCGCCCGCACGCTGACGCTGCCCCCCTGGGTCGCGCGCCTGGTCGGGCGTCTGCCCATGTGGCCACCCAGCCGCTTGCTCGCGCTCGTGCTCAACCAGGTGGTACGCCCGCATCTGGCCGAAGACGTGATCCCGGCCATCGACGGTCGCACCCTGCGTGTGGAAGTGTACGACGCGGGCCTGCGACTCGACGTCGTATGGCAACAAGGGGCCTTTCGCCCCGCTGCCGCGGGGCAGTCGTGCGAACTCGTGATTCGCGCCAGCGCCTGGGACTTCGGTCGATTGCTGCTGCGGCGCGAGGACCCTGACACCCTGTTTTTTGCGCGTCGGCTGTGCATCGAAGGTGACACCGAACTGGGATTGCATGTCAAGAACACGCTCGATGCATTGCCCGCGGACGCGTGGCTGAGTCCCGCGCTGCCTGCGCCCGTGCGCCAGTGGCTGGCGCGCCATCTTCTCAACACACCATGAGCGACACAACTGTTCCTATTGTCTACGCATGCTCGGGCTGCTCCAGCGCGGCCCAGACCGCCAATCAGGTCGCACTGCGCCTCGACCGCGAAGGCGTTGCCGAAATGTCATGTATCTCCGGCGTCGGTGGTGACGTGCCGCAGCTCGTGCGGGTCGCCACCAGCGGACGTCCCATCATCGCCCTGGATGGATGCCCACTGTGCTGCGTCGCGCACTGCCTCAAGCGCCATGGTGTCACCCCGACTCAGCACCACCGCCTGCACGAGTACGGTGTGCGCAAGCGCACCCACGAGGATGCCGATCCCGAGGCGGTCGAACGCGTGCTCCGCCTCGTGCGCGCAGCGTGGCAGCAGCACGCCACGGTCGCGGTGTAAGGCCGTGCGCATCTTCGTCGCGATTACCGGGGCCAGCGGCGCCCTCTACGGGGTACGTTTGTTGCAGCGCCTGCACGGCAGCGGCGTGGCGGAGGTACACGCAGCCCTGTCGCACGCGGGCGAACGGACCCTGCGCCATGAACTCGATCTCACGCCCGATGATCTGCGCCCGCACGCGCACGTCTGGCATGGGATCGACGACATTGGTGCCGCCCCCGCCAGCGGCTCGGCACGGTTTGCCGCGATGGCGATCACGCCGTGCTCCATGCGCACCCTGGCCGCCATCGCCTGTGGACTGGCAGACAACCTGGTCACCCGTGCCGCCGATGTCATGCTCAAGGAACGCCGACGCCTGTTGCTGGCCCCGCGGGAAACCCCCCTGCACGCGCTGCACTTGCGACACATGCTGACCCTGACGGAAATGGGTGCCATCGTCAGCCCCCCCATGCCCGCGCTGTATTGGCGCGTGCGCACCGTGGAGGAACTCGTCGATCGCACCGTCGATCGCTGGCTCGATCTGCTCGACGCGGCGGACACCGACGTGCAGCGCTGGAACCCCCAGGATGCGCGGGCATGACGGACACATTCGACGACCTGCGGGTCTTCCTGCGCGCACTGCGCGACGACGGTGACTTACGCACCGTCGACGCCCCCGTATCGCCGCACCTCGAAGTCTCGGCACTGGCCGATCTCGTGCTGCGCCGCCACGGTCCGGCCCTGCTGCTGCGTCGCCCCCAGGGCTGCGACATACCGCTGCTGACGAATCTATTCGGCACCCGCAGGCGCATCGAACGGGCCCTGGGGGTGCAGGGCGTCGAGGGGTTGCGTGCCTTGGGCCGCCAGCTCGCCCAGTTGCGTGAACCACCCGTGCCGCATGGGTGGCAGGATCTGGCCCAGTTGCGCCCCTTGGCCGGTGCCGCCTGGCACATGCGCCCCAAGGTTGTCCGCAGCGGCCCCGTGCATGATCAGATCTGGCTCGACGAGGGCATCGATCTCGAACGCTGGCCGGTATGCACCTGCTGGCCCGGCGACGCCGGACCGCTCATCACGTGGGGTTTGGTCATCACACGTGGACCCCGGCATCCGCGCCACAACATCGGCGTCTACCGTGTTCAGGTGATCGATCGCCGGCGCGTTATCGTGCGGTGGCTGCCACACCGGGGCGGCGCGCTGGATTTCGCCGATCACCGCCAACGTCATCCGGGTGAACCGTTCCCCGTGGCCATCGCGATCGGGGCCGACCCGGCCACGATGCTCGCGGCGGTCATGCCCATTCCGGACACGCTGTCGGAATTCCAGTTCGCCGGCGTGCTGCGCGGCGCGCGCAGCGAGGTGGTGCGCGCGCGCACGGTACCGCTGTGGGTACCCGCGCGCGCCGAGCTGGTGCTAGAAGGCTGGATCCACCCCAAACCTTCGCACCCCAGCGGATGGGAACACGCGCTGGAAGGTCCGTTTGGTGACCACACGGGCTATGTGAACGAGGCCGCCGAGTTCCCGGTGCTGACCCTGTCCGCACTGACACACCGGGACGATCCGATCTATTTGAGCACCCACACCGGCCGTCCGCCGGACGAGCCATCGGTTCTGGGCGGTACCCTCAACGAGCTGTTCGTGCCGCTGCTGCAGCAACAACTTCCGGAAGTGGCGGACTGCTACCTGCCCCCCGCCGCCTGCAGCTACCGCATCGCCATCGTCGCCATCCGCAAGCAGTATCCCGGGCACGCCAAACGCGTGATGATGGGCCTGTGGAGCCTGCTGCGCCAGTTCCTCTACACCAAGATGATCGTCGTCGTGGACGACGATATCGATATCCGCAACATCGACGACGTCCTGTGGGCTATCAGCACCCGGGCCGACCCCGTGCGCGACAGCTGGTTGATCGAACGCACCCCCATCGACGAACTCGACTTCGCCGCGCCCAGCCCGGCGCTGGGCGGCAAACTCGGGCTGGACGCAACGCGCAAATGGCCAGACGAGGCCGCTCGCCGCTCGGCCCCCGAGATCACCCCCGACCCTCAGGTGCGCGCGCGCGTGGAGGCGCTGGCCGCGTCAATCGGTCTCGCCTGAGGCGACGCGGCACCACCGATTGCGCGCCGCCGCATCATGTCGTCGCCCATCGCGCGCAGCGCCGCGTCGTCCATGCATGCCTGCGCTGCCGGAAACACCGTTTGTTCCTCCAGGGCGATGTGAGCCTCGTAGCGCTCGGCAAAACGTTGCAGCAGCACCGCCTCGTCAGCCGATGTCTTCCACTGCGCGCCCAAGGGAGCGTCCACCACGCGCTGCAACCATGCCCGCACCGCCGGCCAATCCGCCGCCATCGCCACGTGATCGGCCTGTAGGCGCGTCACCGCCGCCAACAGTGCGGCGTCTACACCGGCGAGCAGCCGCGGAAACACATGCCTCTCCTCATCTTCGTGGTGCAGAGGCGCCGCCAAGTCGAAGTAGCGCTGTACCTGCTGTGCAGCCTCCTTCGCCTGGCGATCGACCGCGGCGCGCTGCTGCAGATGCACCTGCAGGCGCTGCAGCAGATGGGCCATGCGCTCCACCCGGTCGTGGCACGCGCGCAGCCACTCAAACGGGGCATCGTGGTCGGCCTGGGGAGCCGCGGGGTCACTCAACGCGATCATGCCGACACCCCAGTCGCCGCTGGCGGCGTCCACACCGAAAAGAAGGCCGCCGGCTGTGGCCGCTCACGCGGGGTTTTGGCCTGTCTCACGGTTCCTATGCTCAGAAAACACACCGGGATGTCGGTGTCGGACAGAGCAAACGCGCGACGCAACACCGCCGAGTCCAGCGCCTTGCCGCTGGTCAGCGCCGAACCATACCCCATCGCCGTGGCCACCAGCATGACGTTTTGCACCGCGCAACCCGCGCTGATAAGCCGCTCGCGCACGGGCACATCCTCGTGCGGCCGTCCATCGACCACCAGCAGCCATAGCAGGGGAGCGCGCGCGGCCTTTTCACGCGCCTGCGCCTGCTGCTCGGCGGTGGCGGTTGGATCCCGCTCGCGCAGCGCCTGCGCAAACACTTCGCCCAGCGCGGCGCGCGCACATGGCGGCACAGCGATCAAACGCCATGGCAGCAGCCGTTCGTGATCCGGAGCGGCCGCTGCCGCCTGCAGCAACGCCTCGCATTGCCGTGCATCGGGTCCGGGCGCGGTCAAACGCTTGGGCAGCACGGTCTGGCGCTGCTGGACCCATTGCAAGGCCCAGGCCGCCGACTCCTCGCGCCAAGGATCGCCCACAGACGTGTCACACATACTATTCAGCCTTTCCCACGCTCAGCCCGGTCTACCGTCCGGTCGCGGCCGCCCATACCACGACAGCAGGCGCGCCGACCACGGTAGCACAGCAGCCGTCCACAGCAGGGCGGCGACCCACACCCCCACCGACTCCACCGGCCAAAGGGCACTGCCCACCCGCAACACCACGGCGAGCTGCAGGATCCAGAACCCCCACCACGTCGCCTCGTCGGCCAACAGCTTGCGGCCGCCGTGGCCACACGATACGCGCGTCACCATCGCGTAGAGAATCGACCCGAAAAATCCCATCGTCAGCGCGTGCCAGGCCCCCAGCCCCAGCACCGGCACGCCCGTGCGCAAGCCCAGCAGCTGCGTCGCCCCGAGCAAGCAAAACGCCAACCCGAGCCACAACACGCCGAGATGCAGCATCGCCAGCAGCCGGATGCTCATCGCCTGCACCAACCCCCACACCAGGGCGAGCCAGATCACGATGGCACCGACGACCAGCTCGAACAGACCCCTGGCCAACATCAGCGCACGCGGGGCGGTGTCGGTCGTCAGGGCATGTCCCCAATCGAGGCCCGCCTCGACGCCGGCGGCGAGCAACAGCACGATCAGCACCCACCACGGCCGCCACACTTCCACCATCGGCAGGACGTTGGACGTAAAAAACGGCACCAGCCGATGCAACGCAGCGGCAAAAATGGGCAACACAGACAGCCACAGGGCCGAGCGCACCCATACCAGCGCCAGCGGCACCGCATCCGATACAAGCGCGAGCGCCAGCCCGAGCAGGTGGATCACCCCCGACCACCCCGCCACCGCGATGATGCCAGCGTGCCACCGGTCGGACGCCGGACTGCGCCAAACCAGCGCGGTAAAGCGCGCCGTGATCCACGCCTGACCCGCGGCCACCAGCAGCAGTCCACAGACCGCCCACACCAGCGCCAGATGGGTGCCCACGAGCCACATCGCCCAACCCGCCACCTGCCACACGACCGGGGCCAGCAACGTATGCGCCTCCGGTGGGGGCATACCCAGCCATTTCGGCCCCGCGGTAAACTGAAAGCCCACCACAAACAGCGGCATGAACCCCATCACCATGATGGCCGCGTGTCCGACGGTGGGGGGCAGGTGCCAGGCGGGGACCGCCCACGGCCACACGCGCAGCGTCAACACCCACACCCACCACAGCGTCGCCGCGAGCAACACCGCATGAGCCGCTGCAAAACCCAGCCGGTGCGGAGCCCACAACAGCGTGCTCCAGCGCCATGACGCATCCGACGGAGGCGCGGGCGGAGGTGCCGCTCCCGTGCGCAGCGGAATGCGTATCGCCCGTGGGTCCATGCGTGTACCCCAGGCCTCACGCGCCGAGCACGGCCCCGTTCACCGGCTGCCCCAGCAACCAGCGCAACAGATCCTGCACGGGGCGGATCGCCTCGCCGAAGGGCAGCCGCCCCGCGCCGCGGAAAAACAACCCGCGCTGCTGGTCGCCTTCCAGCGCGTGACCCAGCTGCTGGTCAATGCAGAACTGGCCCATCTCCGGCACGCCGTCGCGCAGACCACACTTGGCCAGACAGTCGAACCCCATGTTGCAGCGCCGCTTGGGATGCGCCATGGCCTGCATGCGCGCTTCCAGCCGCAGATATTTGTCCAGCCAGGGCGTACGCACCGCGCGCGCCGGCAACCCCGCCACGCTCGTGAACTCCACCAGATCGTCGGGTCGGGCGCGCGCCAGGACCTGCTTGAACGCTTCGGCCGCGTCCGACTCCACCGTCACGGCGAACGCCGTGCCGAGCTGCACCGCTGCTGCGCCCAAGGCCTGCATCCGCTGCACGTCGGCATGGGTGGCGATCCCCCCCGCCACGATGAGCGGAATCTCGCGCTCGATGCCCTCGCGCGCCAAAAAGGCCTGCACTTCGGGTACCGCGACATCGAAATCAAAGCGCCGATCCGACAGATCGGCCACACGCGCCGCACCCAGATGGCCGCCGGCCAACCGCGGATGCTCCAGTACGATCGCGTCCGGCAGTCGCCCCCGCTTCATCCAGCGCCGCACGACCACCTGAACCCCCCGCGCGTCGGACAGAATCGGGATCAACGCGACGTGTGGATGCTCCTGCGCGAGTTCCGGCAAGTCCAGCGGCAACCCGGCCCCCACGACGATGGCGTCCACCCCGCTGGCCAAGGACTGCCGCACGTAGTCGGCGTAGGCCGACAGGGCCCGCATCACGTTGACCGCGATCAGACCGTGCCCCCCCGATAGCGCACGCGCGCGACGGATTTCCCGGTCGAGCGCCTCGCAGTTGGCCGCATCGATGCGCTCGCGCGCGTCCGGCGCTTTTTCCAGATGGGCCGTGCGCTCCATCAGATCCGGGTGCAGCCGTCGCAGGTCCACCGAGGAAATCGTCCCCACGCCCCCCCAGGCCGCCACGGTACCCGCCAGCCCACCGGCCGAAATGCCGACCCCCATGCCCCCCTGCACGATGGGCAGCAACGTCCGGCCCGCCAAACGCAGCGGGCGCAATCCACTCTGCGCAAGCCACGCCTGGCTCTGCGTTGGTATGCTCAAAACGGCGCCAGCGGCGTTGTTCGGCTCCACGGTACCGTCCTTCCTTGCACCAGCGTTCATTGCACCAGCAGGCTTCCCGTTTCGCCAAGGTCGATGCCCGTGATCCGCGCCTCGGCCGCTAGGCGCTGCAGATAGTGGCGCAGAGCCACCGCACGGGCGCGCAACGTGAGGTCGCGCTCGATACGCGTGCGCACGGTCTCAAACGGGAGCAGTTTGCCCGGCCGTCGCCCCATCACCCGCACGATGTGCAACCCGAAGCGCGTGCGCACGAGCCGCGGATGCACACCCAGCGCCACGGCCGAGTCGTGCTGGTAGAACAGCTCATTGGCCAGCTCCGGCGCGCAGTCCGCCGGACCGATCCAGCCCAAATCCCCGCCCTGCGCCCCACTGGGGCAGTTGGAAAGCTCGGCGGCCATTTCCTCGAAGCGGCCGGGCGGCGTGTCCGGTCGCAGCAGCTCCAGCAGCGCCTGTTCGGCACGGCGTGTCAGCGCGTGCACGTCCACCCGCGGGGTCACGGCAAACAGGATGTGGCGCACGTGCAGTGCCTGGCCTTCGATGAAGCGGCGCCGGTTGGCCTCGTAATGACGGCGGCACGCCGCCTCATCCGGCTCCGGCGTGGTCACCTCGCGCTCCAGCAGGGCGTCGATGGCGGCGTGCGCCTCGGCGTCGAGCGCAGGCGCGATCGCCACACCGCGCGCCGGCAGCAGCCCCACGGCCACCGCGCGCTGCCGCAGCAACTCGCCCCACGCCCGCTCGCGCAGCTCCTCCAGCGGTAGCACCTCACCCGGCGCACACAGCGCCACATCGTTGATTCGAGGCGTCACCGACATCGTCGCGTCCTCGGCCGCAGTGGCCAGCACAGGGAGGAGTGGGGCATTCATCTCAGCGCTCCCCGGTTGCGCCGAGTCGGCGGCTGCGCACGACCTGGTACGGGCGCCAGAGGTACGCCACCGAGGCGAAGCCACTCCACACATGCACCAGGCGCGTGAACGGGAAGATCAGGAAGATCGTCATCCCGAGCACCATGTGGATTTTGAACACCCACCCGATGTCGGCCATCAATTCCGCCGTGCCAGGACGGAAGGTGACGATACGCTGCGCCCACTCGGCCAGCACCAGCATCACGCTTCCGTCCAAGTGCTCGGCAGAGAAGGGTATCGTCGCCAACCCGAGCGCGAACTGCACCCACAGCAACCACAGCAGCAGGATGTCGCTGGTGCGCGAGGTGGCGCGGATACGCGGATCGGACAGGCGGCGGTGCAGCAGCAGCGACACGCCGATAAAGCCCAGCAACCCGAACACCCCGCCCGACACCATCGCCAGCACCTGCTTGGCGCCGGCGCTGATGAAGGGTTCGTAGACGAAGTGCGGGGTCAGCATACCGACCGCGTGCCCGAAAAACAGGAACAGGATGCCGATGTGAAACAGATTGCTGCCCAGACGCAGTTGCCCCGCGCGCAGCAGCTGCGACGAGTCGCTCTTCCACGTGTACTGATCGCGGTCGAAACGCAGCAGGCTGCCCAGCAGGAACACCGCCAGACAGATGTAGGGGTAGTAGCTGAAGAAGAAGGTGTTGAGCGCATTCATGGCCTGGCTCCGTTGGGTGACTCTGTCTCAAGCGACGCCCGCCGCGGCCGGGTCGCGGCGGCGAACGAACTGGACCGGCTGTTCATGGCCCCGCACGGCCGTGCTGGGACAGTTGCCGAATGCCTCGGGCTCCTCCCAGCTCGCATCCAGCGCGGGCTCCTCCGCCGGCTCGGCGGGCTCGACGCGCTGGCCGCACGCCTCGAGCAGCGCCGCGAGCACCTCCGCGTAGGCGCTACGGCGCCGCTGCAGCGCACCGATGATCGCGTTGACGATGTGCGCCACCTCGGCCACCAGCGAACGCGCCACCGCCGGCGGCTGGGTGGAGGCAAACTCCAGCAGCACCGGCAAGTGGTCCGGCAGCTCCTGGCTGCGCAGCTGCAGCCCGGCAGCCTCGTAGGTCTGCAGCAGGTCGATCATGGCGGGGCCACGGTCGCGTGAGTCGCCGTGCACGTGCTCGAACAGGTGCAGCGAGGTGCTGCGGCCCCGGTCGAAGGTGTCGACGTATTCCGCCTCCACCGCGTAGCCATCGCGCCGCTGCCAGTCGGCCACCAGCGCTTGCAGGCGCTGCAAGCGCTCACGCGGCACGGCCCCTTCGTCGGCGAGTGCTTGCAACGCCTGTGGCGCCAGTGCGCGCACCTTGGCATCGGGATAGCGCAGCAGGAACGCCAAGGCACGCAGCGTGTAGGTCAAACGTGAAGAACGCATGGATGTCTCCCGCTGATCCATCAGGTCTCGACCTTGATGGGGATGGTGCGTGCGCGCTTGCTGCCAAACAGGCTGGTGCCGGTCTGCCCCTCCGAGCAGCCATTGCCAAACGAGAAGCCGCAGCCGCCACGCAGATCGAACGCGTCCTCCGCATACTCGCGGTGCGTGCTCGGGATGACGAAGCGATCCTCGTAGTTGGCGATGGCCATGATGCGGTACATGTCCTCCACCTGCGCAGCGGTGAGATCCGCCTGCGCCAGAACGGCGCGGTTCTCGACGCCCTCGACGTGCTTGGCACGCTGATAGGCGCGCATCGCCAACATGCGGCGCAGCGCCCGCACCACGGGCTTGGTATCGCCAGCGGTCAGCAGGTTGGCCAGATACTGCACCGGAATGCGCAGTTGTTCGACATCGGGCAGTTCGCCGTTGACCCCGATCTGTCCCGCATTCGCCGCCGCCGAAATCGGCGACAGGGGCGGCACGTACCACACCATCGGCAGCGTGCGGTACTCGGGGTGCAACGGTAGCGCCACCTTCCAGTCGATGGCCATCTTGTACACAGGGCTCTTGCGGGCTGCCTCCAGCCACGCCTCGGGCACGCCATCGGCACGCGCCTGCGCAATCACCTTCGGATCGTTCGGATTCAGGAAGATGTCGAGCTGCGCGTGATAGAGGTCACGCTCGTTCTCGACGCTGGCCGCCTCGGCGATGCGGTCGGCGTCGTAGAGCATCACGCCGAGGTAGCGGATACGGCCGACGCAGGTCTCCGAGCACACCGTCGGCTGACCCGCTTCGATACGCGGATAGCAGAAGACGCACTTCTCGGCCTTGCCGCTTTGCCAGTTGTAGTAGATCTTCTTGTACGGGCACCCCGACACGCACATGCGCCAGCCGCGGCACTTGTCCTGGTCGATCAGGACGATGCCATCCTCCTCGCGCTTGTAGATGCTGCCCGAGGGACACGACGCCACACACGCCGGGTTGAGGCAGTGCTCGCACAGGCGCGGCAGGTACATCAGGAACGTGTTCTCGAACTGGCCGAGCATGTCCTTTTGCACCTGGTCGAAGGTGCTGAGGTTGGCGTCCTTGCTGCGCTTGGCGAATTCGCCGCCCAGGATTTCCTCCCAGTTCGGCCCCCACTCGATCTTGTCCATGCGCTCGCCGGTGATGAGGCTGCGCGGACGCGCGGTGGGTGCCGCCTTGGACGACGGGGCGTTGTGCAGGTGCTCGTAGTCGAAGGTGAAGGGCTCGTAGTAGTCGTCGATCTGCGGCAGGTTGGGGTTGCTGAAGATCTTCATCAACAGGGACCACTTGCCGCCTTGCCGCGGCTCGATCGAACCGTCGGCCCGGCGACGCCAGCCGCCGTTCCAGCGATCCTGGTTCTCCCACTCCTTGGGGTAACCGATGCCCGGTTTGTTTTCGACGTTGTTGAACCACGCGTACTCCATGCCCGGCCGGTTGGTCCACACGTTCTTGCACGTCACCGAGCAGGTGTGGCAGCCGATGCACTTGTCGAGGTTGAGCACCATCGCGATTTGGGCGCGCACTTTCATGGGCATTCTCCTGGTCTGTCGTGGGGCTCAGGCTTGCACGGTGTCGCGGCGCTCCCCGTCGAGCCAGTCGACGCGGCGCATCTTGCGCACGATGACGAACTCGTCGCGGTTGGTACCAATCGTCCCGTAGTAGTTGAAGCCGTAGCTGAACTGGGCGTAGCCGCCGATCATGTGCGTGGGTTTGACGACCACGCGCGTCACGGAGTTGTGGATGCCGCCACGCGTGCCCGTGATCTCCGAACCCGGGGTGTTGATGATCTTTTCCTGCGCGTGGTACATCAGCGTCATGCCCGGCATGACCCGCTGGCTGACGACGGCGCGCGCCGCGATCGCCCCGTTGACGTTGAAGAGTTCCACCCAGTCGTTGTCGGCAATGCCGGCCTTCTTGGCATCCTCCTCGGAAATCCAGATCACCGGACCGCCGCGGTTGAGCGTGAGCATCAACAGGTTGTCGCTGTAGGTGCTGTGGATGCCCCACTTCTGGTGCGGGGTGATGAAGTTAAGCAGGATCTCGGGGTTGCCGTTGGGCTTGCGCTGGATCAGCTCATCCACGGCCTTGAGATCCACCGGCGGACGGTAGCTGCTGAAGTTTTCACCGAACGCCGTCATCCACGGGTGATCCAGGTAGAACTGCTGACGACCGGTCAGGGTGCGCCATGGGATGAGCTCGTGCACGTTGGTATAGCCGGCGTTGTATGAGACCTTCTCGCTCTCCAGGCCCGACCAGATCGGCGAACTGATGATCTTGCGTGGCTGCGCCTGGATATCGCGGTAGCGGATTTTTTCGTCCTCGCGGTGCAGCGCCAGGTGCGTGTGGTCGCGCCCCGTGACCTTGGAGAGCGACTCCCACGCCTTGACCGCCACATGACCATTGGTCTCGGGCGCGAGCTGCAACACCACCTCGCAGGCGTCGATGTCGCTCTCGATGCGCGGACGACCCTTGGTCGGCCCGTCGGCCAGCACCTCGCCGTTGAGTTCGGCGAGCTGGCGCACCTCCTCCTGCGTGCCCCATGCGAGACCTTTGCCGCCGTTGCCCAGCTTGTCCATCAGGGGCCCGAGCGCCGCAAAGCGCGCATAGGTGTTGGGGTAGTCGCGCTCGACCACCATGATCTGGGGTGCGGTTTTGCCCGGGATCAGCTCACACTCGCCACGTTTCCAGTCGCGCACCTCGAAGGGTTGGGCCAGTTCCGCCGGGGTGTCGTGCAGCAGGGGCAGCAGCACCACCTCCTTCTCGACCCCCAGGTGACCGCGCGCCACCTCGCTGAACGCCTTGGCGAAGCCCTTGAAGATCTCCCAGTCGCTGCGGCTTTCCCACACCGGATCGACCGCCGCCGACAGCGGGTGGATGAAGGGGTGCATGTCGCTGGTGTTGAGGTCGTTCTTCTCGTACCAGCTCGCCGTCGGCAGCACGATGTCCGAGTAGAGGCACGTCGTGCTCATGCGGAAGTCCAGCGTCACCAGCAGGTCCAGCTTGCCCTCCGGCGCCTTGTCACGCCAGACCACCTCGCGCGGGCGCGCAGACTCGTCGGACAACTCCTCGCCCTGCACGCCGTGGGTGGTGCCCAGCAGGTGCTTGAGGAAATATTCGTGCCCCTTGCCGCTGGAGCCCAACAGGTTGGAGCGCCACACGAACAGGTTGCGCGGCCAGTTGTCCGGGTGATCCGGGTCCTCCCACGCCATGCGCAGCGTGCCGGAACGCAACCCCTGCACCACGTGGTCCTTCGGATCCACGCCCTTGGCAGCAGCCTCGCGCGCCACCTCCAGCGGGTTGGTCTGCAACTGCGGGTTGGCTGGCAGCCAGCCCATGCGGGCCGAGCGCACGTTGTAGTCGATGAAGGTGCCTTGCCACTGCTGGCGGTCGGCCAGCGGCGACAGCACCTCGTCCACGCCCAACCGCTCGTAACGCCACTGGTTGGTGTGCACGTAGAAAAAGCTGGTGCTGTTCTGGTGGCGCGGCGGACGCACCCAGTCCAGCGCAAAGGCCAGCGGCGTCCATCCCGACTGCGGCCGCAGCTTTTCCTGGCCCACGTAGTGCGCCCAACCGCCACCGCTTTGGCCGATGCAGCCGCACATCATCAGCATGTTGATGATGCCGCGGTAGTTCATGTCGCTGTGGTACCAGTGGTTCATCGCCGCGCCGATGATGACCATCGACTTGCCGTGCGTCTTGTCGGCGTTGTCGGCGAACTGGCGCGCCACCGTGATGGCCTGCTCGCGCGGCACCCCGGTGATGCGTTCCTGCCACGCGGGGGTGTAGGGCACATCGGCGTCGTACGACGCGGCCCCGGTGTCGCCCGGCAGCCCACGCGGCACACCATAGTGCGCCGCCGTGAGGTCGAACACCGTGGCCACGAGGGCGTAGCGCTCCTCGCCCGCCTTGCCGAGCTTGACACGGCGCATCGGCACCGTGCGCAGCAGCACGTCACCGCCTTGGGCATTGGAGGGGAAGTGCGGGTTGTGCACCCCGCCGAAGTATGGGAAAGCCACGTGGCCGACTTCGTACTCGGGTTCGTCGCCCTCCATCACGCTGAGTTTGAGGCGCACGCCACGGCCGTGGATCGCCTCCTTGGCTTCCAGATTCCACTTGCCCAGGTCGCTGCGCCCCTCCGGCCCCCAGCGGAAGCCAATCGAACCGTTGGGCAGCACAACCTTGTCTTCCTCGTCGAAGGCGACCGTCTTCCACTCGGGGTTGTTGTCCTGGCCGAGCTTGCCGTTGAAGTCGCTGGCGCGCAGGTAACGCGCCGGAACCAGCGCCCGTCGGCCATCCGGCAGCGTCTGCTCCTCCAGCATCACGAGCAACGGCATGTCGGTGTAGCGGCGCACATAGTCGTCGAAGTAGGCGCTGCGCCGCTCGACGTGAAACTCGCGCAGGATGACATGCCCCATCGCCATCGCCAACGCCGCGTCCGTGCCCTGCTTCGGATGCAGCCACAGATCGCACAGCTTGGAGATTTCGGCGTAGTCGGGTGTGATCGCTACCGTCTTGGCGCCCTTGTAACGCACCTCCGTGAAGAAGTGCGCATCTGGCGTGCGCGTCTGCGGAACGTTGGAGCCCCACGCAATCAGGAAAGTGGAGTTGTACCAGTCGGCACTCTCCGGGACGTCGGTTTGCTCACCCCAGATCATCGGGCTGGCAGGCGGCAGGTCGCAGTACCAGTCATAGAAGCTCATGCACACGCCACCGATCAGCGACAGGTAGCGCGTGCCCGCGGCATAGCTGACCATGGACATCGCCGGGATCGGCGAAAAGCCGACGATGCGATCCGGCCCGTAGCGCTTGATCGTATAGACGTTGGCCGCGGCGATGAGCTGGTTGACCTCTTCCCACGTGCTGCGCACGAAGCCTCCGAGTCCGCGCTGGCTTTGCCATTCGCGGCGTGCGTCGGCGTTTTCGACCAGCGTGGCCCACGCATCCACCGGGCTCTTGGCCACCGACAGCGCCGCGCGCCAGTGCTTGAGCAGCGCGCCGCGCACCATCGGGTATTTCAGGCGGTTGGCGCTGTAGAGGTACCAGCTGTAGCTGGCGCCACGTGCGCAGCCACGCGGCTCGTGGTTGGGCAGGTCGGGGCGCGTGCGCGGGTAGTCCGTCTGCTGCGTCTCCCACGTCACGATGCCGCCCTTGACGTAGATCTTCCACGAGCAGGAACCCGTGCAGTTGACCCCGTGCGTGCTGCGCACGATCTTGTCGTGCGCCCAGCGGTCGCGGTAGGCGCGCTCCCATGTGCGGTCTTCCGCCGTCGTCACGCCATGGCCATCGGCGAACGGCTCTTTCGGCAGCGCGAAGTGCGTCAGTCGGTCCAGAAAGTGACTCATCGTTGTGCTCCTGGTTACGGGGGGCGCTCAGCAGGGATTGGCGGCACCGCGACGGGCGTACATCCACCAGTTCAGCGCGACGTTGAAGGCGAAGAACGCGGCCAACCCCCAGAACACCGGTGTGGCGGCCTTGAACTGGGCGAACGACCACGCGAACAGCATCCCGAAAAGGAAGGGACCGTATGCCGCGATCGCCGCGGTAAACCCGATCACGCCGCCGGCCTGGCGCGGCGGGAACAGCATCGGCATTTGCTTGAAGGTGGACGCGTTGCCGACCCCAGCGAAGAAGAACAGCGTCAGCATCCCCGCGACGAACATCGGGAAGCTCTCCAAGCCCGACGGCTGCGTCAGCGTGGTCACCCACAGCGCAGCACCCAGCATGCCCAGCCCCGCCCAATGCGTCACCCGTGCGCCACCCAGCTTGTCCGACAGCGGGCCGGCCACGACGCGCGATGCCGACCCCACCAGCGGCCCCCAGAACGCCCAGGCGAGCGGGTCGGGTGCACCGGGGAATTGACCGTAGATTTGCTTGATGAGCAGCGGAAACGTCGCCGACAGACCGGAGAACGCGCCGAAGGTCATGATGTAGAGCGACGTCATCGACCACGTGTGGCGCGAGCGGAAGATGTCGAACTGCTCGGCGAAATTGGCCTTGACCGGCACCGACTTCAGCAGCAACCACGCGGTGATGCCGAACACCGCCACCAGCGGAATCATCACCGCCGGCGCGTTTTGCAGCCACACCTGGCTCGTCACGCCCCCCTTGACCATCGTCTGGCTGGTCCCCATCCAGGTCGCGCCCGCCAGCAGCGGAAAGCTGATCACCCACGGCGTGACGAACTGCACGATCGACACCCCGAAGTTGCCGATACCCGCCTGAATGGCCAGCGCCGTGCCCTGCAGCCGCTTGGGGAAGAACAGGCTCGTCGACGGCATGAAGGACGAGAAATTGCCACCGCCCAGCCCGGCCAGGAAGGCCAGCACCATCAGCACCCAGTACGGGGTACTGATGTCCTGTACGACGTAGAACCACCCCACCAGTGGCAACAACAGCGACAGGGTCGAGAGACTGACCACGTGGCGCGTGCCCACCATGGGCGTCAGGAACATGTGGACGAGACGAAGCGTGCCGCCAGCCAATCCGGGCATCGCCGCCAGCCAGAACAGCTCCGTGGGGCTGAACTTGAAGCCGATCTGGGGCAAGCGCACGACCAATGCCGACACCAGAAACCACGACATGAACGCCATGGTCAGACACAGGGTGGTGATGGTCAGGGTGCGCCACGCCAGGCTGGCTCCGCCGTTGCGCCAGAACGCGTCGTTTTCCGGCTCCCAGCGTTCGAGCCAGGTGCCATCGGGTGCCGAAGGGCCACGCGAAGTGACCGAGGGGGTGGGCATAGGAACTCTCCTGTTTTTTCAACGGTGACGTTCCGCACTGTGCCCAGTCTTCCCCGGTTTGACCATCCGTCGGAAGGCTCACTGGCGCATCCTCCTGATGGCCGATTCGCCACATCCAATCGGACGATGGCGAAGCGCCCCATATCCGCCGATCGCATCATCCGGGGCGATCTTTCGGGCGATTGGCATATCCGCGGACGGCTCCTAGAGTGGCGACATCACCAACCCTGTTCAGGAGGACAACCGCCATGCCCCCTTCGACCCCGAAAGCGGATCGGCGCGCCTGGTCGACGCTGATCGTTAGCACATGGGCCTTCACCGTGTGCTTCATGGTGTGGATGATGTTTGGCGTGATCGGCATCCCGCTCAAAAAGGAGCTGGGCCTCAACGCCACGCAGTTCGGGCTGCTGACCGCCACACCGGTTCTCACCGGCTCCTTGGTCCGGGTGCCGCTGGGCATTTGGACAGACAAGTACGGCGGCCGCATCGTGCTGACCATCCTGATGGCCGTGACCGTTCCAGCGATCTGGTTGATGGCCTACGCCACCGAGTTCTGGCACTTCTTGGTCATCGGCTTGTTCGTCGGTCTCGCGGGCGGGTCGTTTTCGGTGGGCACGCCCTACGTCGCGCGCTGGTTCCCAAAACACCAGCAAGGCATGGCGATGGGCATCTTCGGCGCCGGTAACTCAGGCGCCGCGGTCAACAAGTTCGTCGCGCCGGCGCTCGTCGTGGCCTTTGGCTGGGCCATGGTACCGCAGGTATACGCCGCGGTCATGCTCGGCACGGTGATCCTGTTTTGGCTGTTCAGCCATCACGATCCGGCACATCTCGTCCCCAGTAACACCCGCTTCGTGGACCAGCTCAAGGCATTGAAAGACCCCACGGTGCTCAAGTACTGCCAGTACTACAGCATCGTCTTCGGCGGCTATGTCGCGCTGAGCCTGTGGATGGTGCAGTACTACGTGGGTGAGTTCGGGCTGGACATCCGGGTTGCAGCACTGCTGGCCGCGTGCTTCTCGCTCCCGGGCGGCGTGCTGCGCGCCATCGGCGGGTGGCTCTCCGACAAATATGGCGCGCACAACGTCACCTGGTGGGTGATGTGGGTGAGCTGGATCTGCCTGTTCCTGCTGAGCTATCCGCAAACCGACTTCACCATCCAGACCATCAACGGGCCGCAGACCTTCCACATCGGGCTCAACGTGTACCTGTTCACCATCCTGATGTTCGTGCTCGGTATTGCCTGGGCGTTTGGCAAGGCCAGCGTCTTCAAGTACATCTCCGACGAATACCCGAAGAACATCGGTACCGTGTCGGGCATCGTCGGACTGGCCGGCGGATTGGGTGGTTTCATCCTGCCCATCATGTTTGGCGCGCTGCTGGACATCACCGGTATCCGCTCCAGCGCCTTCATGCTGATGTACGGCGTGGTGTGGGTCTCACTGATCTGGATGTACCTGACCGAAGTGCGCCGCCACGAGGTGCTCAAGCGCGAGCCGGTCAGCGCGGAGGCCTGACACCGTGCTTGCCGCCATCGATCCGGTCGTCGGCTTCTTCGTATTGGGCCTGGTGGCAGGCCTGCTGGGGTCGGATCTGAAACTCTCCAGCGGCCTGTACGACACGCTGACGATTTATTTGCTGATTGCGATCGGACTCAAAGGTGGGTTCGAACTGGCCAGCCGGGATGTCACCTCGTTGATCCTGCCGACCGCCGTCATCGTGGTGGCCAGTGCGGTCACGCCGATGGTGGCGTACCAGATCTTGCTGCGGCTGGGGCGTTTGCCCCACGCCGACGCGGCGTCGATTTCGGCGCACTACGGTTCGGTATCGGTGGTGACGTTTGCGGTCGGGGCCTCCTACCTGGGACGGCAGGGCCTGGATTACGACGGCTTCATGTCGGTCTTTCTGGTGTTTTTGGAGTTTCCCGCGCTGATCGTGGGCGTACTGTTGGCCAAGGGCTTGAAAGCCGATGCCAACTGGCGGCGCCTGGCACACGAGGTTCTGACGGGCAAAGCCATCGTGCTACTGCTCGGCGCTTTGCTCATCGGCTGGATCTGGGGACGCGAGGGGGGAAAGGCCCTGGTGCCGTTCTTCGAAGGCCTTTTCAAGGGCTTTCTGGCCCTGTTTCTGCTCGGCATGGGTGTGACCACCGCTGCCCGCTTCGGGGATCTGCGCCGGGTCGGCTTGTTTCTGGTGGGGTTTGGTATCCTGATGCCCATCGTCTCTGCGGCGGGCGGTGTGCTCGTGGGCTGGCTGCTGGGGCTGTCGGTTGGCAATACGCACTTGCTGGCGGTGCTGTACGCGAGCGCGTCATACATCGCCGCACCCGCGGCGATGCGTATTGCGATACCCGAAGCCAACCCCGCGCTGTCGATGGGCGCGTCGTTGGGCGTGACGTTTCCGTTCAACGTGGTCGCTGGTGTCCCGCTGTATCTGGCGATGACCCAAACCTTCTACCGGATGATGGCATGAACGCCCCGAGCCCCACACCCTCCCCGTACCACGGCTTCGTCGTGGTGGTGATCGCCGAGGCGGAGCTGGAATCCGTCTTGCGTGACGACATTCTGCACGCAGGCGCGCAGGGTTATACCGTCAGCGAGGTCCGTGGCCGCGGCAACCGCGGCCTGCGCGACGATCGGTTGCTGCTTTCGAACAATGTGCGGTTCGAGGTACTGTGCGACGAAGCCACGGCGCGCCGCGTGTTGGATACGGTATTGGGTCGCTACGGTCGGCACTATGGCATCGTCGCCTACGCGCTGCCGACATGGACACCACCCGACGCCAGCAGTGCGCACCGTCCCCCTCTCACCCGAGTCCGTGATTGACCGCCAGCACGGCGGCCTGCACGCGCGATGTCACATTGAGTTTGCGCAGAATGTGCTGCACGTGGATCTTGACGGTGGTCTCGGCAATGTCCAAGGCCCGCGCGATCATTTTGTTGCTCTGACCGCGGGCGATGAGGATTAGGATTTCGCGCTCGCGTTCCGACAGTCCGTCCAGAGCCGAGGGCGGCGGCGGGGGTGGCGCTGGCGCTGGGATCGGCGTGACGTGCTGATGTCCAGCAGCTTCTGCCATATCGCCCGCGGAGGCGGGGACCGACGGCACCCCGTTTTCCGCGGGCTGACGCATCAATGACACCAACTTGTTCAACATGGGCGGGCTGATGACCGAGTCGCCCTCCATCGCCCGCTCGACGGCGTCACAGAGCTGGTCCAGTTCAGCAGTCTTGAGCAGATAGCCATCCGCGCCAGCGCGCAGCGCAGCGGCGAGATCCTCGGCATCCTCGCTGACCGTCAGCATCACGATGCGGACTGCGCCGGCCACCTCGCGCAACGAGGCAATCGCGTCCACCCCCCGCACCCCGGGCAGGTGGTTGTCCAGCAGAATCACGTCCACCTCGATGTCTCGCAAGGCACGCAATGCCTCGCCAATATCGCCCGCCTCGCCGCAGACACGCAGTTGTCCAGCCTGCTCCAGCAGCGCGCGCAACCCGCGGCGAAACAACGTGTGGTCGTCCACCAAAAACAAACGGATGGTTTTCATGACGATTGACTGGTCGCGAAGGCGACGGCCACGCGCGCCGGCTGCGAAGCCGCCTCCCGCGGCCCGACATCACGGCTACCCGCATCGGTGGGCACGATCAGGGTGACGGTCGTCCCGGCTTGCGGGGCGGCCTCGATTTGCAACGTCGCCCCAATGGTAGCCGCACGCTCACGCATGATACGCAGACCCACATGGGTCTCCCCCGCCAGGGCCGCGGGATCGAAGCCCGCCCCGTCGTCACGCACGACAAAGCGCCACGGCTCGCCTTTGTGCACACTCATTACCACACGCCGAGCGCGCGCGTGCTTGCGCACGTTCGACAACGCCTCCTGCACCACGTGCAACACCTGAATCTGCACATCGGCGGGCAGCTCGACCCCAGTACCGTCGACCTGCACCTGCACCGGCATCCCCGTCTGGTGCTGGAACTTGCTCGCCGTCTCCTGCAGTGCGGCCACGATATCCCCCTCGTGCGAGCGGGTGCGGAAATGCACCAGCAGCTCCCGCACGTCGGCCAAGCTCTCCTGCAACCCCGCCTGCAGCTCCTCGACGTGTCCCCGGATCGCCGTCATGTCGCCACGGTGGAGCGCGCCCTGCAGCAGCTGCACCTGGATCTTGAGAAACGCCAGCGACTGTGCGATGGAGTCGTGCAGCTCGCGCGCCAGAAAGGCCCGCTCCTGCGCCACCGCGGCTTCGCGCTCCAGCGCGCGGGCTCGCAAACCCTCCAACGCGTTGGCCAGCTGCCCCGCCAAGGCATCCAACAACTCACGCTCGCCATCGTGCAACACCACAGGCTGGCGGTAGAACAGGTTGATTTCTCCCAAAATCTGGTGCTGCAGCCGCACGGGCACGCTGATCAGTGCACGCAAGCCATGGTCGGCGCAATGCACGGGGTGGGCGCTGTCCACCGGCTCGATCGGGATGACGCGCGTACGCCCCTCGATGTGGACTTGTCCGCATTCGCACACACCACACGGCAGGACGCGCTCGGCCGCGACGATTTCACGCGGCATCTGGTGCTCTGCCAGCAGCACGTAGCCTTGCATCGCGTCTTGCGCCCAACGCAGCACGACGGCTTCGGCCCCCATCCGGTGACGCAAGCGCTCGACAAACCCCGGCGCCAGCACGGGTAAAGAATCGGCGTCGCTGAGAAATTCGCTCATCTCATAGAGCGTTTGCAGATTGGCGCGCTTGGTCTCAAGGTCCCGGGTTTTTTCGGCTACCTTCGCCTCGAGCTGACCGTACAGCTCCTGCAGCGTGGCTGCCATCTGGTTGAAACCCGCGGCCAGCTGACCGAACTCGTCTCCCGTCGTCGCCACCACCCGCGCGGCGAACCGTCCTTGCTGCAGATCGGTCATCGCACGGGCGAGCCGTGTCAGCGGCTGCATCACGTAGCGCTGTCCGGTGTGGAGCATGATGACTGCGCCCAAAACAGCCAGCCCGATCATGACAAACTGCAGCAAGTTGAGCGCTCGCGTCAGGCGAGCCAACTCATCTTCGATCGCTTGCACCAGGGCGTCGATATCCCGCACCAATTGTTGCGCCGCGACAAAGTTGGCCATCCCTTCCTGCGCCAACGGCGTGGCAACGGACTCGATCGGCTCCCAACGCCAACGATTGCTCTCCCAGCCCATCTGGACGGCGGTAAAGCGCGCCTCGATCGTGGGGGTCCACGGTACAAACAGCGGCCGCTGCGGATCACCCGCCCGCAAGCGCTCCAGACTGGCAGCGAGCTCCCGCACATAGGCCGCCCGTTCGGGTGCGGGGATGCGCTGGGCCTGCGCTGCATCAAGCCGCCAAACCTGCATCCGCAGCCGACCCGCCTCATTGGTCGCCCCTGAAATATTCATAACAGCATGATTTTTCTTGTGTTATTGTCTGTTTGCGAGTACAATTTCCCCCAGATTTGATGGTCTGATGCGCCGTTTTCTGGGAGTTTTGCGATGTTTGCCTGCCCCGCCACCGAGGACTTCTTCCGCGCCCGGCTCGATCAGATGATCGACCTGCGCCATCCGCTGGCGGTGTTGTCCTCACGCATGCCGTGGCAGGAGTTGGAAGCAAGGCTGTCGCACCTGTTCATGCGCAAAGCGCGCGCAGGTGTCGCGATGCCCGATCTGGACCTCTTTGGCGAATCTCCGGTGCGCGCAGCTCGGGCGTCCAACGCAGGCCGACCCCGCGTGCCGCTGCGCGTGATGATCGCGCTGCTGTATCTGAAGCACGCCTTCAACGAGTCGGACGAAGGGGTGGTCGAGCGCTGGGGCGAAACCCCCACATGGCAGTTCTTCTCGGGGCGGGCGTACTTTGAACATCGCCGGCCGTGCGACGCCACGACGCTGGTGAAGTTTCGCCGGCTGCTGGGCGAAGAAGGCGTGGAAGAACTCTTGGCGCAGACCATCAACGTGGCGGTGGAAACCGGACTCATCAAGCCGCAGGAACTCAAGCGCGTGGTGGTGGACACCACCGTACAACCCAAGGCGGTGGCGCACCCCACCGACAGCCGGCTGCTGGAGACGGCACGCACCAAGCTGGTGGAGGCGGCCAAGGCCGCCGGCATCGCCTTGAAGCAGACCTTTGCCAAGGAAGGCAAGGAGCTGGCCCGCAAGGCAGGACGCTATGCGCACGCGCGGCAGTTTGCGCGCATGCGCCGGGTCATCAAGCGCCAGCGCACGATCGTGGCCAGGCTGCAGCGCGAGATCGAGCGCAAGGCCAGCCGCCTGGGGCAGGCCATCCAGAGTGCTCTTGGCCACACCCTCAACAAGGCGGCGCGTCTGGTGGCGCAGACTGCCAACCGAAAGACCGCCGACGGGACTCGAAAGCTCTACGCCTGGCACGCGCCGGAGGTGGAGTGCATCAACAAGGGCAAGGCCCGCTGCCCTTACGAGTTCGGCGTCAAGGTCGGCATTGCCAGCACCCTGAAGCACAGCCTCATCGTCGCAGCCCGGGCCTTCCATGGCAACCCCTACGACGGGCACACGCTGCAAGCGCAGCTGGAGCAGGCCACGATCCTGATGCAGGACACTGGCATCAAGCCCAGCACAGCGTTTGCCGATCTGGGCTACCGCGGGGTGGAAGCCGACATTGCGGATGTGCGCCTGGTGCACCGCGGCAAGATCAAGCGCCTCACGCAGCAGGAGCGCAAGCTGCTCAAGCGCCGCCAGGCCATCGAGCCGGTCATCGGGCACTTGAAGCAGGATCACCGCATGGACAGGTGCCACCTCAAGGGCGAGCAGGGTGACCGGCTGCACGCGGTGCTGTGCGCGGCGGGCTACAACATCCGCTGGCTGCTGCGCATGATCACGAAGAAGGGCGTGCCCTTCTTGAGGCGAGCTTTTTTGCGCCTCATTGCGGCCGTGCGCCTCATCGGCCGGTGGCTCGCCCAGCGGCGGCCAACCGAGTCCAGTGGCGCCAACCCTGCCCAGCTGCGGCTAAGGGCGGCGTGAAAATGAATTTTTCAGGGACGACTCATTGACGGCTGCGGCCCCGCCATCGAGCTGCCAGGTCACCCACAGCGTCACGCCGATCGACGCTGCAACGGCCAGCAGCAACGACAGGCCGGCGTAAACCAGCTTGGTGGCGATGGTGGAACGGGTGCGCATCGCGGCAGCGGGGACAGTCAGGCACTGTCCCCAAGTTCTCAAAGCGGGCCCAGCATATTGCGCACGATACGCGCACTGCCGTGACACGCGACATCATGCATATTTTTAACCCAGATTGTCCATAGTATTTTCCAATTCAGGTATGAGCCTGAAGCGTGGTGTGTGAGGGGTGATTTTCAGGCGGCGGGTCTGGATCGTTTGGAGATTGTCGCAAAGAGGCTGCTGCGTGCGGCATTGAGTGTTTCGGCGGCCTGCAAGTCCGACATCTGCATGGCCTGCTGTTGCAGCTGCGCGAGGGTGATGCCGGGCTTGAGCCTGTGATCGATGTCGGGCAGGCTGGCGAGCTTCTCCAGTGGGGTCTGCACCTGATCGTGTGGATAGGTTTTGCGGATCTTGTCCTTGCCATCGATGATCTCCTTGGCGAACAGACAGGGGCGATGCAGGTTGAGGTACGGGTTCAGAGGCCGCTGGCAGAAGTCATTGATCAGGCTGGCAAAGCGCTGCGGGATGTGGGCGTAGCCAAGTCGCCCCTGAAATATTCATAACAGCATGATTTTTCTTGTGTTATTGTCTGTTTGCGAGTACAATTTCCCCCAGATTTGATGGTCTGATGCGCCGTTTTCTGGGAGTTTTGCGATGTTTGCCTGCCCCGCCACCGAGGACTTCTTCCGCGCCCGGCTCGATCAGATGATCGACCTGCGCCATCCGCTGGCGGTGTTGTCCTCACGCATGCCGTGGCAGGAGTTGGAAGCAAGGCTGTCGCACCTGTTCATGCGCAAAGCGCGCTCTGGGGTGGCCATGCCCGATCTGGACCTCTTTGGCGAATCTCCGGTGCGCGCAGCTCGGGCGTCCAACGCAGGCCGACCCCGCGTGCCGCTGCGCGTGATGATCGCGCTGCTGTATCTGAAGCACGCCTTCAACGAGTCGGACGAAGGGGTGGTCGAGCGCTGGGGCGAAACCCCCACATGGCAGTTCTTCTCGGGGCGGGCGTACTTTGAACATCGCCGGCCGTGCGACGCCACGACGCTGGTGAAGTTTCGCCGGCTGCTGGGCGAAGAAGGCGTGGAAGAACTCTTGGCGCAGACCATCAACGTGGCGGTGGAAACCGGACTCATCAAGCCGCAGGAACTCAAGCGCGTGGTGGTGGACACCACCGTACAACCCAAGGCGGTGGCGCACCCCACCGACAGCCGGCTGCTGGAGACGGCACGCACCAAGCTGGTGGAGGCGGCCAAGGCCGCCGGCATCGCCTTGAAGCAGACCTTTGCCAAGGAAGGCAAGGAGCTGGCCCGCAAGGCAGGACGCTATGCGCACGCGCGGCAGTTTGCGCGCATGCGCCGGGTCATCAAGCGCCAGCGCACGATCGTGGCCAGGCTGCAGCGCGAGATCGAGCGCAAGGCCAGCCGCCTGGGGCAGGCCATCCAGAGTGCTCTTGGCCACACCCTCAACAAGGCGGCGCGTCTGGTGGCGCAGACTGCCAACCGAAAGACCGCCGACGGGACTCGAAAGCTCTACGCCTGGCACGCGCCGGAGGTGGAGTGCATCAACAAGGGCAAGGCCCGCTGCCCTTACGAGTTCGGCGTCAAGGTCGGCATTGCCAGCACCCTGAAGCACAGCCTCATCGTCGCAGCCCGGGCCTTCCATGGCAACCCCTACGACGGGCACACGCTGCAAGCGCAGCTGGAGCAGGCCACGATCCTGATGCAGGACACTGGCATCAAGCCCAGCACAGCGTTTGCCGATCTGGGCTACCGCGGGGTGGAAGCCGACATTGCGGATGTGCGCCTGGTGCACCGCGGCAAGATCAAGCGCCTCACGCAGCAGGAGCGCAAGCTGCTCAAGCGCCGCCAGGCCATCGAGCCGGTCATCGGGCACTTGAAGCAGGATCACCGCATGGACAGGTGCCACCTCAAGGGCGAGCAGGGTGACCGGCTGCACGCGGTGCTGTGCGCGGCGGGCTACAACATCCGCTGGCTGCTGCGCATGATCACGAAGAAGGGCGTGCCCTTCTTGAGGCGAGCTTTTTTGCGCCTCATTGCGGCCGTGCGCCTCATCGGCCGGTGGCTCGCCCAGCGGCGGCCAACCGAGTCCAGTGGCGCCAACCCTGCCCAGCTGCGGCTAAGGGCGGCGTGAAAATGAATTTTTCAGGGACGACTAGCCAAAGGTCTTGCGCACGACCGAGCCGTTCTTGCTCTCGGCAAGGGCGTTGTCGTTGCTCTTGCGTGGACGTGACTTGGTCTGCTCGGCATGGAGCTTGTGCAGCAAGGCTGCCACCGTCTTGTTGATGTACTCGCCGCCGTTGTCCGAGTGAAAGCCTTTGATGGGGAAGGGAAACTGCTCGATCAGCTGCTGGAGCACCGGCAGCAGATAAGCCTCGCTGATGCGCTTGTATGTTTCATACCAGACCAGTGCGGTAGAGTTTGACTGCCGACGAGGCAGCCAGACCGGCCCGTGCAGTTTGGTATGCGCTGGGGTGATCGAGCCCGTTTGTGAGTACAGAGCGCACGGCCGCCGTGCTGGTCTTCCTCAAGCCCGAACGGTTACGCGCGCTGGCCTGTCCGAGCGCGCATGCACAAGCAAGGGATCCGAAGACCATGTCTGCTTCCTCTGTGGTGGTGGGCATCGACGTGGCCAAAGCGCATGTCGATGTCTGTGTGCTGGGCGCCCAGTTCAAGGCCCAGCGGTTTGACAACCAGGCCGAGGGCCACTCGGCCTTGACGGCGGCCCTGAAGCCGCTGGGGGTGGCGCTGGTGGTGATGGAGGCCACCGGCGGGTATGAAACGGAACTGGCCTGCGCGCTGCAGGCGGCCGGCTTGCCGGTGGCGGTGGTCAATCCGCGTCAGGCGCGAGACTTCGCCAAATCGATGGGCCGCCTGGCCAAGACCGACGCCATCGATGCGCGTGTGCTGGCCGAGTACGCGGCGGTGCTGCTGCGCCGCGAGGACCTCACGCGCTTGCTGCGCCCGCTGCCCGATGCGCAGCAGCAGTGGCTCGCCGCGCTGGTCACACGCCGTCGGCAGCTGCTGGCCATGCTGCTGGCCGAACGCCAGCGCCTGCAGATCACGCCCCGCGGGCTGCACCCGAGCATCGAGGCCGTCATTGCCGTCATCAAGGCCCAGCTCGACGAGATCGATGGCCAAATGGTGGGCCACGTGCGCGAGCACTTTGGCGAGCTCGATGCGCTGCTGCAGTCGGCCCGTGGCATCGGCCCGGTGGCCAGCGCCACGCTCATTGCCGAGCTGCCCGAGCTCGGGCGGCTCAATCGGCGCGAAATCGCCGCGCTCGTGGGCATCGCCCCCATGGCCAACGACTCGGGCGCGAGCAAGGGGCGACGACGCATCCAGGGCGGGCGCTTCGACGTGCGCCGCGTGCTCTACATGGCCACACTCACCGCTTGCCGCGCCAACCCCGTCATCAAGGCCTTCTACGAGCGCCTCATCGCTGCGGGGAAGTTGCCCAAGGTGGCACTGGTGGCCTGCATGCGCAAGCTGCTGACCATGCTCAATGCCATGGTCAGATCCAACAAACCTTGGGACAACTCGCTTCACAACTCGCCTCTCGGCGCTTGACAGAAAAGACGGTTACTCACAGCAGGCCACCACCTCCCACTGGGTGAGGATGTCGACCGCGTTGATGTGATAGACCCCCTTGGTGCCATCCTGATCGCCCTGATGCACGGAGTCGATGCGGATGAAGCCCACCTGCCCGCGAGGGTTGGGGGCCCGGCGCTCACCGATGGGATTGAGCACCGGGCGGGTTTTGGTGAAAGACACCCGGGCAGCTTGGTACTGCCGGGTCTTGCGCAGGTTGTACAGATGGGAGCAGGACAACTGCGCCAGGCGCTCGAAGCGCGCATCGGCGTGCACATGCCAGGCGCGGCGCAGCAGGTGCACGGTCGCAGGCCCGGACAAGCAGCCATGGGCGCGATCGACCATCACCAGCAAATCGACGTCGGCCGAGGTGTAGCGCCGGGCAAAGGCGTGGGCCGGGGTGCGGTAGCGCTTGCCCAAGGGGGCACCCTCGAGCACACGGGCCACCAGACGGCTCAGTTGAGCACGGGAGTAGCCACTGGTGTGGGCCAGATAGCGCAGCACCACGCCCTTGTCGGACTTGCCAAGCCGGGCGTAGCCAAAGCGGCGCACCACGCTGGCGATGTGGGCATGACGCGCATCGTCATCGGCCAACGGCGCAAAGGCAACGGAGGGCGTGCCTTCGAGGAAGGCCCGCAGTTGGGCAATGGTGCCCACAGCAGAGTCGTTCATGTCGATCACCATGAGAGAAATGATCGACCCAGATCCCCCTTCAGGCTCACACCTCGTTGGAATCACAACACCCCGTTCAGCCTCATACCTCGTTGGACAAGACTTCCATTAGCGATTTTTGAGGAGTTATGGCAAGCTGTCGGGGGAGCGCAGTAGCAGGTCGTGTCCTAGCAAGTGGTGTAAGAAGCCGGGTCCGATCTCGGTTCTTCCGCTCGGTCGGGGCACCCTCGATCAGGCCAGCGCCTGCGCAGTCGGCAGCCTGGGGCGGCATTGTCGCTCATCGCCGCCAGTGGCCCCAAGCGCATGTAGCGCTTCTGGATAGCGTGCCTTCCACTACAATCGTTGTGCCGCAGCGGAGCCTTCCTGCGCGCCAGCGGGCGCGTCGGTATGGGTGTCGCGGCACGTGGCCTTCACAGCGCCCGCGGTGGTGAAGGTCGGTCCTGACGGCCCGCAGCGGCCGACGGAGCGTGCCGTGGAAGCGTACGTGCTTGATTGGCTCAACGTCTTGCTGCGCTGGCTGCACGTGGTGGCGGCCATCGCCTGGATCGGCTCTTCGTTTTATTTCGTCTTTCTGGACAGCAGCCTGACCCCGCCCGCTGACGAGCGGCTGCGGCGCGAGGGAGCCACCGGCGAGCTGTGGGCGGTGCACGGGGGTGGCTTTTACCACCCGGTCAAGTACGCAGTCGCGCCGCCTGCGCTGCCCCCCCACCTGCACTGGTTCTACTGGGAGAGCTACACCACGTGGCTCAGCGGCTTTGCGCTGTTCGCGGCCAGCTACCTGTGGCAGGCGGATGTCTACCTGATCGATACGCGCGTCTACGCCTGGCCGTCGACGGGGTGGGCGGTGGCCGCGGCGCTGGCGTGGCTTTTGGTATTCTGGCTGGCGTACGATGGGTTGTGCCGCGTGCTGGGCCAGGGGCCGGGCGGGGATCGGCGCGTCGGCATCGGCGTGGCCATCCTGGTCGCGTTCGCCACGTGGCTGGCGTGTCAGCTGTTCACTGGAAGAGCCGCCTTTGTGCTCGTCGGCGCGATGCTCGCCACGGCGATGAGTGCCAACGTGCTCGTGTGGATCATCCCCGGCCAGCGCAAGGTGGTCGCCGCGCTGCGCCGCGGCGAGACCCCGAATCCGGTGCACGGCCAGCGGGGCAAGCAGCGCAGTGTCCACAACACCTATTTCACGCTGCCGGTGGTGATCGCGATGATCAGCAACCACTACGGCTTCTTGACGCAGCACGCGTGGAACTGGGCGGTGTTGCTGGTGCTGATGGCGGCGGGCGCGGCGATCCGGCAGTTTTTCGTGCTGCGGCACGCCCACCGGCTGGGCAAACACCCCCACCCGTGGCCGTGGGCCGCGGTGGGCGTCGGGTTGATCGTCGCGGTCATCGTGGCGCTGCGGCCGGACGGTGCCGCCATCGCTCCGGCGGCGTCCGCTCCGCTGTCGGCCCCGCAACCGCAGCAGGTGCTGGCGATCGTGCAGCAGCGCTGCGTCGCCTGCCACGGCGAGGCGCTTGCGTCACGCAATGTGCGGCTGGACTCCCCGGAGGCCCTGCGCCAGCACGCGCAAGCGGTGTATCAACAGGTGGTCGTGCTGCGCCAGATGCCGCTGAACAACGTCACGGGCCTGACGGAGGAGGAGCGCGCCGTGCTGGCCGCGTGGTACCGGGCAGGTGCGCCGCTGCCGCCGTGATGTCCTATCCCCGCCACGGGCTTGCGTGCGTCACGGCAACCCGGGCGACACCCCCTTGCGTAACCGGCTCCCACGCCGTCGCCGACCCCGTCACGGTTGGTTGCACGCGCGCCAGATGCGCTCCGGGGTCGCGGGGGCGTCCAGTGGCAGCGGGCGGTCGACCGGTAGCGCCGCGCGACGGCGGGCACTGGCCACGGCGTCGCGGATGGCTTCCCAGACGCTCAAGGCCAGCATAAAGGGCGGTTCACCCACGGCCTTGCTGCCGTAGACGTTGTCTTCGCGGTTCGGTTCGGGCCACAGCTCGATGCACCAGTGGGCCGGTATGTCACCGGCCGTAGGGATCTTGTAGGTGCTGGCACCGGTGGTCCAGAGGGAGCCGTCCTCGCGCCAGACGAGTTCCTCGGTGGTCAGCCACCCCATGCCCTGGACGAAACCGCCTTCGATCTGTCCGATGTCGATGGCCGGGTTGATGCTGCGCCCGACGTCGTGCAGCACGTCGACGGCGAGGACGCGCAGCTCGCCGGTGGTGGTGTCGATGGCGACCTCAGTACACGCCGCCCCATACGCGAAGTAATAAAACGGCCGCCCGGTCAGCGTCGCGCGGTCGTAGTGGATTTTTGGGGTGCGGTAGAACCCGTCGCTCCACAACTGCACCCGCGCGGCGTAGGCGAGCCGCACCACGTCGTCAAACGTCCGCTGCGCCACCGGCGATACGACAACGCCATGCGCAAACCGTACATCCTCCGGGGCGCAGCCATCCTGCTCCGCCACGAAGCGCGCGAGCCGCTCGCGGATGCGTTGCGCGGCGCGCTCGGCGGCGCGGCCGTTGAGGTCGGTCCCACTGGAGGCGGCGGTGGCGCTCGCATTGGGCACGCGCGCCGTGTCGCTGGCGCTGACGCGCACGCGCGTGAGCGGCACCCCGAGGGTCTCGGCGACGATTTGCGCCACTTTGGTGTGCAGGCCCTGCCCCATCTCGGTCCCGCCGTGATTCACGAGGACGCTGCCGTCGGTGTAAACGTGCACCAGGGCCCCGGCCTGGTTGAAGTGTGTGGCGGTGAAGCTGATGCCAAACTTGACGGGCGTGAGTGCCAGCCCGCGCTGGACGACAGGCTGCTGCGCGTTCCACGCGGCGATGGCCGCGCGTCGCTCGGCGTAGCGGCAGCGCTGCGCCAGCGTCTGCAGCAACGGCTCCAGGATGTTGTCCTCCACCCGCATGCCGTAGGGGGTGGTGTCACAGCGCGGGGGCACCGGGTGGTGGTGTGGCGGCAGCGGCGCGGTCCATGGCACAGCCGGTGCATCGCGATAGAGGTTGCGCAGGCGCACCTGCAGCGGGTCGAGCCCCAAGCACCGCGCCACGTCGCCCAGCACGGTTTCGATCGCCAACATTCCCTGCGGACCGCCAAAGCCGCGAAACGCCGTGAAACTCGTCTTGTGCGTGCGGCAGCGGTAACTGTGCAGCGCCACGTGCGGGATGAAGTACGCGTTGTCGGCGTGGAAGACCGCCCGGTCGGCCACAGGGCCGGAGAGGTCCGCACTGAACCCGCAGTCGACCCACATCGTCAGCGCCAGCGCCTGCACGACGCCATCGTCGTCGAAGCCAACGTCGTAGGCGTAGTGGAACGGGTGGCGCTTGCCGGTGATGCGGAAGTCCTCGTCACGGTCCAGCCGCAGCTTGACGGGCGCGCCCACCCGCTGGGCCGCCACCGCGGCCCACACCGCCACCTGCCCGGCTTGCGTCTCCTTGCCGCCAAACCCGCCGCCCATGCGGCGGCACTCGACCCGCACGTCGTGCGCTGCCACGCCCAGCGCGTGGGCCACCCAGTGTTGCACTTCGCCCGGGTGCTGGGTGCTGGAGCAGATATGCCACTGGTGCCCCTCCACCGGTATGGCCAGGGCCGCCTGTGTCTCCAAATAGTAGTGCTCCTGCCCCCCGGCGGAAAACCGCCCCTGCAGCCGGTGCGGCGCACGCGCGAGGGCCGCGTCCGGATCACCCCGGCACACGTGCACCGGCGGCAGCACGTAGTGCTGCTGGGCGTGCGCCACATGGACGTCCAACACCGCCGGCAACGGCTCGATCTCGAGCCGCACGGCGCGCGCCGCGGCACGGGCCGTGCGCTCGTCGTCGGCGACGACCAGCGCCACGACCTGCCCTTCGTAAGCGATCTCTTCCGTGGGGAAAACGGGTTCGTCGCGCGCGGGCGTAGGGAAAAAGCCCTCCCCGACCACATCCCGCGCCGTGACCACCGCCCGCACCCCGGGCAGCGCCAGCGCGGCCTCCCCATCGACGCCTCGCAGCCGACCGTGCGCGACGCCCGCACACACCGGGGCCGCGTGCAAAGTGCCTCGGGGCACCGGGATGTCGTCCAGGTAAGGCGCAGTGCCACACACGTGGCCAGCGGCGCTTTCGTGCGCCACGGGCACGCCACACCCCCCGCACGCTACCGGCGAGCCTGGCAGCGCGGCATCGGCGACGTTCATGACGGCTCCCCCTGCAGTTCGACGTCGACGGCGATGGGAGCGACGGATTCGAGCCCTCCGACGGCAGTCGACGCAATTACACCGGGCACACCGGGCTCGGTCGTCTGCGCCAGCCGCATCAGCAACGCGCCCAGCATCGCGCGCCGATAGCCAGCGCTGGCACGCCCGTCGTCCAGCGGCTGCACGCTGGCTTGCAAGGCGGCAGCCGCCCGCTGCAGGGCGTCACGCCCCCACGGGCGGTGCAGGAGCTGCGCTTCGGCGGCCGTCGCGCGCACGGGGGTCGCGGCCACACCGCCGACGCCGATGCGCACGTGTTGCACCGCGCCATCGGGATCAAGCCGCCACGCGGCGGCCAGACTCACGGTGGAGATGTCGTCTTCGTGGCGCTTGGCGATCTTGTATGCAGCCACCTCCGGCAGCGGCTCCCTCAGGGGCACGTCTACCGCCGTCAACAGTTCGTCCCCGCGCAGTGCGGTGCGCCGGTAGCCGAGGTAAAAATCCTCGATCAGCACCGTGCGCGTCTGGAGACCGGCGTCGGCGTCGAGCCGCTGCAGGACAACCCGCGCGCCCAGCGCGATCAGCACCGGCATGCTGTCGCCGATTGGCGAGCCGTTGACGACATTGCCGCCCAGGGTGCCGCCATGTCGGATCGGCTCGCCCGCGAACCGATCGGCAAACGGCCCCAACCGCGGCCAACGCTCGGCGAGAACAGACCACGCCTGCTCCAGCGTCACCGCGGCACCGATGCGCAGGTACGGCCCAGTGTCATCGCTGCCGACGCTCACGGCCGTCAACGCATCGCAGCGCGAAACGTCCAGCACCCGATCCCAGCGGGCCTGGCGCTTGGTCAGTGCGAGTGCCGCGTCCGTGCCGCCGGCCACCACCATGGCCTGTGGCCAGCGCGCGCGTGCCGTCAGCGCGTCGGCGAGCGTGCGGGGTGCAAGGTAGGTCGACCCCTGCGGCGCATCCCCCCGCGCCGCGTCGGCCTGTGCCACCAGGTCCCGCAAGCGAGCCTCGTCCATGGCCGCCCGCGGGTAGTCGTCCATGGCCCGCGCGGCGTCCAGGATCGGCCGGTACCCCGTGCACCGGCACAGGTTGCCGGACAGCACCCGCACCGCCTCCTCGTGTCCGAGCCCCTCGCCCGCACGGCGCTGGTAGGCCACAAACAGGCTCATGACGAAACCCGGGGTGCAAAAACCGCACTGGGACGCGTGGCACGCGCGCATGGCCTCCTGCACCGGGTGCAAGTCTGTTGTCTTGGCGATCAGCGGGTCGTGCACGAGATCGGCGCTCGTCCACACCGCGCAGCCCGCCACACTGTGCGCCAGGCGCAGGCAGCTGTTGAGGGCACGCCAGCGCAGCGCCCCGTCCGTCGTCACGTCGGCCACGGCCACGGTGCAGGCCCCACAGTCGCCGCTGGCGCAGCCTTCCTTGACCGCGGTGAGGCCGAGCTCCTCGCGCAGGACGGACAGCAGCGTGCGGTCGGGCGCAATACCGTGCAGCATCGTCACCCGCCCCCGGTGCACGAGGGGCAGCGGCGGAGGGGCCGACGGCGGCGGTTCAAGGGACGTGTCGTGCATACCAGCAAGGTTACGCGCGTACCCTCTTCCCACCATAACGGATTCGTTATATGGGTCATAATGCAACAGAGATGGAAACTGCTGCATGGCTCGACCTCGACCTGCACCTGGTCCGTGTCTTGCACGCAGTGCTCACGGAGGGCAGCGTCTCGCGTGCGGCGTTGCGCCTCGGGATGCACCAGCCCGCGGTGAGTGCAGCACTGCGCCGCTTGCGCGCCATCACCGGCGATCCGCTGCTGGTACGGGCGGGGGGGCGAATGGTTCCCACCGCCAACGCGCTGCGCATGATCGGGCCGGCGAGCGCGATCCTGGCGCACGCCCAGGCGATGGTCCAGCAAACGCAGCCGTTCGATCCCGCCCACGCACGGCACGCGTTCACCATCGCGGCGAGCGACTACCTGGACCCGCGCTTTCTGCCGCAGGTGGTGGCGCGACTCAAGGCGGAGGCACCGCTCGTGCAGCTGACGATCCAGCCGCTGCACCCCGGTGCCGACTACCGGCGCTGGCTCGCCGAGGGGGAGGTCGACGTCGTGATCGGCAACTGGCCCAGCCCGCCCGGTGACCTGCACCAGGGGCGACTGCTGTCGGACGAGGTGGTGTGTCTCGTCGCGCGCCACCACCCTGCCGTGCGGCGTGGCTGGACGCTGCAGGAGTGGCTGCAGGCGGAGCATGTCGCGCCGACACCGTTCGGCCCAGGGCTGCGTGGCGCGATCGACGATTACCTGAACCAGCAGGGGTGGCAGCGCAACATCGTGGTGCGCTGCCCCTCATTCGGCATGATTCCAGCGATGGTCAGCCAGACCTTGCTGGTGCTGACGACGGGGCGACGCTACTGCGAGGCGTTCACGGCCCAGCTGCCGCTGGTGGTATTGCCGCCGCCCGTGCCACTGCCGCGCTTGCAGTACTACCAGCTGTGGCACGAGCGCGCGCACGGCTCGCGCAGCGGTCAATGGCTGCGCGCCCTGATCCGCGACGTGGCGGCACGCTTGTGGCAGCCCGCCGCCGCTTGACCCGCGCTGAGCCGCCACACCCCACCCGGCATCCCCGTGGTGGTGCATGGTGACCCTGTGCGGGCAGCGCGCGCACCACGACGGGGACGGGTTTTCCCGGGGGCTTGTACACAAGCCTGTGTGCAAAATGCGTCATGCGTCTGGCACCGAACTTGCTGGCCTGGATGCGTCCGGGGCGTCGCCCCTTTGCCGGAGACCTCGCCATGAACAAACGTCAACTGCTGCGTACGCTCGCCGCCCTCCCCGTCGCCATCGCCGCGCCGACGGCATTCGCGCAGGCGGTGCCGATCAAGTTCCAGCTCGACTGGCGCTTCGAAGGGCCGTCGGCGCTGTTCCTGCACCCGGCCAGCAAGGGGTATTTCCGCGACGCGGGTCTGAACGTGACGATCGACGCCGGCAGCGGCTCGGCTGGTACGGTCACGCGCGTGGCGTCCGGTACCTATGACATGGGGTTGGCGGACATGGCCGCGCTGATGGAGTTCCACGCCAACAACCCGGACGCGCCGAACAAGCCGGTGGCCATCATGATGGTCTACAACAACACCCCGGCGGCGGTGCTCGCGCTGAAAAAATCCGGAATCCGCACGCCCAAGGACCTGAGCGGCAAGAAGCTCGGCGCGCCGGTGTTCGACGCGGGCCGCAAAGCGTGGCCGATTTTCGAGAAGGCCAACGGGGTCGGGCCCGTGACGTGGACGTCGATGGATCCCCCGCTGCGCGAGACCATGCTGGTGCGCGGCGACGTCGACGCGATCACCGGCTTTTCGTTCACGTCGCTGCTCAACCTCGAGGCGCGCGGCGTCAAGACCGAGGACATCGTCGTGATGCCCTACGCGCAGTATGGCGTCAAGCTGTACGGCAACGCGATCATCGCGAGCCCCAAACTCCTACGGGAAAACCCGAGTGCGGTGCGCGCGTTCCTCGCCACCTTCGCCAAGGGGGCGGGCGAGGTGATGGCGGACCCGGCCAACGGCATCCAGGCCGTCAAGGCGCGTGACGGGATCATCAACACCGACCTGGAGCTGCGCCGCCTGCGGCTGGCCATCGACTCCGTCGTCGCCAGCCCCGACGCACGGGCCGAAGGGTTCGGCCGCGTCAACCCGGGGCGCCTGTCGCTGATGGCGAGTCAGATTTCGGACGCCTACCAGACCAAGACGCGCGTGGACGTCAGCAAGGTCTGGGACGGGTCGTTCCTGCCGGACGCCGCGGCCCTGAACGTGCTGCCGAAGCGGTGAACCGATGACGACCTCCCCGGCAACGGACGAGCCCTTCGTCGTCTTCGACGGCGTGTGGCTGGCGTACAACCCGACGCTGCTGGCGCAGGGCATCTACGCCGTCGAGGACATCCACCTGACGGTGCGGCGCGGCGAGTTCATCGCCATCGTCGGCCCGTCGGGCTGTGGCAAATCGACCTTCATGAAGCTGACCACGGGGCTCAAGCGCCCGTCGCGGGGCACGATCCGCGTCGACGGGCAGCCCGTGGACGGGCCGCTGAAGATCTCCGGCATGGCGTTTCAGGCGCCGTCGCTGCTGCCGTGGCGCACGACGCTCGACAACGTGCTGCTGCCGCTGGAAATCGTGGAGCCGTATCGCAGCCAGTTCAAGGACCGGCGGCGTGAGTTTGAGGAACGCGCCCGGCGGTTGCTGGCGTCCGTCGGCCTGGCCGGCTATGAGCACAAGTACCCCTGGGAACTCTCTGGTGGGATGCAGCAGCGCGCCAGTATCTGCCGCGCGCTCATCCACGAACCCAAGATGCTGCTGCTCGACGAGCCCTTCGGCGCGCTGGACGCCTTCACGCGCGAGGAGCTGTGGTGCACGCTGCGCGATCTGTGGGAGGCGCAGCGCTTCAACGTCATCCTGGTCACGCACGACCTGCGCGAATCCGTCTTTCTGGCCGACACCGTCTACTGCATGAGCAAGAGCCCCGGGCGCTTCGTGGTGCGGCGCGACATCCCCATCCCGCGCACGCGCGACCTGGAGGTCACCTATACCCCCGAGTTCACCGACATCGTGCACGAGCTGCGCGGCCACATCGGCGCGCTGCGCAAGCCGGGCGCCCCCCTGCACCAGTGAGCCCCATGTCCCGCAAAACCCTCGAACGCCTCTCGCCTCTCATCCTGCTCGTCGCGCTCGTCGTGCTGTGGGAAGGCATCACGCGCGGCTTTGCCGTGTCGGAGTTCATCTTTCCGTCTCCGTCCCGGATTTGGGAGCAGACGGTGGAGCACCACACCACGATCCTCGGGCACGCGTGGCGCACCTTCTGGGTGACGATGGCGGGCTTTGGCATTGCCATCGTGGTGGGCGTGCTGCTCGGTTTCCTGATGGGGTCGTCGCGCATCGCCTACGCCGCACTCTACCCGCTGATGACGGCGTTCAACGCGCTGCCGAAAGCGGCGTTCGTGCCGATCCTGGTGGTGTGGTTCGGCATCGGGGTGGGACCGGCGATCCTCACGGCCTTCCTCATCAGCTTCTTCCCGATCATGGTCAACATCGCCACCGGGCTCGCGACGCTGGAGCCAGAGTTGGAGGACGTGCTGCGCGTGCTCGGCGCCAGGCGCTGGGACGTGCTGACCAAGGTGGGGCTGCCGCGGTCGCTGCCGTACTTTTTCGGTTCGCTCAAGGTCGCCATCACGCTGGCGTTCGTCGGCACCACGGTGTCGGAAATGACCGCCGCCAACGAGGGCATCGGCTACCTGCTGATCTCGGCCGGCTCGTCGATGCAGATGGGGTTGGCGTTTGCCGGCCTGCTGGTGGTGGGCATCATGGCGATGGCGATGTACGAGCTGTTCAGCTGGATCGAGCGGCGCATGACGGGCTGGGCGCACCGCGGCAGCCAGGCGGCATGAACGCGCCTTCCTGGACGGCCCGGCTGCGGCTCGATTTCTGGCGCGATGCCGCCGCCACACGCCTGCGTTTCCGCCATGAGGGGCCGCTGCGTGTCTTCAAGACGCTGTACCCCGAGGGCGATGCGGTGTGCCACACCGTGATCGTCCACCCCCCGGGCGGTATCGTGCAGGGCGATCGGCTGGATATCGCCGTCGACGCCGGCCCCGATACCCATGCGGTGATCACGACGCCCGGGGCGACCCGGTTCTACCGTTGCGAACATGGCGACAGTCGCCAGACCACGCAATTGCACGTCGGTGCCCACGCGCGGCTCGAGTGGCTGCCGCAAGAAACCATCGTCTACCCCGGGGTACGTGGGGCCAATCGGCTGTGCTGGACGCTGCATGAGAGCGCCTCGCTGATCACGTGGGACGTGCTGAGCCTCGGGCTGCCCGCCTCGGGCCTCAGCTACACCGCGGGGCGGTTCGAGCAGACGATAGCGTGGCCCGGTGTCTGGCTGGATCAGGGGTGTCTGGACGGCAGCGACCAACGGCTGCTGACGTCTCCGCTGGGGTGGGGCGGATGTGCGTGCCTCGGCACGCTGGTCTACGCCAGTGGTTCCCCGCTACCGACCGCCACCCGCGAGTCCTGGCTGGCGGCGATCCGGGAGGGGTTGCCTTGGAACGCCGAGATACGGGCCGCCGCCACCAGCCCCGATGCCCGCCTGATCGTGGTGCGCGCGCTCGCTCCGCTGACGGAACCGATTTTTCGCAGCCTGGAGTCCACGTGGGCACGGCTGCGCCAGCTCGCGTGGGGAATGACCGCCCCGCCGCTGCGCAGTTGGCGGGTTTGAGCACCATCGCGGGCATGTCGCTCGAAGCCCCGCGAGATGCGCCGCTCAAATCGCGATCCGCTGCCGCACCCCCCGTTGCGCCATTTCATGGCCAGCGCCCGCATCGACGACCTCGCCGCGCTCGAGCACGACATACCGATCCGCCAAAGCCTGTGCAAAATCGTAGTACTGCTCCACCAGCAGAATGGCCATCGGGCGTCCATCCACCCCTTCCCGCGCCAAGCGGCGCAATACCTCCCCAATGGCCTGGATAATGTTGGGCTGAATGCCCTCCGTCGGTTCATCCAACACCAGCACGCGCGGAGACGCTGCGAGCGCCCGTGCGATGGCCAGTTGCTGCTGCTGCCCCCCGGACAGGTCGCCCCCTCGGCGGCGGCGCATCTGCGCCAGGATCGGAAAGAGCTCGTACAACACGGCAGGAATGGCCGTGTGCGCGGGGCGGCTCGCCAACCCCATCATGAGGTTTTCGTGAACCGTGAGGCGACCGAAGATCTCCCGCCCCTGCGGGACGTAGCCGATCCCCGCCGCGGCCCGCCGGTACGGCGGCCATCCCGCGATGGGCTGACCGTCCAGGGCGATCGTCCCACGACGGATCGGCACCAAACCCATCAGGCATTTCAACAGCGTCGTTTTGCCGACGCCGTTGCGCCCCAACACCACGGTGATCTCGCCGGGCCGCACCTCGAGCCCTACCCCGCGCAAAATATGTGAGCCCCCGTAGTACTGGTGGACGTCTTGGATCTGCAGCATCGGCACGCTCCCCGTCATCGGCCCAGATACACCTCGATGACGCGCTCGTCCGCCTGGACCTTTTCCAGCGTTCCGTCGGCCAGCACGCGCCCCTCGCTCAACACGGTCACCCGTCCGCCGTCGCTCACGGCGCGCACGAACGCCATGTCGTGCTCCACCACCATCAACGAGTGCTTGCCTTTGAGCGAGCGCAAGAGCTCGGCCGTGCGCGCGGTCTCGTCATCGGTCATCCCGGCCACGGGTTCGTCCAGCAACAGCAGCCGCGGCTCCTGCGCCAGCAGCATGCCGATTTCCAACCACTGCTTCTGGCCGTGACTCAGTTCACCGGCCCGCCGGTGCCGCTGATCCGCCAACTGGATGGTCGCCAGCAACTCATCGATGCGTTGCCGGCCCTTGGCATCGAGTGTGCCGCGCAAGCTGGCGACAATGCCTTTCTCACCGGCCAGGGCCAGTTCGAGGTTTTCCCACACGGTCAGGGCCTCGAATACCGTGGGCTTTTGAAATTTGCGCCCGATCCCGAGCGCCGCAATCTCCGCCTCGCGGTAACGCGTCAGGTCGATGGCGCTGCCAAAAAACACCGTCCCGCTATCGGGTCGTGTCTTGCCGGTGATCACATCCATCAGGGTGGTCTTGCCGGCACCGTTCGGACCGATGATGCACCGCAGCTCGCCCACCCCGATATCGAGCGTCAGCCGGTCCAAGGCCCGAAAGCCGTCGAACGTTACCGTCACGTCTTCCAGGTACAGAATGCGGCCGTGTGCGGCATCAAAGCGGTCCGCGGACAACGGACGTGCATACCCTGCATCACGTCCGCCGGATTCCGTGGCGATATTGCGCCGCTCGCTGGCACGCGCCAACCGCGCCGCCCCCTCGTCCAGCAAGTCGGGCGTCATGTCCGGTGCTCCTGTTTCGAGGCGCCGAGACTGTCCGGCTTGCGCCGCCCCAGCAGCCCCACCAAGCCGCGCGGCATCCACAGCGTCACCGCGATGAACAACGCCCCCAGGGCGTACAACCAGTACTCGGGCATGGCGACCGTGAACCAGCTCTTCGCTCCGTTGACTGCAAACGCGCCCACGATCGGGCCAATGAGCGTTCCGCGGCCACCCACCGCCGTCCAGACCGCAATCTCGATACTGTTGGCCGGGCTCATTTCACTTGGGTTGATGATGCCCACCTGGGGCACGTACAACGCTCCCGCAATCCCGCACAACACCGCGGAGAAGGTCCACACCGCCAGCTTGTACGGCAGTGGGTCATAGCCACAAAACATCAGCCGCGACTCCGCGTCTCGCACGGCTTGCAGCAGACGCCCAAACTTCGACGCGACCAGCCAACGGCACGCCACGTACGCGAGCACCAGCGTCACGCCCGACAGCGCAAACAGCGTCACCCGCATCTCACCCGTGGCAATCGGGTAGCCAAGGATCCGTTTGAAATCGGTAAAGCCATTGTTTCCCCCAAACCCCGTTTCGTTTCGGAAAAAAAGCAGCATCGCGGCAAAGGTGAGCGCTTGCGTGATGATGGAAAAATACACCCCTTGGATGCGCGAGCGAAACGCGAAGTAGCCAAACACCAGCGCCAGCAAGCCCGGCACCAACATCACGAGCAATACCGTGGCGACAAAACTGTCCGACAGCGCCCAATGCCAGGGCAGTTCCTTCCAGTCGAGAAACACCATGAAGTCGGGCAAGTCGGCGCCGTAGTGGCCGTCGCGCCCGATTTGACGCATCAGGTACATGCCCATCACATAGCCCCCCAAGGCAAAAAACAATCCATGCCCAAGGGAGAGGATGCCCGCATAGCCCCAGATCAGATCCATCGCCAGCGCACAAATCGCATAGCAGAGGATCTTGCCGACCAGACTGACCGTGTAGTCCGAAACGTGCAGAAAGTGCTCTGGTGGAACGGCGAGGTTCAACACCGGCACCAGGACAGCCACGACCAGGAGACCGGCCCACACACCCAGCCACTGCGGCTGGAGGAGCAGCGGGAGGCGTCGTCGTGATGGGGTCATCACCGGGGCATGGGGTTGAAGCACGTCAGTTGTCATGTCGGTTTCCACCTCAAGCCGCGCGTCCACGCAAGGCAAAGAGGCCTTGGGGACGTTTCTGGATGAATGCGATGATGAGCAGCAAGACGGCGATCTTGGCCAATACCGCGCCCGCCCATCCCTCGAATAGCTTGTTCAACAGGCCCAACCCCAGTGCCGCAAGCACCGACCCAGCCAATTGCCCCACTCCACCGACCACCACGACCATGAACGAATCGATGATGTAAGCCTGCCCGAGATCAGGCCCGACATTGCCGAGTTGGCTCAGCGCCACACCGGCCAAACCCGCCACACCCGAACCAAACGCAAACGCCAACATGTCGACGCGCGCGGTGTTGACCCCCATACACGCCGCGATCGGACGGTTTTGGGTCACACCCCGCACGAACAACCCAAAGCGAGTGCGAGCAATCAGCAGCGCCACGGCAGCCAACACCAACGCCGCAAATGCCAGTACGGCGATGCGATTCCACGGCAGGATGAGCCCCGCGCCCACATCGACACCGCCCGAGAGCCAGCCCGGGTTTTCGACGGCGACGTTCTGCGCCCCGAACAGGCTGCGCACCGCCTGAATGAGGATCAGACTCAGGCCCCACGTCGCCAGCAGCGTCTCCAGCGGTCGGCCATAGAGATGACGGATCACGCCGCGCTCGATGGCTGCGCCAACCGCCGCCGTGGCCAAAAACGCCACCGGTATCGCAGCCAGGACGTAATACTCCAGTGCCTGCGGCCACCAGCGCTGAAAAGCCACCTGTACCGCATAGGTCGCGTAGGCACCGATCATGATCATTTCCCCATGGGCCATGTTGATGACGCCCATGAGCCCATACGTGATCGCCAACCCCAGTGCCGCGAGCAACAGAATCGAGCCCAGGCTCAACCCCGCAAACAACTGTCCTGCGGCGGCGGTCAGGGCTTGACGCCGCTCGACGGCTGCCAGCGCGTGCTGCAGCGCCGCGCGCACAGCCGGGTCCGACTCCTCAGCCAGGCGACGCTCGATCAGGGGGCGAATGGCGGGCTCCGCTGACCGCGCCAGCAGCTTGGCAGCGCGCTGCCGCTCGCTGGGCTCTTCCGATGCCAACCCAGCGGCCGCCAAGGCCTCATCCAAAGCGCGACGGGTGCTGGCATCGACGGTGCGGTTCGCCAACGCCGCATCCACCCGCTGCAACAGCGCCAGCAGGGCCGCGTCAGCGTCATCGACGGCCGCACTGCGCAGCAGCCGTGCTGCCTCACGCTGGCGCGCGGGATCAGCACCCTCGATCAGGTCCAACGCCGCCAGCGCCGTTTCCAATACACCGCGCAGGCGGTTGTTGACGAGCGCGTCTTCGGCATCAGGGGGCACGGTAACTGACTGCCCCGTCACCGCATCGCGCGCCCCCGTGTCGTCGACCACGTAGACCCCCAGGGCGTTGAAGCGCACGGCACCCTGCGCCAGCGCGCGCAGCAGCCGCGCCGCCGCAGGGTCGCCGGATGCGACGAGCCGTTGCACGACCTCCACGCGATCGCCGATGCCCCCCTCGACCGCGGCACGCGCGTCCTCGGGCGTCAGGGCCCACGCGGCGCGGGTCAGCAGCAGGCTGGCCAGCAGCAGCGCAGCCCCGAGCCAAGCCGGTACGGGGATTCCATGTCGATTGCGAGTTGCCATGATCGTGCAGGCCCTGTAGTGCCGGCCGTCGTTGACCGTCACGCTTTCTCCGGAACGTCCTTTTTCTTCTCGTTGCCCGGAATGAACGGACTCCACGGCTGGGCGCGGATCGGCCCCTTGGTCTTCCAGACCACGTTGAACTGCCCGTCCGCCCGCACCTCCCCGATAAATACTGGCTTGTGCAGGTGGTGGTTGCGTTCGTCCATCTTCACGACGAAGCCGCACGGGGCCTGGAAGGTCTGTCCCGCCATCGCGGCAATGACTTTGTCGGTCTCCGTGCTCTTGGCCTTCTCCACCGCCTGCTTCCACATGTGGATGCCGATGTAGGTGGCCTCCATCGGATCGTTGGTCAATGGCTTGTCTTTGTGGCCGGGGATGTTTTTGGCTTTGGCGTAGGCGGCCCACTTTTGGATGAAGGCATCGTTGGCCGGGTTTTTGATCGACATGAAATAGTTCCACGCCGCCAGATGGCCCACCAGCGGCTTGGTGTCGACACCACGCAACTCCTCCTCGCCCACGGAAAATGCCACGACCGGCACATCGGTGGCTTTGAGGCCCTGGTTGCCCAGTTCCTTGTAGAACGGCACATTGGAGTCACCGTTGATCGTGGACACCACCGCCGTCTTCTTGCCCTCGCTGGCAAATTTTTTGATTTTGGCGATGATGCTTTGGTAGTCGCTGTGGCCAAACGGCGTGTATTCCTCCATGATGTCGGATTCGGGAATGCCTTTGGACTTGAGGAACGCGCGCAGGATCTTGTTCGTGGTACGCGGATAAACATAGTCCGTGCCCAGCAACACAAAGCGCTTGGCCCCGCCACCGTCTTTGCTCATCAGGTATTCCACGGCAGGAATGGCCTGTTGGTTGGGCGCGGCACCGGTGTAGAAGACGTTTTTGCTGAGCTCTTCGCCCTCGTACTGAACGGGGTAGAACAGCAGGCTGTTGAGCTCCTCGAAGACCGGCAGCACCGACTTGCGCGACACACTGGTCCAGCAACCGAATACGGCGGCCACCTTATCTTGGGTGATGAGCTGCCGCGCCTTCTCGGCAAACAGCGGCCAGTTCGACGCCGGGTCGACGACGACCGGCTCGATACGGCGTCCCATCACACCACCGGCGGCGTTGATCTCATCGAACGTCATCAGCGCAATGTCCTTGAGCACCGTCTCGGAAATGGCCATCGTGCCCGAGAGGCTGTGCAGCACCCCCACCTTGATCGGGGCGTTTTGTGCGCGCACGGAAAATATCGGCAGGGTCGACAGGGCGGCAGCGGACAGCAGCTGGAGCGATTCACGGCGTTTCATGGCAAGACTCCTGGACGTTGGAGAGGAAGGGACCGGCTCGCATCACGGATCCGGCGACCACATCTGCATCCTAGGGTTGACCCTAGGGCCCTGTCTGTACGCCAGATGGCGTACGGCGCGCGTCACGGAGCCCGCAGACGCTGCAGCGCCATGGCCGCTGCGGCCGTCCGCGTCTCGACGCCGAGCTTGGCCAAAATGCGTTCCAAGTGCTTTTTGACGGTCGCCGGGCTGGCACCGACGATGGCTCCGATGTCACGGTTGATCTTGCCCTGCGCCACCCAATACAGCACCTCGGCCTCGCGGACGGTCAGGCCGAACGCCTCGGCCAGCCGCGCCATCGCGAGACTCTCACGCCGCTCCTCCAAAACGATCAGCCAGTCCCCCGCGTCCCTCGTCCCCGTTGCGCTCTGCTCGTCGTCCAGATCGCCGATGCGACGGTGCACGCGCAACACGAGTTGATCGGCCCCCGCGCGCAAGACGAGTGGTGGTGGCTCCTCACCGCGTTGCGCCAACGACAACCCTGCCTGCCACCAACGGCGCACGGGTGCCGGAGTGTGGACACCGTCTCCCCCGGCGTACTGCACCAGCAACGCACGGGCCAGAGGTGTCTGCCACAACAGCTTGCCCTCGGCACCGCGCAGCACCAGGGTCGCCAGACCGAACGCGTCCAGCGCCTGCCGCGCCAGCCCGTCCTGCCGCTGGCCCCAGCGCACTTGCCGGGCCAACCGCCGGTGGGCATTCAGCCGCGCCAACACCTCACGGGGTCGGACTGGCTTGGTGACGTAGTCCACGCCGCCCACGGCAAAGGCGCGCTCCACGTCCTCGGTCTCGTTCAAGCCGGTCATAAAAATGATGGGCACCCCCTGGGTACGTGGGTCTGCCTGCAGACGCCGCGCGACCTCGAAACCATCCATCCCGGGCATCACGGCATCGAGCAGGATCGCGTCCGGCAGCGCCTCCCGCGCGCGCTGCAGCGCCGTCCCCCCGTCCAGCGCCACCAAAACGGTGAAACCCGCCTCGTCCAGCACATCGTGCAGGGCAGACACGCTGTGCGGCTGGTCGTCGACCAACAGCACCACTGCCCCGGATGAGAAGCCCGTCCCCCGAATGACCTCCGATGCCTCTGCCGCGGTCATCGCTCAACCCCAACAGCGCTGTCATCGTCAACCACGATCGGCTGCAATCGATCGAACCGGAATTCGCGCACGTCCTCGCGACACTGCCGCAGCCATTGCCGCGCTGCGGCGGAAAGGCCTGGCTGGGCCTGCGCCGTGTCCAGCGCGGCTTCGACACCGCGGCGATGCCCCAGGCGTGCCGCCGTCGCCAACCGTTGGCGCAGCATCTCGGGCAGCTCCAGCCACGGCTGCGGGAGCGCTTCGTGTGTCGGCCCCGTGGCGTGGTGCGCGGCCAGCCCGTCAGTGGCATGAGCCATCTCCACGGCATCGGAGGCACGGGCCGTCTCACCCGGGGCGCCATCCTCGCCCTGGATCCATCGCAGCAGGGTCTGCCGTGACACGGGTTTGACCAAAAAATCGACCACGGGCAGGCCGATCGGGTTGTCGATGCCACGGTCGAAGGCGTTGGCCGACACCACGGCACACCGAGGCGGCGGCTGCAGCTCCATGGCGCGTATGTCGGCCAACGTTTGCCAGCCGTCTTTGCCCGGCATGGCCAAGTCCATCAGGACGAAATCGGGGCGCAAGCCCCCGTGAAGCGCTTCCAGAGCCGACTCGCCGTCCGGACAGATGACAACGTCATAGCCGGCCTCACGCAGCCAAATCCCCAGCAACTCCCGGTCTGCCGCCTCGTTGTCGACCACCAGCGCACAGCCGCGTCGGTCGGTACGCGCCTCCCCCGCTGGGGTGGCCGGCTCGTCGCGCAGTGGTGGCGGGGCAGCGAGCGTGGGTAAGAACAGGCGCAACCGACACGTGGTCCCCACCCCCGGCCTGCTGTCGATCACCAACTCCCCCCCCATGAGGTCGGTCAGCATCCGCGCCACGGTCAATCCCAAGCCGGAGCCAGGCACACCCACTGCGGCGCGCCCCCGCGCAAACGGCTCGAAGATGCGCTCACGCTCGTCGGGGTCGATTCCCGGCCCTGAGTCGGTGATCTCGAACGATGCGATCTCGCGCGCGTACGCGACCCGAAGCGCCACGTGACCGTCTCGCGTGAACTTGACCGCGTTGCCGAGCAGATTGAGCAGGATCTGGCGGATGCGGCGCTCGTCTGCCCGTACCGCCGCAGGCCAGCGTTCGGGCGGCTGGTAGTCGAACGTGAGCTGTTTCGCTCGGGCTTGGGGCCCGATGAGTGCCACGACACTCTCCACGAGCCCGCGCAGATCGGTCGGGCGCGGCTCCAGCACCATACGGCCCGACTCGATACGGGCGATGTCGAGGGTGCCCTCGATGAGCGACAGCACGTGCTCGCCCGCCCGCGCGATCACCCCGGCCGCTTCCCGCCGCTTCGGCGACAGATCCCGCGCCTCTTGCAACCACTGCGCGTAGCCCAGGATCGCGTTGAGCGGGGTGCGCAATTCGTGACTCAAACTGCCGATAAAGCGCGTCTTTGCGCGGTTGGCCTGATCGGCCGTGCGCCGTGCGCGTTCGGCCTGCTCGCGGGCCTGCTGCAGTTGTCGGTCGGTGCGGCGGTGCGCCTCGATCTCGCGCAACAGCAACGCGGTCTGCCGTCGGGATTCCTCCAGTGCCACGGCACGGCTCTTCTGCGCCAGGACCACCCACCACACCAGCGTCGCCAACATCACACTGGTGAGCGCAAGGACCGGCAGATACCCGGACGACCACCAATACCCCCAGGTCAGTCCCGTTGAACCGGCTGGCGGCCAAGCGCCCAGGTAACGAAACAAGAGCGCCAGGCCGATGGCGACCAGTGGGAGGAGAACCGCCATCCACAAGGTGAATGCCGCCAATCCCGCCTCCAGATAGGGGTGGGCGCGCGCGGGCAACAGCCGGTGCAACAGCTGCTGCCACTGGACAGCCACGCGGGCCTGTGGCTTGCACAGATCTTCGCAGCGGGCATCCAACGTACAGCACAACGAGCAGATGCGCCCCTGGTATGCAGGGCAGTGGGCGGTGTCGGGTGCCTCGTACTCGCCGCCGCAAACGACACACCGAACCGCCGCCGGGACGTCAGCGCCATTGGGTTGCGCCACAGGATCGGGGTGGCGCGCCAGGTAGTAGCGCCCGCGTGTGAGCCACGCCAACAGCGGTGCCGCCGCGATAGCCACCACCAACGCCACAACAGCAGAGAATGCTTGCGCCGCCAGACCCATGGCCCCCACATGCGCCGCAATACCCACGACCGATGCCAACCCCATGGCCCCGAGCCCGACCGGATTGACATCGTAGAGATAAGCCCGTTGAAAGACGATGGCCCGCGGTGACCAGCCCAGCGGCTTGTTGATCACCAAGTCTGCAAACACCGCCCCCATCCATGCGATGGCCAGGTTGGCATAGATCCCCAGCACCTGCGACATCGCGTCGAAGACGTTCATCTCCATCAGCAGCAGCGCAATCCCGATGTTGAACACGACCCACACCACGCGGCCGGGGTGACTGTGCGTCCAGCGGGAAAAGAAGTTGCTCCACGCCAGCGACCCGGCATAGGCGTTGGTGACGTTGATCTTGAGCTGCGAGATCACGACGAACAGGGCGGTCGCCCACACCGCCCACTCGTGGGGCAGCAGATACTCATAGGCGACGAGGTACATCTGGTTGGGATCGACTGCCCGTTCCGGAGGCACCTGATGGCCGATGGCGAGCCACGCGAGCGCCGCCCCACCCAGCATCTTGAGCACACCGATCAGAACCCACCCGACACCGCCGATCAGCACAGCCATGCGCCAGCGTCCCGCTTGCCCCGGACGTGCCGGCGGCATGAAGCGCAAGTAATCGGCCTGCTCCCCCATCTGGGTCACCAAAGCCAGCCCGACGGTGAGGGCCGTTCCGAATGCCAGGCTGTCGAACCCTGCGTACGTCCCCCCGGCACCGGCGTAGACCGAGAGACCTTCGAAGGCGTTGGGCGCTTGCACCAGCACGCCCACAAAGGGCACGACCATCAACGAGAGCCAGATCGGCTGTGTCCACACCTGAAAGCGACTGATCGCCGTGATCCCGTGGATGACCAGCGGGATGACGACGAGAGCGCACACCCCATAGCCCCAGGCGGGCGGAATGCCGAATGCGAGCTCCAGCGCGTACGCCATCACCGCCGCCTCGAGCGCGAAAAAGATGAACGTGAAGCTCGCGTAAATGAGCGACGTAACGGTCGAGCCGATATAGCCGAACCCGGCCCCGCGCGTGAGCAGGTCCATGTCCACCCCGTGGCGTGCCGCCGCCATGCTGATGGGCCAGCCGATAAGAAAAATCAGCGCGCCAGCGGCCACAATCGCCCACGCTGCATTGACAAAGCCGAACTGGACCAGCAGGCTGGCACCGACCGCTTCCAAGACCAAAAAGGACGACACGCCCAACGCCGTGTTGGCGACCCGCCCAGGGGACCAGCGGCGAAAGCGCCGCGCGGTGTAGCGCAGGGCGTAGTCTTCCATCGTCTCGCTGGCCACCCAGCGGTTGTAGTCACGCCGCACGCGGACGATGCGCTGCAGAGGTTCCGTGCTCACGCGGGCGTTTCAGCAGATTCCATGCCATCGGGCGCGCCCTCTTTGGCATGCCGCTTGCTTCAATTCCTGCATGGACCTCACCCCCCGCGAAAAAGACAAACTGCTGATCTTCACGGCGGCGCTGTTGGCCGAGCGGCGTCGCGCCCGTGGTCTCAAGCTCAATCATCCCGAGGCGGTGGCGCTGATCAGTGCCGCGGTGCTCGAAGGCGCGCGCGACGGGCGCACCGTCGCCGAACTGATGGCACTGGGGCGCGAGGTCCTGACGCGCGACGACGTGATGGAGGGTGTGCCCGAGATGATCCCGGAAATCCAGGTGGAGGCCACCTTCCCCGACGGCACCAAATTGGTGACCGTGCACCAACCGATTGCGTAACCCAACCACGAGAGAGAGAACAACATGCCAGAAGACCACACCCACCCGTCGCGCCGATCGGTGCGGCGGCCGCCGACGACCCGCGTGACAGCGCTGCTCTTGGGGCTCGCGGCCATACCCGGATACGCCCACACCGGGCACGGGACCTCGAGCTGGTTCGAGGGGCTCGTTCATCCCTTCGGCCTGGATCACATGCTCGCGATGATCGCGGTGGGCACATGGTCCGTCTTTGCGCTGCCGCCACAGCGGGCCTGGTGGGGGCCGGCAGCGTTCATGCTCGCGCTCATCATCGGTGCCATCACCGGATGGAGCGTGGGGGTGCCCGGCTGGCTGGAACACGCGGTGGCGCTGTCCGTCGTGGTGTTCGGGCTGATGTTGATGGCGGCGCAGCGCCGCTGGCCCGTTCCGTTGGGGATGGGGTTGATCGCCGCCGGCGCGGCGCTGCACGGGCTGGCGCACGGCGCGGAAACGCCGGAAAGCGGCTTTGCCGGATACGCGGCCGGCTTTCTGCTCACGACGCTGGCCCTGCACATGAGCGGCGTCACGGCGGGGCTGTCGCTGCGACGCTGGGCGGCCGCCCGCGCGCGTTGGCTGCTGGCCGCTGCCGGTGGCGCAACGGGGCTCGCCGGGCTGGTGCTGATGGGGCGACTCGCCTGACACGGGGGCACGTGCCATGATCCCAGGCGAAATCGTGACAGCCGGGGGCGACCTGACGCTCAATCCCGGGCGCGCCACGCTAACCTTGGTCGTGCGCAACACCGGCGACCGCCCCATCCAGGTCGGCTCGCACTACCACTTTGCCGAGACGAACCCGGCGCTCGCGTTCGACCGAGCGGCCGCACGCGGAATGCGCCTGCACATCGCCTCCGGAACCGCGATCCGCTTCGAACCGGGCCAGCAGCGCACCGTCACGCTCGTGCCGTTTGGCGGCCAACGCGTCGTCTGGGGTTTTCGGGGAGAGGTCCAGGGGCCGCTGGATTCCGGCGCTGACGCCAAGGAGGCATCATGAGCACAATCTCACGCCGGGCCTACGCCGAGATGTTCGGCCCCACCGTGGGTGACCGGGTGCGGCTCGCCGACACCGATCTCTGGGTCGAGGTCGAAGACGACTACACCCTGCGCGCCGGGGGCTATGGCGAGGAGGTGAAGTTCGGTGGTGGCAAGACCATCCGCGACGGCATGGGCCAGAGCCAGAGGACCCGCGCGCAGGGGGCGATGGACCTGGTCATCACCAACGCGCTCATCATCGACCACTGGGGCATTGTCAAAGCCGATATCGGCGTGCGCGACGGGCGCATCGCGGCCATCGGCAAGGCCGGCAACCCGGACGTGCAGCCGGGTGTCGACATCGTCATCGGCCCGGGCACCGAAATTCTCGCGGGCGAAGGCATGATCGTCACCGCCGGTGGATACGACAGCCACATCCACTTTATCTGCCCGCAGCAGGTGGAAGAAGCGCTGATGTCCGGCATCACCACGATGACCGGCGGCGGCACCGGCCCCGCCACCGGCACCAACGCCACCACCTGCACGCCGGGCCCGTGGAATATCGCGCGCATGCTGCAGGCGGCCGATGGCCTGCCCGTGAACCTGGGGTTTCTGGGCAAGGGCAACGCCAGCCACCCCGACGCCTTGCACGAGCAGATCGCCGCCGGTGCCATCGGCATGAAGCTGCACGAGGACTGGGGCAGCACCCCGGGCGCCATCCGCACCTGCCTGTCCGTTGCCGAAGAGACGGACACCCAGGTGGCGATCCACACCGACACGCTCAACGAAAGCGGCTGTGTCGAGGACTCGATCGCCGCTTTCGAGGGGCGCACCATCCACGCGTTCCACTGCGAGGGGGCGGGCGGCGGCCACGCGCCCGATATCCTGCGCATCGTCGGTGAGGCCAACGTCCTGCCCTCTTCCACCAACCCCACGCGCCCGTACACCGTCAACACGCTCGACGAGCACGTGGACATGCTGATGGTGTGCCACCATCTCGACGCGAGCATCCCGGAGGACCTCGCCTTTGCCGAGAGCCGCATCCGGCGCGAGACGATCGCGGCCGAGGACATCCTGCACGACCTCGGGGCAATCAGCATCATGAGCAGCGACAGCCAGGCGATGGGACGGGTGGGCGAGGTCATCACCCGCACTTGGCAGACCGCGCACAAAATGAAGGTGCAGCGTGGCTGGCTTGCGCCCCCGGCCAACCGTCCGCCGGGGGTCGAGCACGCATCGCGTAACGACAACTTTCGCGTCAAGCGCTACATCGCCAAGTACACGATCAATCCGGCCATCGCGCACGGCGTCTCGCACATCGTCGGCTCGATCGAGCCGGGCAAGTGGGCCGATCTGGTGCTGTGGAAACCGGCGTTTTTTGGCGTCAAGCCAGCCGTCATCGTCAAAGGGGGCATGATCATCGCCGCGGCGATGGGCGACCCCAACGCCTCGATTCCCACGCCGCAGCCGGTGCACTTCCGTCCGATGTTCGGTGCCTATGGCGGCGCGCTCGCGCGGACGTCGCTGACCTTTGTGTCGCAGGCCGCACTGGCCGCGGGCGTCGGCGCGCGCTATGGGTTGGCCAAGCCACTGGTCACGGTGCAGGGCTGCCGCACCATCGGCAAGCGCGACATGGTGCTCAATGATTACGCACCGCGGCTGGAGATCGACCCGCAGACCTACGCGGTGCGCGCGGACGGCGAACTCCTGACCTGTGAGCCCGCGCAGGTCCTGCCGATGGCGCAACGGTATTTTCTCTTCTGACGGGCCGATACCGCCATGCTGACCGCTGCCCGACTGATCCCCCAAGGCCAAGGGTTGGCGCGCCCGCTGCTGGAACGCTGCGCGTGGCTCAGCCTGGATTGGGACCAGCGACAAAAGAGCCGCTTCGACTGCGAGGATTCGCTCGGCCGCCGCGTCGGTGTCTTTTTGGCGCCGGGCACCGTGTTGCGCGGGGGCGACGTCCTGGTCACCGAAGACGGAACGCTGCTGCGCGTGCAGGCCGCCGCCCAGCCCGTGCTGCGGGTGAGCGTTTGCCCGCAGCACGGCACGCCACTCGATCTGCTGCGCGCCGCCTACCACCTGGGGAACCGTCACGTGCCATTGGAAGTGCGCGCCGATCACCTCAAGCTGGAGCCGGACCATGTGCTGGCCGATCTGCTGCGGCAGATGCACCTGATCGTGACCGAGGCGCGCGAGCCGTTCGAGCCCGAAGCCGGTGCCTACGCCGCCCATGGGCATGCCCACGCCCATGATGGGCACGGACACGTCCATCCGCACGGCCACGGTGCATCCCCGGCATGACCCCCACCGCCACCCTGCTACCTCTCTTGTGGTTGGCCTCACCGGCACTGCCCGTGGGGGCGTTCTCCTACTCCGAGGGACTGGAAGCCGCAGTGGACGACGGGTGGGTGCACGACGAGCGCTCCGCAGGGGATTGGATCGTCGATCAGCTGCACCTGAGTGTGGCGCGCGCGGAATTGCCCGTGATCGCGCGTGCCTGTTTGGCGGCGCGCTCGGGTGACGCCACCGCACTGCGGTTGCTCGACGATTGGGTGCACCACAGCCGCGAGAGCGCCGAGCTGCGCCTGCAGACCGAGCAGATCGGGCACGGCGTGTGGGCGTGGCTGGAAGCGCTGGGTGCCCGGCCCCACCCCTGCTGGCCCGACCCGACGTCCCCCACCCATCCCGTCGCGCTGGGCATGGCGCTGGCCCTGCAGACCCCGGCGGATACCCCGCTGGAGGCGGCGCTAGCGGCGCTTGCTTTCGGTTGGGCGGAAAACGCGGTGCAGGCCGCCATCAAGGCGGTGCCCTTGGGCCAGGCCGCGGGACAACGGATCCTGCGCCGACTGGTCGCGGAGATTCCCGACGCGGTGGCCGAGGCGCTGCGGCGCGCCGACGACCCCTCGCCTCTCGCGTTGCAGGCGTTTACCCCCGGGCTGGCCCTGTTGTCCAGCCGGCACGAAACCCAGTATTCCCGACTGTTTCGCTCATGAACGCGACCCTTCAGAATCCCGCCCCTGCCCTGCACCACATCCCGGGCCGCACCAAGCGGTTGCCGCCGCTGCGCGTCGGCATCGGCGGCCCCGTCGGTTCCGGCAAAACCACGCTGCTGGAGATGCTGTGCAAGGCCATGCGCGACCGCTGGGACCTCGTGGCGATCACCAACGACATCTACACCAAGGAGGACCAGCGACTCCTCACCGCCAGCGGCGCGCTGCCGCCCGAGCGCATCCTCGGTGTGGAAACCGGCGGCTGCCCCCACACGGCGATCCGGGAGGACTGCTCGATCAACCTCGAAGCCATCGACCGCATGCTGCGCCAGTTTCCGGATGCGGACATCGTGTTCGTGGAAAGCGGCGGTGACAACCTGGCCGCCACCTTCAGCCCCGAGCTGTCGGACCTGACGATCTACGTTATCGACGTCGCCGCGGGCGAAAAAATCCCGCGCAAAGGGGGGCCCGGCATCACGAAAAGCGACCTCTTCGTCATCAACAAGACCGACCTCGCGCCGCACGTGGGGGCCAACCTCGACGTGATGGCGGCCGACACCGCACGTATGCGCCCCGATGCGCAGCGCCGGCCGTGGGTCATGACCAATTTGAAGACTGGCGAGGGGCTGGACGCGGTCGTGCGCTTCATCGAGGAACGCGGTCTGCTGACAACGCCTTCCTCGCCCCCTGCGCGGCCGTAGTGCCCCGACAGACGGGGGAAGCGCCGAGCATCAACAACTGCGCCGCCACGGAAACGGCGATGACTGACGGGGCCTTGCCGGCAATACCGGCCAGCCCGATGGGGCAGACGACCCGCTGACACTCCGCCGGACCGAAACCCAGTGCCTGCAGCCGGCGCTGAAAGCCGTTCCATTTGCTGCGGCTGCCGATCAGCCCGATGAACGGCAGATCACCCCGTCGCCGCAGCCGCTCCAGCGCCGCACGCACGATGGCAAAGTCATCGTCGTGCCGGTGCGTCATCACCAGCACCCGCGCCCCGGCGGGCAGGTCGTCGACGGCGTCCTGCACCGGGTCCGCATGCTCCACGAGGACGACGGGCGGATGCGGCGCGGGAAGCGCCTCGGCGCGCGCGTCGATGCACGTCACGGCAAAAGGCAGCGGGCGCAACACGTCGACGAGCGCCCGCCCCACGTGCCCCATGCCAAAAATCGCCACCGGCGTCAGCGTCGCTAGCGCGGCCTGCGCCAACGGTTCAATATCCGCCACCCCGATGCGCTCGAACGACAGGTGCACCACACCGCCACAGCATTGGCCCAGGCTCGGGCCCAGCGCCCAGCGCACCCGCTTGGAGCGGCTATCAAGCCGCGCCAGCATGGCGCGCGCGTGCGCCATCGCCTGCCACTCGAGGTGTCCGCCGCCGATCGAACCCGCGGTCGCATCGGCCGTGACGACCATCCAGGCACCGACCCCGCGCGGGGCCGACCCCTGCACGTCGTGCACCCGGACCAGCACACCGGGACCACGGGTCAGCAACGCACGGGCGCGCTCGACGTCATCCCACGTCGCATGCTCCGCGCCGTTCACGCCCGCCGCTATGCCAGCCCCAGCGCCGGACGTCACCGTCAGCTCCCCCGGTAGGTCGCGTAGCTCCAGGGGCTCACCAGCAGCGGCACGTGGTAGTGCCCCTGCGCATCCGCCACCCCAAAGTCCACGCTGACTTCATCCAGGAACGGCGGATCGGGCAACGCCACCCCGCGGCGGCGAAAGTAGTCGCCGACCGAAAACACCAGCCGATAGCGCCCCGCCTGGAACGCCGCCTGCCCCAACAAACGCGCCCCGGCGGCCCGGCCGTCGGCGTCCAGCACGAGGCTCGCCAACGGCTCCGCCGCGGAACCGTCCAACCGGTACAGCCGCACCGCCATCCCAGCGGCCGGACAGCCGTGCATCGTATCGAGAACGTGGGTGCTCAGGCCCATCGGTCACCTCCAGGCTGATGGCAGCGGGCAACGATCGTACCCGCCAAACCGACGTTTGCAATACCAAAGTGTATACAAGCGGGCGATTCTGCCGCTATCATGCCCCCATGCCGGACGTCAGCGCCCACACCATCGTCGCAACCATCACCCAGGCGATCGCCGAACACCGCCTGCTGCCCGGGACCCCGCTGGTGGAGCTGCGCCTGGCGGAGCATTTTGGCGTCTCGCGCACGGTGGTGCGGCAGGCCCTGCACCAGCTCGCCCAGACGCGGCTCGTGCAGCTGCGCCCGCGCCGCGGCGCGTGCGTCGCCGCCCCGACGGTGCAGGAGGCGCGCCAGATCCTGAGTGTGCGCCGCACCCTCGAGGTCGATCTGGTGCGCCAGCTGGCCGCTTCCATTACGGACAAGCAACTGCGTGCCTGGCGCGCGCACTTGCGGGCGGAGCGCGCCGCCATCGCGGACGGTGACGCCAGTACACGCAACCAACTATTGGGAGACTTCCATCTGCGTTTGGCCGAGTGCTCGGGCAACCAGGTGCTGACCGAGATCCTCGGCGGGCTGCTGACCCGCAGCGCGCTCATCACGCTGATGTACCAAAGCGAGCCGGCAGCGCGACACTCCAGCGAGGAGCACGAGGCAATCCTCGACGCGCTTGCCGCGCGCGATGCGGAGGCCGCGGCGCGGCTGATGGCCGATCACCTCGAACACGTAATCAGCGGCCTGTCGTTCGAGCGGCCGCGGCGCAGCGCCGATCTCTCTCTGGCTTTGGGATAACGCGACATGGCTGCCCTCTACGACACGACCGCCCCCTACCCCCGCGACCTCGTCGGCTACGGTCGCCAGCCCCCGCACGCCCGCTGGCCGGGCGGCGCACGCGTCGCCGTGCAGTTCGTCCTCAACTACGAGGAGGGCGGCGAGAACTGCGTTCTGCACGGTGACGCGGCGAGCGAAACCTTCCTATCCGAGATGTTCGCGCCGGCGGCCTACCCGGATCGGCACCTGAGCATGGAGGGCATCTACGAGTACGGCTCGCGCGTCGGCGTGTGGCGCATCCTGCGCGAGTTCGAATCCCGCGGCCTGGCGTTGACCGTCTTCGCGGTGGCCAGCGCCTTGCAGCGCCACCCGGAAGTGGCGGCCGCCTGCCGCGCGGCGGGCCACGAAATCGCCTGCCACGGGCTCAAATGGATCCACTACCAACAGGTGGATGAGGCGACGGAACGCGCCCACATGGCCGAAGCCATCGCCATCCAGACCGCCCTCACCGGGGAGCCGCCGCTGGGCTGGTACACGGGGCGCGACAGCCCCAACACCCGCCGCCTCGTCGTCGATCACGGGGGTTTTCTCTACGACAGCGATTACTACGGCGACGACCTGCCGTTCTGGATGCGCGTGCGCCGCAGCGACGGCACCGTGGTCAACCACTTGGTCGTGCCGTACACGCTCGACTGCAACGACATGCGCTTTGCGCTCCCGCAGGGTTTTTCGCACGCGGATCCGTTCTACCTCTACCTGCGTGACACATTCGATGCGCTCTATGCCGAAGGCGACCCCGAGGGTCTGGACCAGCCGCGCATGATGAGCGTGGGCATGCACTGTCGGCTGTTGGGTCGCCCGGGGCGTATCGGCGCGCTGCAACGCTTCCTCGATCATATCCAGCGCCACGACGGTGTGTGGGTCGCCCGGCGCGTGGATATTGCGCGCCACTGGCGGGACACCCATCCCTGCCCCACCCCGGCGGAGGACACCCGATGAGCACCGGCATCGCGGCGCTCGACGCCCTCAACGCCGCGCCGTTGGAGGAGGCTTGCGCGCGCCTCGACGGGCTGTATGAGCACTCGCCCTGGATCGTGCGCGCGGCCCTGGCGCGCCGCCCGTTTGCGACACCGGCCGCGCTCATCTGTGCCTGCGCCGACGTGGTGGACCAGGCCCCCCTCGAGGCCCAGCTCGCCCTCATCCGAGCCCACCCCGAACTCGCCGGCAAGGCCATGGTCGCTGGCACGCTGACGGCAGAGTCGACCGGCGAACAAAGCCGGGCCGGGCTTACGCATTGCAGCCCCGAGGAGTTCGCGGCGCTGCAACGCCTCAACGCGGCCTACAACGCCCGCTTTGGCTGGCCCTTCATCCTGGCGGTGCGCGGCCCGCGCGGCACCGGGCTGACGCGAGCCGAGATCATCGCCACGTTCGAGCGGCGGCTGCACGCCCACCCGGACGATGAGTGGCGCGAGTGCCTGCGGCAGATTCACCGCATCGCCGAAATCCGCCTGCACGACAAGTTGGGTTGGGAGCCCACCGCGGGACACGCCGTGTGGGATCGGTTGGCGGCCCTCGCCCGACACAGTGAAGATGCCGGTCAGCTGACGGTCACCTACCTCAGCGAAGCCCACCGCGCCTGTGCCGCGGAGATCGCCGCCTGGATGCGCGACGCCGGTTGTGACGCGGTGGAGATCGACGCGGTCGGCAATGTCGTCGGCCGGTATGCCGCGGCGCAACCGCACGCGCGCTGGCTCCTCACCGGCAGCCACTACGACACGGTGCGCAACGCCGGCCCGCACGACGGGCGCTTGGGCATCGCAGTCCCGCTGGCCGCCGTGCGTGCGCTGCACGCACGCGGCGAGCGCCTGCCGTTCGGCATCGAAATCATCGCATTCGCTGAGGAGGAAGGCCAACGCTACCCCGCGACGTTTTTGGGCTCTGCCGCCGTGGCGGGCGCGTTCGATCCCGCGTGGCTCGCCCTCACGGACGCCGACGGCGTTCCCATGGCCGACGCCATGCGCGGCGCGGGGCTGCCGGGTACGATGGACGCCATCGCGGCGTGCGAACGCGATCCGTCCCGCTACCTCGGTTTTGTCGAGGTACACATCGAACAAGGGCCCGTGCTGGCGGCGGCCAACCGCCCGCTGGGGATCGTCACCGGCATCAACGGCAGCGTCCGGTGGCTGGGCGAATACACAGGCGTCGCCTGCCATGCCGGCACCACGCCGATGACGCAGCGCCGCGACGCCGCCGCCGGCGCCGCCGAGCTGGTGTTGGCTGTCGAGCGCCTGGCCCGCGCCCACCCCGGTACGGTCGGCACCGTGGGTATCCTGGACGTGCCGTCGGGCTCCATCAACGTCGTGCCGGGCCGCTGCCGCTTCAGCCTGGACCTGCGCGCGCCGACCGACGCCGCCCGCGACGCGTTGGCGCAGGTGGCCCTCAGCGAAGCCCACGCGATCGCCGAGCAGCGCGGCCTGACGCTGACGCTGCGCGAAACGTTGCGCGCCGCTGCCGCCCCGAGTGCCCCCGCGTGGCAGGCGCGCTGGGAACGCGCGGTGGCGGCGATGGGCGTTCCGCTGCACCACCTGCCCAGCGGCGCGGGACACGACGCGATGATGCTGCACCGTATCCTGCCCCAGGCCATGCTGTTCGTACGGGGGGAAAACGGCGGCATCAGCCACAACCCGCTCGAATCGACGACCAGCGACGATATCGACCTGGCGGTGCAGGCCTTTGCGCGCTTGCTGCGCGATCTGGCCGCCGAAACGGTCTGAGCCCGTGTCCCTTCCCCGACGCTGCTTCATCGGCCGGTCTCAAGATCCACCGCCGTTTTCGACCCTCACAAGCCTTCACCCCTGTCATGAGCACCGCTTACACAGACCCCACTGCACTGGACGCCTGGATCGATGCCCACTTCGACGAGGAAGTGCGGTTCCTGCAGGCGCTGCTGCGGGTGCCGACCGACACCCCGCCGGGCGACAACGCACGCCACGCCGAGGTCACCGCCACCCTGTTGGAAGCGATGGGTTGGTCCGTGGAGCGCCACCCCGTGCCCGCGGATATCGTGCACGCGGCCGGACTGGCGTCGATCACCAACCTGATCGTGCGGCGTCGCTACGGCAGCGATGCCGCGACACAGCGCCCGGTGATCGCGCTCAATGCGCACGGTGACGTCGTGCCGCCCGGCGAGGGTTGGACCCACGACCCCTATGGCGGCGAGATCGTCGACGGCAAGCTCTACGGCCGCGCCGCCGCGGTCAGCAAAAGCGACTTCGCCACATACGTGTTCGCCGTCCGCGCGCTGGAAGCCGTCGCGCGTCCGCGGCAAGGCGCGGTGGAGCTGCACTTCACCTACGACGAAGAGTTTGGCGGCGAGCTGGGGCCGGGGTGGCTGTTGCGACAGGGCCTGACCCAGCCGGATCTGATGATGGCCGCCGGCTTCACCTACCAAGTGGTCACGGCCCACAACGGCTGTCTGCAGCTCGAAGTCACCATCGAGGGGGAAATGGCCCACGCCGCAATCCCCGACAGCGGCACCGACGCGCTGCAGGGTGCTGTGCACATCCTCAATGCCCTGTACCGGCTCAACGCGGACTATCTGGCCATCCGCTCCGGTGTCGGAGGTATCACGCACCCGTACCTGAACGTCGGCCGCATCGAGGGCGGCACCAACACCAACGTCGTGCCGGGCAAGGTCACCTTCAAGCTGGACCGCCGCCTGATCCCGGAAGAGGATCCGACCGCGGTCGAAGCCGCACTGCGCCGCACGATCGGCGAAGCCGCCGCCACCTATGCACCGGTGCGCGGCGGGCGGGCGTTGAAGGTCTCGGTGCGGCGGCTGTTGCTGGCACACGCGATGCGGCCGCTGCCAGGGGCCCAGCCGTTGGTGCGGGCGCTGCAGCGCCACGCCCACGCGGTGCTCGGGGAGGCCATCCCCGCCGTCGGCACACCGCTCTACACCGATGTCCGGCTGTACGTGGAGCGCGGCGTCCCCGGCGTCATCTACGGTGCGGGGCCACGGACGGTGCGCGAATCCAACGCCAAGCGGGCCGACGAACACCTCGTACTGGAAGACCTGCGCCGCGCAACCAAGATCGTGGCGCGCGCACTGGCCGATCTGCTCGGCCCGACCTCGCCCCTGCAGCAGACACCGCGTGAATGAAGCGCGGCAAAGACGTACCGCTATATCGGCAACGGAATCGGTGCGTCGGTGCACTCAGGCCGGCTGGCGGGCCCGTCGCGACCGGTGGAGGGGACGCCCCACCCTATCCCCGCAACGCCGCATCGAGCCGGTCCACCACCTCCGCCCAGTCGGCATCCTCACAGCGCGCGTCACGCAGGAAAGCCGCCTGCGGCGGCGTCCAGAACGGCGCATCCGGCAGCGCGACGTGACGGGGCAGTGGCGCGTGGGTTTCGATGAAGCGGCGGATGCTCTGCTCGTCCGATGGCAGGCCGAGCTGCTCGAACAGTTCCCGGAAACCGTGAAACGGGTGGTCGATCATGGCGTTTTCCCCTCTCCGACTGATCAGTAATCGCTGTGGTACTCCGCCAGATTCTCGAAGCGGGTGAGCGCGTTCAGGAACGCGAGCTTGACCGTGCCCGTCGGGCCGTTGCGCTGCTTACCGATGATGATCTCGGCCACGCCCGGCTCCTTGCACTGGTCCTTGGTGTAGTACTCGTCGCGGTAGATGAACATGATGATGTCGGCGTCTTGTTCGATCGCGCCCGAGTTGTGGCTGACAATCCCATCGGCCAACCACGAAGCCCTATCCGGGACGGTCAGGTCAAAGACCTCCCGTTCACCGGCAGGCTCCACCGCCACGACGGTATCCCAGAAAAGATCCGACTGTGCCCAGTTCAGCAGCGCCTCGTCGCCCAAGCGTTGCGCGTAGTCGGCCACCACGGATCGCGACGGCGAAAATCGAAAATGCGAAGTGCCGCCGTATGCGGTCCCACGCCATTGCGCCATCTGGCGATGGCTGACACCCTTCTCGCGCATCACGCGACGGATGCGATCGAAAATCGCCTTCGGCAGCGTGTCCACATTGAACTGTCGGCGGCGAGGCGCGTCCGAGCCACGTCCCAGCCACTCGGCCAGTCGTTGCGCAGGCTCGACGCGCGGCCCGAAAGCGCCGGCCGTTTCCAAAAACCGCTTGAGTTGCTCTGCCCCGGAGATGTCGACGGTCCAGACGCCGCCACCCGTGCGGCTCAACCGTATCCGCGCAACAATGCCCAACCGCAGCAGGAGCGCCGCGACGTCGTGCGCGAGCCCACGACTTGCCGTGGAGAAATACACCCGTGGGCTACCTTTTTGCCCGTGCGGGCGAATATGAATCGCGCCGTCTGTCGCCCAGAGGTGCCGCAACAAAACGGCCACGCATTCGTCATTGAGCGTGAACGCTTCCTGCGGAATCCGCTTTTCACGCGAACGCTGTCCATACACGCCGAGCCCACGCAGCCAGGCATTTACGCCTTTGGTTTGCCAACGGTTCCCGTTACCGCGGATGAGGAGTTGCCACCACCGCCCCCGGCCAGGGTAGCGCCGCACGGTGCACCCCATCGCCTCGGCCGCCCGGGTAACGATCGCAGCGTTTTCGTCTGATGAGGTCGCATACCGCAACGGCTGACCGTCCAGATAGCTGCCATCCCCGATCAGGTGAGCGAGCAGCGCCAAATGTTCCTCGGGCCACGCGGTGGCGTGCGCGGGTTGGGGAATCCGACGGGCAATGGCGAGTCGATCGCCTTTGCGTAAGGCTGCTATGGCAACCCACCCTTGCGCACCCAGAAGACGGTGATCGGCGGTGGCCACGAGCGTGCGGCCACTGGCCAAACGCACTTCGTATACCGGCCGATTGCCGACCCTCCACACGATGTCGGCCCGCGCCGGTACCAAGCGCTGCTGGGCATCGAGTGCCCAGACTTCGGGTTGGGTGCCCACGAGCTCCTGAATGGGCACGCGTCGTCCGTCCGCCAAACAAACCAAAGTATCTCCGGTGACGCACTCCCGCAGATCCGACATCATCGGCCGCTTGTCGGTGCGCTGCTCCACGCCGCGGTTGAGCTGCGACAGCGCGATCACGGGGCATTGCAGCTCCTTGGCCAGCATCTTGAGGCCGCGCGAGATTTCGCCCAGTTCGGTGGCGCGGTTTTCGCCGTCGCTGTTGCTGCCGCTCATGAGCTGCAGGTAGTCCACGACGATCAGGCCCAGCTTGCCGCACTGGCGGGCCAGGCGCCGGGCGTTGGCGCGCAGCTCCGCGGGCGTGAGGCCCGGTGTCTCGTCGATGTAGAGGGATACGTGGCGCAGCTTCTCGATCGCCTCGGTCAGGCGCGGCCACTCATCGGGCGTGAGCTTGCCGGTGCGCAGGTGCCCCTGATTGATGCGGCCGATCGATCCCACGACCCGCACCGCCAGCTGCGCGGCGCCCATTTCCATCGAGAACACCGCCACCGGCAAGCCTTCGTTGAGCGCAACGTGCTCGGCGATGTTGATCGCAAAGCTCGTCTTGCCCATGCTGGGGCGTGCCGCGATGATGATGAGGTCGCCCGGCTGCAGCCCGGCGGTCATGCGGTCCAGGTCGATGAAGCCGGTGGGCACCCCAGTGATGTCGTTGGGGTTGTCGGCCATCTCCTGCACGCGGTCGAGCAGCTCCACCACGAGCTTGTCCATCGACTGGAAGCCCTGCTTCATGCGGCTGCCTTCCTCGCCGATGGAGAGGATTTTCTGCTCCGCCTCGTCGAGGATGGTGGCCACGGGCTTGCCGCGCGGCGCGAAGGCCTGCGCGGCGATCTCGTCGCTGGCGACGATGAGCTTGCGCAGGATCGCGCGCTCGCGCACGATCTCGGCATAGCGCCGGATGTTGGCCGCGCTGGGGACGAACTGCGCGAGCTGGTTGAGGTAGGCAAGCCCCCCCACCTCCTCAGCCCGCCCCAGACTCGTCAGGTGTTCATAGACCGTGATGACGTCCGCGGGCTTGTTGGCGTTGATCAGCGCGGCGATGGCCTCGAAGATGCGCTGGTGCTCGGCGCGGTAGAAGTCGGTCTCGGTGATCAGGTCCGCCACGCGGTCCCACGCACTGTTGTCCAGCAGCAACCCGCCCAGCACGCTGGATTCGGCCTCCAGCGAGTGCGGCGGCACGCGCAGCTGGGCCAGTTGCAGGTCATCGTGAAACGGAATCACGGGCGCGGTGGGCGTCGGCCCGCTCAACTCTTGCTCGCTCATCGGCGCAATTGTGGCAGCAGTCCGTGGCGCGGGAGCGGTCGCGTCCCAGCAACGGGCGTAGAACGCCGACTCCGATTTCGGTTTTCTTCCGCGCGGGCAGGATGCCCCCGATCAGACCAGTACCGGCGGGCGGGGCGGGCACCTGCCGGCGTGCGACCAAGCAGAGCGGCCTATACGGAGTGGGGAAAAAGAAAAACGCCCCGTGCCGGATCGAACACGGGGCGTTGCGGTGTCTGGTAGGCGCGATTGGACTCGAACCAACGACCCCCACCATGTCAAGGTGGTGCTCTAACCAGCTGAGCTACGCGCCTGTCGTCTGTGTCACCAGCGGTGCGTCGACAGAACCGAGACTATAGCAGAAAAATCGCCCTTTCTGACGCTCTTCGGTCAGCGTCGCCACACCTTGAGCACGCCGGGCACGTCGTTGAGCACGGCCATCACCCGCTGCACGCGCGTGGCGTCGTTCACCTCGACGGTGAACGTCATCCACGCCACGCCTTTGACCGACTGGGTTTGCACGCCGACGACGTTGATCTTCTCGCGCGCGAAGGCCTCCGAGATATCGCGCAGCAGGCCCTGCCGATCTTGCGCCTGGACGCCCACATCCACTGCGTACACCGGCGCGTGCGCGCCACCGCCGGTGGGGGCGGCCCACTCGACGTCGATGACGCGCGCCGGCTGACGTTTCGCCAGCGCGAGGAAGTCCGGGCAATCCGCGCGGTGAACGCTCACCCCCTTGCCGCGCGTGACGAAGCCCCGGATGTCGTCCGGCGGCGCCGGCTTGCAGCACCGCGCCAGCGTCGTCATCAACGCCCCCACGCCGACGACCACGACCCCGCTGGGGCCGCCCGCGGCGCGCTGGCGCGACGGCTTCGGGCTCAACACCTCGGCGGCGGGTACCGGCTCCGCCGGGCGCAGGCGCTGCTCGATCGCGCGCAGCGAGACCGCCTCCTTGCCCACCGCCTCGAACAGCGCGTCGGCGGCGTCAAACCCCATCTCCAGCGCGAGTTCGTCGAGGTTGACGCTGGTCTTGCCCTCGCGCTGCAACAAGCGCTCCACCTGCTCCCGGCCGCGCGCGACGTTCTCGGCCGCCGCCTGCGCGTTGAACCATGCGCGCACCTTGGACTTGGCGCGGTGGCTGACCAGGTAGCCCGCTTCCGGGTTGAGCCAGTCCCGCGAAGGCCCCCCCTCCTTGGCCGCGATGATTTCCACCGTCTGGCCGTTGGCCAACGGGGTGTTGAGCGGCACCATCTGCCCGTCGACCCGCGCGCCCCGGCAGCGGTGCCCGAGATCCGTGTGCACCGCGTAGGCAAAGTCGACCGGGGTCGCCCCCTTGGGCAGCTCGACGATCGCGGCCTGGGGCGTGAGCACGTAGATGCGGTCGTCGAACAGGGCGTGCGAGACACCGCCCCCCAGATCCCGCTGCCACGCCAGCAACTGGCGCAGCACCGCAATCTTGGCGTCGTACGACGACCCCGCCGTCACGCCCGCGTAGCCCTTGGTGCCGGCTTCCTTGTAGGCCCAGTGGGCCGCGACACCGTGCTCCGCGTGCTCGTGCATCGCGCGGGTGCGAATCTGGATTTCGAACGCGCGCCCCTGCTCATCGCGCACCACCGTGTGCAGCGACTGGTAGCCGTTGGGCTTGGGCTTGGCGATGTAGTCGTCGAACTCCTCCGGCACGGGCGTGAAATGCTCGTGCACCCAGGCGAGCACCCGGTAGCACTCGTCCACCGTCTCGACGATGACGCGCAGCGCCCGCAGGTCGTAGACGTGGTCGAAGTCGAGCGACTTGCCGCGCATCTTTTTGACGATGCTGTAGATGTGCTTGGGCCGCCCCTGCACCTGCACGCGCAGACCCAACGAAGTCAACGCCTGTTCCAGCCGCTGGCGCACCTGCTCGACATGCTGCTCGCGCTCGACGCGCTTCTCATCCAGCAGGCGCGCGATGTGCTTGTACGTCTCGGGCTCGAGGAAGCGAAACGCCAGATCCTCCAGCTCCCACTTGAGCTGCCAGATCCCCAGCCGGTTGGCCAGCGGCGCAAAGACGTGCAGCGACTCGGCCGCGAGGGCCTGCGGGGGCTCGCGCTTCACCGCAGCAAAGTAGCGCAGCGTCTGCAGGCGCGACGCCAGCCGCAGCAGCACCACCCGCAGGTCGCGCGAGAACGCCAGCAGCATCTTGCGCACGTTCTCGGTCTGCGCCGCCTCCAGCGCGTTGGGGGCAGCCTTCGGGTTGGACGCCTCGGCAACGACCCGCCGGCGCGCCTGCCGCTGCAGCTCGACGAGCTTGTGGGTTTCCACCGCGACGTCCGCGAACGGCTCGCCGAATGCCTTGGCGATCGCCTCGCGCGGCCGGGCCAGGTACGGCGTGGTATAGACCAGGTACACGCACACCTGCAGGTCGGTGTTGCCCCCGATGTGGCGCAGGATCTCGACGACGGCGTCGGCGTGGTCGAGCACGGGCTCACCGGTGTCCAGGACCTCGCCGGTGAGCAACGGCTCGGCGAACGCGCGCGCCCGCTGCAGCGCGCGCTGCTCCTCTCCATCGCCAGTGGGCGCCGGGGTGGCCAGCGCGGCAGTGATCGCCGTGGCGGCCTCTGTTGGGGCCACGGCCGGGAGCGTGCGCGTGATCATGGGGCCAACAGGAAGTCCCGCACCACCTGCACCTGATCGGGCTGCACCAGCGTCGGCGCATGCCCGACGCCCGCAAACTCGACCAGCCGCGCGCGGGGACCGCGCTGCGTCATCGCGAGTGCCGTCTCGCGCGAGAGGAGGTCGGACGCCGCCCCGCGCAGCAGCAGCGTCGGGCACGTGATGGCGTCGTAGATGGCCCACAGCGTCGCTTCACCGGCCTGCTGCGCGGATCGCTGCGCATCGGCCGCGGCAGCGGGGTCGGCTGCCTGCGCAGCGCGCTGCGCTTCGAGCAGGGCCCGAAACGGCACCGCGATCGCGGGGTCGTAATGCAGCGTCCAGCCCCCCTCCACCGGCCGCAGCATCGGCCGCGTCAGCGCCATCCACTGCTCCGGGGTATGGGGGCCAAAGGTGCGGGAGACCTCCCACAGCGCGTCGGCCGCCGTCTGCTCGGTCGGAAATACCGGCATCGTGCCGACGTACTGCGCGATGCGCTCAATGGCCGCGGGCTCCAACACCGGGCCGACGTCGTTGAGCACGAGCCGGTGCAGCCCCATCGCGGGCTGCGAGGCGAGCGCCATGCCGATCAGCCCGCCCATGCTCGTCCCCACCCAGTCGATGCGCAGCGCGTAAGGCTCGGCGCTGCCGGTGGCCTGGGCGTGACGCTGCCGCAGGTGGGCCAGCAACACCGCCAGATCGCTGACATAGGTAGGAATCTGGTACGCCATCGGGTCTTCCAGCCAGTCGCTGTGGCCGCGACCGGCGACGTCCACGCACACGACGGCCGCATGCGGCGCGAGGGCGCGCGCTAGCACATCGAAGTCCCGCGCCTGCCGGGTCAGCCCGTGCACGCAGACGACCACATGATCGGGGTGGGCCAGCCCGGTCGCGTTCCACTCCCACCAGGCGATGCGCCGGGGCTCGCCGTGCTTGGCGCGCGGGCCGGGAACGGGCAGGTGATGCAGCAAAGGTTCCATGGCGTGTGTGACCGATAATGGGTGTTATTGTCAACCCGAATGGCCACCATCGTAAAGGAAACCGAGCCCCATGCTGAAAGGCAAAACCGCTCTCGTCACCGGCTCCACCAGCGGCATCGGTCTGGGCATCGCCAAGGCCCTGGCGCGCCAGGGGGCCAACATCGTGCTCAACGGCTTTGGCGACGTCGACGGCGCACGTGCGGCCGTTGAAGCGCTGGGCGTCGAGGTGTTCTACCACGGCGCCGACATGAGCCAGCCCACCCAGATCGAGGACATGATGCGCGCCGCCGCCGAGCGCTTCGGCCGCGTCGACATCCTGGTCAACAACGCCGGCATCCAGCACGTCGCGCCGGTGGAGGAGTTTCCGGTGGAGCGCTGGGACGCGATCATCGCGATCAACCTCTCCAGCGCCTTTCACACCACGCGGCTGGCGCTGCCCGCGATGAAGGCCGCCAACTGGGGCCGCATCATCAACGTGGCGTCCGTGCACGGGCTGGTGGCGTCCGCCCAGAAATCGGCTTACGTGGCGGCCAAGCACGGCCTGGTGGGGTTGACCAAGGTCGTGGCGCTGGAGACCGCCACCACCGGCGTGACGTGCAACGCGATCTGCCCCGGCTGGGTGCTGACGCCGCTGGTGCAAAAGCAGGTGGACGCGAAGGCGGCGGCGCTGGGCATCAGCAACGAGGAAGCCACCCGCCTGCTGCTCGGCGAAAAAGAGCCGTCGATGCAATTCACGACACCGGAGGAGCTGGGCGAACTGGCGGTGTTTTTCTGCTCGCCTGCGGCCAACAACGTGCGCGGGGTGGCCTGGAACATGGACGGCGGCTGGGCCGCCCAATGACGCGGCGGCAATAGGGATCCGCTACGAAGCTGTTTTTGTGTTCCCGCGCCGCGTCCTTTCCGTATTCATGAAGTGGAGGGCTCAAACCAGACCGGGCCTATCCGTTCGGCACGATTTTGTCTTGAGTGCCTGCCCCTCACCCAGATACGCCGCAATGCGAGAGCGCCAGACTTCCTCGTACCGAATCAATAGAACAATAGCTGCCCGTGGTGCAGAGGGCGTCATTGCAACTGCACCGCGCCCGACACCGTGACCTGCAGCCACGTGTGCCCGGGTGCAACGGGCAATGCCGGGGCCGCTTCTACGGCAGCGGCCATACCGCGCATGACCGGGATAGGCCCCGGCTCTGGCCGCTGGGCGCCAACATGCACCTCGTGGAGCACATAGCCACGAAAACCGAACGCCGCGGCCACGTCCTGCGCCTGCTGACGGAACGCCGCGATCGCCTGCGCCCGCAGGTCCGCTTCGGCAGCGCGCGCCGCTTCGCGACTGACCGACGTTTGCAGGCCCGCGACCACCATCCCCGGTGTCTGGGCGGCCAGTGCGGTAATCGCGCCCACGTTGCGGCCCTGCACCAACAGCTCGGCGCTGCCCTGCCAGCCGACGATCTGCCCCTCGCGGCCGTAGCGGGGCTGGACCTGAACCGCGCCACTGGCCACCTCGAGCTCTCCCGGGCGCTGGCGCGCGCGCAGCGGCTCAAGCGCCCGCTGCAGCACGCGCTGCAGGTGCGCCTGGACCGCCGCCGCCTCGTCACCCTGATGACGCACTGCGAGGGTCACCGCCACCCAGTCGTGCGGCAGGCGCTGCTCCGCCTGTGCGTTCAGGTGAACGAGGCGCGCCGGCGGGGTCTGGACCTGTGCGTAAACCGGCGTCACCGCGGTCAGTGCCAGGAGCGCTGCGCCGATGTGCCGACCGGCCAAGAGTACCGCACGGCGGGCGAGCCATCGAACGTCGGCGCCTGCCGAGCCCTCCACTGCGCCGGCACGATTTTGCCTCGAGTCCGCAGCGCTTTTCAAAAAAAGTACAGAGCGCCGCGAAAGACTCAAAACTGCTTTGTGCTGGATCGGTGAGACCATCGTTTGCTCCGATCCCGTCGTCATCGCCATCGCCTTGCCCCCATGTGAACGGTCGTTACCGAGGCAGGTGCCACATCCGGCACCGCCCCTATCATGCCGTTTCGCGCCACAATGTTAAGCCATGAACACGCGCCACCCGGACCGCATCGTTATCGTCGACGACGACGCCCGCATCCGCGAGCTGCTGCACCGCTACCTGTCGCAGGAGGGGTTCGAGGTGCTCCTCGCGGAAAACGGCCAGCGGCTCGACCGGTTGCTGATGCGCGAAACAGTGGACCTGATCGTACTCGACCTGATGCTGCCGGGCGAGGACGGCCTGTCGATCTGTCGCCGCCTGCGCGCGGCGGGCGATGCGACGCCGATCATCATGCTCACCGCCAAGGGCGAGGACGTGGACCGCATCGTCGGCCTCGAGCTGGGCGCGGACGACTACCTGCCCAAGCCGTTCAACCCGCGCGAGCTGCTGGCCCGCATCCACGCGGTGCTGCGCCGCCGCCCGCGCCAGGAGGCGCCAGGCGCCGCGGCCAGCGACAAGATCGTGGTGCGCTTCGGCCCCTTCGTCTTCGATGCCGGACAGCGGACGCTGACGCGCGACGGCGAACCGGTGCCGCTGACCACCGGCGAATTCGCGATGCTCAAGGCGCTGGCGCGCCACCCCCGCCAGCCGATGTCGCGCGACAAGCTGGCGCAACTGGCGCGCGGGCGTGAGTTCGAGCCTTTCGACCGCAGCCTGGACGTGCAGATTTCGCGGCTGCGCAAGCTGATCGAGCCCGACCCGGCCAACCCCCGCTACATCCAGACCGTCTGGGGCGTGGGCTACATGTTCGTGCCGGACGACTGATGAGCCTGTTCTGGCGCACTTTTTTGCTGCTCGCCGGGCTGCTGCTGCTGAGCGTGCTCGCCTGGTTCCAGACCTTTCGCACGCTCGAGCAGGAGCCGCGCGCGCTGCAGAGCGCCCAGGGCCTGGCGTCACTCGTGAACCTCACGCGCGCCGCCCTCATCTACACCGACCCGATCGCGCGCGTCGCGCTCGTCAAGACCCTGGTCGACGAGGAGAACGTGCGCATCGCCGTGCGCGACGAGGGAGACACCTTCACCCCCTTCGAGGTCGATTCCCCCAGCCACCGCGTGGCCCAGGCGCTCATCGAGCGGCTCGGCCCCGGCACGGTCGTCGCGCGGGAGGTCAACGGCTTTCCGGGGCTGTGGATCGGCTTTGCGATCGAAGGCCAAAAATACTGGTTGCTCGCCGATCCGGCGCGGCTGGAGACGGTACGCGGGCGCACGTGGCTCGCGTGGCTGGCGACGGCGCTGGCGCTATCGCTGCTCGGCGCCGCGGTCATCGCCCGGCTCATCAACCAGCCGCTGCAGCGACTCGCGCTGGCGGCCGCCCGCGTGCGCGACGGCGACTTCGAGGGCGCGCACCTGGACGAGCGCCTGCCGACGCGCGAGATCGCCAGCGTCAACCGCGCCTTCAACCGCATGGCCGAGCGGCTCGCGCGCGCGGAGGCGGACCGTCGCCTGATGCTCGCGGGGATTTCGCACGACCTGCGCACCCCGCTGGCACGGCTGCGGCTGGAAATCGAGATGGGTGTGCCCGATGCGCCCACGCGCGAGCGTATGGCCGGCGACATCGCCGACGTCGATGCGATCATCGGGCAGTTCCTGGACTACGCGCGCGAGCGGCCGGCACAGCTGGAACCGACGCCGCTGGCCACCGCCATCGAGCGCGCCGCCGCGCCGTACCGCCAGCGCCCGGAGGTGGTGTTGCGCGTCTTCGCGCCGCAGGACGTCGCGGCGCTGGCCGACGCCACCGCGCTGCAGCGGGCGCTGACCAACCTGCTGGAAAACGCCGTGCGCCACGGTCGCAGCCCGGACGAACAGGCCCGTATCGATATCACCGTCGAGCGACGGGGTGAGTGGAGCGAGGTGACGGTGCGGGACCACGGCCCAGGTGTCCCCGACGATGCGCTCGCGCATCTGACCGAGCCGTTTTTCCGCGCAGAAAGCGCGCGCACCACCCCGGGCAGTGGCCTGGGGCTCGCGATCGTGCGCCGGGCGGTCGAGCGCATGGGGGGTGAATGCCACGTCAGCCACGCCGAAGGCGGCGGGTTGGCAGTACGGTTGCGGTTGCGGTCCGCGCCGTGATCGGCCGCCGTCGAGGATGTGTTCTTGATCCAGCACCAAGAAGTTTTGTGTGTCCGCACCACGCCCTTCCCTTGTGATGGGAGCGGAGGATTCAAGACAGAATCGTGCCGGATCTGTAGGGTGATCAACCCGCGGCGCGCAGGTCAACGTGGAGCAGCCGACCGACCGACGAGGACCACCGCCCGCGCCTCGATCGAAAGGCCCTGCCCCACCGGTCCCAGCCGCTCGGCGGTCTTGGCCTTCACATTGACCGCATCGGCGGGCACGCCCAGACAGCGCGCGATGTTGGCCTGCATCGCCGAGCGGTAGGGACCGAGGCGCGGCGCTTGGGCGATGACGGTCGCGTCGACGTTGACGGGCTGCCAGCCGCGTTCCCGCACCGCGGCGGCCGCTTCGGTCAACAAGCGCAGGGAGTCTGCGCCGCGGAAACGGTCGTCCGTGTCCGGAAACCACGTCCCGATGTCCCCCAGCCCCGCAGCGCCCAGCAACGCGTCCGTCACCGCGTGCAGCAACGCATCCGCGTCCGAGTGTCCCAGCAAACCCTTGTCGAATGGGATCTCCACCCCACCGAGCATCAACCGACGCCCCGGCACGAGCGCGTGCACGTCCCAGCCCTCGCCCACACGCCAGCGCGGCGCATCGTCCGCGCGCAACATCGCCTCGGCCACGATGAAATCCTCCGGGTAGGTGAGCTTCACGTTGTGCGTGCGGCCGCGCACCAGCCGCGGGCGGCCGCCGGCGCGCTCGATCGCGCTGGCCTCGTCGGTGATACCGGCAAAACCGCTGGCCGCGTGCGCCTGCAGCGCCGCACGCAGCGCCCCCAAGCGGAACATCTGCGGCGTCTGCGCCAGCCACAGATCGTCCCGGGGCACGGTGCGCTGCACGCGCCCCTCGGCGTCGGCCTGCTTGAGCGTGTCGGCCAGCGGGACCGCGAGCAGCCCGCCGACCGGGTCATCGATACAGGCGTCGATCAGCGCCTGGATATCCGCCGGCTGCACCAGGCAGCGCGCGGCGTCGTGCACCAGCACCCAGTCGGTATCGCGCGCACCTGCCTGGGCGAGTGCCACGAGCCCGTTGTGCACGCTCTCGGCCCGCGTCGCGCCGCCCACGCGCCAGACCCGCACGCGCTCACCGTCACCCACCGGCGTCTCATCGTCCGGCGCCAGCACGACCCCGATGCCGGCCAGCCCCGGTACCGCGGCGAGTGCCGCGAGCGTGTGGTCGATCACGCGCCGCCCCGCCAGCCGGTGGTACTGCTTTGGCCCCCCGAGCCCGGCGCGGCTGCCCTGGCCAGCTGCAACGACCAAGGCGAAGCGCCGCGGCAAGGCATCCTCCGACGATGAGCCCCACCCGACCATATTGTTCTTGACTATGGCGTACATCCCCTCATTATCCCGACTGATCGGCAGCTCCATCAGTCGACAGACCAAAATCACCGTGATCAACTCGGGTGCAATTGCGCCCGGCCTCCTTGGCCCGATATAGCGCGCGATCGGCACACCTGAGCATGCCGCGCAGGTCTCCGGTAGCTTCCCCTCCCGTCGACACCGCCACCCCAATACTCACTGTCACGCGGCTTTCACCATCCGGTAGGCGAATCGCACTAACACGGTCATGCACTTTGCGGGCGATCTTGAGGGCGGCATCTACGCTCGCATCCGGCAGCCACAGCGCGAATTCCTCGCCACCCAAGCGCACCACGGTGTCGCTACGGCGAACACAATCTCTCATGCAGCCAGCCAGACGCACCAGCACCTCGTCACCGATATCGTGACCAAATTTATCGTTGATTTTTTTGAAGTAGTCGACATCGATAAGCAGTAAGGCGTCGTCCCTGAAAAATTCATTTTCACGCCGCCCTTAGCCGCAGCTGGGCAGGGTTGGCGCCACTGGACTCGGTTGGCCGCCGCTGGGCGAGCCACCGGCCGATGAGGCGCACGGCCGCAATGAGGCGCAAAAAAGCTCGCCTCAAGAAGGGCACGCCCTTCTTCGTGATCATGCGCAGCAGCCAGCGGATGTTGTAGCCCGCCGCGCACAGCACCGCGTGCAGCCGGTCACCCTGCTCGCCCTTGAGGTGGCACCTGTCCATGCGGTGATCCTGCTTCAAGTGCCCGATGACCGGCTCGATGGCCTGGCGGCGCTTGAGCAGCTTGCGCTCCTGCTGCGTGAGGCGCTTGATCTTGCCGCGGTGCACCAGGCGCACATCCGCAATGTCGGCTTCCACCCCGCGGTAGCCCAGATCGGCAAACGCTGTGCTGGGCTTGATGCCAGTGTCCTGCATCAGGATCGTGGCCTGCTCCAGCTGCGCTTGCAGCGTGTGCCCGTCGTAGGGGTTGCCATGGAAGGCCCGGGCTGCGACGATGAGGCTGTGCTTCAGGGTGCTGGCAATGCCGACCTTGACGCCGAACTCGTAAGGGCAGCGGGCCTTGCCCTTGTTGATGCACTCCACCTCCGGCGCGTGCCAGGCGTAGAGCTTTCGAGTCCCGTCGGCGGTCTTTCGGTTGGCAGTCTGCGCCACCAGACGCGCCGCCTTGTTGAGGGTGTGGCCAAGAGCACTCTGGATGGCCTGCCCCAGGCGGCTGGCCTTGCGCTCGATCTCGCGCTGCAGCCTGGCCACGATCGTGCGCTGGCGCTTGATGACCCGGCGCATGCGCGCAAACTGCCGCGCGTGCGCATAGCGTCCTGCCTTGCGGGCCAGCTCCTTGCCTTCCTTGGCAAAGGTCTGCTTCAAGGCGATGCCGGCGGCCTTGGCCGCCTCCACCAGCTTGGTGCGTGCCGTCTCCAGCAGCCGGCTGTCGGTGGGGTGCGCCACCGCCTTGGGTTGTACGGTGGTGTCCACCACCACGCGCTTGAGTTCCTGCGGCTTGATGAGTCCGGTTTCCACCGCCACGTTGATGGTCTGCGCCAAGAGTTCTTCCACGCCTTCTTCGCCCAGCAGCCGGCGAAACTTCACCAGCGTCGTGGCGTCGCACGGCCGGCGATGTTCAAAGTACGCCCGCCCCGAGAAGAACTGCCATGTGGGGGTTTCGCCCCAGCGCTCGACCACCCCTTCGTCCGACTCGTTGAAGGCGTGCTTCAGATACAGCAGCGCGATCATCACGCGCAGCGGCACGCGGGGTCGGCCTGCGTTGGACGCCCGAGCTGCGCGCACCGGAGATTCGCCAAAGAGGTCCAGATCGGGCATCGCGACACCTGCGCGCGCTTTGCGCATGAACAGGTGCGACAGCCTTGCTTCCAACTCCTGCCACGGCATGCGTGAGGACAACACCGCCAGCGGATGGCGCAGGTCGATCATCTGATCGAGCCGGGCGCGGAAGAAGTCCTCGGTGGCGGGGCAGGCAAACATCGCAAAACTCCCAGAAAACGGCGCATCAGACCATCAAATCTGGGGGAAATTGTACTCGCAAACAGACAATAACACAAGAAAAATCATGCTGTTATGAATATTTCAGGGGCGACTAAGGCACCGTCGCGACGCTTCCCGTTACCGACCACCGAATGCAAACTGTGCACAAACGCTTTATCCAGCGCACGCCGGTTGCCCAACCCGGTTAGCGGATCGGTTCGCGCGAGCGTGTCGAGCCGCCAGTTTTGGACCCTCAAGGTCTCCGTCAAACGCTGCGCCTGCGCTTTCGCTTGAATCAGCTCGGATTCAAAACGGGCTCGCTCAGTAGCAGGAAACAACAACCAAACAAACCACTGACCTGCACCGTCTGACATCGTCCTTGCGCTGACAAAGCACGGCCATGGCTCGCCTCCCACGTGCTCCATCGGCGCGTAACACTCATCGATGCGTCCCATCCGCCGCAAGAGGGGCCACAGGTGCGTCTCCAAGAATATCGCCGCGGGCTGACTGAAAATCGTGCCCAGATACGCCCCGCGCTGAGGAGCCGTTTTGATGGCGTGGCGTACCTCGCCCCAGACTTGCTCGATCCGCCCGTCGCTATCGGTCCTCACTACCAAGGCGGGCAGGGCGTCCAGTACGGACGAAAACAATTGCTCAGACCGACGCAAATCGCTGCCTCATGGCGTCAATTACCAGGTCGGGGTGACTCATGTGCGCAGCGTGCCCCGCTACATCCAATACCCGTAGCGTCGCACGGGGCATCTGCCGCTGCAGCCAATCGCCCACCTCCAGCGGAGCGAGCAGATCATGCCGATGCTGCAAAATTAGCGCCGGGGTCTGCACGAGGATAGCCTCCCGACGGTTATCTGCAAAGAACGTAGCTCGCGCAAATATCCTCGCCACTTCCTCATCCATGGCACAAAACAGAGCTTCCAACCGCTTTGCAACGGGCTGTCCACCCCCTTCACCCGCCACCATGGGCGACAGCACCGGCTGCCAAGCCAAAGGGTTGCGCTCCATCAGATCCAGCAGCCCCTGCAAGTCTTGCCGGTCGAAACCGCCGCGATAGTCAGGGAGGGCATTAAGAAAGCATGGGTTGGGGCCGATGAGAATCAAATCGCGAAACAAATCGGGGGCCCGAATTGCCGCCAGCATGGCGATGCTGCAACTGACAGAATGGGCAACCAGAACGACACCTTCAGGCGCGCCAAATGCCCGGCACACATTGATGAGATCGTCCGCATAGCCAGCAAGCGTTCGATGGCGCCCGGGCTCAAAAGCTCGCGGATCGGCGCTCCCGGTTCCCGGGTAGTCAAAAAACACCTGACGGTGCGTCCGGATAAAACCTGGTGCCACATCCGCCCACACTGCCTGATTGCAGCCAAAACCGTTGGCGTAGACCAGCGTGGGACCCGCCCCCAAAACGTGCACAGCGTAGCGGCGCGCGACCCCGTCTTGATCGTCGTAGACGACGGCGTCTCTCATGTTATGGCTCTTATCGGTGATGGCTCAACGGCGGAACGGTACTATTGTTCCGACACGGCTCTATTTCACATCTCCTGCCTTCATCACCGCTGTGGAGCACTGCGGGGGGCACACAACATATCTGCGTGTCGAACCGGTGTAAAAGTATAGCGTCGCGACTGAACCGCCTCAATAAGGCTGACGCATCACCCAGCCACAGGCCGCAGTGGCGACTTGGCGCAGTCAGACACATCGGTGACGCCTAGAATGCAGCCCCTCATGGACCTTCCACGCCTCACCCCCGGCAAGCGTTTTGCCTCGCCGCGTCCCGCCCCGTCGGGCGACGCGCTGCTGCTGGCCGCGCTTGCCGCGCGCGAAAAAGCCGCCGGCCGCCCCATGGCCATCGTCACGGCCGACGCTGCCGATGCGCAGCGGCTGCTCGCCGAGCTGCCGTTTTTCGAGCCGGGCTTGCGCTGCGCGCTGTTTCCGGACTGGGAGACGCTGCCCTACGACAGTTTCTCGCCGCACCAGGATTTGATCTCCGAGCGGCTGGCCACGCTGTGGCGCATCCAGCAGCGCAAGGCTGACGACGGCGCCGATGTCATCCTGATCCCGGCCACGACGGCGCTCTATCGCCTCGCGCCGCCGTCGTTTCTGGCCGCCTACACCTTTCACTTCAAGGTCGGCCAAAAGCTCGACGAGGCGAAGCTGCGCGCGCAGCTGACGCTGGCGGGCTACCAGCACGTCACGCAGGTGGTCAGCCCCGGCGAGTACGCGGTGCGCGGCGGACTCATCGATCTCTTTCCGATGGGCGCGCCGATGCCCTACCGGGTGGACCTGTTCGACGACGAGATCGACTCCATCCGCACCTTCGACCCGGACACGCAGCGCAGCCTCTACCCGGTGCCGGAAGTGCGCCTGCTGCCCGGGCGCGAGTTCCCGATGGACGAGGCGGCGCGCACGCGCTTTCGCGCCCGCTGGCGCGAGCTGCTGGAGGGCGACCCGACCAAGAGCCGGCTGTACAAGGACATCGGCAACGGCGTGGCCACGGCCGGGATCGAATACTACCTGCCGCTCTTTTTCGACGAGACGGCCACGGTTTTCGATTACCTCGGGGACGACGCGGCGCTGGTGCTGCACGGCGACCTCGACGACGCGTTCCAGCGTTTCTGGCAGGACACGCGCGAGCGCTACCGGCTCGTGCGCGGCGACCCCGACCGCCCCGCCCTGCCGCCGGAAACGCTGTTCCTCACACCCGAGGCGTTCTACACCCGCGCCAAGCCCTACCCGCAGTGGGCGCTGCGCCCCGCGCCCGCCACCGAGGCCCTGAACACCTGGGCGAGCGTGATCGGCGCTTTGCCCGATCTGGCCGCCCAGCGCGGGGCTGACGATCCGCTGCGCAAGCTCCACGACCACCTGCAGCGTACCCCCGCGCGGGTACTGATCCTGGCCGAAAGCGACGGGCGGCGCGAGAGCCTGCTCGACTTTTTGCGCGCCAGCCGCCTCGATCCGCCGGTTTTTGACGACCTCGCGGCCTTTCGCGCCAGCGCCGAGCGCGTCGGCCTGACCACCGGGCCGCTCGCGGCCGGCTTTGCGTGGGCGGAAGCGGGCATCGAGCTCGTCACGGAAACCGAGCTCTTTGCCGCCGGGCCGACGATGCGCCGCCGCCGCAAGCAGGAGCAGGTCAGCGACGTCGAGGCGCTGATCAAGGACCTGAGCGAGCTGCAGATCGGCGACCCCGTGGTGCACGCGCAGCACGGCATCGGCCGCTACCGGGGTCTCGTCAACCTGGACCTGGGCGAGAAAAACCCCGACGGCACGCCCGCGCTGCAGGAGTTTTTGCACCTGGAATACGCCCAGGGCGCCACGCTCTACGTGCCGGTGTCGCAGCTGCACCTGATCAGCCGCTACACGGGCGTGAGCGCCGAAGAGGCCCCACTGCACCGCCTGGGCAGCGGCCAATGGGAGAAAGCCCGCCGCAAGGCGGCCGAGCAGGTGCGCGACACCGCCGCCGAGCTGCTCGACGTCTATGCCCGCCGCGCGGCGCGCGAGGGACACGCCTTCCGCTTCGACGCGCAGGCCTACGAGGCGTTTGCCAACGACTTCGGCTTCGAGGAGACGCCGGACCAGCGTGCCGCCATTCACGCGGTCATCCAGGACATGGTCAGCCCGCGGCCGATGGACCGTCTCGTGTGTGGCGACGTCGGCTTTGGCAAAACCGAAGTCGCGCTGCGCGCCGCCTTCGTCGCGGTCATGGGCGGCAAGCAGGTGGCCTTCCTCGCCCCGACGACGCTGCTGGCCGAGCAGCACTACCAAACATTGGTGGACCGCTTCGCCAAGTGGCCGGTGCGCATCGCCGAAATGAGCCGTTTCCGCACGAGCAAGGAGATCACCGCCGCGCTCAAGGGGCTGGAGGACGGCAGCATCGACATCGTCGTCGGCACGCACAAACTGCTGAGCGAAAAGACGAAATTCAAAAACCTCGGTCTGCTCATCATCGACGAGGAACACCGCTTCGGCGTGCGCCACAAGGAGGCGATCAAGGCGCTGCGCGCCGAGGTGGATGTGCTCACGCTCACCGCCACGCCGATCCCCCGCACGCTGGGCATGGCGTTGGAGGGGCTGCGCGACCTGTCGGTCATCGCCACCGCGCCGCAGCGGCGACTCGCGATCAAAACCTTCGTGCGCGAGGAAAACAACGGCGTCATCCGCGAGGCGGTGCTGCGCGAGCTCAAGCGCGGCGGGCAGGTGTATTTCCTGCACAACGAGGTCGAAACGATCGAGAACCGCCGCGCCAAGCTGGAACAGTTGCTACCCGAGGCGCGCATCGCGATCGCCCACGGCCAGATGCCCGAACGGGAACTCGAGCGCGTGATGCGCGACTTCGTGGCGCAGCGCTACAACCTGCTGCTGTGCTCGACCATCATCGAGACCGGCATCGACGTGCCCACGGCCAACACCATCGTCATCAGCCGCGCGGACAAGTTCGGCCTGGCGCAGCTGCACCAGTTGCGCGGGCGCGTCGGCCGCAGCCACCACCAGGCCTACGCCTATCTGCTCGTGCCCGACATCGAGGGGCTGACCAAACAGGCTGCGCAGCGGCTGGAAGCCATCCAGCAGATGGAGGAGCTCGGCAGCGGCTTCTACCTCGCGATGCACGACCTGGAAATCCGCGGCGCGGGCGAGGTGCTGGGCGAAGCGCAAAGCGGCAACATCACCGAAATCGGCTTTCAGCTCTACAACGAGATGCTGGCCGAGGCCGTGCGTGCGCTGCGCGAGGGGAAAGAGCCAGACCTGCTCAAACCGCTGGCGGCCACCACCGAAATCAACCTCCACGCCCCCGCGCTGCTGCCACAGGACTACTGCGGCGACGTGCACCTGCGGCTGAGCTTTTACAAAAAGCTCGCCACCGCCAAGACGAACGAACAGGTCGACCACCTCGTGGAAGAAATCGTCGACCGCTTCGGCAAGCTGCCGCCCGCCGCGCACAACCTCATCGAGGTGCACCGGCTGCGCGTGCTGGCGAGCCGCTACGGCGTCGTCAAGATCGACGCCACGCCCGCACACATCCTCATCACCTTCCAACCCAACCCACCGATCGACCCGATGCGCATCATCGAGCTGATCCAGAAAAACCGCCACATCAAGCTCGCCGGCAACGACCGGCTCAAAATCGAACGCGCACTGGCCGAGCCGTCCGCGCGCGCGCACCTGGTGCGCGACGTGCTGCGCTCGCTCGGTCAACCCATTACCGCGGAGGCGGCATGACGCAAGCCGACGTACCGTTTCCGGTCGCGCGCCACACGTGGTGGGACGACGCCCAGGCGCTGCTCACCGGCACGCTCATCGTCGCGTTGGGGCTGGTGCTGTTCCGCCATGCCGGGTTCGTCACGGGCGGCACGGTGGGGCTGGCGTTTCTTGCGCACTACGCCACCGGATGGCCCTTTGGGGCGCTGGTCTTCGCCATCAACCTGCCGTTTTACGTACTGGCCTGGGTGCGGATGGGGCGCGCGTTCACGCTCAAGACGGTGCTGGCCGTCGCGCTGCTGGCGGCCTTCACCGAGGCCATGCCCCACTGGATCGGGCTGCAGCACCTCGACCCCGTCTTTGCCGCGGCCGCGGGCGGCCTGCTCGTCGGCGTGGGCTTCATCATCCTGTTCCGTCACCGGGCGAGTCTGGGCGGCTTCAACACGCTGGTGCTGTGGCTGCAGGAGCGCTTCGGCTGGCGCGCCGGCGTGGTGCAGCTCATCATCGACGGCAGCATCCTGCTGGCCTCGTGGCCGCTGCTGGATGGGGCGCGGCTGGCGCTGTCCGTGCTGGCCGCCGTGCTGATGAACCTGACACTGGCCATCAACCACCGCCCCGGGCGCTACGTCGCCTTCTGACCCCGCTGCCGGCTACACTCGCGCTGCCTACCTGCGCCGAACCACCATGACCCCACGCACCGAATTCGCCCCGGGCCTGAGCATCCAGGGCATCACCCCGCCGCTGCGTCTGCGCGACTTCAAGCTCATCGCGTTCGACATGGACTCCACGCTCATCAACATCGAGTGCGTGGACGAAATCGCCGACGCCGCCGGTCGCAAGGCCGAAGTCGCCGCCATCACCGAAGCCGCGATGCGGGGCGAGATCGCCGATTACAAGGAAAGCCTGCGCCGCCGCGTCGCGCTGCTGGCGGGGGTCTCCGTCGAACATCTCGAACACGTCTACCGCCAGCGGCTCAAGCTGCACCCCGGCGCCGCGGAACTCGTGCTCGCCTGCAAGGGGGCGGGGCTCAAGGTGTTGCTGGTCAGCGGCGGCTTCACCTTCTTCACCGACCGGCTGCGCGAGCGGCTGGCGCTGGACTTTGCGCGCAGCAACCAGCTGGAAATCGTCGACGGACGGCTCACCGGTCGCCTGTTGGACCAGCACTGGGGCGACATCTGCGACGGTGCCGAGAAGCGCCGCACGCTGCTGCAGGCGTGCGACCTGATCGGCTGCACGCCCGCGCAGGCGATCGCGATGGGCGACGGCGCCAACGACCTGGAGATGATGGCCGCCGCCGGCCTGTCGGTCGCCTACCGTGCCAAGCCCAAGGTGCGCCAGCAGGCGCACATCGCCATCGACATGGGCGGGCTGGACCGGCTGCTCGAGGTCGTGCAGCCCTGACGCCGGCGCCCTGACCGCAGGCCCCGGCGCCGGTCAGCCCTGCGCGCGACCGGGGTCGCGGTCGCGCGCGGGTCGCCTCATGCCGGTTCCGGCACGCTCGGCAGCCCGGCGAGCGCCATCGCCAGCTCGCGCTCGTCGTAGGTCTCGTCCTTGAGCTCGCCGGCAAAGTACTTCTGGTAGGCCGCCATGTCGAAGTGGCCGTGCCCGCAGAGGTTGAACAGGATGGTCTCGCTGCGCCCCTCGCGCTTGCAGCGCAGCGCCTCCTCGATCGCACCCTTGACCGCGTGGTTCGCCTCCGGCGCAGGCACGATGCCCTCGCAGCGCGCGAACAGCACGCCGGCTTCGAAACACTGTGTCTGGGTGTACGCGACGGCTTCGATCAGGCCCAGCTCCTTCAGATGCGACACCAGCGGCGCCATGCCGTGGTAGCGCAGCCCACCCGCGTGGAACGGCGGCGGCGTGAAGGTCGAGCCCAGCGTGTGCATCTTGGTCAGCGGCGTCAGGTGCGCCGTGTCGCCAAAGTCATAGGCGTACCTGCCGCGCGTCAGCGACGGGCACGCCGCCGGCTCCACCGCCACGACGCGTGGCCGCGCGCCACCGCGCAGCCCGTGGCCGATGAACGGAAACGCGATGCCCGCGAAGTTGCTGCCCCCGCCGGTGGCGCCGACGATCACATCCGGCCACGCGTCGGCCATCTGCAGCTGCTCCATCGCCTCCAGGCCGATGACGGTCTGGTGCAGCAGCACGTGGTTGAGCACCGAGCCCAGCGCGTATTTGGTGTCCTCGCGCTGTGCGGCCAGTTCCACGGCCTCGGAAATCGCGATGCCCAGGCTACCCGGATGGTCCGGCCGCTGCGCCAGCACGCGCCGGCCGTACTCGGTCTCGGTCGAGGGCGACGGCAGGCAGCGCGCGCCATAGGTCTCCATCACCGCGCGACGGTACGGCTTCTGGTCGTAGCTGACGCGCACCTGGAACACCAGCACCTCCAGCCCAAAGAGCTGGCCGGCAAACGACAGCGACGTGCCCCACTGCCCGGCGCCGGTCTCGGTCGTCAGCCGTTTGGTGCCGGCCTGCGCGTTGTAGAACGCCTGCGGCACCGCGGTGTTGGGCTTGTGGCTGCCAGCGGGGCTCACGCCCTCGTACTTGTAGAAAATCTTGGCCGGCGTGCCGAGGGCCTTTTCCAGTCGGTGCGCGCGGTACAGCGGCGCAGGCCGCCACAGGCGGTAGATCTCGCGCACGGGCTCGGGGATCTCGATCTCGCGCTCGGTGCTGACCTCCTGCAGGATCAGCTCCATCGGAAACAGCGGCGCCAGATCGTCCGGCCCCACCGGCTGCAGCGTGCCCGGGTGCAGCACGGGCGGCGGCGCCTTCGGCAGGTCGGCCGCGATGTTGTACCAGAACTTGGGCAACTGGGATTCGTCGAGCAGGTACTTGGTCGGGGTGGTCATGGGGTCTCCTCGGGCACGCAACCGGCGGGCCCGCGACAATGTGGCATGGCATTCACCCGACAAACCTTACGCTTACGCGAGGCGGCGCTGACCGTGGCCATGGCCGTCGGCGTTTTCCTGGCCGTGCAGGCATGGCAGACGCGCGATGCTTCCCCCCACTGGCAGGGCCCACCCACGCTGGCGTGGGTGCTGCCCGACGGCACGCAGGGGCGCGGCACGCTGCAGGACCTGCGTGCCCAACTCGGCATCCCGCCGCAGGTGCCCATCGCGCTGCATGTGTGGGCCACCTGGTGCAGCATCTGCCGCGCCCAGGAAAGCACCGTCACCGCCCTGGGGCGCGAGCACGCCGTCGTCACGCTCGCCACCCGCTCCGGCGACGCGCAGGCCGTTCAACGCTACCTGCGCGAGCGCCGCCTGCCGTGGGTCGCCCTCCTCGACCCCGACGGTGCCATCGCCGCCGCCCACGGCTGGCGCGCCGTGCCGGTGTTCGGTGTCCTCACCGCCGACGGCGCGCTGCGTCACACCACCGTCGGCTACACCACGGGCTGGGGGATGCGCCTGCGGCTGTGGTGGGCGCGGCCATAATCGTCGGCGTCCGCCGCGCTTCCCTTCCGTGCACGCCATGAAGACCTTCAACACCGCCGGCCCCTCCAAGCCGGATCTGCATTACATGCTCGATCCGCTGGCGCGTATCGACTTGGCCGAACTCGAATCGCTCATCGATGCGCAGCGCTACTTCGTGCTGCACGCGCCGCGCCAGACCGGCAAGACCACGGCGCTGCTGGCGCTGATGCACCACCTCAACGTCCAAGGGCGCTATCGCGCGCTCTACTGCAATATCGAGGCCGCGCAAGCCGCCCGCGGCAACGTTTCAGAGGGCATGGCCGCCATCGTCAACGCGCTGGCCAGCGCAGCCTCGGTCTACTGGCGGGACGAGGCGGCGGCGCAAACGGCGCGCGCACGCCTGCACGAAGCCGGTGCCACCGACTGGGTGCGCGCCACCCTGGAAGCCTGGAGCCGCCACAGCCACCGACCCATCGTCCTCTTCCTTGACGAAGTCGATGCGCTGGTGGGGGATACGCTCATTTCGCTGCTGCGGCAAATCCGCGCCGGCTATGCCCAGCGCCCCGAGGCCTTTCCGCAAACCGTGGTGCTGTGCGGCGTGCGCGACGTGCGCGACTACCGCATCCACTCCGGCGGCGAGATCATCACCGGAGGGTCGGCCTTCAACATCAAGGCCGTGTCGCTGCGCTTGAGCAACTTCTCGCGCGCCGAGTGCGAGCAGCTTTGGCAGCAGCACGAGGCCGAGACGGGTCAGCGCTTCGACCCAGCGATCTACCCGGAGCTGTGGGCCGACACCGAGGGGCAGCCGTGGCTGGTCAATGCGCTGGGGCATGAGCTAACCTGGAATATGCGGGAACTCAGGGACCGCAGCCAGCCCATCACGTTGACGCACTACTGGCAGGCACGCGAGAACCTCATCCAGTCGCGCGCCACGCACCTGGATCAGCTCACCGACAAGTTGCGCGAGGCGCGGGTGGCGCGCATCGTCTACGCGCTTCTTCAGGGTGAGCCGGTGCAAGAGCGCTTTCCCACCGATGACGTGCAGTACGTCGAGGACTTGGGGCTGATCGCCTCTCGCCCACAGATCCGCATTGCCAACCGCATCTACCGCGAGGTCATCCCGCGCGAGCTGACGTGGACCATCCAGACCGTGTTGCCGTATGAGCAGCCGTGGTATGTGCGCCCCGACCGGCGGCTGGACATGCCGAAGCTGCTCGCCGGGTTTCAGCAGTTTTTTCGTGAGCACTCGGAGGCGTGGATCGAGGGATTCGACTACAAGGAAGCCGGCCCGCAGTTGCTGATGCAAGCCTTTCTGCAAAGAATCGTCAACGGCGGCGGGCGCATCCAGCGCGAGTACGGCCTGGGCCGGCGCCGCACGGACCTGCTGATCGAGTGGCCGCTGGATGAGCAGCAGGGCTTTTTCGGCCCGGTGCAGCGGGTGGTGATCGAACTGAAGCTCTACCGCAAGGGCAGCCTGGATGCGCTCATCGCCGAGGGGCTCACCCAGACCGCCGACTACGCCGACAAAGCGGGGGCGGACGAGGCGCACTTGGTCATCTTCGACCGTCGCCCGGGCATCGCGTGGGAAGACAAAATCTGGCAGCGCAGCGAGACGGTCAGCCGCACACCCGACGGCGGCAGCGACGCCGGGGCGCGCACCATTGGGGTGTGGGGGTGTTGAAGCAGAGCGGGACATTGCGTGATGGCCAATCCCAAACAAACGCTCCAGCCCAAACTCTGCACAACTTCGCACAGCCCAGCCCGCATCGTCGCCACTCACGCCGTTGGGCCTTTGTAGGTTGGGCGAAGAGGATTTCACAGGCTTTCCCTTGCGCCGGTAGCCGCTGATCGAGTCTGGTTGCGTACGGCCCGCAACGACGCATCGCGGTGCCTCTGAACCGTTAGATTGATACCGCCCCCTGACCATGAACGCGCCGAGCGCCATCTCCGCCTTCATCACCCGTTGGCAGGCCGCCAGCGGCTCCGAACGCGCCAACTACCAGCTCTTTCTCACAGAACTCACCGAAGCGCTGGGCCTGCCGCGCCCGGAACCGGCAAGCGACGATACCCGGGACAACGCCTACGTCTTCGAGCGGCGCGTGGACATCGCCCACGCCGACGGCAGCGTCACACGCGGGTTCATCGACCTTTACCGGCGCGGTTCTTTCGTGCTGGAAGCCAAGCAAACCGGGCTGGAGCTGGATTCGGGCGGCTGGGACCGCGCCATGCTGCGCGCGCACGCGCAGGCCGAGAGCTACGCCCGGGCGCTGCCCGCCGAGGAGGGCCGCCCGCCCTTCATCGTCGTGGTGGACGTGGGCCGCTCGCTGGAGCTGTACGCCGATTTTTCCCGCACCGGTGCCACGTACGTCCCCTACCCCGATCCGGCGCACCACCGCGTGCGGCTCGCGGACCTTGCCGACCCTACGATACAGGAGCGGCTCAAGCTCCTCTGGCTCGACCCGCTCAAGCTCGACCCTGCCCGCGAATCCGCCCGGGTAACGCGCGCCATTGCCGACCGGCTCGCCCAGCTGGCGAAATCCTTGGAGGCCGCCGGACACGATGCGCAGCGCGTCGCGCACTTCCTCATGCGCGCGCTCTTTTCCATGTTTGCCGAAGACGTGGGCCTCTTGCCGAAACAAGACGGCGTGGGCGCCTTCACCGGGCTGTTGCAGAGCGTGCGCAACAAGCCCGGGGCGTTTGTCCCGGCGCTCACCCTTTTCTGGCAGGCAATGAACCAGGGCGGGTTCGACGCGCGGCTCCTGGCCCCCATTCGCCGCTTCAACGGCGGGCTCTTCGCCGACCCGGACGTGATTCCGCTCACGCGCGCGCAGATCGACGAACTGCTGGATGCCGCGCGCGCCGACTGGCGGCAGGTGGAACCGGCCATTTTCGGGACGCTCCTTGAACGCGCGCTCGACCCCCGCGAGCGGCATCGGCTCGGTGCCCACTACACCCCGCGGGCGTATGTCGAGCGGCTGGTGCAGCCCACCCTGATCGAACCCTTGCGCGCCGAGTGGCAAACCGTGCAGGTGGCGGCCAGCCACTACTTCGCGCAGGGCAAGCCCGACAAAGCGCGCGCCGAGGTCGAAGCCTTTCACCGGCGGCTCTGCCACGTGCGCGTGCTCGACCCGGCGTGTGGCAGCGGCAACTTCCTCTATGTGGCGCTGGAACTGATGAAGCGGCTCGAGGGCGAGGTATTGAACCTTTTGGCTGATCTCGGCGACACCCAGGGGCGGCTCGCGATGGCCGGTGTCACCGTCGATCCCCACCAGTTCCTGGGGCTGGAGATCAACCCCCGAGCGGCGGCCATTGCCGAACTGGTGCTGTGGATTGGTTATCTGCAATGGCACCACCGCATCCACAAGGGGCTCAATGACCTCCCTGACCCGGTGCTGCGGGACTTTCACAACATCGAGCACCGCGACGCGCTCATCGACCACGACGGCGTCGACTACGAGACCGACGAGGCGGGCCGCCTGCGCACCCGCTGGGATGGCGTGACCACCAAGCCCCACCCCGTTACCGGTGAGCCGGTGCCCGATGAGACCGCGCAAGTGCCCATCGAGCGCTACCGCAACCCGCGTCCGGCGGCGTGGCCCGAAGCCGACTTCATCGTGGGGAACCCGCCGTTCATCGGCAACAAACGGATGCGCCTTGCGCTGGGCGATGGCTACGTGGAGGCGCTGCGCGCTGCCTATCCGGAGGTGCCGGAGAGCGCCGATTTCGTGATGTACTGGTGGCACAAGGCCGCGGAGGCGGTGCGGCAGGGAAGAGCGCGCCGCTTCGGTTTCATCACCACCAACAGCGTGACGATGATCTTCAACCGCCGCGTGTTGGAAGCCCATTTGAACGCGCCGCAAACGCCGCTCAAGCTCGCGTTTGCCATCCCCGACCACCCGTGGGTCGACGCAGCGGACGGGGCCGCCGTGCGGATTGCGATGACGGTGGGGGCGGCGGACGTGGACGAGGGCGAGTTACAAATCGCCACAATCGAGGCTCCCAAGTCGAAGACCTTTTTGAATGACACGCACCTGACGAGCGGCCAGTTCCTCACGCGCGGTAGTCAGGATGTGGACACCTACGACATCCGCGTCACGTCGCGCCGCGGCATCATCCACCCCGACCTCACGATCGGTGCGAACGTAGCCGGGGCCACGGCGTTGCGATCAAACAACGGCATAAGCTACCGGGGTGTCATCCCACACGGCGCAGGCTTCATCGTCACGCCCGCCGAGGCCGAAGCGCTCGGCTTGGGCCGGGTGCCGGGGCTGGAGCAGCACATCCGGGCCTACCGAAACGGGCGCGACCTCACCGACCGGCCGCGCGGCGTGATGGTGATCGACCTCTACGGCCTCACCGCGGACGAGGTGCGCAGCCGCTACCCGGCGGTATTCCAATGGCTGTACGAGCGGGTAAAGCCCGAACGAGACCACAACCCACGCAAAACGCGCCGTGAACACTGGTGGCTGTTCGCCGAATCCCAACCCAAGATGCGGAATTCCATGACCGGGATCCCCCGCTACGTCGCCACCCCCCACGTCGCCAAACACCGCTGCTTTCAGTTTCTCGACAGTACCATCCTGCCCGATGACAAGTTGATCGCCATCGCCCTCGACGACCCCTTCGCGCTGGGTATCCTCTCCTCCCGGCTGCATGTGGCGTGGGCACTCGCGGCGGGCGGCACGCTGGAGGATCGCCCGGTTTACAGCAAAACCACGTGCTTCGAGACCTTCCCCTTCCCCGACGCCGACACGGGGCTCACCGCCGCGCTGCGGGCGCGCATCGGGGAACTCGCGGAGGCGATCGACGCGCACCGCAAACGCGTGCTCGTCGAACACGAAGCGCTGACGCTGACCGGCCTCTACAACGTGCTGGAGAAACTGCGCGCGGGCGACCCCCTCACCCCCAAGGAGCGCGCCATCCATGAAAACGGCCTCGTGTCGGTGCTCCAGACACTCCACGACGAGCTGGACGAAGCGGTCTTTGCCGCCTATGGCTGGGGCGATCTCGCCGCCGAGCTCGTCGGGCGGCCTGGGGCGACGACGCCGTTCAAGGCGAAGTCCCCTGAACAGGCGCAAGCGGAAGAGGAGCTGCTCACCCGAATCGTCGCCTTGAATGCGCGCAGAAGCGCCGAGGAGGTGCAGGGGCTCGTCCGCTGGTTGCGGCCTGCTTATCAAAACCCGGCGGGTGCCGCCGCCATACAGACCAGCGCCGGGCTGGAGGCCGAAGCCGACACCACCCCCGCCGTGACCGCCTCGCTTGCCTGGCCCAAGACCCTACGCGAGCAGATCGCCGCCGTGCGCGCACTCGTCACCGCCACGCCACAGTCGGTCGAGGCGCTCGCGGCGCGTTTTGCCAAAAAGCCCGTCAAGACCGTGGCGGCGGTACTCGCCGCACTCGCCGACCTGGGGTTGGCGGTGGAGACAGAGAACGGCTGGCGGGTGGGGTAGCGGCACGCTTTTCGACAAACTTTGCCAACGGTCGCAAAGTGATTGATATGAGCACGATGAACATCTCCTTGCCCGACGTGCTCAAGGCCTTCTAGGACAAACAGGTCAGAGAGCGCGGCTATGGCTCCAGCAGCGAATATCTGCGCAAGCTGATCCGCAAGGAACGGGATCGCCAGCAGCTGCGCCAGCTCCTGTTGGCCGGCGCCAGCTCGCCACCGGCACAGGAGGCCGACGACGCCTATTTCGCCCGCCTGCGGCAGCGCGTCAAACAGGCGGCAGGTACCCGTTCGGTGTGAAGTCCATCGTCCCGCGCGAACAAGCGCTGCGTGACGTCGATGACGCCATCGCGTATTACCTGTGCGAAGGCGGGGAGGCGCTGGCGCTGAATTCCATCTACGCCCTCGAATGCGCCTACGCGCGCATCCGCGCGCACCCGGCCACCGGCTCATCGCTTTTAATGCCTTTTATGGCAGCAGCGCTGGCTGCGGTGCCTGTTGCGCTTTGGTTTGGGGCGCAGCAATCGCCTTGACCGTCGCGCTCGTCCTGACGTTTTTGCTCTGGCCGCTGATGGCCGCGGCGCGTGGCTTGGTCGATGGGCTGATCCAGATTCTTGGCTGCTGCTTACCGCCTGAGTTGCCACGGCGCGTGCGCTCAAACCATCGCCAAGGCGAGCATGAGCACTAACGCCCACCAACCAAGCACCGTGGCCAAGGAGGCCAAACCGCGCTGTCCGGTTACCAGAACGATCACCATCGGCGGCAGAAAGAGAAACGCTACGAAAAGCCACTGCGCCCAAGCGTGTGCGGAGACAAAGGCAAAAAGAGTTTCGAGCATGCTGGGTTGCGCAGGCGTAGCGCTCATTCATCGTCCCCCCAGGCAGAGCCGATCCACAGCCCAACGAGCAGCGGCAGCAGCCAGTTCGACGCGGGTTGACGCTTGATGGGAGGGATGCGCCGCACAGACGCATGCCGTGGGGGTGGTTTGCGCGCAGCGAGAGACGCCGCGCGTCGCAACCGCGCCTGCTCGCGTTGCTGGGGTGACATACCCAAGCCCACTAGCCAGGCTGAGAAAAATCCCAGAATCGCCGCGGCAAGAAACGGCAAAGGGGTCAAAAACAACAGCCCATACATCAGCACCGCAAAGACAAAGCCCCAGAGCCAGCCTGCCGCGTCGACGCTTGTCAGCTCCACCCACAGCACGACGAATCCCACGCCGTACCAAAGCCACATGTGGCTGTCCGCCTGTTCGCAAGCGTAATCGAACGCTGTGGGCCCCGGTTGATCCCTCGAGGACACGATCAGCCCTTGGCAACGACAAGGTTGTTGTGTTGCGGGTGCGAGTGCATCGAGCTTGCGTTGCAGTCTTCGATACCAGGGCCGTCGGCGAATGAACCGATCCCACCCCTGCCACAGCGCCACGAGATTCGATAGATACCAGCGGCGCGGCGTGGGTTTTCGCTGCCACGGCCGCTTGGCCCACCTGCGCCACAGCGCCTCCGCCCCCATCGACGCGAGGCACAGCGGTACCAGCAACGCCCACGGAAAGCGTAACAACGCCGCCAGCAAGACGAGCGCTCCCACGATCCCTGCCGCCACAATGAGGCAGGCCAGCGCGTAAAACACATCCACCGTCGCATCCGCTGCCGGGTCGAGCAGCAGCACCACCCACCACAGCGGCACTTGCGCGTAGACCCACCCCTCGGCGTGCGCCGGAAAGCGCCGGCGCAGGAAGCGCCGCCAGGGAAATGGCTGCATGCCCACATCGGTCATCATCCGCCCCTTCAAAACATCCGCCACCATGCGGACGCAAACCGTGGTGCCCGTCGCGGCCGGCGCGGTGGTCGTTGGCACACCGGAGGCTGCTTAGGTCAGCCCCCGATGGTTGGGCAGTATGCGGGAGGCAGTGGCGCAAAAACCGAGCCTGTGTGGACTGACCATCCCGCACGCCCGTCACGCCACGTCCTGATGAAGGCCCTGCATGGGCAGCCCGCACGGTCGTGACCTGCACACCGTATGCAAGGCGTGTGCGGTGACGCCCGGCCCAGTGTGCCCCTCATCCGTGATGGCACGCCGTGCCGCGAGGGACCGTATCCGTTACCACGCCCATCCCCATCGAGGCCAAGAGATCGGTCAGCGCCTGCCGTGACCACCCCGAGAGGTATACGGCTGCCGATGCAGCGTCCACCTGCGCACACATCCCCAAGCGCCTGGCGAGCGCGAACACGGCGGGATGCCCGTGTTGAAACAAAAGCCGCCGGCAATGCGCCATCCGATCGTCCACCAGCGCCGTGGCCAGCAATCGCGTCGCCAGCCCCTGTCGCCGCAGCAGCGGCAGCACAGTGATCGCAACCTCCACCGTGCCAGCAGTCGCCGTCTCCGTCGGCAACGGCGCGAGCTGCAACGCCCCCACCAGCGCGTCCTCTGCCGCCCACCACGCCCCCATCCAGCCGTCGCGCTGCCAGTCGATCCGGCGCACCCAGCGCAAGACGGCCGTATCGGTGAGCCGATGCCCAAAGCGCGCGTAGCGGTCGTCGCTGTCGAGCGCCAGCAAATGGATGCCCAACGCGGCAGTGTGGTGGTGCCCCAGCCAGGCGATCTCAATCATCCGTGGCCACATACACCAGGTTGGCCGAGGTGCAAAAGCGGCGCTGACCGGTAGCCGGGTGCTCCGCCCACATGCGCGCCCTGACCCGCACCGAGCGCCGCCCCACACCGCAAACCCGAGCATCGACCTCGACAACGTCACCCACATGCGCCGGTGCGACAAAGCACAAGCGCTCGCTGCTGGCAAGCACGACGCTGCGCCGCAGGTGTCGGCTCGCTGCGATAAACCCCGCTTTCGCGATCCATTCCATGGCCGCTCCACCGTGCAAAATGCCGCGGTGGTTGGCATGCCCCGGAAAAACAATTTCGGCCACACGCACCGCAGCGGGTGCGCCATCTCCATCCGCCTCGGCCACGTCAGCCACCCCACTGCCCGTGGCAAGGGCAGCATCGGCCGCAGCCCCTTCGCTATCGGCGCGGCGCACCATGGTGAAGTCACCCACGATGCAGACGTTGCGCTCGCCGCTGAGCGCATCCTCCGTCACCAAACGGGTGTGGATCAGCGCTGATCGCCCGCCACGCCGACCCACTCGGGCCCGACACTCGATGAGTTGCCCTGTCGGGATGGGGGCACGAAAATCCAACCGCGACACCGCCGCGGTCACCACCGTTCCCCGCAGCGCACGGCTGCCCATGATGAAAGCCAAGCGATCGAGCATAGCCAGCGCCGCCCCACCAAACAAGGTACCGTGGTGGTTGGACTGCTGCGGCCAAACCAGATCGAACACCGTCAAGACCGATTGCGCCGCGACACCGGGCTCGGTGACAGTACACCGAGCACCCGCGGCCAGTGACAGAGTTGACATCACACCTCCTATCGCAGGAGGCGGGGGACGCGTCAGAACGCGCGCAGCATAGGCTGCACGAACACCGCCCGCGCATGGCAGGCCGCGTGCATCGTTCTTGTTCCGGGACACCCCGCCCAGACACAACACTTCACGCCCATGGGCAGGTCTCCTGGCTCTCGGGTCATCACCTTACGCCTGTCTTCCCGGCACGCTGGCCAGTGACATGCAGCGGCGTCAGGCTCGCCGATCACAGTTGCGGGGGCAGCCACAGCTTCGGCGCTCTTTGGGAGGCCCCATCGAAACACCGTCCTGTCGTTCCCTTTTCATTCTCGCTGTCGTGCGAGAAACCCATTGGCAGTACCAGTTTAGCAGGCAACGCGCCCAACTGCCACCCCTCCTTCCTCGACCCGAACCGCTCGCAAAGGCACTGCCCGATGGGTGGCATCCTTCACCCCTCCTGCGGCTCGGCATGAGCGATGCGACCGCCGCAGCCATGTCTGCATGACACCGCCAGCGCGTGCGTACCAGCGTCGCTGCAGCCCTACCGGCCGACTGCCCCCAACCCGCTCGTGCGTGTACGATGCCGCGCTGCAGGGTTCGGAAAGCACGCCTCGACCGCCCGACCACCCGCGTTTTCGCTTGCTACCCGTGCCTGAGGCCCGACGATGAACCGCACCGAGCGCTTCTACCGCATCGACCAGTTGCTGCACGAGCGGCGCGTCGTGCCGCTGCGCGTCTTTCTGGAGACGCTGCAGGTCTCGCGCGCCACGTTCAAGCGCGACTTGGAGTACATGCGCGAGCGGCTGCACGCCCCCATCGTGTGGGACCGGCAGGTGCGCGGCTACCGCTTCGGCCCGGCTGACGATGGCCCGGTGTATGCCCTGCCGGGGCTGTGGTTCTCGAGCGGCGAGTTGTACGCACTGCTGGCCGCGCAGCGCTTGCTGGCCGAGTTGGAGCCCGGCATTTTGAGCGCCCACATCGCGCCGCTGCAAGCGCGCTTGTCGGCGCTGTTGGAGCTCGGCGGCCACCCTGCACAAGAGGTTGCGCGCCGCGTGCGCATTGCGTCGATGGCGCGCCGCCCCGTCGCTCCCGAATGTTTTACGGAAGTGGCACTGGCCGTCATGAAGCGCCAACGGCTGGAAATCGACGCCTGGAACCGCGAGCGCGACGAGGTCAACACGCGCGTGGTGTCGCCACAGCGCCTGGTGCACTACCGCGACAACTGGTACTTGGACGCCTGGTGCCACTGGCGGGAGGCACTGCGCAGCTTTGCGCTGGACACCATCCGCGCGGCTCGCCCGCTGCGCCAACGCGCCCGCGAGGTCCCGCAGACGCGCCTGCAGGCGCACTACGAAAGCAGCTACGGCATTTTTGCCGGCAAACCCAAGGGCCGCGCGGTGCTGCGCTTTTCGCCCGAGCGGGCGCGTTGGGTGCGCAGCGAGATTTGGCACCCCAACCAACAGGGGCGGGACCTGCCCGGTGGCGGCTGGGAGCTCACCATCCCTTATGCCGATGCGCGCGAGCTGTTGATGGACATCCTGCGCCACGGCCGACACGTCGAGGTGGTGGCCCCCGCGTCACTGCGCATCGCCGTGACTGAGGAGATACGGCAGATGGTCCACTCTTACGGCGAGTTGGGTACAACCGGGGATGGCGCCGTCCGCCCGGCCGGTGCATGAACCGTCACTCGCGACGACGCGCCCTCCCTCGCGGTCGATTCCGGCCACGCCACCACGATGGCGACATGTTCGTGTGCGGGCAGGGACGGGTCGACGTCGTCCACCCAGGCGCGCAGCGGCACACCGGCGTCGAGCGCCGCCGCCACATCGCGATTGACGCGCCGCGGGATATAACCCAGCGTCACGTCGCCCCAGTCGATGCGCACGGCCAGCGGGTCGTGGGGATTGTCCGGCTCGCGCACCAGGCGCACGGCGTCGCCCACCCCGAGGCGGGCCAGACAGTAGCGGCCCGGCCGATAGAGCAGCCCCGCAACGGCCGTGCGCAGCCGCCGGCCCAACCCGGGGCCCGCAGGCGCGTGCGCCGACCAAAAAGCCAGCGCGCCTTGCAGCTCCTGCTCACTCTGACGATCCAGGGGTCGGATGGGGTCCGGCGTCGGTTGCGGAACCAGTGCACGGGATTGGCTACGCTGTGCCCGCACTGCTTGTGCCAACCGTCGTCGGACCGCCATTGTCGCCTCGGCGTTGAGCGCCTCCTCCAGCTGCTGTGCCAGGGCCTGGATCGTGTCGCAGGCAGGCGCGTTACGCGGTCCGCGACAGTCGTGCCATTCGTAAAGCGGCGGCTCGGCGTCCGCGTCGAGTTCAAAGCTGGCGGTCGCCCGCTCTCCATTCGTCGCCTGCAAGCGAAAAAACCGCATCCCCTCCCACGCGCAGTCCGACCAATAATCGGCGGCGCAGTGCCGCATCGCCTCGCCTTCAGCCCGCAGCGCGTCGGCGGTGGTGAGCTCCTCGGCCTCCCCCAGTGCCGACCGCCAGTGCCCGATCACCGGCTCGACCGCGGCAAGCGATGCCGTTTCGTCTGCGGGGCGCGGCAGCGGTTGGAAACGGTCGACCACGGGCGTTTCGTGCCAGCGCTGTGACGCCGCCAACAAGCGCCGCAGCCCCCAACGGGCCATCCATGCGAGCCCGAGCTCGCCCGCGTCAGGCAGCACCGACACACCTCCACGCTGCACGGCGTGCGCATGCGCCGCACGCAAAAAATCCCACGCATCGCGCAGCGCCAGTCCCAAGTGTGGCCAGCGCTGCTGCAAGGCCCCCCACAGCGCGGCAGGGTCGGGTCCGAGCCCTCTCGCCACCCAATCCGCGTCAGACCGCGATCGCCACCGTACGGGCACCGCGCGCAGATGACTCTCCCACGCTTGCCAATCGGCTTCAGTTCGGGGCCGGGCGTGCGCCGGCAGTGCGTCCAGCAGCCACAGCCACTTCCGGGGAATCGGCAGCGTGCGCCACGGCTGACGCATCAGCGGCAGGCGCACCACGCCGCGCGTCACGCCCCAGTAGCGCGCCAGCGCGCCGACGAGATCGCGCCCGCGATCGATGGCATCCAGCACCTCGGGTGATGCATGCCAACCCGGGGGCGGATCGTCGGCAGACGGCGGATCGAGCACCTCCGCTCGCTCGGGACACAGCAACAACAACGGGGCCACCAGCGGTGGGAACAAGGCCAGTGCCTGTAAGCGATGTGCCCGAACCGTGGGGGACAGCACAGCGAGTCGGCTGTAGTTCTCCGCGCAGCCGAAATAGGCACCGCCTTGCTCCAACCCACCCAAGGTATCCAGCACAGCGCCATCCAGCGCGGCCGCGAATGCCTGTGCCGCACGCGCCATCGGATGGCCCCACGAGACCGACCAGCGCGGCACCGGTACCACCGGCGCCAGCGGCAGCCGCCACGTGTCGTTTACCGGATCGTCGTCGGCGCGCCAGGCCAGCTCGACCAGACGCTCGTCTTCCCCCAGTGATGCCCGCGGCAGCCGCCAGACGCGCAACGCGCCATCCGCCCGCAGCAACCACAGCCAAGCGTACGCCTGTGCCGATTCGCGAACGAACAGCATGTCGGCCGGCACCCAAAGGCGGGCGCGCACGCCCTGCTGTTGCACGGCAGGGGGCGGCGTGACGGCGTGGTCGGACGACGCGCTCGGTAGCTTGAGAACCCGTTCCATGCGCACCAGTATGGAACGAGCATAGGCTCAAAAAATGAGCCCTTCAAGAAAAAGCCTCGCATGGAAAGCCCGTCGAGCGGATAGACCATGCAGCATCGCTCCATCCGCCCATCCCCGACGCCACCGCACTTTCCCCGGGATCAACGCGTCCTGTCTACCGGGGCGGTTTCTACACGCAAGCGTTTGTATTCCGCCACAACCTCAAAGCCACGCATCACTGCGCCGCCGCCAGCGCCACGCCCAAGCGCCGCACGCCCTCACGGATGCGGTCTTCGTCCACGGTGGCAAAGCTCAGCCGCAGCGTCGCCGGGTCGGGGTCACGGGCGAAGAACGGCGCGCCCGGCACGAAAGCCACCCCCTGCTCGATGGCGCGCTGCGCCAACACGCCGCCGTCGGCACAGCGGCCGTTGGCCCCGGTGAGGCGCGCCCACACGAACAGCCCCCCTTGCGGCGGCGCGAAGGTGATGGCCGCGCCGAGCGTGTCGCGCAGCGCCTGCACCATTGCCGCGGCACGCTGCGCGTAGATGGCGCGCACGCGAGCGAGCGTCGCCGGCATGCGCCCGGCCGCCAGGTACTGCGCCGCCGTGGCTTGCGCGAAGGTGCTGGTGTGCGCGTCGCTGAACTGTTTGCACATGGTCGCCTTGGCCAGCAACAGCGGCGGGGCCACCAGCCAGCCAATGCGCAGCCCCGGCGAGAGCACTTTGGACAGGCTCCCACAGTGCACGAGGCACTCGCGGCTGCCAGGGACCTCGGCGCTCAGCGCCAGCAGGCTCTGCGGCGGCGCGGCGTCGAAGTACAGGTCGCCGTACGGGTCGTCCTCCACGATCAGCGTGCGGGTCTGCACCGCCAGCTCCAGCACCCGCCGGCGGCGCTCGCGCGACATCGTCGCCCCGCTGGGGTTGCCGAACGTGGGAATCAGGTACACGAGCTTGGGCCGGTGCTCGGCGATGAGGCGCTCCAGCGCGTCGACGTCGGCCCCCTGCCCGTCCACGGGCACGGTGATCAGCTCCGCGCCGTAGAGCTTGAAGCACTGGATCGTGGCCAAGAACGTCGGCCCCTCGACGATCACCTTGTCGCCGGGGGAGATGAGCGTCTTGCCAATGAGATCCAGCGCCTGCTGGCTGCCGGTGGTGACGATGAGATCGGTGGGGGCCACACCCGTCGCGCCTTTGGCGGCCATGAAGGCCGCCAATTGCTCGCGCAACGGATCGAACCCCTCGGTGGCGCCGTATTGCAGCGCGGCGCCGGGATGAGCGGCCAATGCCGCAAGCGCTGCCTCACGGATGCCCTCGACGTCGAACAGCGCGGCATCCGGGAAGCCCCCGGCAAAGCTGATGATGCCGGGCTTGCCCAACAGCTTGAAGAGTTCGCGTATGGCCGACGTCTCGACGTTGTTGAGCCGATCGGCCAAACGCACGGGCGATGTGGGCTGCGCTGCGCCCGCGGCAAAATTCGTCATTCGCGATTCCCCATTGCGGGCGAACGCCCCTGACGGCGCCCGCCCTGACGATCCATGACACCCCGCGACATCGAAGCGTTTTTTGCGACCCTGCAGGCCGAACGCCCCCATCCGCAGACCGAGTTGGAGTATACGAGCGTGTTCGAGCTGCTCGTGGCGGTGCTGCTCAGTGCCCAGGCCACCGACGTCGGCGTCAACAAGGCCACGCGGCGGTTGTTTCCGGTGGCCAACACCCCCCAGGCGATCCTCGATCTGGGTCCGGAGGGGCTGGAGTCGTATATCCGCACGATCGGCCTGTACCGTAGCAAGGCGCGCCACCTGATGCAAACGTGTCGGCTGCTGCTGGAGCGCCACGGCGGCGAGGTGCCGCGCGACCGCGCGGCGCTGGAGGCGCTGCCGGGCGTCGGCCGCAAGACGGCCAACGTGGTGCTCAACGTGGCATTTGGCGAGCCCACGATCGCCGTGGACACGCACATCTTCCGCGTGGCCAACCGTACGGGCCTCGCGCCCGGCAAAACGCCGCTGCAGGTGGAGCAGAAGCTGCTGCAGCGCGTACCCGAACGGTACCGCGAGGACGCCCACCACTGGCTGATCCTGCACGGGCGCTACGTCTGCCGCGCCCGGGCGCCGCAGTGCGCGCAGTGCCGCGTGGCCGCGTGGTGCGATCACGCCCGGCGCGAGGCCAAGGGGCGCCGATGACGCGCGCGCTGCCGTGGCTGGAGCCGGGCGACCCCTTCCCGCCGGCGGAAGCGGCGTGGGGCCCGCGTGACCCCATCCCCGGCTTGCTGGCCGCCGGAGGTGCCCTGGACGTCCCGACGCTGGTACGGGCGTATCGCGCGGGGATCTTCCCATGGTTCGGGCGGGACCAGCCGATCCTGTGGTGGAGCCCGGAACCGCGCATGGTGCTGCGCCCGGAGCGCTTTCACCTGAGCCATTCGCTGCGCAAGGCGCTGCGCAGCGCGCTGCGGGCGCGGCGGCTCGACATCCGCATCGACACCGCGTTCGATACCGTCATCGAGGCGTGCGCGCACACGCCCCGCCCCGGACAGGATGGCACGTGGATCGTGCCGGAGATGATCGCGGCGTACCGGGCGCTGCACGCCGCGGGGCACGCGCACAGCGTCGAGACCTGGTGGGAGGGGCGGCTGGTCGGTGGGCTGTACCTCGTCAACCTCGGCCGCGCGGTCTTTGGGGAGTCGATGTTCAGCCACCGGCCGGACGCCTCCAAGATGGCGCTGGCGGCGCTGGTGGCGGCGTGCCGCGCGTGGAGCGTGCCGCTCATCGACTGTCAGCAGAACACGCGCCACCTGGCCTCGCTGGGCGCGGCGGAGGAACCGCGTGCCGCGTTTCTGCGCGACGTGCGCAGGGCCGTCGACGCGCCGCCCCCCGTCTGGCACTGGAATTGCCTATACTGGAATCGGCTCTGGCCCGAGTCGCCACTGGACCTGCCGGACACCCCGCCGCCACCGAGAACCCCGTGACCCGCCTGCAGGAATTGCCCTTGACCGCCGTGCAGTTCTATGCCACGGCGCCCTATCCCTGCAGCTACCTGCCGGACCGGCTGGCGCGCTCACAGGTGGCCACACCCAGCCACCTGATCCAGGGCGAAACCTACTCGCGCCTGGTGGCCAGCGGCTTTCGGCGCAGCGGCCTGTTCACCTACCGGCCGCATTGCGACGGCTGCCACGCCTGCGTCCCGCTGCGCGTGCGGGCGCTGGAGTTCACCCCGAGCCGCAGCCAGCGCCGCGCGTGGCGCGCGCACGCGGACCTGCGCGTGCGGGTGATGCGGCTCGGGTACTCGCCGCAGCACTATGCGCTGTACCTGCGCTACCAGCGCAGCCGCCACCCGGGCGGCGGCATGGACCACGACAACGTCGAGCAGTACACGCAGTTCCTGCTGCAAAGCCACGTCAACTCGCGCCTGGTCGAGTTTTGGGCGCCCGATGCGACGGGCGGACCGGACCGGCTGGTGATGGTGTCGCTGGTCGACCTGCTGGACGACGGGATGTCGGCCGTGTACACCTTCTACGACCCCGATTGGCCCGGGTCGCTCGGCACCTACGGCATCCTGTGGCAGATCGACCAGGCGCGGCGGCTGCACTTGCCGTACGTGTACCTGGGCTACTGGATCGCCGACAGCCCCAAAATGGCGTACAAGGTGCGCTTCCGGCCGCACGAGCTGTACCAAAACGGACACTGGCGGCTCGCGCTCTGACGGGCCCGCTGGCCGTCACCCCCCGGTGACTGCCCCCTGCGGCCACAGGACCGCTGGACCGCTGGACCACCGAACCCGACTGTCTCGCAGCCCCACCGCCATCCCGGCACGCGCGGTATCGCGTACCGTAGCGGGTATCGGCGACCTGTCTTCATTTCATCAGATAAAATCCGATGCCAATGAGGTCGACCCGTCCGCGCCCCCCCGAGCCTCCCACCGCCACGCAGCCCAGCGTGCAGGTGATCGAGCGCATGTTTGCCCTGCTCGACGCGCTGGCGCGGCACGAGGATCCGGTGTCGCTCAAAACGCTGGGCGAGGAAACTGGCCTGCACCCCTCGACCGCCCACCGCATCCTCAATGACCTCGCGATCGGCCGCTTCGTCGACCGGCCGGAGCCTGGCATGTACCGCCTGGGCCTGCGGCTGCTGGAGCTGGGCAACCTGGTCAAGGCGCGGCTGGACGTGCGCGAGGTGGCCGTCGGCCCGATGCGCGAGCTGCACCGGCAGATCCAGCAGCCGGTCAACCTCAGCGTGCGCCAAGGCGACGAGATCGTTTACGTCGAGCGCGCGTACAGCGAGCGCTCGGGCATGCAGGTGGTGCGCGCCATCGGCGGGCGGGCACCGCTGCACCTGACGTCCGTCGGCAAGCTGTTCCTCGCGCAGGAGGATCCGCAGCGCCTGCGCGCCTATGCGACGCGCACGGGGCTGGCCGGCAACACGCCCAACAGCATCACCAACCTGACCACGCTGGAACGCGAGCTGGCGCAGTGCCGACGGCTCGGCGTGGCGCGCGACAACGAGGAGCTGGAGCCCGGCGTGCGCTGCATGGCCGCCGGCATCTACGACGATCAGGGGCGGCTCGTCGCGGGGCTGTCGATTTCCGCGCCCGCGGACCGGCTGGACGAAGGGTGGCTGCCGAAACTGCAGGCCACCGCCGCGCGCATCAGCGCGGCCCTGGGCTATACGCCGGCCCGCGCCTGAGGCAGCGAGCGCTCCAGCCAGCGCAGCAGGTGCTCCGCATCGGCCCACCGCGCCGACGAATTGGCCGCGTTCATCAGCACGAGGATCAGGTTGCGGCCCGCCAGCCGCACCTGCATCACGACGCAGCGGCCCGCCTCGCGGATGTAGCCGGTCTTCTGCAACAGGATATCCCAGTCGCTTTCGCGTACCAGCTTGTTGCTGTTGCGGTAGTGCACGACCCGCCGGCCCGTGGCCAGCTCGTATTCCGGCGACACACTCAATTCGCGCAGCATCGGGCGCTGCGCCGCGGCCGCGGCGAGGCGCGCGAGGTCGCGCGGGGTGGAGCGGTTGTCGCTCGAGAGCCCCGTCGGCTCCACGAAGCGCGTCGCGCGCATGCCCAGCTCCATCGCCTTGCGGTTCATCGCCTCGACGAAGGCCGGCAGCCCGCCCGGGTAGGTGCGCCCCAGCGCATGCGCGGCGCGGTTCTCGCTGGACATCAGCGCCAGGTGCAGCGCCTCGGCGCGCGTCAGGCGCGTGCCCACCGCCAGACGTGAGCCGCTGCCCTTGAGCCGGTCGACGTCGTCTTCGGTGATCGTCAGCACCTCGTCCATCGGCAGACCGGCGTCCGCGATGACGAGACCGGTCATCAGCTTGGTCAGCGACGCGATGGGCAACACCGCGTCGTCGTTCTTGCCGATCAGGACCGTGTTCGTGTCACCGTCGAGCACGAGCACCGCGTTGGAGCGCAGCCGCGCCGGATCCAGTGCGCCCCCGTCATCGAGGGCATCGAATGCGGTACTCTCGGCCGGTGCGCTGGCGCGCGCGCCGTCGAGCATGGTGGGCACGCGGGGTTGCGGCGCCCACGCAACCGACGCGACGCGCGTCCGCTCGGCGGCCACGACCGGCGCCTTCACCGCCCCCGCTTTGGCTTTGAGGGCGCGCCGCTGTTTGGCGCTGACTTTGACGGAGCGCCGCTGCTGGGCGCTGACGCGTTTCTTGGCCTGGGGCCGCTTGTTCGCTTGCGCCGGCTTGGCGTTCTTGGCGCGCTCGGCGGCGCGGATGGTGGGCGCGGCGTGCGCCTCGCCCACCGACGGCGGCAGGGCCAGCCCCCACCCCAGCAGCGCCACGGCCACGGCCCGTGCGCCCCACTGCATCGCCTTGATCATGGTGTCTATCCGCATGCAGCTTGAACCGAAAGCTGCAGTATACGGCGCTCACCGCGAAAATGGCGCACCGCGTCAGCCGCTTAGCCGCTTTTTTTGAAGATGGTTGCGAACACTGTCGCCCACGCGCCACCGGCTCGGCGTGTGCGCGGCGGACGCGGCCCGTCAGCCCTGCGCCGCGACGCGGTCCACCTGGCTGTGCAGCTTGGTCAACGCCGAGAGGTACGCCTTGGCCGACGCGACGACGATGTCGGGATCCGCCCCCACGCCGTTGACCACGCGGCCGCCGTGCTGCAGGCGGATCGTCACCTCGCCTTGCGACTCGGTCGAGCCGCTGGTGATGGCGTTGACCGAGTACAGCAGCAGCTCCGCGCCGCTCTTGACGTGCGACTCGATCGCCTTGATCGACGCGTCCACCGGGCCGTTGCCGTCGGCTTCGCCCACGTATTCCTTGCCGTCGATCGTGAAGACGACGCGTGCGTGCGGCCGCTCGCCCGTCTCCGAGTGCTGCGACAGCGACACCAGGCCGTAGCGCTCGCGCTCCGGGGTGACGCTCTCGTCGCTGACCAGCGCGATGATGTCCTCGTCGAAGATCTCCGCCTTGCGGTCGGCGAGCTCCTTGAACTTCGCAAACGCCGTGTTGAGCTCGGTTTCGGACTCCATCACGATGCCCAGCTCCTGCAGCCGCTGCTTGAACGCGTTGCGGCCCGAGAGCTTGCCGAGCACGATCTTGTTCGTGCTCCAGCCCACGTCCTCGGCGCGCATGATCTCGTAGGTGTCGCGCGCCTTGAGCACACCGTCCTGGTGGATACCGCTGGCGTGCGCGAACGCATTGGCCCCGACGACCGCCTTGTTCGGCTGCACGACGAAGCCTGTGGTTTGGCTGACCAGGCGGCTCGCCGGCACGATCTGCGTCGTGTCGATGCCCACCTCCAGCCCGAAGTAGTCGCGCCGCGTCTTGACGGCCATCACGACCTCTTCCAGCGCGCAGTTGCCGGCGCGCTCGCCCAGCCCGTTGATCGTGCACTCGACCTGACGCGCGCCGCCGATCTTGACGCCCGCGAGCGAGTTGGCCACCGCCATGCCGAGGTCATTGTGGCAGTGCACGCTCCAGATGGCTTTGTCGGAGTTGGGGATGCGCTCGCGCAGCGTCTTGATGAAATGGCCGTACAGCTCCGGCACGGCGTAGCCGACCGTGTCCGGGATGTTGATCGTGGTGGCCCCCTCGTCGATCACCGCCTCCAGCACGCGGCAGAGGAAGTCGATCTCGCTGCGGTAGCCGTCCTCGGGGCTGAATTCGACGTCCGGGCACAGGTTGCGCGCAAACCGCACCGCCAGCCGCGCCTGCTCGTACACCTGATCCGGCGTCATGCGCAGCTTCTTTTCCATGTGCAGCGGCGACGTCGCGATGAAGGTGTGGATGCGCGCGCGGTTGGCGCCGCGCAGCGCCTCCGCCGCGCGCGCGATGTCGCGGTCGTTGGCCCGCGCCAGCGAACAGACCGTGGAGTCCTTGATCGCGTCGGCGATCGCCTTCACCGCCTCGAAGTCGCCGTTGGAGCTGGCCGCGAAGCCCGCCTCGATCACGTCCACGCGCAGCCGCTCGAGCTGGCGCGCGATGCGCAGCTTCTCTTCCTTGGTCATCGAGGCGCCGGGCGACTGCTCGCCGTCGCGCAACGTGGTGTCGAAAATGATGAGCTTGTCGGTCATGGCGAACTCCTGCGGTGTTGGCAACCGGCCCTCCCACGCGCTGCACCACCGGCAAAACAAACGGCCCGCAGCGGGGGGCATGCGGGCCGTGGAATCGAGCAACGCGCGCTACACCACCTGCCCGCCGTGCGGTAGGAGAAGTAGGCGCAGCGCGTCGCGTCTCATGCGCTGCAATGTAACACAAACCCGCCACGGGGCGCGATAGCCGGCCGTGATCGCCGCCATAGCGGCGCGCGCCCGGGCGCTTTCGGACGCTGGCGTCCCGTGCGCGCCGTCACTCGTGCAAGCCGCGCTCGTCCGGCTCGTCGGTGGAGGTGCTCACGACACTGACGGGGCGCCCCTTGGCCTTGCGCACCGCGTACACCACGTAACCCGACACGCCATAAAACACGAACAACAGAAACAGCACCACCGGCGGGTGGATGTTGATGACCGCGATGCCCAGCGCGATCAGCACCAGCGTGGCAAACGGCACGCTCTTTTTGAGGCTCAGGTCCTTGAAACTGTAAAACGGCACGTTGGTGACCATCGTCAAGCCGGCGTACAGCGTCAGCACGAACAGCACCCACTGCAGCCCGTCGCCGTCCAGCCCGGCGTCGGTGGCCAGCCAGATGAAGCCCGCCACCAGCGCCGCGGCCGCGGGCGACGGCAACCCCTGAAAGTAGCGCTTGTCCACCACATGCGTGTTGACGTTGAAGCGCGCGAGCCGCAGCGCCGCGCAGGCGCAATAGACGAACGCCGCGATCCACCCCCAGCGCCCCAAATCCCGCAGCGCCCACTCGTACGCCACCAGCGCCGGGGCCGCGCCGAACGACACCATGTCCGACAGCGAGTCCATCTGCTCGCCAAAGGCGCTTTGTGTGTGCGTCAGCCGCGCGATGCGCCCGTCGAGGCTGTCGAGCACCATCGCGACGAAAATCCCCGTCGTCGCCAGGTCGTAACGCCCGTTCATCGCCATCACGATGGCGTAGAAGCCGCCAAAGAGCGCCGCCAGCGTCACCAGGTTGGGCAGGACGTAGATGCCCTTGGGGCGGCGGGGCGGCTCCGGCGCCGCGTACGTCTCGGTTCCGTCGTGCATGACTCGTTCGAATGCTGCGTGGTTCGCGCCCCGCGCAGGGGCGCCCGGGGCGCAAGTGTACGCCGTGCGCGAAAACACAACGCCCGCCGGCGCGGGGTTCCACCACCAGCGGGCGCTGCCGCCCCACCTGCCGGTGGAGCGGCCGATCGGGCACGTCCGATCAGTTGCGGGTCTGGTCCACCAGCTTGTTCTTCGCGATCCAAGGCATCATCGCGCGCAGCTTGGCACCGACCTGCTCGATCGGGTGCTCGGCCAGGTTGCGACGGCGCGCCGTCATGCTCGGGTAGCCGGTGCGGCCTTCCAGGATGAACATCTTCGCGTACTCGCCGTTCTGGATGCGCTGCAGCGCCTTGCGCATGGCCTTGCGCGACTCCTCGTTGATCACCTCGGGGCCGGTCACGTACTCGCCGAACTCCGCGTTGTTGGAGATCGAGTAGTTCATGTTGGCGATGCCGCCCTCGTACATCAGGTCGACGATCAGCTTGAGCTCGTGCAGGCATTCGAAATAAGCCATCTCGGGCGCATAGCCAGCCTCGACCAGCGTCTCGAAGCCCATCTTGACCAGCTCCACCGCACCGCCGCACAGCACGGCCTGCTCACCGAACAGGTCGGTCTCGGTCTCTTCCTTGAAGGTGGTCTCGATGATGCCGGCTTTGCCCCCGCCGTTGGCCATCGCGTAGCTCAGCGCCAGATCGCGCGCCTTGCCGCTCTTGTCCTGGTGCACGGCCACGAGGTGCGGCACGCCGCCGCCCTGCAGATAGGTGGAGCGCACCGTGTGGCCGGGTGCCTTGGGCGCGACCATCCACACGTCGAGGTCCGCGCGCGGCACCACCTGGTTATAGTGCACGTTGAAGCCGTGCGCAAACGCCAGCGACGCGCCCTGGCGGATGTTGGGCTCGACCTGGGTCTTGTAGACGTCGGCGATCTGCTCGTCCGGCAGCAGGATCATCACCACGTCGGCCGCGCGCACCGCGTCGGCCACTTCCATCACCGTCAGGCCGGCCTTCTCGGCCTTGGTCCACGACGCGCCGCCACGGCGCAAACCGACGATGACCTTGACGCCGCTGTCGTTGAGGTTTTGCGCGTGCGCGTGCCCCTGGCTGCCGTAGCCGATGATGGCCACGGTCTTGCCCTTGATGAGGCTCAGGTCACAGTCCTTGTCGTAAAACACTTTCATGGGGATCGCTCCGGGTTCAGAGGGGAAAGGGGGTGAGGAAGGGATCAGACGCGCAGGATGCGTTCGCCGCGGCCGATGCCGCAGGCACCGGTGCGCACCGTCTCCAGGATCGCGCTGCGGTCGATCGCCTGCAAAAAGGCGTCGTTCTTGGCCTGGTCGCCGGTGAGCTCGATCGTGTAGCTCTTGTCGGTGACGTCGATGATGCGGCCACGGAAGATGTCGGCCATGCGCTTCATCTCCTCGCGCTCCTTGCCGACCGCGCGCACTTTGACGAGCATCAGCTCGCGCTCGGTGTAGGCCCCCTCGGTCAGGTCCACGACCTTGACGACCTCGATGAGCCGGTTGAGGTGTTTGGTGATCTGCTCGATGATGTCGTCCGACCCGGTGGTCTGGATCGTCATGCGCGACAGCGACGGGTCCTCGGTCGGGGCCACGGTCAGCGACTCGATGTTGTAGCCCCGCGCGGAAAACAGCCCGACCACGCGGGACAGCGCCCCCGCTTCGTTTTCGAGCAATACGGCGATGATGTGTCTCATGGGGTGGATTCCTCTTTTCGCTGCCCTCCCCCGCACCCGGTAAGGTGCGAGCTTGGCAGGCGATAGATTCCTCGGAAAAACACCGGGCGGTATATCGACCGCCCGGCGCGACGGTCACAGGTCTTCGCTGCCGAGCAGCATCTCCGTGATGCCCTTGCCCGCCTGGACCATCGGCCAGACGTTCTCGGTCGGGTCGGTGCGGAAGTCGATGAAGACCGTGCGGTCCTTCAACCGCCGCGCCTCGCGCAGCGCGGGCTCGACGTCCTGCGGCCGCTCGACCAGGATGCCCACGTGCCCATACGCCTCCGCGAGCTTGACGAAGTTGGGCAGCGCGTCCATGTACGAGTGGCTGTAGCGACCGGAGTACTCGATCTCCTGCCACTGCCGCACCATGCCGAGGTAGCGGTTGTTGAGCGAGAGGATTTTGATCGGCGTGTTGTACTGCAAGCAGGTGGAAAGCTCCTGGATGCACATCTGCACCGAGCCCTCGCCGGTGACGCAGTACACCTCGGCGTCGGGCTTGGCGAGCTTGATGCCCATCGCGTAGGGGATCCCCACGCCCATCGTGCCCAGGCCGCCGGAGTTGATCCAGCGCCGCGGCTGGTCGAACTTGTAGAACTGCGCCGCCCACATCTGGTGCTGGCCGACGTCGGAGGTGATATAGGCCTCGACGTCGCGCGTCATCTTCCACAGCGTCTCGATGACCATCTGGGGCTTGATCACCTCGGTGTTGTCGCGGTCGTATTTCAGGCAGTCGCGCGCGCGCCAGCCCTCGATCGTTTGCCACCAGGCGGCCAGCGCCTTTTCGTCGGGGCGGGCCGGCGTCTCGCGCAGCATCGCGATCAGCTCGGTGAGCACGTCCTTGACGTCACCGACGATCGGCACGTCGACCTTGACGCGCTTGGAGATGCTCGACGGGTCGATGTCGATGTGGATGATCTTGCGTTCGTTCTGCGCAAAGTGCCGCGGGTTGCCGATGACGCGGTCGTCGAAGCGCGCCCCCACCGCGAGCAGCACGTCGCAGTTCTGCATCGCGTTGTTGGCCTCGTACGTGCCGTGCATGCCGAGCATGCCGAGGAAGCGCCGGTCCGTCGCTGGAAACGCCCCCAGCCCCATCAGTGTGTTGGTGACGGGGAAGTTGAGCAGGTCGACGAGCTGGCGCAGCTCGCCCACCGCATTGCCCAGGATCACGCCGCCGCCGGTGTAGATGTACGGGCGCTTGGCGTTGAGCAGCAGTTGCAGCGCCTTGCGAATCTGTCCGCCGTGCCCCTTGCGCACCGGGTTGTACGAGCGCATCGTGACGCTCTCCGGGTACCCGGTGAACGCGGTCTTCTTGAACGACACGTCCTTCGGGATGTCGACCACCACCGGTCCCGGGCGACCGGTGCGGGCGATGTGGAACGCCTTCTTGATCGTCAGCGCCAGGTCGCGCACATCTTTGACGAGGAAGTTGTGCTTGACGATCGGGCGCGTGATGCCGACCGTATCGCACTCCTGGAACGCGTCCTGTCCGATGGCGGCGGTGGGCACCTGGCCGGTGATGATCACCATCGGGATCGAGTCCATGTAAGCGGTGGCGATCCCGGTGATTGCGTTGGTGACGCCGGGGCCGCTGGTGACGAGCGCGACGCCGACTTCGCCGGTGGCGCGGGCGTAGCCGTCTGCCGCGTGCACCGCCGCCTGCTCGTGCCGCACGAGCACGTGCTGGATCGTGTCCTGCTTGTACAGCGCGTCGTAAATGTAGAGCACCGCGCCGCCGGGGTAACCCCAGATGTACTTGACGCCTTCGGCCTGCAGGCAGCGCACGAGAATGTCGGCCCCCATCAATTCGACGGGCGGGGTCTGGCCTGCGGCAGCGGCCGCCGAGGCAACTTCGGCTTTGTGGATGTCCATGTCGGTCAACCTTTCAGTATTTCTCTGACGAAAAACCTCCGGTGCCCCTCGGTCGCGTCCTTGTGGGACGGCTTTGGGACTTGAGGCCAAGGCCATGGCGGTCGATCCGCGACCTTGACCCGTTTCGGGCTGGCAAGGGTGAATACCAAGCCGCATTATGGCACTGCAACATGGGAATCGGAACCGGCGACGGGAAATTTTGCGCACGGGCGCCCGTGCGACAATGCGCTTCTTACCCGGCACAGTCGCCACGTGACGGCCGCGCCGCGGATGTCAGCCCCCGATGGAGTCACCCACGCACACGATCCGTACCACGCCTGGATCGCTCGACCGCATGCCCTCGACACCGGACGCTCGCCCTTCTGCTTTCGATCCGACGGCCCCGTCACTGCCGCGGCGCATGGCCTGCTGGCTCTACGAAGGGGTGCTGCTCTTTGGCGTGGTGTTCATCGCCGGCTACCTGTTTTCCGCGCTGACGCAGACGCGGCACGCGCTGGACAACCGCCACGCCCAGCAGGCGTTCCTGTTCGTTGTGTTGGGCATCTACTTCACGTGGTTCTGGCACAAGGGCCAGACGCTCGCGATGAAGACGTGGCACATCCGCGTGGTCGATCGGTTTGGGCGGCCACTGACGCAGGCGCGGGCGTTGTGGCGCTATGTGCTTGCGTGGCTGTGGTTTCTGCCGCCACTGGCGGCGCGTGAGTGGTTCGCGCTGCCGGCGGTGGAGGTGGCGGTGCTGCTGGGCGGCTGGATCGCCGTGTGGGCGCTGCTTGCGCGCTTTCACCCGCAGCGGCAGTTCTGGCACGATGCGCTGGCGGGCACGCGCCTCATCGACAGCCGCGCAACGGCCGCTCGCGCGGCCACGGGCCCACGCGGCGTTGAAGGATCGCGATGAGCACGCCAGCGCCCGCCTTTTCGCTGTGCGTCTACTGCGGCTCCCGCCCCGGGGCCGACGCGCGCTTCGCCGCCGTGGCGGAATCGGTCGGGCACTGGATCGGGCGGCACGGGGGCCAGCTCGTGTACGGCGGCGGCAACGCGGGGCTGATGGGGCGCGTCGCCGACGCGACGCTGGCGGCAGGCGGGCGCGTGGTCGGCATCATCCCGCAGGCGCTGGTGGCGCGGGAATTCGCCAAGCGCGACTGCACCGAGCTGCACATCGTGCCGGACATGCACCAGCGCAAGCGCCTGATGGCCGAGCGTGCGGACGCCTTCCTTGCGCTGCCGGGCGGCCTGGGCACACTGGAGGAGTTGTTCGAGGTGTGGACGTGGCGCCAGCTGGGCTACCACGACAAGCCGATCGGGCTGCTCAACACCGCCGGCTACTACGACGGGCTGCTCGCCTTCCTCGCGCACACGACGAACGCCGGGTTCGTCAGCGACTGGCAGCGCACGCTGGTCACGGTCGGAGACGATCCGGCGACGCTGCTGCCGCGGCTGGTGGAAGCGGCCGGCTGGGCGCCGCCGGCCGATCTGCGCGGGATCTGAACGCGACGCGCACGCGGCTCAGACCGCGGCGTCGTCCTCTTCGCCGGTGCGGATGCGGATGACCTTTTCCACCGGCGTGACGAAAATCTTGCCGTCACCGATCTTGCCCGTGCGCGCCGCGCGCACGATCGCATCGACACAGCGGTCGACGTCGCCGTCGCGCACCACCACGTCGATGCGCACCTTGGGCAAGAAATCGACCACGTATTCGGCGCCGCGGTAGAGCTCGGTGTGGCCCTTTTGGCGGCCGAACCCTTTGACCTCGGTCACCGTCAACCCCGTCACGCCCTGCTCGGCCAGTGCCTCACGCACTTCCTCCAGCTTGAACGGTTTGATGATGGCGGTGATCTGCTTCATGCGCAACGACTCCGGAAAGCAAAAGGGGACACGACACCGGGCCCCGGCACGGGGCGATCGGGCGAATCTACCACACGACCGCCCGCGTGCGCTGCGGGGGCATCACGCCATAACGCCATCACACCGCCCCGACGCACCGCCACCGGTCACCCCCGCCAGCGGTTGGTGTTGGGGTAACGCCAGTCCTTGCCAAAGCTGCGGTGCGTGACGCGGATGCCCACCGGCGCCTGGCGGCGCTTGTACTCGTTCACGCGAATCAGCCGCACCACCTGCTCCACGGCCGCCGCCGGATACCCTTCGGCGATGATCTCGGCGGGGCTGCGGTCGTTTTCCATGTAACGCTCGATGATGGCGTCGAGCACGTCGTAGGGCGGCAGCGTGTCCTGGTCCTTCTGGTCCGGCCGCAGCTCGGCGCTGGGCGGCCGGGTGATGATGCGCTCCGGGATCGGGTTGGCCCCGCGGCCGTACGGATCGTGGGCGTTGCGCCAGCGCGCCAGTCGCCAGACCCACGTCTTGGTCACGTCCTTGATGACCGCGAAACCACCGGCCATGTCGCCGTAGAGCGTGCAGTAGCCGGTGGCCATCTCGCTCTTGTTGCCCGTGGTCAGCACGATGTCGCCGAACTTGTTGGACAGCGCCATCAGCAGCGTGCCGCGAATGCGGGCCTGCAGGTTTTCTTCCGTCGTGTCGGGGCCGCGCCCTGCGAACAGCGGCTGTAGCGTGTCGAGGAACCGCTCGAAGATCGGCCCGATCGGGATTTCGTCGTAGCGCACGCCCAGGCGCGCCGCCATGTCGCGCGCATCCATCCACGAGATGTCGGCCGTGTAGGGCGAGGGCATCATCACCGCGCGCACGCGCTGCGGCCCGAGGGCATCGACCGCCACGGCCAGCACGAGCGCCGAGTCGACCCCCCCCGACAGGCCGATGATCGCGCCGGGAAAGCCGTTCTTCTCCACGTAGTCGCGCGTGCCGAGCACGAGCGCGTGCCACAAATCCGCTTCCGTTCCGCCCTGCGGAGCGAGCGGCCCGTGCACCCTCCCCGCCCCCGCGCCCGCTTCGACATCGACGACGAGCAGATCCTCCACGAAGCCCGGTGCCCGCGCGGCGACTGCGCCGTCGCGGTCGAGCGCAAAGCTGCGCCCTTCGAAGACGATCTCGTCCTGCCCGCCGACCAGGTGCGCGTACACCAGCGGCAGCCCGGTCTCGCGCACGCGCTCGCGCATCGCGCGCTCGCGCTCGTCGCCCTTGCCGATGTGAAACGGCGACGCGTTGATGACGCACAGCACCTCGGCGCCGGCCTGCGCCGTTTCCCGCGCCGGCTGCGCGTACCACGCATCCTCGCAGATCAACAGCCCCACGCGGTGCGTGCGCCCGTCCGCGACGACGTCGAACACACAGGGGGTATCGCCGGGGACGAAGTAGCGCCGCTCGTCGAACACCTGGTAATTGGGCAGTTCGCGTTTGGCGTACCGGTGCGTGATCCGCCCACCGCACAGCACGCTGGCCGCGTTGCGGCATGGCGTGCGCCCGACACTGCGCCCGTGCCCGGCGTCCGCCCCCACAGGCGCGGGCAGCGGCTGACCCACCACGATGTGTAGGTCATCCAGATCGGCCGTCTGCGCGGCGATCGATTGCACGGCATCATCGCAGGCGGCGACGAACGCCGGCCGCAGGAACAAATCCTCCGCCGCGTAGCCGCAAATCGCGAGCTCGGGCGTGAGCAGCACGTGCACCCCCTGCGCATGAGCGGCGCGCGCGGCCTCGACGATGCGTCGGGCGTTGCCGGCCAGGTCGCCCACCACGAAATTGCACTGCGCCACCCCGATCCTGATCGCCATGGATGCCCCGACGTCTCCTGAAAGCGCGGATTATCTCACCCGGGTCGTACACGACCCGCGGGAGGTGCCGGCCACGGCGTGGGACGCCCTGCTGCAGGCCCAGCCGGGCGGCGGCGCCTGCGGGCCGTTCCTGCGCCACGCGTATTTGGCGGCGCTGCATGCCAGCGGCTGCGCCACGGCCACCACCGGCTGGGCGCCCCATTGGGTGACGCTGTGGAACCGCGCGGACGGCGCCCTGGTGGCGGCGGCGCCGCTGTACGCAAAGACGCATTCGTACGGGGAGTACGTGTTCGACTGGGCGTGGGCGGAGGCGCACCACCGCCACGGGCTGCGCTACTACCCCAAGGGCGTGGTCGCCGTGCCCTTCACGCCGGTGGCGGGGCCGCGGCTGCTGGCGCGCAACAAGGGTTCGCGAACGGCGCTGCTGCGCGCGCTGCTCGACCACGCCCGCGAGCGGGGCTGGTCGTCGCTGCACATCCTGCTGGGAACGGACGCCGACATGCACTGCGCCGATGGCGAGGGGCTGCTGGCGCGCGAGACGGTGCAGTTCCACTGGCACAACCGCCACCCGCAACGCGGCACGGCGTTCACGGACTGGGAGGATTTTCTGTCCAGCCTCAGCCAGGACAAGCGCAAAAAAATCCGGCAGGAGCGGCGCAAAGTCGCCGCCGCGGGCGTGACGATCGAGGCACGGCGTGGCGCGGCGATCGGCGAGGCGGACTGGGCGTTTTTCACGCGCTGCTACACGCAGACCTACCGCGAGCACGGCAACCCGCCTTACCTCAACGAAGCCTTCTTTCGCACCGTGGGGCAGGCGCTGCCCGACCACTGGCTGATGTTCATCGCCCGCTACGGCGGCGGCGCGCCGATCGCCGCCAGCCTCGTCGCGCTCAGCGACGGCGGCGCATCACCGACCGTGGCATACGGCCGCTACTGGGGAGCGCTCAAGCGCGTGGACTGCCTGCACTTCGAGCTGTGCTATTACCAGCCGCTGGCGTGGTGCATCGCGCACGGTGTGCAGCGCTTCGAGGGGGGCGCACAGGGGGAGCACAAGATGGCGCGGGCGTTGCTGCCCACGGCGGTGCCCAGCCGTCACTGGCTGGCGCACCCGGCATTCGCCGACGCGATTGGCGACTACCTGGCGCGCGAACGCGCGGCGCTGCAAGACTACCGCGCCGCGCTGTCCGCGCACTCGCCCTATCGTCAGGCGCCCTGCGAGCGGCGGTAGTTCTCGACGCCGGCGAGGATTTCCTGCCGCGCCTCTTCGAGCGACCCCCAGCCCAGCACCTTGACCCACTTGCCAGGGTCGAGGTCCTTGTAGTGCTCGAAGAAGTGCTCGATCGTCTTCAGGACCCCGGGGCTCACGTCCTCGTACGACTTCCAGCGTGCATACAGCGGCAGGACCTTGTCGGTCGGCACGGCCAGCACCTTGCCGTCCACGCCAGCTTCGTCCTCCATCTTCAGGATGCCGAGCGCCCGGCACGGCACCACGACGCCCGGCGGCAGCGGCACCGGCGTGATGACCAGCACGTCCACCGGATCGCCGTCGCCGGCGATGGTCTTGGGCACGTACCCGTAGTTGGTCGGGTAGTGCATCGCGGTGTTCATGAAGCGGTCGACGAAGATCGCGCCCGAGGCCTTGTCGACCTCGTACTTGATCGGTTCACCGTTCATCGAGATTTCGATGATGACATTGAATACATCGGGAACCTTGGTGCCTGGAGTAACCAGATGCAGCGACATACCTCATTTCTCCTTTCAACATTCGGAACTGTCTTGGATTCTACGGTGAAACCACCACGTGCCCGGAGGCTCAGCGGAGTCGTGTAAAGTGATCACAGCCAATTCGCGATGGCGTCGACGTCCTCGGGAAACAGCTGACCGCGTTCGGCCATCACGATGCGGCCGTCGCGGTCACGCACGAGGGTGATCGGCAGCCCCTTGGGCTTGGGCATCGCGCGCTGGACCTCGGGCGTCACCCACGCGCAGGGGAAGGTGTAGCCGCGCTGCTGCAGGTATTGCTGCGCGGCCTGGAGAGTGCGGTCGATCGACAGCGTCAGCAGCATCCACCCGGGCCGCGCGGCGTGCGTGCGCCAGAAGCGCTCCACGTGCGGGCTGGTGACCGCGCAGAACGGGCAGGTGCTCGCCCACCAGTAGAGCACCAGCACCTTGCCCTCGGCGTGCGCAGGCTCGAAGCGCGTCCCGTCCAGTCGCGTCATCGCCGGCACCGGCCACGGCACCCCCAGCGCCGGCAGTGGCGGCGCCTTCGCTTCCGCCGCGGCGGCGTCCGCCGGCTGAGCCCCGGCCGCGCGCCATCCCACCAACCCCCAACCCACGCCGGCGATCCACTGTCTGCGCCGCATCGCATCCTCTCCTGCCCGAACGACGCCCGGTTTCCCTTTCCCGGACGCCGCCCGGTCTGCACCCGGACGGGCGATACCCGAAAAAACCCCAAAGGCGGCCCCTGCTTCGGCCGGGACCGGTCGTCCTCTGCTACTCTAGCGCACATGTCCGAACGCGTCATCCCTCTGGTCGATCAGCGCATCACGGCGCTGCGCGCCCCCCGGCCAGCGGTCCCGATCGCGCCCAGCGGGCGCGTGCTCGACCGGCTGCAGCGGCCGCTGCGCGATCTGCGCATCAGCGTGACGGACCGCTGCAACTTCCGCTGCAGCTACTGCATGCCCAAGGAGGTGTTCGGCAAGGACTACCCCTACCTGCCCCACGCGGCGCTGCTGACGTTCGAGGAAATCACGCGGCTGGCGCGCCTGTTCGTCGCACACGGGGTGCGCAAGATCCGCCTGACCGGCGGCGAGCCGCTGCTGCGCAAAAACCTCGAGCGGCTCATCGAGCAGCTCGCCGCGCTGCGCACGCCCGACGGCGCCGAGCTGGACCTGACGCTGACCACCAACGGCAGCCTGCTCAAGCGCAAAGCCCGCCTGCTGCGCGACGCCGGGCTGCGGCGCGTGACGGTGAGCCTCGACGGGCTGGACGACGCCGTGTTTCAGCGCATGAACGACGTCGGCTTTCCGGTGGGTGAGGTGCTCGACGGCATCGCCGAGGCGCAGGCGGTGGGCCTGGGCCCGATCAAGGTCAACATGGTCGTCAAGCGCGGCACCAACGACGACCAGATCCTCCCGATGGCGCGCCATTTCCGCGGCACGGGCATCGTGCTGCGCTTCATCGAGTACATGGACGTCGGGGCGACCAACGGCTGGTGCATGGACGAGGTGCTGCCCAGCGCCGAGGCGCTCGCGCGCGTGCAGCGCGAGTTCCCCCTCGTGCCGCTGGAGCCGAGCGCCCCCGGCGAGACGGCGGAGCGCTGGGGATACGCCGGGCCCGACGGGCGCCACGACCCGGCGCTGGGCGAGGTCGGCTTCATCAGCAGCGTCACGCAGGCGTTCTGCCGCGACTGCAACCGCGCGCGCCTGTCCACCGAGGGCAAGGTGTACCTGTGCCTGTTTGCCGATCGGGGGTACGACCTGCGGGAGCTGCTGCGCGGCGGCGCGAGTGACGACGAGATCGCCGCGTCGATCGCGGCCATCTGGCAGGGGCGCGCCGACCGCTATTCCGAGCTGCGTGCCAGCCTGCCGCCGGAAACCCGCCAGTCCGCGCGTCGCATCGAAATGAGCTACATCGGAGGGTGAGCACCGTGCACGCGATGGGAGACGACCCGAGCGCGATCGAGCAGCGGCCACTGCCGCAACCGGGCGGGGTGACGGGTGTGGTGCTCGCCGGTGGGCGCGGCAGCCGCATGGGCGGCGTCGACAAGGGGCTGCAACCGTTTCAGGGGGCGCCGCTCGCCCTGCACGCCCTGCTGCGGCTGCAGCGCCAGCGCGGCGGCTGGATCGGCGACTGCATGATCAACGCCAACCGCCACCTCGGTGCGTACGAGGGCTTTGGCGTGCCGGTGTGGCCGGACGAACTCCCGGACTACGCCGGCCCGCTGGCGGGGATGCTCACCGCGCTGACCCACTGCGAGACGCCCCACCTGCTGACGGTGCCGTGCGATTCGCCGCGATTGCCGCTGGACCTGGCGGATCGGCTGTGCCGCGCGGTGATCGAACACGGCGCCGACCTCGCGATGGCCGCCGCGCCGGAACCCGATGGACAGGTGCGGCCGCAGCCGGTGTTTTGCCTGCTGGGCACGCACCTGCTGGAGAGCCTCACGCGCTTTCTGCACGACGGTGGGCGCAAAATCGACGCCTGGACCGCGCGCCATCGGTGCGTCATCGTGCCGTTCGACCGCCCGGACGACGACCCGCTGGCGTTTGCCAACGTCAACACTCTGGAAGAACTGCGCGCGCTGCAGGATGCGCCCGCGGCGTCACGCTGACGCGCGCGCCTGCGCCGCCACCCGCCTGGCATGACCCATCCGACCCTCGACCAGATCGCCGCCGAGCTGCAAGGCTACGACCCCCAGTCCCTCTCCGCCGACGCCGTCACGGCCTTCCTCGCCCGTCTCGCGCGCCCCCTCCCCGACCATGAAACCGTGGCGGTGCCGGATGCGCTGGACCGCGTGCTGGCGACCGACGTCATCTCCCCGATCGACGTGCCGCCGCACGACAACGCCGCGATGGACGGCTACGCGCTGCGAGGTGCGGCGCTGGCCGCCACCGGCGAGACCGTGCTGCGCGTCGTGGGCACGTGCTACGCCGGTGATGCGCGCTGGACGCAACCCGTCCCCGACGACGCGTGCGTGCGCATCATGACCGGCGCCGTGATGCCCGAGGGGCTCGATACCGTCGCGCCGGTCGAGTTCGTGCGCGCGGCAGGGGATGCTACGGTCGCCATTCCCGCCGGCGTCGTGCGTCCCGGGGACAACCGCCGGCTGCGCGGGGAAGACCTGATGGCCGGCCGAGCGGCCCTGCACGCGGGCACGCGCCTGACGCCGGCGGCGCTCGGCCTGATCGCCAGCCTTGGCATCGCCCGGGTGAACGTGGTGCGGCGCCTGCGCGTCGCGTATTTCTCCACCGGCGACGAGGTGCTCTCGCTGGGAGAGCCGCTGCGCGAAGGTGCGATTTACGACAGCAACCGCTACACCATCACCGGCCTGCTGCGCCGGCTGGGGGTGGAGGTGGTCGACTTGGGCGTCGTGCGCGACGACCCGGCGGCGCTGGAAGCGGCGTTGCGCGACGCCGCCCAGCGGGCCGACGCCGTCATCACCAGCGGCGGCGTCAGCATGGGCGAGGCCGACCACACCAAGGCGATGATGCGCCGGCTTGGCGACGTGGTGTTCTGGCGCATCGCGATGCGCCCGGGCCGACCGATGGCGGTGGGCCGGCTGCGCGACGACGGCAGCGGCCGCGCCCCGATCCTGTTCGGCCTGCCGGGCAACCCGGTGGCGGTGATGGTGACTTTCCTCGTCTTCGTGCGGCCCGCGCTGCTGCGCATGATGGGCCTGCGCGAGACCGAACCGCTGCGGCTGCGCGCGCACAGCACGGAGGCGATCCGCAAAAAACCCGGCCGCACCGAATACCAGCGCGGCATCGTCACGCGCACCGCGGACGGCACGCTGCAGGTGCGCACCACCGGACAGCAGGGCTCGGGCGTGCTGCGCTCGATGGTCGAGGCCAACGCCCTCATCGTCCTCGGGCACGATCAGGGATCGGTGGCCCCGGGCGACGCCGTGGACGTGCTGCTGTTCGACAGCGTGATGTGAACGAACGCCGAAACGGAGGCCAGGCCCCCGCGCGCTGCGCAGAAAAGGCGTCACCGCGCGACAGGAAAAAGCGCGACGGGGCCAAAACTGCGCGCCCTTGGGCGCGGTGATGCAACGCTCCTCGGCCCGCTCATCCCAGCAGCATCAACCCCACCTGCAGCAGGATCAGCCACACGAGGATTGACAGGTCCACGCCGCCGATCGTGGGGATGAGGCGGCGCATCGGCGCCAGCAGCGGCTCCAGCAGCCGCCCGAGGCTGCCAATCAACGGCGAAAACGGCTGCACCCACGTCAGCACCGCCAGCAGCAGCATCAGCAGCATCAGCCCCTGCAGCGCGGTGCGCAGCAGCCATTGCAGCGCCAGTACCGGCACCGTCACGAGAAAACCCAGCGACGGCGCGTCCGGCAGCGCCCCGCCCCACAGCAGGTGCACACACCCCGCATAGGCCAGCGCCAGCAGCACGGCCGCAACGAAGCTGCCCCAATCCACGTTGGCCTGCGCCCACACGCGCGGCAGGGTGCGGCGCACGGGCTGCACGATCCAGTCGGTCACCGCGATCACGAATGGGCCGGGCTGCGACGCCATGCGCAGCCGCCGGGTGTTCATCCACCCGCGCAGCAGCGCGGCACCGACCAGGATGAAAAAAACGGTATCGAGCAGGAACTGCAGAATGCGCATGGCCGACGAGGGGGACGCGGTTCGTGGCCCCGCTGGTCAGTTGCGCCGGGGCCGCGCGCGCCGGGCCGAACGCCCGGCAGATGTCGATGGTACCCCACCCGACGCCGGACGGCCGCCCTTTTTGCCCGCCCCGGCGGGGCGGGTGCGCCGCCGGGGCGCGGATTCGCCGCGCTCGTCATCGCCCGCGGTCCGCTCCGTGCCGCGCTCCTGCGCCGGGTCGGTCACCAGGCGGAAGTCGATGCGGCGGCCGTCCAGATCGACGCGGCTGACCTGCACCGCCACCTTGGAGCCGAGGGTATAGCGCACGCCGGTGCGCTCGCCGCGCAGCTCCTGCCGGCGCTCGTCGTAGCGGAAATACTCGCCGCCCAGCTCGGTGATGTGCACCAGGCCCTCGACGTACAGGGCGTCGAGCGTGACGAACAGGCCGAAGCTCGTGACCGCGGTGACGGTGCCCGTGAACTCCTCGCCCAGGCGCTCGCGCATGTACTTGCACTTGAGCCACGCCTCGACGTCGCGGCTGGCCTCGTCGGCGCGGCGCTCGTTGGCGCTGCAGTGCAGGCCTGCCGCCTCCCACCCGAGAATCTCGTTCGACGGCCGACCGCGCGTGCGCTTCATTGCGTCGGACGCGCCGCGTTCCTCCAGCCGCTTGGCCAGCTTGGCCTGCGCCTCGCCCGGTGTCGGCAACACCGGCAGGTGGTAGCGCTCGCCTTTCAGGATCGCCTTGATGACGCGGTGCACGAGCAGGTCCGGGTAGCGGCGGATCGGGCTCGTGAAGTGGGTGTAGGCCTCGAACGCGAGGCCAAAGTGCCCCACGTTGTGCGGCGAATACATCGCCTGCTGCATCGAACGCAGCAGCATCTGGTGGATCTGCGGCGCGTCCGGGCGGTCCGCGGTCGCCTTGGAAATCGCCTGAAAGTCGCGCGGGGTGGGCTCGTCGCCGATCGTCACCCCGACGCCCAGCGCCTTGAGGTACTCGCGCAGGGTCTCGAGCTTGTCCGCCGACGGCCGTTCGTGCACGCGGTACAGCGCCGGATGGCGGTGGGTGGCGATGAACTCGGCGGCGCAGACGTTGGCCGCCAGCATCGCCTCCTCGATCAGCCGGTGGGCATCGTTGCGCGTGCGCGGCTCGATGCGCTCGATGCGCCCGGCCTCGTCGCAGACGATTTGCGTCTCCACCGTCTCGAGGTCCACTGCGCCGCGCGCCTCCCGCGCCGCCAGCAGCGCCTGGTACACGTCGTACAGGTTGAGCAGGTGCGGCACCAGCGCGGCGTGCCGCTGGGCCAGCGGGCCGCGCGTGTTCTGCAGGATCGCCGCCACCTCCGTGTACGTGAAGCGCTGGTGGCTGTGCATCACCGCCGGGTAGAACTGGTACGCCTGCACCTGCCCCTTGGCGTCGATCAGCATGTCGCACACCATGCACAGCCGGTCCACCCCCGGGTTGAGCGAACACAAGCCGTTGGAGAGCTTCTCCGGCAGCATCGGGATGACGCGGCGCGGGAAGTACACGCTGGTGGCGCGGTCGTACGCGTCGATGTCCAGCGCCGCGCCGTTGCGCACGTAGTGGCTGACGTCGGCGATCGCCACCAGCAGCCGCCACCCCCGCCCGGCCCCCACGCGGGCCGGCTCGCAGTACACCGCGTCGTCGAAGTCGCGCGCGTCCTCGCCATCGATCGTCACCAGTGGCACGTCGGTCAGGTCGACACGGCCGCGGCGGTCGACGGCGCGGACTTTCTCCGGCAGCGCGCGCGCCTCGGCCAGCGCGGCTTCCGAAAACTGGTGCGGCACGCCGTACTTGCGCACGGCGATTTCGATCTCCATGCCCGGGTCGTCGATATCGCCCAGCACCTCTTTCACGCGCCCGACGGGCTGTCCGTACAGCGCCGGTGGCTCGGTCAGTTCCACGACCACCACCTGCCCGGGCTGCGCGCTGCCGGTCGCACCCTTGGGGATCAGGACGTCCTGGCCGTAGCGCTTGTCTTCCGGTGCCACGAGCCACACCCCGCCCTCGTGCAGCAGGCGGCCGATGATCGGGGTGTCGGAGCGCGCTAGGATCTCGGTGACCCGCCCCTCCGGGCGGCCGCGGCGGTCATGGCGGATGATGCGCACGCGCACGCGGTCTTTGTGCAGCACCGCGCGCATCTCGTTGGGCGACAGGTAAATGTCGGGTTGACCGTCGTCGCGCACGACGAAGCCGTGCCCGTCGCGGTGGCCGATCACGGTGCCTTCGACCTCGGCCAGGGTAGCGGATATTTTTTCTTTCACAGGGGTCTGTTCTCGGCGGGCAATGGCCCGCGGGTGGATATAATTATGGCTTCCTGAAACGCCCAGGTGGCGGAATTGGTAGACGCACTAGTTTCAGGTACTAGCGCCGCGAGGCGTGGAGGTTCGAGTCCTCTCCTGGGCACCAGACACCGGCCACATGGGCGGTCACGTCTGGATTCGGGTGGCAGTGCCGCGCCGATGGCATCGGCCTGCGGGGTCGATCATACCCTGCTTTCGCCGGTTGCGTCCGTCGGGCTCGCTCGCCACGCTCGTAACGCCCATGGCGTGCGTGCAGTGGTGGAACCGGAATTCGGCCTTATCGGCGGAACTGCTATAATTCAAGAATATTCAGAAGCGCCCAGGTGGCGGAATTGGTAGACGCACTAGTTTCAGGTACTAGCGCCGCGAGGCGTGGAGGTTCGAGTCCTCTCCTGGGCACCAGCTTCTGAAGCATCCATCGTCTGAGCCGGCTTTTTCGTTTTTCGGTATAGGAGGTCTCCGCCCGCTGCAGCGGCGGGGCGCCAAGCGACCTATACCCTATCCCGCAAACACCATCCTTGTATCTTTACGCGGAGGCTGCGGACCGGCTCACGCGGCCCGAAGCCCCGTGCGCCCGATCCGCACTCCCGGTCAGGTCACGCCGCCACGTGCAGCAGCGGACCGCCACGCTCACACCGGCACGCCGATCAGATCGTGCCCTTCCGCGCCGACGATGCGCGCGCGGATGAACTCCCCGGTGCGGTAGGTCTTGCTGACCTTTTCCGGGGGCAGCAGGCGCACCGTGCCGTCGATTTCCGGCGCATCCGCGTAGGTGCGTCCCACCCCGCCCTTCTTGCCGAGGCCGACCGCCTGATCCACGAGCACTTGCATCGTCGCGCCAACGCGGCGCTGCAGGCGCTCCACCGCCACCTGCTCCGCCACCGCCATGAACCGCGCGCGCCGCTCCTCACGCACCGCGTCCGGCAGCGCGCCGGGCAGCGCGTTGGCCGCGGCCCCCGCCACCGGCGAGTACGCAAAGCAGCCGGCGCGGTCGATCTGCGCCTCGCGCACGAAGTCGAGCAGGTGCGCAAACTCCTCTTCCGTCTCGCCAGGAAAGCCGGCGATGAAGGTGCTGCGCACGACCAGTTCCGGGCAGATCTCGCGCCAGCGGCGGATGCGCTCGAGGTTTTTCTCGCCACTGGCCGGGCGTTTCATGCGGCGCAGCACGTCCGGGTGGCTGTGCTGGAACGGCACATCGAGGTACGGCAACACCCACCCCTCCGCCATCAGCGGCACCACCTCGTCCACGTGCGGGTAGGGATAGACGTAGTGCAGCCGCACCCACGCCCCATGCGCGCGCGCCAGTTGCCCCAGCTCGCGCACCAGCTCCAGCATGCGCGTGCGGATCGGCCGCCCGTCCCAGAAGCCGGTGCGGTACTGCACGTCCACGCCGTAGGCGCTGGTGTCCTGGCTGATGACGAGCAGCTCCTTGACGCCGCCCTCGAACAGGCGGCGCGCCTCGGTCAGCACTTCGCCGATCGGGCGGCTCACCAGATCGCCGCGCATCGACGGGATGATGCAAAACGTGCAGCGATGGTTGCAGCCCTCGCTGATCTTCAGGTACGCGTAGTGGCGCGGGGTGAGCTTGACGCCGACGCCTTCGATCGCGTTGCTCGGCGGCGGCACCAGGTCGACGAACGGATCGTGCGGCTTGGGCAGGTGCGCATGCACCGCGTCGAGCACCTCGTCCGCCGCGTGCGGGCCGGTCACCGCCAGCACCGCGGGGTGCAGCGACTTCACGAGGTTGTCCCCCTGCTCGTTGGCGCGCGCACCCAAACAGCCGGTCACGATCACCTTGCCGTTGGCGGCGAGCGCCTCGCCGATCGCGTCCAGGCTTTCCTTGACCGCGTCGTCGATGAAGCCGCAGGTGTTGACGATGACGAGGTCCGCGCCTTCGTAGCGCTTGCTGGTGCGGTAGCCCTCGGCGCTCAGGCGCGTCAGGATCAGCTCGGAGTCGGTCAGCGCCTTGGGGCAGCCCAGACTCACGAAGCCGATGGTCGGGGCCGCAGCAGGGGCGTGTTCGGTGACGGTTGTGGACATCCCGTTATTGTCTCAGGTCGACGGCCTGACAGGGGTGCCCTCCGGGCCGACGGTCCATCGGTGCGCGGCCTATCGATCCGGCACGAAGAAGCTCGGTGTTCTCGCTCCGCGCCCTTTCCATGCAAGGGGGAGTGGGCACGCCAGACGAAATCGTGCCGGCGCGATAACGCATGGTGCAGATCGGCACGCGGGCCCGGCGCGCCCGCGGCGACCGTTCAGCCGTTGGGGCGCTTGACACCCATCGCGGCCAGCATCTGCTCCTGCAGCTGCGCGAAGGCCCGCTGCGACTGCGCGAAAAAGTTGCCCATCATCAGCGGCGTCTGCGCCGCCATGAACTGCTGCCAGACCTCTGGCGTCAGCTCCTTGGCCTGCTCGGCGAGTTTTTGCTGCAGCTCCATGAAGATCTGCAGGTTGCGCTCCAGGTACGAACCCATGAAATCCTGCATCGCGTGACCATAGAATCGAATAATATTGGCCAGCATCTTCTCGGAGAACAGCGGCACGCCGGCCGTCTCCTCCTCCAGAATGATCTGCAGCAGGATCGAACGCGTCAGGTCCTCGCCGGTCTTGGCGTCGCGCACGACGAACGGTTCCGCGCGCATCACGAGGTTCTTGACGTCACCGAGCGTGATGTAAGACGACGACTGTGTGTCGTACAGGCGCCGGTTGGGATACTTTTTGATCACACGGGTGACGGGGCCGGCCGGTTCGGCGTTCGGCTGGGCGGCGGGAGCTTCGGCCTTGGCCTTCGTTGACTGCACGAATGGAACTCCTGAATCGATGAACGGACACGCTGCCGCGCCCGGGCGCGACACCCCGCGGGGCATTGTAGGGCCGCTGCCGCGCGGTGCCGACCGGGGGTTTCCCGATCTTGCGGGGGTGGCACGATGAGCGCTGCCACAGAGGCCGAGGCCCTCGCCGCGCCCCGGTCACCGGCCGCACTGTTCTGGGCCTGTACCGTGCTGGCGTTGCAGGGCTTTGGTGGTGTGCTGGCGGTGGTGCAGCGCGAACTGGTGGAGCGCCGGCGCTGGCTCACACGCGAGCAGTTTCTGGAGGATTGGGCGGCCGCGCAGGTGCTGCCCGGCCCCAACGTCGTCAACCTCGCGCTGATGATCGGTGGGCGTCATTTCGGCTGGCGCGGCGCGGTGGCCGCGCTGTCCGGCATGCTGCTCGCCCCACTGGTGCTGTTGCTGGCGATCGCGGTCGCGTTCTCGCACGTGGCCGCGCACCCCGTCGCCCAGGGGGCGCTGCGGGGCATGGGAGCGGTCGCCGCCGGGCTGATCGTCGGCACGGCGTTGCGCCTGCTGCCGGCGCTAGCCGGCAATGTGCTGGGTCTCGCGTGGTGCGCCGTGCTCGGGGGTGCGACGTTCGTCGCCGTCGCGATCCTGCGCTGGCCGCTGGCCGCGGTGCTGGCCGTCACCGGCGGCGTCGGGTGGGCGCTGGCGGCGCGACGGCTGCGGCACCGGGCGAAGGAGCCCGTATGACCACTCCCCTCACCACGGGCGACTGGCTGGCGCTCTTCACGCATTTTCTGTCGCTGTCGCTACTGGCCATCGGCGGGGCGATCACGACCGCGCCGGACATGCACCGCTATCTGGTCACGGAGCACGGCTGGCTCAGCGACGGCCAGTTCGCCGCGTCGATCGCGCTGGCGCAAGCCGCACCTGGGCCCAACATCCTGTTCGTGGCGCTGATGGGCTGGCACGTCGGCCTCAACAGCGGAGGCGGGCCCGCCGCGGGACCGGCCGCGTGGGGACTGGGTCTGCTGGGCGTCGTCGTCTGTCTCGGGGCCATGCTGCTGCCGTCGTCGCTGCTGACCTACGGCGTGGCGCGCTGGCTGCACGAGCGGCGCGACGCCTGGCCGGTGCAGGCGTTCCGGCAGGGACTCGCGCCCGCGGTCGTCGCGCTGCTGTTCACCTCCGGCTGGCTGCTCGCGTGCGGCACGGGCGACTGGCGGCACAATGCGGGACAGTGGGCACTGGCGGCGCTGGCCGCGCTGGTCGTCTGGCGCACGCGGCTGCACCTGTTGTGGCTGCTGGGGGCCGGGGGGCTGCTGGGTGCCTTGGGATGGGTATAGGTACCAGTGTGTAGGGCCACTGGCCCCTCCGCCCGAGAGCGGAAGATCCGGCGGCGTGTGCACCGCGACGGCTCGGGTGACTGGGGCCAGTACGCCGACGATGCAAAACGGCGTTCAGCGCCCGGCCGGCGACGCCGCGGCCAGGCGCTGGCGGACTAGCTCGTAGAGGCACACGGCGCTGGCCACCGAGACGTTGAGACTCTCCACCGCCCCGCGCATCGGGATGCTGACCAGCTCGTCGCAGGTACGGCGCACCAGCGGCCGGATGCCCTTGCCCTCTGCGCCCATCACCAACGCCACCGGACCGCGCCAGTCGTATTGGTAGAGGCTGCGCGGCGCGTCGTCGCTCGTGCCCACGATCCACAGGCCGCGGTCTTTCAGCGACTGCAGCGTGCGCGCCAGGTTCGTCACCATGAAATACGGCACCGTCTCGGCCGCGCCACTGGCCACTTTGGCCACCGTCGCATTGAGGCCGCAGGACTGGTCCTTGGGCGCGACGACGGCGTGCGCCCCCGCCCCATCGGCAACGCGTAGGCACGCACCCAGGTTGTGCGGATCCGTCACGCCGTCCAACACCAGCAGCAGCGGCGGATCGGCGCGCTGTTCGACCTCGGCGCGCGCCGCGAGCTGGTCCAGCAGGTCGTCCAGTGTGCGCGCCTGCTCCACCGGCCGCACGCGCGCCACCACGCCCTGATGGTGCGCGCCACCGGCCAGCTTGGCCAGACGCGGGCCATCGGCTTCGATCACGCGCACGCCCGCGTCGGCCGCGCGCTGCAGGAACTGCCGCATGCGCGCGTCGCGTCGCATGGCGTCGACATAGACCTCCAGCACCGAGTCGGGTGCCGTCTTGACGCGCACGCCGACGGCGTGAAAGCCGAACAGGATCTTGGTATCGGAAGACATGGGGCGCGATTATGCGCCGCGGGGCAGCTCGCGCGCGCGGCCGGCCTCGATCGCGATGCGGCGCTGGCATCGCGCCGCGATCGCCGGGTCATGCGTCACCAGCACCAGCGTCGTGCCGTGCTCGCGGTTGAGGTCGAACATCAGCTCCATCACCCGCTCACCCGTCGCGTGGTCCAGGCTGCCCGTGGGTTCGTCGGCCAGCAGCACCGCCGGCTCGACGACGAAGGCCCGCGCGAGCGCGACGCGCTGCTGCTCGCCGCCGGAGAGCACGCGGGGATAGTGCCCCAGCCGCTCGCCCAGGCCCACGCGTTCGAGCATGCGGCGCGCGGCCTCCCGCGCATCACGCCGCCCGGCCAGCTCCAGCGGTAGCATCACGTTTTCCAGCGCCGTGAGATTCCCCAGCAGCTGAAAACTCTGGAATACGAAGCCCACACGCCGCGCCCGCAGCGCCGCACGTGCGTCCTCGTCCAGCGCGAACAGGTCCACCCCGTCCAGGACGACCGTCCCGGTCGTCGGGGTATCGAGCCCGGCGATCAGCGACAACAGCGTGCTCTTGCCCGAGCCGGAGGCGCCGACGATCGCCAGCGCCTCGCCCGGCGCCACGTCAAAATCGATATCGTGCAAGATGTCAAGCGTGCCGGTGGCGTCGGTGACGGATTTGCCCAGCCGGCGCACCGCGATGATGGGAGCAGATGACATGAAAGGGATCGATTCGTGAAACGTCGCCACTGTACCGTGGCGCTGCTGGGCGCCGCCGCCGGGACGTGCCTGCCCCTCAGAGCCCACGCCACCGCCCGGGGTTCCGCACCGGTCATCCTCGTCGTCGGCGATTCGCTGAGCGCCGAGTATGGGCTGGCGCGCGGCAGCGGCTGGGTCGCGCTGCTGGAGCAGCGCCTGCAGCGCCAGCGGCCCGGCGCGCGGGTCGTCAACGCCAGCGTCAGCGGCGACACCACGGCCGGGGGCCGCTCGCGGCTGCCCGCGTTGCTGGAGCGGCACCGGCCCGACATCGTGATCCTGGAATTGGGCGGCAACGATGCGCTGCGCGGGCTGCCGCTGGCGACGACGCGCGACAACCTGCGCGCGATGATCCGCGCCAGCCGCGACGCCGGGGCGCGGGTGCTGCTGCTGGGCATGGACATGCCGCCCAACTACGGCGAACGCTATCGGGCGGAGTTTCGTGCCCTCTACACCGATTTGGCGCGTGAAGAAAACACCGCCGTGGTGCCGTTTTTCCTCGCGGGTGTGGCCGACCGGCCCGACGCAGGGCAGCACTTTCAAGACGACCGCATACACCCCAACGAGCGCGCACAGCCCCGCCTGCGCGACAACGTTTGGGCAGCGCTGCAACGCCTACTGTGAGATTGAGGCTTGCGCGCGCAGGGCACGGCGCCTTGCGGAGTACGAAAGTCGATCGCCGATCCGCAACGTCAGCTCAAAAACCCCCGGTGAACTGATACCGCGACGCGGGGTGCCACATCGCAACCACCGACGCGACGCGATCGCGTGAGCGTGTTTGGCGGCGCAGCACCAAACACGGCTCATGCGGCCCCATGCGCAACAGCTCCCGTATCGACTCCGGAGGCATACAGGCCTCGATCGCGAAGCGTACACCCTGCAGCGGGGCCACCCGCATCAGGTATGCGTTAGGGGTTTGGCTGCGAAAGTCCGCGTTCATGTACTCAGGAGCCACCTCGGGGTTCACATAGCGATCCTCCACCTGGATGGGATCGTCGTTGTCGTAGTGCACCACGATGGAGTGAAAGAGCGCAGAGCGCGGTGGTAGCTCAAACTGCCGCGCCAACGCCTCCGTGGCACGACAACGCTCCAACAGATGGAGCTCGCCTCGGTGCGCGTGCCCGCGCTCGGCAATTTCGTCCGCAATGTTGCGAATTTCCACCAGCGTGGACTGGTATTTGCGCTGCGCCACGTAGGTACCCGAGCCGCGCGTGCGCGACACGATGTGCTCGTCGCTGAGGTCGCGCAGCGCGCGGTTGACCGTCATGCGCGACACACCGAACTGACGTGCCAACGCCTCCTCGCTCGGGATGGCATCCCCCTCCTTCCACTCGCCACTGTGGATGCGCTCCAGCACATAGGCCTTGATGGTCTGGTAGGCCGGTTGACGGCCCTCATCAGCGGGCCGGAGGGTCGTGTTCATCTAGGGTAATCACTGAAGAGTTTCTGACACGGATTGTATTGACGCCTTTGGGTCTCGACGATCAAAATGTCTATACAACTTCAGATCAATCTGATAGATTTGTATAGACTATCAACCCTAGGAGACACCACATGCCCCGTCCTGACATCGCCCTGGCTGGCTCCCCCGGTGGTCTAGCCCTCCCGCTGCTCAAGCTGCTGGCCTTCAGCGCCGTGGGCGTGTTTCTCTTCTTCGTCGACATCGAGATCGGCGGCCGGCGCACGATTCCGGTGGATCACCTCAGCAGCTACCTGGTGCGCGAGCAGCGCAGTCTGGCGGTGGCCTTCGTGCTGGCACTGATGGCCTGGGGGGCCGTGTCACCCTTCGTTACTGGGGCATTTCGCCAGAGCGCCACGGCACTGGTATTCGGCGTGATCAAGCTGGCCGGCCTGGCCCTGGCAGGCCTGTACCTGGCCGGGCTGGCCCCCGACTGGGCCACCCAGAAAGACATGCTGCCCTTCCTTTTCGAGAAGCTGGCGCTGTCGGTGGGCGTGCTCATCCCCATCGGCGCTCTGGCGCTGAGCTTCCTGGTGGGCTTCGGCCTGCTCGAGCTGGTGGGCGTGCTGATGGAGCGCGTGATGCGCCCGCTCTTCCGCACCCCCGGCTACTCGGCCATCGACGCCGTCACCTCCTTCGTCGGCAGCTATTCCATCGGCCTGCTCGTCACCAACGCGATGTACCAGCAGGGCAAGTACACCGTGCGCGAGGCCATGGTCATCGCCACAGGTTTCTCCACGGTATCGGCCACGTTCATGGTGGTCGTGGCCAAGACCCTGGGCCTGATGGAGCACTGGACATTCTTCTTCTGGGCCAGCTTCGTCGTGACCTTCGCGGTCACTGCGATCACGGCCTACCTGCCGCCCATCGCCGGCATGGACGACCGCCGCCCCACCCCTGTCGAGGACGACCACGCCCCGGCCACCGGCAGCCGCTGGCGGCGGGCCCTGCAAGCGGGTGTGGCGCGCTACCAGTCGCGCGAGCCGCTGCCTCGGATGCTGTGGACCCACCTGAAGGACGGGCTGCAAATGTCCGCCGTCGTCACCCCCAGCATCCTCGCGGTGGGTTTTGCCGGCCTGTGCCTGGCCAGGTACACGCCGTTGTTCGATTGGATCGGCGTGCTGCTCAAGCCCGCGCTGTGGATCGCCGGTGCCGTGCTGGGCCTGGAAAACGCGACCGCTGCCAGCGGTGCCTTCGCCTCGGGCCTGGCCGAGATGTTCCTGCCGGCCATCCTGCTCAAAGACGCCGATTTCCTGCTGCGTTTCCTGGTGGCCCTGGTCTCGATCAGCACGGTGCTCTTCCTGTCCGGCTGCATACCCTGCATCCTGGCCACCCGCATCCCCGTCAAGTTTCGCGACCTGCTCGTGATCTGGCTGCTGCGCAGCCTGCTGAGCATCGTCGTCGGCGCTGCCGTACTGCGCACCGGCTTGGCCTTCGGCTGGATCAGGCTGCCGACCTGACCCATGTCCCACCGACACCCTTTTACCGTCACCCTTTTTCTCTGGAGCGCCCTATGACCGCCAACCCCGACCCCCGCCACGACCCCACGCGTGTGATTCGCGCCCCGCGCGGCACGACCCTGCACTGCAAAAGCTGGCTCACCGAGGCCGCTTACCGCATGTTGCAGAACAACCTCGACCCTGAGGTCGCGGAAAACCCGCAGGCCCTGGTGGTCTACGGCGGCATCGGCCGTGCAGCGCGCAACTGGGCCTGCTTCGACCGCATCCTGGCCTGCCTGCGCGAGCTCAACGACGACGAGTCGCTGCTGATCCAGTCTGGCAAGCCGGTGGGCGTGTTCAAAACACATCCCGATGCGCCGCGGGTGCTCATTGCCAACTCCAACCTCGTGCCCAAGTGGGCAACGTGGGATCACTTCCACGAGCTGGATCGCCAAGGCTTGTTCATGTACGGGCAGATGACCGCCGGCAGCTGGATCTACATCGGCAGCCAGGGCATCGTCCAAGGCACATTCGAGACGTTCGCCGAGGCCGGCCGCCAGCACTACGGCGGCAACTGGTCCGGGCGCTGGATCCTCACCGCAGGGCTTGGCGGCATGGGGGGGGCACAGCCGCTGGCCGCCACACTGGCGGGCGCGGTATCGCTGACCATCGAGTGCGAGCAAAGCCGCATCGACTTTCGGTTGCGCACGCGCTACGTCGATCGGCAAGCACGCGACCTGGACGAGGCGCTGGCGATGGTGCGTCACCATTGCGAGCGCAAAGAAGCCGTCTCCATCGCTCTGTTGGGCAACGCCGCCGAGGTGTTGCCTGAGCTGGTCAAGCGCGCGCGCGCCGGTGGTCTCAAACCGGATTTGGTCACGGATCAAACCTCGGCTCATGACTTGATTCACGGCTACCTGCCAGCCGGTTGGACCGTCGAGCAGTGGAAGGCCGCGCAGCGCGACCCCGCGCAGCACGCCACTTTGAGAGAAGCCGCCGCCCGCAGCTGCGCACAGCACGTGCAAGCGATGCTCGATTTCCATGCGATGGGGGTGCCGGTGGTGGACTACGGCAACAATATTCGCCAAGTCGCCTTTGATCAGGGCGTGCGCAACGCTTTCGACTTCCCCGGCTTCGTGCCGGCCTACATCCGTCCCCTGTTCTGCGAGGGCAAGGGGCCGTTCCGCTGGGTGGCGCTGTCGGGCGACCCGGAAGACATCTACAAGACCGACGCCAAGATCAAGGAGCTCTTCCCTGACAACCACCACACCCACCGCTGGCTGGACATGGCGCGCGAACGCATCGCCTTCCAGGGGTTGCCCGCGCGCATCTGCTGGCTCGGTCTGGGCGAGCGCCATCTCGCCGGCTTGGCCTTCAACGAGATGGTACGCAAAGGAGAACTCAAGGCACCCATCGTGATCGGCCGCGACCACCTGGACACCGGCTCGGTGGCGAGCCCCAACCGCGAAACGGAGGCCATGCGCGATGGCAGCGACGCCGTCTCCGACTGGCCGCTGCTCAATGCGTTGCTCAATACCGCCAGTGGTGCGACGTGGGTGAGCTTGCACCACGGTGGGGGTGTGGGCATGGGATATTCACAACACGCGGGCATGGTGATCGTCGCCGACGGCACCGAGGCGGCCGAGCGTCGCTTGGCACGCGTGCTGGTCAACGACTGCGCCTCGGGCGTGATGCGCCACGCCGACGCGGGCTACGAATTGGCCGTGGCCACCGCCAAACGCCATGGCTTGCGCCTACCCATGATCGACTAACCCCCCGAGTACCCATGGCTGAGACACTGACTCTGGAACCTGGCCGTCTGCAACTGCAAGACTTGCGCAAGCTCTGGGCAGCACCGCAAGCCGTGCAGTTATCCACGGCGGCCCGTGCAGCGGTGGCAGCAGCGGCTGCCACCATCGATACCATCGTCACCCGCGGCGAAGCGGCTTACGGTATCAACACGGGTTTTGGCAAGCTGGCCAAGACGCGCATCGCCGACACGCAGCTGCAACAATTGCAGCGCAACCTGATCCTCTCGCACGCCGTGGGCACAGGCGAGCCGCTCAAGGACGCGGTGGTGCGCCTGATACTGGCCACCAAAGCCGCCAGTTTGGCGCGCGGGCACTCGGGCGTGCGACCAGAGGCAATCGATACGTTGCTGGCCTTGCTCAACGCCGATATCCTGCCGCTGATCCCGGCCAAGGGCTCGGTGGGCGCGTCGGGTGACTTGGCACCGCTGGCGCACATGACGCTGGCGCTGATGGGCGAGGGCCTCGTGCGCATGCGAGGACGGGTGATGCCTGCGGCTGCGGCACTGCAAGCAGCCGGTATTGCACCGCTGCAACTGGCCCCCAAGGAGGGGTTGGCTTTGATCAACGGGACGCAGGTGTCGACGGCGCTGGCGCTGCACGGCTTGTTCATGGCCGAGCGCCTGCTGGAGGCAGGCCACTTGATCGGCGCGCTTTCGGTGGACGCCGCCAAGGGCAGCGACACCCCCTTTGACCCCCGCATTCACGCGCTACGGGGCCAACCGGGACAGATTGCCAGCGCGGCACTGACGCGCACCCTGCTGGAAGGCAGCGCCATTCGGCGCTCACACCTCACGCATGACGAGCGCGTGCAGGATCCGTACAGCCTGCGCTGTCAGCCCCAGGTGATGGGTGCCTGTCGCGACCTCATCGCGCAGGTGGCGCGCACGCTGCTCATCGAGGCCAATGCCGTCACCGACAACCCGCTGGTCTTTGCCGACACAGGCGAGGTGCTCTCGGGGGGCAACTTCCACGCCGAGCCCGTGGCCTTCGCTGCCGACACCCTGGCGCTGGCGCTGGCCGAGATCGGCGCGCTGTCCGAGCGGCGCATCGCCTTGCTGATCGACAGCACCCTCTCGGGGCTGCCGCCCTTCCTGGTGGACAACCCCGGGCTGAACAGCGGCTTCATGATCGCTCACGTCACCGCCGCGGCTTTGGCGTCCGAAAACAAACTGTTGGCGCACCCAGCCAGCGTGGACAGCCTGCCCACCAGCGCCAACCAGGAAGACCATGTGAGCATGGCCACCCATGCGGCACGGCGGCTCGACACGATGGCCGAGCACACGGGCACAATCCTCGCCATCGAGTGGCTCGCTGCCGCTCAGGGCGTGGACTTCCACCGCCCGCTGCCGACCTCTCCTCGCTTGCAGCGGCTGCACGGTGTGCTGCGTGAACGAGTGCCGTTCTACGCCGAAGACCGGTTCCTCGCGCCCGATATCGAGGCCGCCAAAACACTGGTGCTTGCCGGTGCGGCCACCACGGGCAACGAAGATATCGTGGCCGTGCTGTGGAAGGATTGAGATGTCGCCACCGCTGACCCTGTGGCACCGCGCGCGGCTGGCAACCCTGGCCGATGGCGATTGGAGCCTGATCGACGACGGCGCCCTGCTCACGCAAGGCGCACACATCACCTGGGTAGGGCGCGCACGCGAACTGCCGCGCGGCCTGGCCATCGAACGTGAATACGATCTGGGCGGTGCGCTGGTCACGCCGGGCCTGGTCGACTGCCACACACATTTGGTGTACGCGGGCTGCCGCGCGACGGAGGCGGCACTGCGCCTCAGCGGTGCCAGCTACGAGCAAATCGCGCGCGCCGGCGGTGGCATCCGCAGCACCGTCGCGGCCACGCGTGCTGCCAGCGAAGAGGCATTGCTGCAGCTGGCTGTGCAACGCGCACGAACGCTGCGCTCTCAGGGCGTGACAACTCTGGAGATCAAGTCCGGTTACGGCCTCGATCTGCCAACCGAGGCGCGTTGCCTGCGCGTGGCACGGCGCGTGCAAGCCACGCTGGGGATGAGCGTGCGCACCACTTACTTGGGAGCACATGCCGTACCACCAGAGTTCGAAGGCCGCCGCGACGACTACATCGAGGCCGTGTGTGAGTGGCTGCCCATCCTCCACGCGCAAGGCTTGGTCGACGCCGTCGACGCATTTTGCGAGCACGTGGCTTTTACACCGGCGCAGATCGGGCGCGTCTTTGCGACCGCGCGTCGCCTGGGATTGCCAGTCAAACTGCACGCCGAGCAGTTGTCCCATCAAGGAGGGGCAGCGCTGGCCGCCTCCTTCTCAGCCCTCTCGTGTGACCATTTGGAGTATCTTGACCCGGCAGGCATTGAGGCGATGCGCAGGGCCGCCACAGTGGCCGTCTTGCTGCCCGGGGCTTACTACCTGCTGCGCGAGACACGTCGCCCCCCCGTCGCAGCGTTGCGCGAAGCGGGCGTGCCCATCGCCGTGGCCACGGATCACAACCCGGGCACGTCACCAACGCTCTCGCTGCCGCTGATGGCGCACATGGCCTGTGTGCTGTTCGGCCTGACGCCGCTGGAGGCGGTGCTCGGCATCACGCGACACGCGGCACGGGCACTGGGCTTGCATGACCGGGGCTGCTTGGCCGTGGGGCAGCGGGCAGACTTGGCGGTGTGGGCACTCGACCACCCCAACGAGCTTTGTTATTGGTTTGGACACCTCCAACCTGAACGGGTGGTGATTGCGGGCGAGGTGGTGGCATGAGCGACTTTGTTTGGCGGGGCCGCATCGACGCCGACGACAGCGGCGTCACCACCCGGTGGCACCAACACGTGCGGCCACTGGCACAAGCCGATCGCCCCGGCGTGGTGTTGCTGGGCTTTGCCTGTGACGAGGGCGTGCGCCGTAACGGTGGCCGAGTCGGCGCAGCCCGTGGCCCACAGGCGTTGCGCAGCGCCCTGGCCAATGTGCCGGTGTTGGGCGAGCCAGCGGTTTTTGATGACGGCGACGTCGGGTGCGAGTGCGGGAATTTGGAAGCCGCCCAACGCGCGTTGGCCACGCGGGTGGCCGCGGCTTTGAGCGCCGGCCACTACCCGATTGTGTTGGGCGGCGGTCACGAGGTGGCGTGGGGCAGTTTTCAGGGGCTGGCGCACGCGCGGCCGCACCTGGCGCGGGTGCTCATCGTCAATTTGGATGCGCATTTCGATTTGCGGCAAGCCCCCCATCCCAACTCCGGTACACCGTTTTTTCAGATCCGCGCGTGGTGTGCGGCCCACGGGCGGCCGTTTCAGTACCGGGTCTTGGGCATCAGCCGCTTTGCCAATACGCAAGCCTTGTTCGACCGTGCGCGCGACTGGGAGGTGCCGTACTGGACGGATGAGGTCCTGCAAACGACCGACGGGGTGCGTGCGGCGCTGGCCGCACTCAGCAGGGACTTGACCACTTGCGACGCGGTCTACCTGAGCGTGTGCTTGGATGTCCTGCCCGCATCGCTGGCACCGGGCGTGTCAGCCCCTGCGGCCTTGGGCGTGCCGCTGGCACACGTGGAGACGATGATCGACCACGTGATGGCCAGCGGCCGCGTGGCGCTGGCGGATATCGCCGAGCTCAACCCCGCGCTGGATCGCGACGCACTCACCGCCCGCGCAGCCGCGCGCTTGGTGGCGCGTATCACGCGCGGCTGGGCGCCGCACATGTGCCGTTGATCTGCGCCCACCCCGCTGCCACGTTGTCAAGTCAACGCCCGTAGCGCTTGCGCCAAGTCCGCCCGCAGATCCTCTACATCCTCCAGGCCGACGGCGAACCGAACCAACCGCGGGGCGTGCGGCCACGGACGCGCGCGCATCGCCGGAATGTCGTAGGGCACGCACAGGCTGACCGGCCCCGCCCAGCTATAGCCCAGGCGAAACAGCCGCAGTGCGTCACAGAACGCGTCCACCCGCTCGGGCGTGACATCCGGTTCGAACACCACGCTGAACAGGCACGCCGCCCCCCGCGCGTCGCGCTGCCATGCGGCGTGGCCGGGGGAATCCGGCAGCGCGGGATGCAACACACGCGCGACGCGGGGCTGGGCCTGCATCCAGCGCGCCAGCTCGCGCGTGGCGGCGTCCTGCGCCCGGTAGCGCAGCGGCAGCGACGGCAGCCCGCGCAGCACCGCTTCGGCGTCGTTGGCACCCACCCCGAGCCCCAGGCGCATGTGCGTCATCAGCAGCGCGTCGTGCAGGTCGTCATCGCGCGTCACGACCGATCCCATCAACACGTCGGCGCCGCCGCTGGGGTATTTGGTGAGCGCCTGCATCGCGACGTCCACCCCCAGCTCGAACGGACGCAGCGCCACCCCCGCCCCCCAGGTGTCGTCCAGTGCCGTGAGGATCGGGCGCTCCCGGCCGGCATTGGCGGCGCGCACGACGGCGACCAGCGCCGGCACGTCCGGAAACTCCAGCGTCACCGACCCCGCCGCCTCCAGCCAGACGAGCCGCGTGCGCGGCGTGATCGCGGCGGCCAGATCGGCCGGATCCATCGGATCGTAGATGCGGTGGCCGATGCCCCACGCGGCCAGCTCGTGCGCGGCCAGTGCCTTGTTGGGGCCGTAGGCGTTGTCGGGGATCAGCACCTCGTCGCCGCTGCGCAGGAAGGCGAGGTCCACGAGCGCGATCGCCGCCAGCCCGCTGGGGGCGAGCACGCAGTGGCGCCCGCCCTCGAGGGTGGCGAGCCGCTCCTCCAGCGTGAACGTGGTGGGCGTGCCGTGCAGGCCGTAGGTGTAGCCGGACTTGTCCTGCCAGCGGCGCAGGCGCATCGCCTCGACGTTGGGGAAGAAAACCGTCGACGCCTTGTGCACCGCCACCGGCACGGCGTCGAAGCCGTCCGGCGCGCGGTACGGGTGATGGATCAGGCGCGTGGCGTCACCCGCGCCATCCGGCGGCTCACCGGGGGTCAGACCTTCCACTTCGCCAGCAATTGTTCGGGCCGCAGGTTGTCGTAGCACTCAAACGGCTGGTGGATCCAGGGGTTGGTCGGCAGAAACTCCACCGAATAGTCCGGCTGGAAGATCGACACCGCCTTGGTCCACAGCACGGCGGTGCGCAGTTCCGTGATCGGCGGGTAGTGGGTGCGCAGCATCTCGACCACGGCCTTGAGGGTGTGGCCCGAATCGGCCAAGTCGTCGACCAGCAGCACGCGGCCCGCGATCTCGCCCTTGGGCGTGGTGATGTAGCGCGCGATGTCGAGCTGGCCGCGCACCGTGCCCCCCTCCGCCCGGTAGGAGCTCGTGGACATGATGGCCAGCGGCTTGTCGAAGATGCGGCTGAGGATATCGCCCGGCCGCATGCCGCCGCGTGCCAGACACAGGATGGTGTCGAACATCCAGCCCGACTGGTAAATCTGGATCGCGAGCTTTTCGATCAGGTTGTGGTATTCGTCGTACGAGACGTAGAGGTGCTTGCCGTCTTCGGTGAGCATGGGCGGGCCTTTCGCGGTTCAGGCGGCAAAGGGATGGTGCAGAAGGATCGTATGGTCGCGATCCGGGCTTGTCGAGATGACGTGAATCGGCACGCCGGTGACGGCCTCGATGCGCTCCAGGTAGCGGCGGGCGTTGGCGGGCAGATCGTCGTAGCGCGTGACGCCCGCCGACGACTCCTGCCAGCCCGGCAGCGTTTCGTAGATCGGCTCACAGCGCGCGATCTCGTCAGCGCCCAGCGGCAGCAGGTCGATCTCCTGGCCGTCGAGGCGGTAGCCCACGCAGAGTTTGAGCTCTGGCAGGCCGTCGAGCACGTCGAGCTTGGTGATGCACAGGCCCGACAGGCCGTTGACCTGTGCGGAGCGCTTGAGCAGCGCGGCGTCGAACCAGCCACAGCGGCGCGCGCGGCCGGTGGTGGTGCCCTTCTCTGCACCGACGGTGGCCATGTGCCAGCCGGGCGTGCCCTCGGTCTGCCAATCCAGCTCGGTCGGAAACGGCCCACCGCCAACGCGGGTGCAGTAGGCCTTGGTGATCCCCAACACGTAGTGCAGCAGCCCCGGCCCGACACCCGCGCCGGCCGCGGCGTTGCCCGCCACGCAGTTGCTGGAGGTAACGAACGGGTAGGTACCGTGGTCGATGTCGAGCAGCGTCCCCTGCGCGCCCTCGAACAGCAGGTTGGCGCCCGCGCGGTGCGCCTCGTTGAGCTCGCGCGAGACGTCGGCCACCATCGGAAGCAACTGCTCGGCTTGTCGCATCGCCTCGTCGTAGACCGGCTCGAAGCGCACACGGCCGCCGTCCAAGTACGGCTGCAGCGCCGCCGGCCACGCGATCGACGCCGCATCGAGGTAGGTGGTCAGCAGGTGGTTGTGCAGGTCGAGCAGCTCGCGCAGCTTGGCGGCAAAACGCTGCGGGTGCTTGAGGTCCTGCACGCGCAGCGCGCGGCGCGCCACCTTGTCCTCATAGGCGGGGCCGATGCCGCGGCCGGTCGTTCCGATTTTCGCGGTGCCCGCTTTTTCCTTGGCCGCCTCGCGCGCGACGTCGACCGCGGCGTGAAACGGCAGGATCAGCGGACAGGCTTCGCTCACGCGCAGGCGCGAGCGCACCTCCACCCCGACGCGCTCCAGGCCTTCGATCTCCTCCAGCAGCTTGGCCGGTGAGAGCACGACACCGTTGCCGATGTAGCACTTGACACCGGCGCGCATGATGCCGCTGGGGATCAGGTGCAGCGCGGTCTTCACGCCGCCGATGACCAGCGTGTGGCCCGCGTTATGGCCGCCCTGGAAGCGCACCACGCCGTGCGCGGTCTCGGTCAGCCAGTCGACCAGCTTGCCCTTGCCTTCGTCACCCCACTGGGTGCCCACCACCACCACGTTGCGCCCGGGCTGGGGTCGGAATTGCGTGTCACTCATGGAAACTCTGCCGTTGTTGGGGTCGATTGGGTCTTTCGCTGCGGGGGGACGCCGGTTCTGCACGCGCGGGCCATCACACCGGCTGCACCGCGAGGGGCTGCACGATCCAGGCCCCGTCGCGCTCGACCAGCTCGCGATCACAAGCAAACTCGTCCACCTCGTGTTCGTGACCGGGGAGCACGCACACGACCGTCTCGCCGGCGGCGCGCAGGCGGGCGATCGCCTCGCGCAGCGCGGCGTCGTGTCGCCAGGGGGCGCGGATCGCGGGGCGCAGCGCCAGCGCCGGCGCCAGTCGCACCATCTGCTTGAGGTCGAGGCTGAAGCCCGCCGCCGGTCGCCGCCGCCCGAAGACGGCGCCCACCTCGTCGTAGCGGCCGCCGCGAGCCACCTCCTCGCGCGCGCCCGCCCCGGCGGCCAACAGCGAAAACCGCACGCCCGTGTAATAGGCATAGCCGCGCAGATCCGCCAGATCGATGGTGACCTCGACGTCCGGATCGCGCTCGCGCAGACGCGCGACGAGCCAGGCCAGATCGTCCAGCGCCGCGCGCAGCCGCTCACCGCCCGGCAGACAGCGCTGCGCCTGCGCCAGCACCGCCTCGTCGCCGTACAGCTCCGGCAGCGCGAGCAGCCCCGCGCGTACCGGCTCGGGCAGCCCGGCCGCGAGTTCCGCCAGCGCCGCCACGTCCTTGACCGCCAACGCGGCGTGCAGGCGCGCCAGGCGCTCGGCGGGGAGGGAACACCCCTGCAACACCGCGTCGACCACCCGCACGTCGCCGAGGTCGATCCCGAGCCGCTGCAGCCCCGCGGCGCGCACGGCGTCGAGCGCGAGTTCGAGGATTTCGAGATCGGCTTCGAGCCCGGCGTGACCGTAGATCTCGGCCCCCAGCTGCAGCGGCTCGCGCGAGCCGTGCGGACCGGCCACGCGCGTGTGCACCACCGGGCCGCAGTAGCACAGTCGCGTGACGCCGGCGCGGTTGAGCAGGTGGGCGTCGATGCGCGCGACCTGGGGCGTCGTATCCGCGCGCAGGCCGAGCGTACGGCCGGAGAGCTGATCGACGAGCTTGAACGTCTGCAGGTCGAGCGCCTCGCCGGTGCCGGTGAGCAGCGACTCCAGGTGCTCCAGCAGCGGGGGAATCACCAGCTCGTAGCCGTAGCGGCGCGCGACGTCGAGCAAACCGCGGCGCAGGTCCTCAATGTGGCGCGCCTCCGAAGGCAGCACATCGGCAAAATGATCCGGCAACAGCCAGGCAGACATGGATCGGCGATATCGGTGGGCAAAGGCCGGATTTTACCCCCTGCCCACCGGTGGCCCCGCCACCGCGCCCTCAGCGGGCGGGCGGCGCGCCGGTTCCCTTGAACGCCTTAAAGAACTCGGTGGACGGATCGACCACCAACACGTCCCCCTTGTTGGCAAAGCTGGCCTTGTACGCTTCCAGGCTGCGGTAGAACTGCGCGAACGCCGGATCGCGGCCAAACGCCTGCGCATAGATGCGCGCGGCTTCGGCGTCACCCTCACCCTTGATCTTCTGCGCCTGGCGGAAGGCTTCGGCCAGGATCACCTCGCGTTCACGGTCCGCTTCGGCGCGGATCTTCTCGCCCTCGGCAAAGCCGGTGGAACGCAGCTCGTTGGCGACGCGCTTGCGCTCTGCCTCCATCCGGTCGTAGACCGAGCGCGTGATCGATTCGGCATAGTCGATGCGCGAGATGCGCACGTCGACCACGTCCATGCCCCACGGCTTTTCCGCGCCGCGCACCGCGGCCAGCACCTCGCGCTGCACCGCGGCCATCAGTTCCTCGCGCTTGGACGACAGCAGCTCGCGCAGCGTGCGCTTGTTGACCTCCTGCTGGAAGGCGTTGCGCACGACGCGGTTGAGCTGCGCCGCCCCAGCGCGCTCATCCAGCCCGACGTTGCGGATGTAAGCCGACGGGTCGGAGATGCGCCAGCGCACGTACCAGTCGATGACGACGCGCTGCTTCTCGGCGGTCAGCGTCGGCTCGGTGTCCGTGCTCTCCAGCGTCAGCAGCCGCTTGTCGATGTACGACACATTCTGGAACGGCGGCGGCAGCTTGAAGTTGAGCCCCGGCTCGGTCACGACGTTGCGGATCTGGCCGAACTGGAACACGACGCCGTACTGGCGCTGGTCGACGACGAACAGCATGGAGCTGGCGATCGCCAGCGCCACCAGCACCGAGGTGAGGATGAATCCGATGCGGTTGATCATGTGGCCTGTCCTCCCCTCAACGCCCTTCACGGTCGCGGCTGCGCGCGTCGTCACGGCTGCGCGCGTCGGCGCTGCCAGCGGATGCCGCGGGCGCTGGCGCGGAAACGGCCGGCGCACCCGCGGCGGCCGCAGCGCCACTGCTCACCTGCTGCACGATCTTGTCCAGCGGCAAGTACAACAGGCTGGACTGCTGGCGCGTGTCGATCAACACCTTGGTCACGTTGGCATAGACCTCCTGCATCGCTTCCAGGTACATGCGCTCGCGCGTGACCTGGGGGGCCTTGGCGTACTCCGCCTGCACCAGCGCGAAGCGCTGCGCGTCACCCTGCGCCTGGCCGACGATGCGCGCCTTGTAGCCTTCCGCTTCCGCCAGCAGGCGCGACGCCGCACCGCGCGCTCGCGGGACGACGTCGTTGGCATACGCCTCGGCCTCGTTCTTGGCGCGCTCGCGCTCCTGGCCGGCCTTGAGCACGTCGTCGAACGCGGCCTGCACCTGCTCGGGCGGGCGCACACCGCCGGCCTGCAGGTTGATGCCGACGATCTCGATGCCGACGTTGTAGCGGTCCAGAATGTTCTGCATCAGCGTGCGCACGCGCGGGGCGATCTGTTCGCGCTCCTCGGCCAGCGCCGCGTCCATTTTCATCTTGCCGACCACCTCGCGCACCGCCGTCTCCGCGGCCTTGACCACGGCCGCGTCCGGATCGCGGCTATTGAAGAGGTACGCCCGCGCGTCACTCAGCCGGTACTGCACGGCGAACTTGATCTCGACGATGTTCTCGTCCTCGGTGAGCATCGCGGATTCGCGCAGCCCAGTGGCGCGCACGATCGCATCGCGCCCGATGTCGACCGAGCGGATCTGGGTCACGAACACCGTCTCGTGGCGCTGGATCGGGTACGGCAGGCGCCAGTTGAAGCCCGCGCCGACCGTGCTGTGGTAGCGGCCGAACTGCGTGATGACGGCCTGCTGACCTTCCTGCACGACGAAAAAGCCGCTGCCCAGCCAGATGAGCACGCCCACGCCCACCAGCAGACCAGCGCCGATGCCCGCGCCTTTCGGATCGGGCCGAGTGGGGCCGCCGCCTTCGCCGCGGCCCCAGCCGGGGCCACCGGGTCCGGTGGGCGGCCGCCCGCCGCCCCGACCGCCGAACAGCCCGCCGAGCTTGCGGTTGAAGTCGCGCCACAGCTCGTCGAGGTCGGGCGGGTTTTGTCCGCCGCCGGGCCGGCGCGACCCGTTGCCGTCACGACCCGGCTCGTCCTCGCCCCGTCCCCAGCGCGGGTCGTTCAGGTTGAACACGGCCCGCAGCCGTCGCACCCAGCCACCGGCGCGAGCCTTCGGGCCGGTGGCGGCCGGTGGACGGAGCGGTTGGGTGTCCCAAGGGTGATCACTCATGGATGACAGGTCGGTCGTTGTTGGGCAGGGGTATTGTGCCGTAAGGTGCGTCGCGTCCGCCGTCCGCGGGATTTGCCCGGTCCGACGCGCGCACCGCCTCGGCGACGACGGCGCGCAGGATGTCCAGGCCCTGGCCGGTCTGGGCGCTCACAAAGACCCGAGTCCGCGCTTGCCCGTCGAGTTCCACCCGGTCGCGCAGCTGCCGGGGCAGGCGCTCCGGGGGCAGCGCATCGATCTTGTTGAACACCAGCACCTGGGGGATGTCGCCGGCGCCGATTTCGTGCAGCACCTGCACGACGTTGTCGATCTGCTCCGGGTGCTGCGGGTTGGCGGCGTCGACGACGTGCAGCAGCAGGTCGGCGTCGCGCGCCTCCTGCAGCGTGGCCGCGAATGCCTCCACCAGCGTGTGCGGCAGGTCACGGATGAAGCCCACCGTATCCGACAGCGTCACGCTCGCGTCCGCCTCGGCCACGTACCACTGCCGCGTGGTGGTGTCCAGCGTCGCGAAAAGCTGGTCCGCCGCGTAGGCGCGCGCCTTGACCAGCGCGTTGAACAGCGTCGACTTGCCGGCGTTGGTGTAGCCCACCAGCGAGACGTTGAACGTGCCGCGCCGCTCGCGCTGGCGCCGCTGCGTGCGCCGCTGGCGCTTGACGCGCTCGAGCCGCTCGCGCGTACGGTGAATGGCCTCGGCGATCATGCGCCGGTCGAGCTCGATCTGCGTCTCGCCGGGCCCGCCGCGCAGGCCGATACCGCCGCTTTGCCGCTCCAGGTGCGACCAACGGCGCACCAGCCGTGTCGAGAGGTACTGCAGCCGCGCCAGCTCCACCTGTAGCTTGCCCTCGTGGCTGCGCGCCCGGCGCGCAAAGATCTCGAGGATCAGCAGCACGCGGTCGTTGACCGGCATTTTCAGGTGCCGCTCGAGGTTGCGTTGCTGCGCCGGACTGAGCGCCTGGTCGAACAGCACCTCGGCCGCGCCGTGCGCGGCGGCCAGCGCGGCGATCTGGTCGGCCTTGCCGCGGCCAACGTAAAGCGCCGCGTCGGGCGCACGGCGCCGACACACCACGCGGTCACAGACCCGGTAGCCCGCGGATTCGGCGAGCTGGGCCAACTCATCCAGGCTGGCGTCGAAATGCGCCTGTCCGATATCGACCCCGACGAGGATGACGCCGGGGGCCGGCCCCCCGGCCGGGGATGCCGGCGCGCCCGGGGTCACGATGCCGACGGACCCTCGGCCGGCTGCCCGACCGTGAAGTGCACCGGACGGCCCGGCACGATGGTCGAAATGGCGTGCTTGTACACCATCTGGGTGACGGTGTTGCGCAGCAGCACGACATACTGATCGAAGGACTCGATCTGGCCCTGCAGCTTGATGCCGTTGACGAGGTAGATCGACACCGGCACGTGCTCACGACGGAGCTGGTTCAGAAACGGGTCCTGCAGGAGTTGGCCTTTGTTGTTGCTCACGATATCTTCCGTGTTCCAAAAATTGGGGGGACGCCGACCATACCACAAACCCGGCGTCCCTGCCCGCGCGCCACACGCGCGGCGGCGGCCGGTTCACACGCGGATCAGGCGTAGGGGTTGTCCTGGGTCTTGAACTCGATGCGCAGCGGCGTGCCCTCGAGGTCGAACGCCTTGCGAAAGCGCGCCTCCAGGTAGCGGCGGTACGCGGCCCCCACGTGCTCCAGCGAGTTGCCGTGGATGACGATGACCGGCGGGTTTTGCCCGCCCTGGTGGGCGTAGCGCAGCTTGGGGCGGAACATCCCAGCTTTGGGCGGGGCCTGAAACGCCACGGCCTCCTGCAGCAGCCGGGTCAGCACCGGTGTGGGCATCTTGACCATCGCCGACTCGTACGCCCGGCGGATCGCCTTCCACAGCCCCTGGATGCCCTGGCGCTTGCGCGCCGAGACAAAGTGCGGCGGCGCGAATTTCAGGAACCCGAGCCGCGCCTCCAACGAGCGGCGCAACAACTCGCGCTGGTACTCGTCGACGGCGTCCCACTTGTTGACCGCGACGACGACCGCGCGACCACTGTCCAGGATGTAGCCAGCGATGTGCGCATCCTGCTCGGTGACGCCCTGCGTCGCGTCGAGCAGCAGCAGCACGACGTGGGCGCTTTCGATCGCCTGCAGCGTCTTGACGACGGAAAACTTCTCCACCGCCTCGAATACCCGACCTTTGCGCCGCAGGCCGGCCGTGTCGATCAGCTCGAAGCGCCGGCCCTCGCGCTCGAAAGGCACGCGAATCGCGTCGCGCGTCGTGCCCGGCAGGTCGAAGGCGACCAACCGCTCCTCCCCCAGCCAGGCGTTGATGAGCGTGGACTTGCCGACGTTGGGACGGCCGGCGACGGCGAGCCGAATCACGGCATCGGCCGCATCCCCTTCCGTTTGCAGCTCGGTGTCGTCGGCCCCATCCGGCCACGACAGGCGGTCCAACGCCGCCTCGACCATCGAGCGCACGCCCTGCCCGTGCGCGGCCGACACCGGCACGACGTCGCCGAGGCCCAGCTCGTAGAACTCCGCCCACTGCGCGCCCTCGCGCATCCCCTCGGCCTTGTTGGCGACGAGCACGGTCGGCTTGCCCAGGCGCCGCAGGTACGCGGCGATGTCGTGGTCCTGCGCGGTGACGCCGGCGCGCGCATCGACGACGAACACGACCACGTCCGCTTCGGCCACGGCCTGCCGGGTCTGCTTGGCCATCTCGCGGTAGATGCCGCTGTCCGCGTCGGGCTCGAAGCCGCCGGTATCGATGACGATGAACTCGCGCCGCCCCAGCCGCGCGTTGCCGTAGTGCCGGTCGCGCGTCAGCCCCGGCAGGTCGGCCACCAGGGCGTCGCGGCTCTTCGTGAGGCGGTTGAACAGCGTGGACTTGCCGACATTGGGCCGGCCGACCAACGCCACGACGGGCTTGAATCCGCTCATTGCGGACGCCACGCGTAAACGCCGCCGTTGCGCGTCACGGCCACCAGCGTGTTGCCGACGAGCAGCGGACCGTCGACGATCGGCGAGCCATCGGTCGCGAGGCGGTTGAGGAACGCGCCGTCCGCACGCGCAAGCACGTGCACATGGCCCTGCGCGTCACCGACGGCGAGCGACCGACCCAGCACCAGCGGCGCGGTCACGCCGCGGTGCAGCAGCCGCTCGTTCGTCCACGCGCGCTCGCCGTCCGTGCGCCGCCACGCGACGACCCGGCCGTTGGACTCGGTGCCGTAGACGCGCTCGGCGTCCGCCTGCACGCCCGAGACGCCATCGGCGCTCTGCGTCCACAGCGTGCGCCCGCGCACCGCATCCACGCAACCGACCGCGGACTGGAACGCGCGCACGCACACGACATCGCCGTCACGCCCGACGCGGCCGACCAGGTCCACCAGCCGCTCGATTTCGTTGGCGCCGCGCGAGCGGCCGACCACCGCATCCCACAGGACGCGCCCGCTGTCGGGGTCGAGCCCGACCAGCCGCCCGCCGATCCCCGCGATCAGGGTGTTGCCGACGGCCCCGAGCACCCCCGGCTGCTGCAGCACGAGCGGCTCGGTGCCGCGGCTGCTCTGTGACCACAGGCGCCGCCCGTCCCGGGCGTCGAACGCGATGACGCTGCGGTCACCCCCAAGCACGAACACCCGCTCACCCGCGACGAACGGCGGCGTGAACGGGCGCGACGCCAGCCGCTGGCGCCACGCGACGCCGCGCTCGGTCAACACGGTCAGGTCGTTGTCACGCGTGACCAGCGCCACGCGCTGACCGTCGAAGCCGACCCCGGCGGCCATCGGGGCGCCCGCCTCCGCGCGCCAGCGCACGCGGCCACTGGCGCCGTCGAGCACGACCACCGCCCCCGCGGCGCTGGCCAGCGCGATGGCATCGCCACGCACCACCGGCACCAGCAACGGGTCGACGGCGCCGATCGACTGCGTCCACGCCTGCTGCACCGGCAGCAGGGCCGTCACCGGCTCGAGCGGCGTGGGTTGGGGTTTCTTCGGACCGGACGAGCAGGCCGCCAGCGCCAGCGCCGCCACGCCGATCATCCACCACGCGCCCCGCGCGGGCCGCGGCGGCACTCCCTGTCGCACTGTTGCGTTCACGGTTTGGCCTCCGGTTCGGCACCGGGGTCGACCCCGAGTGCGTTGAGTTTGGCTTCGACGATGCCACGGTAAGCAACGTCGCTGTCCATCCCGCGCCAGGCTTCCCGGTACGCTTCGCGGGCCTCGTCGATGCGCCCAAGCCGTTGCAACACGTCGCCGCGGCGGTCGGCCCGCCAGGGGCGCAGCGCGGCGGGCACTTCGGCCTCCAGCAGCTTGAGCGCCGCTTCGGGCTGCCCGGCATCTAGCTCGATCCCCGCGAGGCGCAGCCGCGCCACCGCCGCCAGCGCGTCATCGCGCGCGCGGTCGATCACGAACTGCAATGCAGCCCGCGCATCGGCGCTTTGCTCGGCGTCGGCGAACACCCGCGCGGCCAGCAGGGCCCCGTGCTGCGCCTGCGTCGTGCGCGCCGCCTGCGCCTGCAGGTCGGTCCAGACGCGGCGCACGCGCTCGACGTCGTCGGCGCGCGCCGCCTGTTCGAGTTCGTCGAACAGCGCCGCGGCCTGCACCGCCTGGCGGTTTTGCCAGTACTGCCAGCCGTTGTACGCCGCATAGGCCGCCAGCACCGCGATCAGCAGCCACGTGATCGCGTTGCCCCAGCGGGCCCAGAACGCCTTGAGCTGGGCGATTTGTTCCTGTTCTTCGAGGTCGTAGTGGGAGGCCATGCGGTCTCGCGTTGGTGGTGTCTGGGCGGGATTGTAGAGGGGGCGCCGCGGCCCGCCGGCACCGCGGCCGCGCGATCAGGGTTGCGCGTCGCCGCGCAGCCGATCGGCCCACTGCGCCACCTGCGCCAGCGGCAGGCGGGTCTGCGCCGTGATCGTACCGGCAACCCCCTCGCGCAACGGCTTGACCGCGACTTCGCCCGCCGCGAGCTCTTCCGCGCCGAAGATGAGCGCGTAGCGCGCGCCGCTGGCGTCAGCCTTTTTGAACTGCGACTTCATGCTGCCCAGTCCGTCGGCGGTCGTGGCGTGCATGACGACGCTCACCCCCGCGGCGCGCAGTGCGCGCAGCGCCGGCAGCACCTGCGGCCATGCGCCAGCGTCCGGGACGATCGCGTAGGCGTCCGGCACCGCAACCGCCGGCAAGCGTTGCTGCGCCTTCAACAGCTCCAGAATGCGCTCCACCCCCATCGCCCAGCCCACGCCCGGTGCGGGCTTGCCGCCGAGCTCGGCGATCAACCCGTCGTAGCGGCCCCCGGCGCACACCGTCCCTTGCGCCCCCAGCGACGCGGTGACGAACTCGAAAACCGTGTGGTGGTAGTAGTCGAGCCCGCGCACGAGCCGCGGGTTGACGCGGTAGGCAATGCCCTGCGCATCGAGCAGCCGCCGCACCGTGTCGAAGTGCGCCAGCGACACCGGGCCCAGGTGGTCGAGCAGCTTCGGTGCGGCCTCCACGAGCGCCTGCATCGCGGGGTTTTTGGTGTCCAGGATGCGCAGCGGGTTGGTGTAGAGCCGTCGGCGCGCGTCCTCGTCGAGTTGGTCCGCGTGCTGCTCGAAGTAGGCGATGAGCGCCTGCCGGTGCGCCTGCCGCTCCGCCGGCTGCCCCAGCGTGTTGAGCTCGAGCGTGATGTCTTGCAAGCCGAGTTCGCGCCACAGGTCCGCGGCCATCGTGATCAGTTCGGCGTCCGCCTCCGGCCCGGCCAACCCCAGCGCCTCCACGCCGATCTGGTGGAACTGCCGATAGCGCCCGCGCTGCGGGCGCTCGTGGCGGAACATCGGCCCCATGTAGTAGTAGCGCTTCGGACCGTCGTAGAGCAGCGAATGCTCGACCGCGGCGCGCACGACGCCGGCCGTGCCCTCGGGCCGCAGCGCGAGTTGCTCGCCGTTGAGCCGGTCCTCGAACGCGTACATCTCCTTCTCGACGATGTCGGTCACCTCCCCGAGCCCGCGCACGAACAGCGCGAGCGGCTCGACGATCGGGGTGCGGATGTTGCGGTAGCCGTAGCGGGCAAACAGCGCACGCACCTGCCCCTCCAGCCACTCCCAGTGGGCGGAGTCGGGCGCGACGATGTCGTTCATGCCTTTGACGGCGTTGATCTTGTCTGTCATGCGAAATCTCGACGGATGGCTGCCCGCGGGGGCGCGGCAGCGAACGAAACACAACAACGGGATGCGGGATCGGGCCGCTCAGGCCCCGGCCCGGCCAAAGCGGCGCGCGACGTAGTCCTCGACGATCTGGCGAAACTCCTCGGCGATGCGCTCACCGCGCAGCGTCGCCACCTTCTGCCCGTCCAGGTACACCGGTGCCGCCGGCGCTTCGCCGGTGCCGGGCAGGCTGATGCCGATGTCGGCGTGCTTGCTCTCGCCCGGCCCATTGACGATGCAGCCCATGACCGCGACCTTGAGATTCTCCACGCCGGGGTAGCGGCTGCGCCATACCGGCATCGCGGCGCGCAGGTGGTCGTCGATCTGCTTGGCCAGTTCCTGAAACACGGTGCTGGTGGTGCGCCCGCAGCCGGGACAGGCGGTGACGCTGGGCACGAAGTGCCGCAGCCCCAACGCCTGCAAAATCTCCAACGCGACGACCACCTCCTGCGTGCGCGGCTCGCCGGGCTGGGGCGTGAGGCTGACGCGGATCGTGTCGCCGATGCCCTGCTGCAGCAGCACCGCCAGCGCCGCCGCGGACGCGACCGTCCCCTTGACGCCCATGCCCGCCTCGGTCAACCCGAGGTGCAGCGGGTAGTCGCAGCGCCGCGCCAGTTCCTGGTACACGGCGATCAGATCCTGCGCGTTGCTGACCTTGCACGACAGCACCACGTCCTCGCGCGCCATGCCCAGCTCGACGGCGCGCTCGGCCGACGCCAGCGCGGAGGTGATCAGCGCCTCGTACATCACCTGCCGCGCGTCCCACGGTTCGGCACGGCGGGCGTTCTCGTCCATCATCTGCCCGAGCAGCTCCTGATCCAGGCTGCCCCAGTTGACCCCGATGCGCACCGGCCGGCCCCAGCGCAGCGCGGCCTCGATCATTTGCGCGAACTGGCGGTCCTTTTTCTCGCCCCGGCCGACATTGCCCGGGTTGATGCGGTATTTGGACAGCGCCTGCGCCATCGCCGGGTAGTCGGCCAGCAGCCGGTGCCCATTGAAGTGAAAGTCCCCGATCAACGGCACGGACACGCCCATGCGGTCGAGCTGCTCGCGGATGTACGGGACCGCCTTCGCGGCCTCGTCGTTGTTGACCGTGATGCGCACCAGCTCCGAGCCGGCCTGCGCGAGTTCCTTGACCTGGATCGCGGTGGCGACCGCGTCCGCGGTGTCGGTGTTGGTCATCGACTGCACGCGGATCGGTGCGTCGCCGCCGACGGTGACGCGGTTGTCACCCCAAGCGACGACGCCCTGGCGCGACCGCCGCGGGGCAGGACCGCCGAGCGGAATCGGCTGCTCACGGGGGGAGGTGGAGGACCGTTCGGCCACCGCGGCGCTGGGGCTCGTGCTCATCAGCGGATCTCGAAACGCGCGACGTTGTTGCGGGCGAGCGGCGCGAGGTCGAACGGCTGGCCGCGCACCACCACCTCGGTGACATCGGCGCGCCCGACCGTGACCGCCAGCGGCAGGTCTTCGTCGAAACGCAGCGTCTCGCCGGGCTGCACGTTGCGCTGCAGCCAAACGCGGCCGGACGCCCCGGTCACCTGGATCCAGCTCGCACCGCCGCGGATGCGCAATTCCAGCACGCCGGCGGTCGCCGCGGGCGGCGCCGACGGCACTTGGGCCTCGGCCGTCGTCGGGGTGGACGCGGCGGCCGGGACCGCTGTTGTTGTCGCGGCCGCTGGGGCGGTGGCCGTGCCGCCCGGCCCCGCGGCCATCGAGGCGCCCGAGGCGGACGATGCCGCAGCCGGCGTCGCCGGCGGTGCCGCCGACGTGGACTCGCCCGCAGGCGGCGTCGCTGCCGCGGGACCGTCGCTGGCCGGCGGCGTCACCGCGACCCCGTTGGCCGTCGCGGGCGGGGTGTCGTCCGTGTTGGGCAACACGAACCACAGCACGCCCGCCAGCACCACCAGCACCAGCGCCACCCACCACGGCGCGCGCTCCCGCACCGAAAGGGTGCTGCCACCGGTGCCGGCGGACTCCCGCGGCATCGGCGCGCCGATCGTGTCCCGCGCGGGACCGAGATCGGGCGCCTGCCCGGCCGGCAGGCCGGCGAGCACCGGCGCCGCGTCGATCTTGAGCGCGCGGCACACGCTCAGCGCCAACGCCCGCGTGAAGGTCGCATCGGGCAACGCATCGAAGCGCCCCTGCTCCAGCGCCTCCAGCCGCTGCACCGGCACCTTCAGCGTCGCCGCCAGCGTCGCCACGTGCAGCCCGGCGCGCTCGCGCGCCTGCCGCAGCAAGGCACCGCCGTGCGTACCGGACATCGTGTTCCCATCGGACACCGGTGTCGGCTGCTCACTCATCGATGGCCCCTCGCTCGTAGGCGCTGGCTTCGCGCGACACGGGGAAACGCCGCCGCAACTGTTCGCCGAGCTGCGCCGCCGCCTCGCGGCTTTGCAGGCGGTTTTCGATCTTGATGCCCAGCCACAGCGACTCCGCGTTGGCGAGCTCCGAATTGTTCAGGCGCCGGATATAGAAGCGCGCGCGCTCGCTGTCGCCGCGCTGGTGCAGCAGCAACGCGAGGTTGTACAGCGTCACCGGGTGACCGGCGTCGAGCTCAAAGGAGCGCTCCAGGCTGCGCAAACCGGCGTCGACCTGTCCGGCACGTGCCTGACAAATTCCTAGCGCCATCCATGTACGCGCCGCCGACGCGTAGCCCGGTGTCTCGAGCGCGCGGCGGAAGGCGTCGAACGCCATCGGGTAGCGCGTGTCCAGGCAGTACATCCACCCGAGGTTGTGCCACGTGTCGCCATCGCGGGCATCGAGCCGCAGCGCCTGCTGGAAGCTGTCTTCGGCAAGCCGCAGGTCACGCAGCTGCGTGTAAATCAGGCCGCGCAGATTGAAAGCCGCGGCATAGCTGGGGTCGATCTGGATGGCCTGCTTGACCTCGTCGAGGGCGACGACATACTGCCCCTGCTCGAAATAGCCAGTGGCCAGCTCAAGCCGGGTGCGCGCGCGCTTGCGCGTCGCCGGCTCGTCCGACTCGGTCACCCAGTCACGCGCGGTCGGGTTGCCCGCTGAGCCCACGCTACCGGCACACCCGGCCAGTTGCGCCAGACACACGAGCGCGAGCCCGAGCGCGAAGCCGCGCCTCCCTGCCCTTGTCAGCCTCCCTGCCCTTGTCATACAGTGCCCTCCTTTGCGCGCACTGGGTGCGCCACCCGCACCGGCGCGACCTCGATCCGCCGGTGCGCCAGCCGTTGGGCCGCGCGCGTGCGATCGAGCACGTCACCGGCGAGTTGCCCGCACGCAGCATCGATGTCGTCGCCACGCGTCTTGCGAATGGTGGTGACGATGCCCGCCGCGTTGAGCCGGTCGGCGAAGGCTTTGACGACCTCACGCGGTGAACGGCGCAGCCCCGACGCCGGAAACGGGTTGAACGGTATCAGGTTGAGCTTGCACGGCACCCCACGCCCGCCGCGCCCGCGCAGCAGCGCGATCAACGCGTCCGCGTGCTGCGGCGTGTCGTTGATACCGTCGAGCATGCAGTACTCGAACGTGATGAAATCCCGCGGTGCCGCCGGCAAATAGCGCTGGCAGGCGTCCAGCAGCTCATCCAGTGGGTACTTGCGGTTCAGCGGCACGAGCTGGTCGCGCAGGGCGTCGTCCGGTGCGTGCAGCGATACCGCCAGCGCCACCGGACAGTCCTGCGCCAGCCGCTCCATCATCGGCACCACGCCGGAGGTGGACACCGTGACGCGGCGGCGCGACAGCCCGTAGCCGTGGTCGTCCAGCATCACCCGCAGCGCCGGCACCAGCGCGTGGTAATTCTGCAGCGGCTCGCCCATGCCCATCATCACGACGTTGGAGATGACGCGTTCGGTCGTCTTCAGACGCCTGCGCAGCGTGTGCTCGGCGTACCAGAGCTGGGCAATGATTTCGCCGGTCGTGAGGTTGCGGCTGAAGCCCTGATGCCCTGTGGAGCAAAACCGACAACCGACTGCGCAGCCGGCCTGGCTGGAGACGCACAGCGTGCCCCGGTCGTCCTCGGGGATGTAGACGGCCTCGACCGCGTTGCCGTCGCCGACGTCGAACAGCCACTTGATGGTGCCGTCGGCGGAGACCTGCTCGGCCAACACGGGCAGGCCCCGCACGTGCGCGACCGCAGGCAGCCGCTCGCGCAGGTCGCGCGCGAGATCGGTCATCTCCTCGAAGCGCGCGACGCCTTTCTGGTGGATCCAGCGAAACAGCTGGACGGCCCGGAAACGCTTGTGTCCGAGCCGCTCGCAGAAAGCGGCCAACCCCTCGAGGTCGAAATCGAGCAAATTGGCCGTCATGGCATGGTCAGCGCGAGTAGATGTTCATGCCAGGGAAGAAGAACGCCACCTCGACCGCGGCGGTCTCGGGCGCGTCGGAGCCGTGCACGGCGTTGGCGTCGATGCTGTCGGCAAAGTCCGCGCGGATCGTACCGGGCGCGGCCTTCTTCGGGTCGGTGGCCCCCATCAGCTCGCGGTTCTTCGCGATGGCGTTTTCGCCCTCGAGCACTTGCACCATCACCGGACCGGAGACCATGAAGTCCACCAGGTCCTTGAAGAACGGGCGCTCCTTGTGCACGGCGTAGAACTGCTCGGCCTCGCGGCGCGACAGGTGCACCATCTTGGCCGCCACGATCTTGAGGCCGGCGGCCTCGAAGCGGCTGTAGATCTGGCCGATGACGTTTTTGGCGACGGCGTCGGGCTTGATGATGGAAAGGGTGCGTTCGATGGCCATGATGCGTTGCGTGAATGATAGACAAAACCTGCGATTTTAGCGGTTACGCGGCGCTTTCGCCGAACGTCCACGGTCCGCTGACCGGGGACGCGCACCGGCAGTGGTGCCAGGACCGGGCACCGGCGCGCTGCGTCTGGCACGGGAACCGACGCCCGGCGTCGGGGCCGGCGAAGCGGCGGGCCGTGCGGGCCGGGGGCTGACGGCTGTCGAAGCGGCTCGCCGCGTCGGCCGGGCGCCGACGGTCGGCGAAGCGGCTGACCGGCTGTTGCGGGCGCTGGCGGTCGGCGCTGGCGCGGGCCGGCTCGGCCGCGGCCCGGCACCGCGCGGTGGCCCGGAACGCCGCCGCGCGGCGGTCACGGGCCGCTCCGGCAACGCCATGCCGGCCGCCCGCATCAACTCGGCCACTGCCGGCGGCTCCAGCTCCACGTAAGTGCCACGCCGCAACCCCGGCGGCAGGCGCACCACCCCGTAGCGCACCCGGATCAGGCGGCTCACCGCGTGCCCGACCGCCTCGAACAGGCGCCGCACCTCGCGGTTGCGCCCCTCGGCGATCGTCACCCGGTACCAGCGGTTGGCCCCTTCCCCGCCGCCGTCCTCGAGCGTGCGAAACTGCGCCGGACCGTCCTCCAGCGGCACGCCCTCGAGCAGGCGCTGGCGCTCCTCCTGCGACAGCGCCCCCAGCACGCGCACGGCGTATTCGCGCTCCAGCCCGAAGCGTGGGTGCATCAGCCGGTTGGCCAGCTCCCCCGAATCGGTGAAGAGCAGCAGCCCCTCGGTGTTGATGTCGAGCCGCCCCACCGCCATCCACTTGCCGCTGCGCAGGCGCGGCAGGTGGCGAAACACCGTCGGCCGGTTCTCCGGGTCGTCCAGCGTGACGATCTCGCCCGTGGGCTTGTGGTAGGCCAGCACCCGCGGCAGCCGCGTCGGCGTGGCGCGCCAACGCACCAGCCGGCCGTCGAACTTGATCACATCGCCGGCGCGGACGCGCTGCCCGACGTGCGCCGCCTCGCCGTTGACGGTCACGCGACCGGCGGCGATCGCCTGCTCCATGTCGGCACGCGAACCCAGGCCCGCCTGGGCCAGGACCTTGTGCAGCTTCAGCGACGCGGCGGTCGCGGCGCGCGGGGGTTTTTTCATGTCTGTCCTTCGTTCGGTTCCGCTGCGGGGATCGCCCCATCGGCGGCAGTCGGCGCATCGTCGAGCAGGGTCAGCGTCTGTCCGTCGTCGGCGGCGGACGCCACCTCGACCCACGCCGGCAGCTGATCCAGCGACGCCAGCCCCAGGTCGTCCAGGAACTGCTTCGTCGTCGCATAAAGCGCCGGCCGGCCCACCGTCTCGCGGTGGCCGATCACCTCGATCCACCCGCGGTCTTCCAGCTGCTTGAGGATCTGGCTGCCGATCGTCACACCGCGGATCGCCTCCATGTCGCCGCGCGTCACCGGCTGCCGGTAGGCGATGATCGCCAGTGTCTCGAGCACGGCGCGGCTGTAGCGCGGGGGTTTTTCCGGGTGCAGGCGCTCCAGAAACGGCTGCATCTGCGGCCGGCTCTGAAAGCGCCACCCATCGGCGACGCACACCAGCTCCAGCCCCCGGTCGGCCCACGCCAGTTGCAGCTCGCGCAGCAGGCGGCGCAGGGTGTCGGCGCCGATCGCCCCCTCGAACAGCGCCGACAGGGCCGACAGCGACAACGGCTGCCCCGCGCACAGCAGGGCGGCTTCCAGGATGCGGCGCGCGTCGGACGTGTTCATGCGCTGGCGTCTGGCCCGTCGGCATCGTCCGCGCGGGCGTCCCACAGGAGGGCGGGATTGTAGTGCAGCCCGGCCGTGCGCACGGCATCGGCGATGTCCGGCGGCAGGGCGCTTTCGAACGCGAGCCAGCGCCCGTCGACCGGATGCCGCAGGCCGAGCCGCGCCGCGTGCAGCGCCTGGCGCGACAGCCCGAGCGCCGCGCACCCGCCATAGAGCGCATCGCCCACCAACGGCGCGCCGAGCGACGCCAGGTGCACGCGGATCTGATGCGTGCGCCCGGTGTGCAGCCGGCAGCCGAGCAACACCCACGCGGCCTGCGACCCCTGCCCGCCGTCGAGGCGGCGCACGTCGGTGCGCGCCGGCTTGGCCGCCGTGCTGCCCGTGGGGTGCACCGCCATGCGCAGCCGCTGGCGCGGATCGCGCCCGATCGGCTGGTCGATCGACAGCTCGTCGGCCGCCCGCCACGGCCCCTGCGCCAGCGCCACATAGATGCGCCGCACCGTACGCGCCGCGATCATCGCGACCAGCGCCTCGAACGCGCGCGCCGTCTTGGCCACGACCATCAGGCCGCTGGTGTCCTTGTCCAGCCGGTGCACGATGCCCGCCCGCGGCAGCGCGACCGCCCCCGCGTGGTGCGCCAGCAGCCCGTTGAGCAGCGTCCCGCTCCAGTGGCCTGCCGCCGGATGCACGACCAGACCCGCCGGCTTGTCGATCACCAGCAGGTGCGCGTCCTCGAACACGATCGGCAGCGCCATCGCTTGCGGCACGAAGGCCTGCGCCTGCGCGGTCGGCCGCAGCTCGATGGCCACCGCCTCGCCCACGCGCAGCCGTCGCGCGGGCTTGGCGCAGGGCGCGCCCCCGAGCTGCACCGCCCCGGTGTCGATCAGGTGCTGGATGTGGCTGCGCGAGACTTCCGGCACGCGGCGCGCCAGCCAGCGGTCGAGCCGCTCGCCGTGCCCGTCGGCCTCGACGGTGAACGTGCGCCATTCGGCACCGGCACCGCCGGCCTCGTCCGCTTCGTCGGGCCACGCCTCGCTAGTAGCGCCGACCTCTATAATTTTTGTCACCATGTTTGCTGCTGCGGCAGCGCGCCGTGAGGGGCGCCCCCGATGAAAATGCCACGATTATCTGCCGACCACCTGCGCGCCCCGCTGGCGTCCACCGTCGCGCTCTGCGCGGCGCTGCTGGTCGGTTGCGCCAGCCAGCCGGAAAAGGACGTCACCGCCGGGTGGAGCCCCAACAAGCTCTACGCCGAGGCGATGGACGAGCGCAACGCCGGCAACTTCGACCGCGCGATCCAACTCTTCGAGAAGCTCGAAGGCCGCGCCGCCGGCACCCCGCTGGCGCAGCAGGCCCAGCTCGAAAAGGCGTTTGCCCACTACAAGAACGGCGAGCCCGCGCAAGCCATCGCGACGCTGGACCGCTTCATCAAGCTGCACCCGGCCAGCCCCGCACTCGACTACGCGCTCTACCTCAAGGGCCTGGTCAATTTCAACGACAACCTCGGGCTGTTCGGCTTCATCTCGCAGCAGGACCTCTCGGAGCGCGACCAGAAAGCCGCCAAGGACTCGTTCGAAGCCTTTAAGGAACTGGTCGAGCGCTTCCCCGACTCGCGCTACGCGCCGGACGCGCGCCAGCGCATGACCTACATCGTCAACTCGCTCGCGCAGTACGAGGTGCACGTCGCGCGCTACTACTACCGCCGCGGCGCCTACGTCGCCGCGATCAACCGCGCCCAGACCGCGCTGAAGGACTACCAGAATGTCCCGGCCGCCGAGGAGGCGCTCTACATCCTGATGAAATCCTACGAGGCGCTGGAGATGCCCGAGCAGGCCAAGGACGCGCGGCGCGTGCTGGAGGCCAACTTCCCCAACAGCGCGTTCCTCATGCACGGCTTTCGCCGCGACAGCGGGCCGTGGTGGAAGCTCTGGTGAGCCGTTGATCAATACAAGGACAAAAGCCGCCCGCGGGCGGCTTTTGTGTGTCGGCCGGCTCACGCGGGCGACACCCGCGTGAGGGCCGCCATCAGACGGTCTCGCCCAGCACCTGGACGTTGATGTCGACCACGACGTCGGTGTGCAGCGCCACCGAGACGGTGTAGTCCCCGACCATCTTCAGCACGCCGTTGGGCATGCGCACCTGCGCCTTGGCGACCGGGAAGCCGGCCTTGCTCAGCTCCGCCGCGATGTCGTGGTTCGTGACCGAGCCGAACAGGCGTCCGTCCACACCCGCCTTCTGCGACACCTTGACGGTGTAGCCAGCGAGCTTTTCGGCCAAGGCCTGCGCTTCGGCCAGCTTGGCCGCCGCCGCTTTCTCGAGCTCGGCGCGGCGCGCGTTGAACTCGTCGATCGCGGCTTGCGTCGCGCGACGGGCGCGGCCGGTCGGGATCAGGTAGTTGCGGGCGTAGCCGTCTTTGACCTTGACGATGTCGCCGAGGTTGCCCAGGTTGACGACTTTGTCGAGCAGGATGACTTGCATGGTGTCGGGCTCCTTCAGACGCGGTGCTGGTCGGTGTACGGCAGCAGCGCCAGGAAGCGCGCCCGCTTGATGGCGGTGGCCACTTGGCGCTGGAAGATCGCACGGGTGCCGGTCAGACGCGCCGGGATGATCTTGCCGTTCTCGGCGATGAAGTCCTTCAGGGTGTCGATGTCCTTGTAATCGACTTCCTCGACGCCGGTGACGGTGAAGCGGCAGAACTTCTTGCGCTTGAACAGCAGGTTGTTGCTGGCGCGCTTGTTGGGGCGGTTGCCCTGATTGCGTTGCGGTGCAGCCATGATGGTTTCCTAAATCGGCTTGAATTCCTGGATGTGAAACACGACACCGGTGCCACGGCGACCGGGGGCCAGAAAGCCCGCACAGTCCAGCGTCGTCCCCAGTGCCTGCGCGGCGAGCCGCTCGGCGACCTCGCCCAGCGCGACGGCCTTCAATTGCAGCCGCACACGCCGGGGATGCCCCGCCTCGATCTGCTCGGACTCGTGCGCAAGCACGACGTCCAGGGCGCTGATGCCGGCGGGGGTGTAGCGCAGCGCCGCACGCTCGGCGAGCTGTGCGACGATGGCCACGTGCTGGGTCGGTGTCGTCGTGTCCCCTGCTGCGGTCAAGCAGCGGCTTCCTGTTGCGCCTTGCGGGCCTCTTCACGCTCGACGGCCTTCATCATGGCCGACGGCCCCGTCTCCGCCTTCTTCTTCTGCACCACGAGGTGACGCAGCACGGCATCGTTGAAGCGGAACGCGTGCTCCAGCTCGCTCATGACCTCTTTGCCGGCCTCGATGTTGAGGCACAGGTAGTGGGCCTTGGACAGCTTGTTGATCTGGTACGCCAGCTGGCGACGACCCCAGTCCTCGACGCGGTGGATGACGCCACCGCCGGCCGTGATCATGCCCTTGTAGCGCTCCAGCATGGCGGGCACCTGCTCGCTCTGATCCGGGTGGATCAGCATGACGATTTCGTAATGACGCATGAACTCTCCTTGTGGAACGACTGCCACCCCCGCGTCGATGGGGTGTGGCAAGGAAACTCGCGATTATACGCGGCCGCCGTCCGGCACGCGCAAGCGGCGCACCCACTGGCGCCGCCGCGCCGGCGGCGCGGGGGTAAGCAGGCTCACGACCACCAGCACCGCAACGCCCACCGGCACACCGAACACCCCGGCGGCGATCGGCTGAATGTCCCACCACAGCCGCGGCTCGCCCGTCAGCCCCAGCAGCGTGCGCAGCCACGGCTGGGTCGTCGCCATGTAGTACACCGCGACCGACAATCCCGCCGCCATGCCGGCCACGGCTCCCGCTCGGTTGGCACGGGACCAGAAGATCCCGAGCACGAGCGCCGGGAAGAAGGCGGAAGCCGCCAGCGAAAACGCCGCCGCCACGAGGAACAGGATGTCGGCTGGCTTCTGGGCCGCCACATAGGCCGCGAGCAGCGCGACCATCAGCAACACCACCTTGGACAGGGTCACGCGCCGGGCCGTGTCCGCGGCCGGGTCCAGCGTCTTGTAGTACAGATCGTGACTGAGCGCGCTGGTGATGGCCAGCAGCAACCCGTCCGCCGTCGACAGCGCCGCCGCCAGCCCGCCGGCCGCCACCAGACCCGCCACCACGTAGGGCAACCCGGCGATCTCGGCGGCGGCGAGCACGATGATGTCCGGCCCGATCGAGATTTCGCCCAGCTGCAGGATGCCGTCGCGGTTGACGTCCTGCACGGTCAGCAGCGCCGGATCCACACGGCTCCACGCCGCGACCCACGACGGCAGCTGCGCGATCGGTGTGCCGATCAGCCCGGAAAAGACCTCGTGTTTGACGAGCACCGCCAGCGCCGGCGCGGTCAGGTAGACCAAGACGATAAAGCCCGCGCCCCACGCCACCGACAGCCGCGCCTGGCGCACGTCCGGCACCGTGTAAAACCGCACCAGCAGGTGCGGCAGCGACGCCGTGCCGACCATCAGGCAAAACACCAGCGCCAGAAAATTGCGCCGCTGCCGCTGCGCCCCGTCGTCGGCGGTGGCCGATTCCCCCGGGACGCGGGCAAAGGGCTCGAGCTGCGGTGCCATCCCACCCAGGGGCGCCATCTTCGCCCGCGCTTCCTCGAGCTGGCGCGTCCACAGGCGGATGGCCGCCGCTTCGTCCCGCGGCAGGCGCGACAGCGTCCGCTCGGCCTCGGCCAAATCGGCCGGATCCGCCCCCGAGCGGCGCAGCGACTCGATGAACGCCTCGGCCCGCTCGCGCTCGCGCTGCAACGCGCCGGCCGGATCGCGCAGCCGCTCCTCCAGCACCTGCGCCCGGTGCGCCCAGATGCGCTGGACATGCACCTCGCTCGGGTCCTCGACCAGCGCGCGCTCGCGCTCGGCCACCCGCTCGAGCTGCGCACCGTAGCCCAGCTGCGGCACCGGCCAGCCGGTCTGCTTGACCGACAGCCAGACGACCGGCGTCACGTACGCGAGGAACAACACGATGTACTGCGCCACCTGCGTCCAGGTCACGGCGCGCATCCCCCCGAGAAACGAGCACACGAGGATGCCGCCCAGACCGAGAAAGACCCCCACCTCGAACGCCAGCCCCGTCAGGCGCGACGTGATGAGCCCGACGCCGTAGATCTGCGCCACGACGTAGATGAACGAGCACAACAGCAGCGCAACCACCCCGAGCAGCCGCGGCGCGGCGCCGCCGTAGCGTTCGGCCAGAAAGTCCGGAATGGTGAACTGCCCGAAGCGCCGCAGGTACGGCGCCAGCAGCAGCGCCACCAGCACGAACCCCCCGGACCAGCCGAGCACGAACGCCAGGCCGCCGAAGCCGTGCAAGTACAGCGTGCCAGCCAGCCCCAGGAAAGACGCCGCCGACAGCCAGTCCGCCGCCAGCGCCACGCCGTTGTAGAACGCCGGCACCCGCCGCCCGGCGACGTAAAACTCCACCGGATCGGTCGTTCGGGTCAGGATGCCGATCGTCGCGTACACCGCCAGCGTGGCCAGCAAAAACGTCAACCCTATCGACGCCTTGGACCACCCGAGCCACTCCAGCACCCCGAGCAGCACCACGAAGCCGACGAACACCAGCGTGAAACGGCCGTAGAGCCGGTCGAGCTGGCGGCGGAACACGGACGGCGGCGGGGCGGGCATGGTGGCAACGGTGACGGTATTTGACGCAGCGCAAGGGCCGACATCCGACCGGGCGGCGCGGCAACGGCGGCGGTGTAGCATCCCTATCGTATGCCACTTCCCGCCCCGGCCATGCACACCCCCCACCCCCGCCGAACGCGACACCGATGACGCCCTGCAACTCGCCGCGCTGCCGGTGCGCGCGCTGCTGCGGCGCCCGCCCGTCACGGTCGCGCCCGAGCAGTCGATCCAGGCGGCGGCACAGACGATGCGCGAGCACGGGGCCTCCTCCGCCCTGGTGGTGCGGGATGGCGCGCTGCTGGGCCTGATCACCGACCGCGACCTGCGCAACCGGGTGCTCGCCGCCGGGCTCGATCCGGCCCGGCCGGTTGCGGACATCGCCACCACGCGCGTGTACACGGTGCAGGGGAACGACCCGGCCTTCGACGCGCTGCTGCTGATGGCGCGCCACAACATCCACCACCTGCCCGTCACCGATGGCGGGGCGGTGGTCGGGGTGGTCTCCAGCACCGACCTGCAACAGCAGCAAAGCAACTCCGCGGTCCATCTCGCCGGCGCCATCTACCGGCAGGACGATCTCGACGGACTGGTGGCCACCGCCAGCCGGATCGGCCAGCTGCAACGGCAGCTCGCCGCCGCGGGCACGAGCGCGCACGTCACGGGTCGTATCGTGTCCGCGATGACGGACGCGCTGACCTCGCGCCTGCTGCAGCTGGCGCAGGCCCGGCTCGGCCCTGCCCCGGTGCCGTATGCCTGGGTCGCGGCCGGTTCACAGGGGCGCAACGAGCAGACCGCCAAGTCCGACCAGGACAACTGCCTGGTGCTCGACGACGGCTACGACCCGGCGCAGCACGGGGCGTACTACGAGGCGCTGGCGCGCTTCGTCTGCGACGGACTCAACGCCTGTGGCTACGTCTACTGCCCGGGCGAGATGATGGCGATGACCGACACGTGGCGCCAGCCGCTGCGGCGCTGGCGCGCGTATTTCGAGACCTGGATCGACCGCCCGGACCCCAAGGCGCTGATGCTGACCTGTGTGTTTTTCGACCAGCGCTTCGTGTACGGCGAGCGACAGCTGCTCGACACGCTGCGCACGGAGGTGTTGCAGCGTACCCCGGGGCAGCGGATTTTTCTCGCGCACATGGTCAGCAACGCGCTGACGCACCAGCCGCCGCTGGGCTGGCTGGGCGGCATCCACACCATCCGGCGTGGCGAGCACGAGGGCACGATCGACCTCAAGCACAGCGGGATCGTGCCCATCATCGACCTGGCCCGTATCTATGCGCTGGCGGGCGGCATCGCCGCGGTCAGCACGCGCGAGCGGCTACAGGCCGCGGCCAGCAGCGGCGAGATTTCCGCCGAACGCACCCGGGATCTCATCGACGCGCTGGATTTCCTGGGCGCGCTGCGCATCCAGCACCAGGCCCGGCGGCTCGCCCAGGGTCAGACGGCCGACAATTTTCTGCGCCTCGACGAACTCTCGGAGCTGGAGCGCCGTCACCTCAAGGACGCCTTCGGCGTGGTCAAAGACCTGCAGGGCGTGCTGGAAAAACGCTATCTGGCCGGCCGGTTCTGACCCCGCGCCGTCACCCGACCTCCAGCCACTCCCGCCGCACGTAGGGGTTGGCCTTGAGCTCGGCGGGCGTGCCGTCGAAGACGATGCTGCCGTGCCCCATCACCAGCACGCGGTCGGAGATCTCGAGCGCGATCGTGAGCTTTTGCTCGATCAACAGCACCGAAATGCCCTTGGCCTTGAGCGCGCGCAGGTACTGCGCGACCTGCTCGACGATCTTCGGCGCCAGCCCCTCGGTCGGCTCGTCGATGATGATCAGGTCCGGGTCGCCCATCAGCGAGCGACACAGCGTCAACATCTGCTGCTCGCCGCCCGACAGCACCCCCGCCTCGGTGTGCTGGCGCTCCTTCAGGCGCGGAAACAGCGCATACATGTCGTCGAAGCTCCAGCGCCCCGTCTGGCGCGTACGCTTCAGGCCGAGCATCAGGTTCTGGTGCACCGTGAGCTTCGGGAAAATGTCACGGCTCTCGGGCACATAGCCGATGCCGCGGTGCGCGATCTCGTAGGGCTTGCGCCCCGTGATCCGCTCGCCGCGCCAGCGGATGTCGCCTTCGGCGTCCACGAGCCCCATGATGGCCTTGGCGGTGGTGGAGCGGCCAGAGCCGTTGCGCCCCAGCAGCGCCACGATCTCGCCGTCCTGGACGCGGAAGTGCACCCCGTGCAGGACGTGGCTTTTGCCGTAGAAGGCGTGGAGGTTGTCGATCTCGAGCATGGTGTCGGTGTCGATGGCGTCGCGGGGGCGCGACGGGGCTCAGTGGGCGACCTCGGCCGCCTGCTGCTCCGCCAGCACGGAGCCGAGGTACGCTTCCTGCACGCGGGGGTTGTTTCTCACCGCCTCGGGCGTGTCGAAGGCGATCACCTCGCCGTAAACGACCACGGCGATGCGGTCCGCCAACCCGAACACGACCCCCATGTCGTGCTCCACGGTCAACAGGGTCTTGCCCTCGGTCACCTCGCGGATCAGCTCGATGAAGCGGCGCGTCTCGCTCTTGCTCATGCCGGCCGTGGGTTCGTCGAGCAGGATCACGTTGGCCCCGCCGGCGATCGTGATGCCGATTTCGAGCGCGCGCTGCTCCGCGTACGTCAGGTTCATCGCCAGCGTGTCGCGCTTCTTCGTCAGCCCGATGCGCTCGAGCAGCTCCTCGGCCCGCTCGTTGGCGTCATCGAGGTCGGCGAGGAACTTCAGAAACGTGTAGCGGTAGCCCAGGCTCCACAGCACGCCGCAGCGCAGGTTTTCGAAGACACTCAGCTTGGGGAAGATGTTCGTGATCTGGAAGCTGCGACTCAGCCCCATGCGGTTGATCTCGAACGGCCGCTTGCCGTCGATGCGCTGGCCGTTGAGCCAGATCTCACCGCTGGACGGCTCGAAACGCCCACTGATCAGGTTGAACAGCGTCGACTTGCCGGCGCCGTTGGGGCCGATGACGGCGACCCGCTCGCCGGCGCGCACCGACAGGTTGACGCCCCGGATGATCTCGGTCTTGCCGAAGCGCTTCCAGACGTCGCGCAACTCCAGCGCCGGCGTCGCAGCGGATGCGGTGGGGGTGTGCATCTCAGGCCATCTCCCGTCGTTTGATTTCCTTCTCGATATCGACCTGGATCTCGCTCCAGTGCTCGCGGAAGCGCCGGCGGGCCACCTCGAACAGGCCGATGCCGGTGAGCGCCACGAACGCCGAGCCGAACCAGCTCTCCACCGAACGCGTGTCGAGCGTGCCGCCGAGGTATTTCACCTCCGAGCCGATCGCCGCGTTGAGCTGCAGGTGGTACACCATCTCGATGATCCCGCCCGCGCCCAGCAGCGCGACGAGCGCCGTGCCGCCCAGCGCCAGGTAGCTCACCCACAGCTCGCGCAGGCGCCCGAACGCCGCCACACGCAGGTTCATCATGATGAGGCTGGCGATGCCGCCCGGCGCGTACATCACCATGAACATGAACACCAGCCCGAGGTAGAGCAACCACGCCTTGGTCAGCTCCGACAGGAACACCAACGCCAGCACCATCAGCACGCCGCCGATGATGGGACCGAAAAAGAACGTCGCGCCGCCGAGGAAGGTGAACAGCAGGTACGCCCCGGAGCGCAGCGGCCCGACGACCTCGGCGGTGACGATTTCGAACTGGATCGCGCCCAGGCCACCGGCGATCCCCGCGAAAAAGCCCGAGACCATGAACGCCAGGTAGCGCACCATCTGCGTGTTGTAGCCGATGAACTCCACGCGCTCCGGGTTGTCCCGCACGGCGTTGAGGATGCGCCCCAGCGGCGTGCGCGTGAAGGCGAACATCGCGGCGACGCACACGAAGGTGTAGACGGCGATCAGGTAGTACACCTGAACCGCGGGGCCGAAGGTGATGCCCAGCACCGGCTCGCCGACGACGCGGTTGGCGCTGATGCCCGCCTCGCCGCCGAAGAAGTCCGAAAACATCAGCGACAGCGCGAACACCAGCTCGCCCACGCCCAGCGTGATCATCGCGAAGGGCGTGCCGGACTTCTTGGTCGTCACGTAGCCGAACAGAAAGGCGAAGAACAGCCCGGCCAGCCCCCCCGCCAGCGGGATCAGCGACACCGGCACCCACACCTCGCCCGCCGATACTTTCAGCAGCGTGTGGATCGCGATGTACGAGCCCAGGCCGCTGTAGACCGCGTGGCCGAAGCTCAGCATCCCCCCCTGCCCGAGCAGCAGGTTGTACGACAGGCAGGCGATGATCGCGATGCCCATCTGCGCCAGCATGCTGACCGACAGGTTGCTGGTAAACAGCTGCGGCGCCGCGAGCAGCACCACGGCAAACAACGACCAGACGATCCAGCGCCCGACGTTGTACGGTTTGAATTCGTAGTAGGCCTTGCTCATGGATAAGCCCATCAATGGTCACGCGTCCCGAGCAGCCCCTTGGGACGGAAGATCAGGATCAGCACCAGCAACAGGTACGGCAGCACCGGCGCGACCTGCGACAGCGTGAGCTTGAACACGTCCGACCCGCGCAGCGCATCGGTCAGCGTCAGCCCGAGCGACTCGGCCAGCGACCCGATCGAGTGGTCCATCGCCACCGCGAACGTCTGGATGATCCCGATCAACAGCGACGCGAGGAACGCCCCCGGCAGCGACCCGAGCCCCCCGATGACCACCACGGCAAACACCAGCGACCCGAGCGTCGCCGCCATCGCTGGTTCGGTGACGAAGGTGCTGCCGCCGATCACACCGGCCAAGCCGGCCAGCCCCGTGCCGACGCCGAACACCAGCATGAACACCCGCGGCACGTTGTGACCGAGCGCCTCCGCCATCTGCGGGTGCGTCAGCGCCGCCTGGATGACGAGGCCGACACGGGTGCGCGTGATCAGCAGCCACAGCCCCACCAGCATCAGCACCGCGACCAGCATCATGAACGCCCGCGTCGCGGGAAACGGCGTGCACACCGCCCCCTGGCACAGCTCCGCGGCGGCCCGCCCCCACGTGAACAGCATGCGGTCGTCCGCGGTGTGGATGAGCGTGAACGCCGGCCCCTGCAGCAGCGCGGGCGGGCGAAAATCCACCGCCGTGCGCCCCCACACGAGCTGCACCAGCTCGAGCACGACGTAGGACAGCCCGAAGGTAATCAGCAGCTCCGGCACATGCCCGTAGGCGTGCACCTTGCGCAGGCTCGTCTTTTCGAAGAGCGCGCCGGCCACCCCCACCAGCACCGGCGCCACCAGCAACGCGCCCCAGAACCCGATGATGCCCGACAGGGCGTAGGCGAAATACGCCCCGAGCATGTAGAAGCTCGCATGGGCGAAATTGAGCACCCCCATCATCGAGAAGATGAGGGTCAGCCCCGAACTGAGCATGAACAGCAGCAGCCCGTAGCTGACACCGTTGAGCAGGGAGACGATGACGAATTCCATGACAGGGCGTCGGTGGCGAGAAAGGGACGATCACCGGTGCGAGAACCGCCCCACCCGCCGGCGGCGGTCGCCGCGGCAGGTCCGCAACGCGAGGGGACGGCACCCGACCCGGGGCGCCGGCACGGCGGCGCCCCGCGGCGGCATCAGTTGGGCCGCTGCATGTTGCAGCTCGTCGGCGTGCTCGCGACGTAGGCGGGGAATTCCTTCACCAGCGCGAAGGTCATGCCGGTGTTCTCGACGCTATACGTCCACTGCTTGCCGTCGAGCTTTTGCCAGCGGGAGATGTAGAGCGGCTGCTGCAGCTGGTGGTCGGCCTTGCGCATCTCGACCTCGCCGTTGTAGCTGGTGAACTTGAGCCCCTCCAGCTCTTTGGCAACCTTGACCGGGTCGGTGGACTTGGCCTTGGCCATCGCCTCGGACAGCGCGCGGAAGATGTGAATCACCGAGCCCGTGTAGAAGTCGGCGTTGAACTTTTGCTTGAACTCGTCCTGCCACTTCTGCATGTCACCACCCATGTGGTAGTGGTTGTACGACACCTGGTACACCTTGCCCTCGGACTGCTGGCCGAGCGCCGTCGGCGTTCCGGTCACCCCCGCGTAGTAAGTGTAGAACTTGCCGTTGTAGCCGCCTTCCGTCGCCGCCTTGACCAGCAGCGCGAGGTCCGAGCCCCAGTTGCCGGTGATCACGGTGTCCGCGCCGGAGGCCTTGATCTTCGCGATGTAGGGCGCGAAGTCCCGCACCTGCGCCAGCGGGTGCAGGTCTTCCCCGACGATCTGGATGTCCGGGCGCTTGCGCGCGATCAGCTCCTTGGCGTATTTGGCGACCTGGTGCCCGTGTGAATAGTTCTGGTTGAGCAGGTAGACCTTCTTGATGTCGGGCTGGTCCTTCATGAAAGTGGTCAGCGCCTCCATCTTCATCGACGTGTCGGCGTCGAAGCGGAAGTGCCAGTAGTTGCACTTGCTGTTCGTAAAGTCCGGGTCCACCGCCGAGTGGTTGAGGAAGACGACCTCCTTGCCCGGGTTGCGCGCGTTGTGGCGCGCCACCGCCTCGATGAGCGCACCGGCGACCGACGAGCCGTTGCCCTGCGTGATGTAGCGGATGCCCTGGTCGATGGCCGACTGCAACGCCGTCAGGCTCTCGGCGGGGCTGAGCTTGTTGTCGAACGGCACCACCTCCCACTTGACCCCGGCGGGGTTGTATTTGTTGGGACCGCTGAACTTCTCGGCGAAGAACTGGAAGCTGCGCACCTGGTTGGAGCCGACCGGCGCCATCAGGCCCGACAGCGGGTCGATCCACGCGATCTTCACCGTCTGACCGGCCAGCGGGGCGTTGGCCGCGGCCTGCGCCTGTTCGCGCTTGGCCTGGCGGGCGCTCTGCGCCTGAGCGACGCTGCTCAGCGCCAGCCCCAGCATCGCCGCGACCGTGAGGGTCTTGAATGCAAACGTCATGTCCAGTCTCCTTCTGTGGGTGGTGAAGCGGTTTCGAGCTTAGACCGCTGCGGGCCGGTCGTGCACAGGGGAAACCCCGCAAAACTATCACCTGGGCGACTGTCGTGCCGGCGACGATGCGGGGTTGCCCCGTCCGTCACAGTCCCGGCAGGCGATAGTCGCCCAGCATTTCGCGCAACTTCATCTTCTGCATCTTGCCGGTGGCGCCGAGCGGGATCGCGTCGACGAACACCACGTCGTCCGGGATCTGCCACTTGGCGAGCTTGCCCTCGTAGAAGGCGAGCAACTCCTCGCGCGTGACCTCCTGACCGGGCTTCTTGACGACGACGACGATCGGGCGCTCGTCCCACTTCGGGTGCTTGACGCCGATGCACGCCGCCATCAGCACCGCCGGATGCGCCATCGCGATATTTTCGACGTCGATGGAGCTGATCCACTCGCCGCCCGACTTGATCACGTCCTTGCTGCGGTCGGTGATCTGCATGTAGCCGTCCGGGTCGATGGTGGCCACATCCCCGGTCGGGAACCACCCGTCGACCAGCGGGCTCGGCTTGTCGCTGCGGTAGTAGTCGCGGATCACCCACGGGCCGCGCACCATCAGTTCGCCCTGGCTCTTGCCGTCCCACGGCAGCTCCTGCCCGTCCGGCCCGACGATCTTCATGTCGATGCCGAAGATCGCGCGCCCCTGCTTGAGGCGGATCTTCATCTGTTCCTCCTCGGGCAGCGCCAGGTGCTTGTTCTTCAGCGTGCACAGCGTGCCCAAGGGGCTGAGCTCCGTCATGCCCCACGCGTGCAGCACCTCCACGCCGTACTGCTCGCGGAAAGCCTGGATCATCGCCGGCGGGCACGCCGAGCCGCCGATCACCGTGCGCTGCAGGTGCGGCAGTTTCAGACCGTGGGTCCCCATGTGCGTCAGCAGCATCTGCCAGACGGTGGGCACACCCGCGGCCATCGTCACGCGCTCGGCGTCGAGCAGCTCGTACACCGATTTGCCGTCGAGCTGCGCCCCCGGGAAGACCAGCTTGCAGCCCACCGCCGCGGCCGAGTACGGGATGCCCCACGCGTTGACGTGGAACATCGGCACCACCGGCAGCACGCAGTCGCGCGCGCTCAGGCACATCACGTCCGGCAGCGCCGCCGCGTACGCGTGCAGGATGGTGGACTTGTGGCTGTAGAGCGCCGCCTTCGGGTGGCCGGTGGTGCCGCTGGTGTAGCACATGCTGCTGGCGGTCTCGTCGCTGAAGCGCGGCCAGTCGTACGTCGTCGGGTGCGCGGCGATCCAGCCCTCGTAGCTGATCAGATTCGGGATGCTGCCCTCGGCGGTCATGCGCGCCAGGTGCGCGTCGTCGCACAGGGCCACCCAGCGCTGCACCGTCGGGCACTTGTCGTGGATCGCCTTGACGATGGGCCAGAAGGTCATGTCGAAGGCCAGCACGCGGTCTTCGGCGTGGTTGACGATCCACGCGATCTGGTCCGGGATCAGCCGCGGGTTGATCGTGTGCAGCACGCGGCCCGAGCCGCTGACACCGAAATACATCTCGAAGTGGCGGTAGCCGTTCCACGCCAGCGTCGCCACGCGCTCCCCGGCCGCGAGACCCATCGCATCGAGCGCGTGCGCGAGCTGCCGGGCGCGCTGCGCCGCTTCAGCGTAGGTGGTACGGTGAATGTCGCCCTCGACGCGGCGCGAGACGATCTCGACGTCGCCGTGGTGGCGCGCGGCGTGCTCGATCAGATCTGAAATCAGCAACGGTCGTTCTTGCATTAAGCCAAACACACTCAATACCTCCTTGCTAGAAGAATCTGAACCTTCACACTACCTTAAGCGCCGAGAAAGACCTCCAAAGTTTCTGCAAGCGCGAGCAGCGCGCGTGTAGCATAAAACAATACCGCATGTAAAGCAACCCGCCTCACCGGTGAACCCTCGCTCAAGCGCAGCTCCAAGCCTCCTATAAACTATTGAAACATGTGAACCGAATCTCCCCTTGCGCCACGCAGATCGCAATCTAGCCCTGCCCGGCGCCGCCGGTAGCAGCCGCTACGGACCCAAAACCGGCTATCCAAAGCCAAAATCTCAGCCAAATGTGTGCTGCATCGCCTCTAGTCGCAAACCCGGCTTCTTCTGATTAGCCGACCCCGGAAGCCAAACCGTTTACACGAGAAGGCCAGTTTTGATTCTGGCCTACCCACGCCACGCTTCAAAGAAGTTGCCGATCCCGGCACCTCTAAGACAAGGCCGGCACAACTTTCACTTTAAATTAAAACTGCTTTTTAACACCCAATACAATCCTCTTACGCCCCTCCGGACCGGCTTTATTTTGAGCACCAGTCACCACACCCGATAACGCCCACCCCTCGCCGAGATCATATACAACGCCAACCGAAAAATAACCAGGCCGATTTAAAATCAGGCTATTCAACTTACCCACCTCAGCAACAAATGAAAGCCTTGAATCAATCGGCTGCGAATACACAAATGCAAGTCTCTCGAAACTCTCCAATTTACCACCAAAAGTCCTCCCAAAACGAATAGCAAACCACCCATATGAGACAGAAGCATTCACCTCATTCACCGTCAACAACCGAACACCAGGAAAATAGTAACGGGCAACTGAAACATCATAAGAAACCCCACTTTCGTTTCCACCCGTTAAGCCAACCACAGCATCTATTTCCACATTCGCTTGATTAATGCCATCAGAAAATTTACCGGTCGAAAAAGCCGCCCCAAGATAAAACCCATTATCAAAACTGTAGCGAATATCACCCTGAAGCGATGGATTGAAACCATTATTATTTCGACTACTCCTGCTATCAACATCGATACCATTAAACTTATACAATGAGACCACCCCAAGCGATCCGGAAACCTCCGCTTTCGCAACTCCTGGCCCGAACATCACAGCCAACAAAACGACTACAAAAACATACGTGAATGCATTCATCGTTCGCTCCTCTACCCAATTCAACAAACACACAGCACAACACGCTTACATACACCAATCACATCTCAGACAACCATCATAAACCCCCTTTCAAACGAAAGCATTGCCCTTATCACAAGCAACAAAGAAAACTACGCCCAACCCATCAAACAGTTTGACTAAAAAATCACACGCAAAACCACTCCAGCCACACTCTCAGCCACCCTACAATTGCAACATCAAAAATAGAGCACCCAAAACCCGATTACCCAAACAACCTTTAATTAATCAGAACGCACCCAAAACTTTTGAACATATCGCAACAACCGAATATTAACATTACGCAACCACTCAACAATTCAACAGAAAGACCTTTAGCTCATCGTCTCCGCAACGATAAACATGCCTCGCACGCATAATAGTACGCTGTTAACAATAACGCCCACGAGGCTAGCGCCAGAGTATAAAACGTCGTGCGATGCTCATCATCCCACGGAATATGATAGAAGTCGTAAGCTATAGCGATGAACAAATTAAAAACTACAACCAAAAACAAAAACAACGCAAGATATTTTTTATTGAAAGAGAACAGTTGAGCCGCCAAATACACAGAAAATCCAGCAAACCAAATTGCCAAAATGAGATACACCCACGGCTTCACCGGCGCCAAAACTTCATATGTTACCCAAATATAAGCCCCCAGAAAACCAACCACAAATAATGCAATCTCAAGCCATCGAGCGAGGCGCACGCCCCGAGCAAAAATAATTACCCCCACAACCACAATAACCGGAAACCCGAACCATCTTGAAAACGCATCAAGAAATATTGAGTTGCCCCTGAAAAATTCACCCCACCGCTCGCAGCGTCCCTGGCATGGGGGTGGTGAGCGCGCGCTTTGCCTGCTCGATGGTTTGTAGCAGGCGCAGCAGCAGACGCAAAAGAACCGCCACAAGGGGGCCGATGCCCCGCTTGGCGATCATGCGCAGCAGCCAGCGGATGTTGTAGCCGGCCGCGCACAGCACCGCGTGCAGCCGATCGCCCCGCTCGCCCTTGAGGTGACAGCGATCCATGCGGCAATCGGCCTTCAGGTGCCCGATGATGGGTTCGATGGCCTGGCGGCGCTTGAGCCGGCGCCGATCGGAGCGACTCAGGCACCGCCAGCGCCCGCGGTGCACGATGCGCACCTGTGGGTTGTCGGCCTCCACCCCGCGGTAGCCCAGGTCCACGTACACCTCGGTGGGAGCGACGGCGTTGTCCTGCATCAGGATGGTGGCCTGTTCGAGCTGCGCCCACAGGGTGTGTCCGTCGTAGGGATTGCCGTGAAAGGCGCGCGCACCCACGACCAGGTTGTGCTGCAGGGTGCTGGCCACACCGACCTTCACCCCGAACTCGTAGGGGCTGCGCGCCTTGCCTTTGCTGATGCAATCGACCTCCGGTGCGTGCCAGGCATACAGCTTGGGATGCCCTGCGTTGGCCTTGCGCTGGCGGCTCTGCGCCATGATCTGTTGCGCCTTGGCCAGCGACTCGCCCAGGGCCTCGCGTGCAGCCTGCGTCAGTGCCGTGGCTTTGCGCTCGATCTCGCGCGCCAAGCGTCCCACGATCGTGGCCTGGCGCTCGATGGTGCGGCGCAGCCGCTTGAACTGCCTGGCATGCGCGTAGCCGGCAGCCTTGCGCCGCAGTCGCTGCCCCTCCTTCGCAAAGGTCTGCTTGAGCTGCACCCCGGCGTTCTTGGCCGCCGCCACGAGCTTGACTCGCGCCACCTCCAGCAGCCGGCTGTCGCTGGGGTGGGCGATGGCCTTGTGCTGCACGGTGCTGTCCACCACCAGGTGCTCGAGCGCCTGCGGCTCGATGAGCTCGAGTTCGACCGCCACATTGATCGTCTGCGCCAGCAGCTCCTCCACCCCTTCTTCCCCGAGCCACTGGCGAAACTTCACCAGCGTCGTGGCATCGCACGGCAGCCGATCCTCGTAGTAGGCACAGCCCGAGAAATACTGCCAGCGGGGCGTGTCTCTCCAGCGCTGCACCACGCCTTCATCGGACTCGTTGAAGGCGTGCTTGAGGTACAGCAGGCTGATCATGATGCGCAGCGGCACGCGCGGCCGCCCCGCGCGGCTGGTGCGCCGGGTGCGCGCGCGCTGCTCACCGAAGAGGTCGATCGCGTCGTCCAGCGCCTCGACAGCCTGGCTGCGGGGTGCGCGCGCCAGGCGCTGCGCGATCGCGTGCTCGAGCCGCTGCCACGGCATGCGCTGTGCCAGCACCGCCAGTGGGTGGCGCACATCGATCATGTGCTCCAGACGCAGCCGGAAAAAATCCTCGCTGTGCATGCACTCGGCCATGGTCAGAACTCCCAGCAACCGCGTCGAGGGTGGCAAAAAGCTGGGAGAAATTGTACCGCAAAACAGCCAAAAACGAACGCTTTATCAACGGGTTAGGAATATTTCAGGGGCGACTATTGAAAGTGAATAAAAAATAGACCACTGCGAAATAGCATAAAGAAAAAAGCTCGACGCAGAAACGACCACAATCCACCACTCAAAACTCAACAAAATACTATCTCGCTTCCAGAACCTCCACCCAAAGTAATAACCACAACCAGCCAACGACAAATCACTCAGCAAAAATAGAAATAACGACATATCCATTACAAGCCTCTCAATTACGTAGCGTTTAAGCGCCACATTACGTCGTCCGGCGCACCTAGCCTAGAGCCTATATCCCGGTCACTTGTCCTGTAACCTATTTCCGCATTTAGCGCCGTCTTCGCCACCCCGCCTTTTAACCGCGTCAACCCCATGTCTCGCACCTACCCGTCGGCGCAATCAAAAAACGCATGAAGTACCTCGCGCACCTCGACCCTATGGCGGAACTTCATGATGTTATTCTGATCAGTCACAACTTCTGCAGCATTTTTCATCACGGCTCCAAAAAAGAAACCACGACGCAAAAACAATGGATATGCACCAGTGTATTCAACGCCAACAGTGCTTACCTTTCAATACAACCATGTTTCGCCGAATCAAGCTAAATGAACGCCTCCGACTCAGTCTTCGAGGAAAATGGCGCCAACCAATAAAAAATAAAACGTCGACTCGCAGACTTAGCGCTATGTTCAAAAGCGTGGTAACCAATGAGACCATGCGAGTTGATCTACTGCGTTGCTTTTCGAAGTTAAACAGCCGGCGCTGAATACTAATAGAACGCGTCTAGCCGCCACAACTAAAATATTTTGGTTTTCCCTCTGACCCGTATTTTGGGCGCGGCGGCCATAACGACCGCCGCGGGAATAACGAGCTACATTTGGCAACAAGAAATTACAAAGTAAATTTTGTGCAACCAATGCGACTCATGCCGCGATTACACACAGTTTACTAACAGACAACATTCTCGTCACCTGAGAGCTCGCGCCACATTTATTGCACAGCACTCAAAATACACCAACATCCGTAAACTCTTTTTTATGCAATAAGTCCAATGGATCCCGCATTTGTCCGTTAATCTCAACCCATCCGTTCTGGGTCACGCTTCGCGTCCACCCGAGTAATTTCTGTAATTCCTCAGGAAACTGTTTCATTACCTCAATAGGAATGGATAAATATTGATTTTCTTCCTGCCGCAGAAAAGCAAGATCATACGCGATCGTCACTCCGGTGCGCGGCCCATTTGAGCGATTCTCACCACCACCGTGATATAAAGATCCTAGCCACAAAAGCGCATCACCGGGCTCCATTTCTGCGGAAACCGCTTCCTCGACGCGTGGCATACGATCATCTGACCACTTGTGGCTACCGGGAATGACCCTTGTCGCCCCATTTTCTTCGGTAAAGTCGGAAATTGCTACCATTATCTGCACCCTAGCCTCGCGTCCATACGCGGGGTGTCGCCACAAAACATTTGCGTCATCACGGTGCAACGGTTGTGCTTTTTGGCCCGGCAGAATCTGAATCGCTTGCGTAACGCTAATTTGTATGTCAGGAATCACGGGATAAGAGGCCTCTCCAATCCAGACGTTCACGGGATTGGCCTGTAATATAGAACGCGCAGCATCTAAGAATAGCGGATTTAGAGCAATCTTACTTATCGATCGCGGCGCTCGGGCAAAGAGTCGCGACAAACGACGCGTCTTATCTCCCAGAAAGAAGGCATCTTCTCCTTTATCGATTTTCTCAAGAGCTGGCAGCAGCTCCGACTTTAGCTCATTTAAGGTATCATCATCGAGAAAGTGACCAATTTTTACGCAACCATCATCCCTTAAAGCCATCACAACTTCATTTACTTCCGAATTTCTGTGAAGAGTTTGAACAAACATCTCTTGCTCCTTCTTAACATTGTTGGCCACCCTGATTTAAACCTAACCTGGACAGCATTAGACACCCTAGATGCTTAGTTTATTTTTGAAGCAAAAGAAATATGACTTAATATTAAATCAGCCATTAAATCTATAAACGGCAACGATATGTCATGTCCCAAGCCCGGAATAATAATAAATGTCACATCCCGGATGATCATATGGCCGTTTTTGGAACAGATGCGGGTGTGACGTGTACCACTGTTTCATGGCCTGCATGGGCGTGAGACCCTTGAGTGCGGCCTGGGGCAGCTGGTGGTTGTAAAGCCAAGCATAGCGCAGCAGGGTCTTCTCGAGATCCTCGCCGCTGATGAAGTGGTGGCTGCGCAGCACCTCCTCGATGCGGCCGTTGAAGCGCTCTACCATCCCGTTGGTCTGGGGGCGTCGCACGCGCGTGGTGCGGTGCTCGATGCCGAGTGCCTCGCACAGGCTCTCGAAGGCGTGGGTGGCACTGGGCTGCCCCAGCAGCCGTGCGGTGAACTCCTTGCCATTGTCTGTGAGGATCTTGTTGATCTTGATCGGGCACGCCGTGAGCAGCGACTTGAGGAAGGCGCGCGCGTTTCTCGCGCTCTTGGAGGCGTACAGGGCAATGAAGACCCAGCGCGTGGCACGGTCGATGGCCACAAAGAGGTAGCGCCGCCGCGTCTCATCGGCCATTTGCGGCAGGTACTTCACGTCGATATGAATGAAGCCCGGCTCGTAAGCGGCAAAGGGCTGATGTGCGGGTTTGGGCACCTGGGGCTTGAGGGATCGCAGCGACCCCACGCCGTGGCGTCGCAAGCAGCGATCCAGTCCCGAGCGCGACACGTCAGGACAGACGAACTCGCGCATGACCGACAGCAGATCATCCAGCGGCAGCAGCAGCGTCTTGCGCAGCTCCACTGCAATGGCCTCCTGCGCCGGGGTCATGGTGGTACGCAGCCGGTGCGGGGTGTGGGAGCGATCCAGAAAATCCTCGCGGCGCTTCCACTTGTACACCGTCATGAGCGAAACGCCGTAACGCTCAGCCAACACCGCAGCCGGCTCATCCGACAGCGCGATCTCGCGCCGTATGGCTGGCGTTGTACGCGCCAGGGCATGCAGCTTGATGTTCATGAGGGCATCTCCCGATGATGGTCGTCAACGCCTTGACCCGCTGCCCAGCAGCTCGCGCAGAACGCTTACCGCCAGCAGGTACGCATGGCGTGATGGCACTATCCAATCATCCGGGATGCGACAAATAAATCTTGAACCTCTAATGGCCGCAGCAGTAGCGTATCCCCCACTGGGCGCAACCACTTTGTCAACGTCACCATGCATTACTAACGTTGGACACCGCACAAAACTCAACTCTCGCGTGCGATCTCCAGAATTAATTATTGCCGAAATTTGTCTAGAAATACCGTCATTAATTCGCTCGCCCCCGCCTCTTATCCAAGCTGCCCGAGCATACGCTTTATGTCGGTTTTCGTTAGTATCAACTCTAGCGCCAATTAACCGCATGGTGCGCACATAGTTTTCAACAAATTCCTTTTCATCACGTGAATTATTTTTCAAAAGAGCGCACAATCCACTTAGCGAAGGCTGCCCCACTTTTAAAGAACCTGTACTTGAAAAAATGCTGGTTAATGACTTCGTTCGGTTTGGATATCGTGCGGCGCACACCTGGGCGATCATCCCTCCCATTGACATTCCAACGAGGTGAGCATTTTGTATTTTTAATGAATCCATTAGCGCAATCACATCAGCCGCCATATCGGACAGCGTATAACCGTCGGTTTTGGCCCTGAGCAAGTGGCTCCAACTACTTGGGACTGGGGTATCGGAATAAAACGAGCGACCGGAATCTCGATTATCAAAAACCACAACCTTCACCCCTCTTTCCACCAAAGCAGCGACGAACTCCTCTGGCCAATAGATTAGTTGCAACCCCAACCCGGCTATTAATAACACAACATCTCTATGGCTATTTCCATAAACCCTATAACAAATTTCCCCACCCCCTGGCGTTTGACAAAAGCGATCTTCAGCACTCATAACACAGACACCCAATGCGATTCATTGCCCAAGTCTCATTCAAATATCAAGGCATCATCGTTGAAGTTCTTATTTTTATAGACTTTTATATCCTTAAAATAATCCATGGACATGGTCCAGGGAAATTTATCTCCTTGTCTCGGCATTTCATGCAGAGATCTTTTAACATAACCCGCTCCAAAATCCAATAATGGGCGCAATGAAATATCATCAGGCCATCTTGGTTTGCATACCCTATAGCCCTTGTTATCCATGTACTCTAGTAGGTTACATAGGTATTTACTTATTAGGCATACCTTTAGAGTCCACGACGAGTTTGTATAACCAACTGCAAACGCAAAGTTTGGCACACCAGATAGCATAAACCCTTTATAAACGACACATTCATTAAAAGCAATTTCTTGTCCATCAATTTTTAGCCTAACGCCACCAATGAATTGTATATTTAGGCCTGTCGCAACAATAATTACGTCTGCGCTTAGCTCTTTACCAGACTCAAGCAAAATGCCATATTTTGTGGATTTCTTAATTCTATCCGTAATGATATCCGCCTTCCCGGACTTTATCGCATAGAATAAGTCACCATCGGGCACTGTGCATAACCTTTGATCCCAAGGATTGTAAGGCGGGTTAAAGTGAACATGCACCGGATATCCGGGTGGCAAATTTCTTTTGACATGCGCCATCAAGAGCTTTTTTGAAAAGCGCGGGTATTTCTGACAGATTTTCCAAAAAGTTATAGTTAGCTTTGCGTTCAAGTACCGCATAATTTTAAATACAGTCGCAGGAGAAAATATTTTGCTTGCGACGCGCGCTATTGGATCATACAGCGGCTGACTTACTATGTATGTTGGCGTACGCTGCAGCATTGTTACATGCTTAGCATCGCTCGCAAGTGCGGGAACCAGCGTGACTGCGGTTGCACCGCTTCCAATTATTACAATGCGTTTGTTCTTATAAATAAAATTGTTTGGCCAATGTTGTGGGTGCACTATCTCGCCGCCATATTCCTTCTCACCCTCAAATACGGGCCTGTATCCTTGCTCGTAATTATAATAACCCGCACCACTAAATAGCCAATCACATTTAATTAATTTTTTTCCGATAAATTTTGATCAAGAACTTCCACCTCCCATTTTTTTTCAGCTGTTATCCAGTTGGCAGATATAACTTTCTGCCCGAAGGCGATGTTTTGCTTTAGATTGTACTCTTCGACCACATCTGTCAAATATTCCAATATCTCCTTTGCCGACGCGAAAGATTTTCCTTTTTGCCACGGTTTAAAATCATAACCAAAAGTAAATAGTCGCCCCTGAAATATTCATAACAGCATGATTTTTCTTGTGTTATTGTCTGTTTGCGAGTACAATTTCCCCCAGATTTGATGGTCTGATGCGCCGTTTTCTGGGAGTTTTGCGATGTTTGCCTGCCCCGCCACCGAGGACTTCTTCCGCGCCCGGCTCGATCAGATGATCGACCTGCGCCATCCGCTGGCGGTGTTGTCCTCACGCATGCCGTGGCAGGAGTTGGAAGCAAGGCTGTCGCACCTGTTCATGCGCAAAGCGCGCGCAGGTGTCGCGATGCCCGATCTGGACCTCTTTGGCGAATCTCCGGTGCGCGCAGCTCGGGCGTCCAACGCAGGCCGACCCCGCGTGCCGCTGCGCGTGATGATCGCGCTGCTGTATCTGAAGCACGCCTTCAACGAGTCGGACGAAGGGGTGGTCGAGCGCTGGGGCGAAACCCCCACATGGCAGTTCTTCTCGGGGCGGGCGTACTTTGAACATCGCCGGCCGTGCGACGCCACGACGCTGGTGAAGTTTCGCCGGCTGCTGGGCGAAGAAGGCGTGGAAGAACTCTTGGCGCAGACCATCAACGTGGCGGTGGAAACCGGACTCATCAAGCCGCAGGAACTCAAGCGCGTGGTGGTGGACACCACCGTACAACCCAAGGCGGTGGCGCACCCCACCGACAGCCGGCTGCTGGAGACGGCACGCACCAAGCTGGTGGAGGCGGCCAAGGCCGCCGGCATCGCCTTGAAGCAGACCTTTGCCAAGGAAGGCAAGGAGCTGGCCCGCAAGGCAGGACGCTATGCGCACGCGCGGCAGTTTGCGCGCATGCGCCGGGTCATCAAGCGCCAGCGCACGATCGTGGCCAGGCTGCAGCGCGAGATCGAGCGCAAGGCCAGCCGCCTGGGGCAGGCCATCCAGAGTGCTCTTGGCCACACCCTCAACAAGGCGGCGCGTCTGGTGGCGCAGACTGCCAACCGAAAGACCGCCGACGGGACTCGAAAGCTCTACGCCTGGCACGCGCCGGAGGTGGAGTGCATCAACAAGGGCAAGGCCCGCTGCCCTTACGAGTTCGGCGTCAAGGTCGGCATTGCCAGCACCCTGAAGCACAGCCTCATCGTCGCAGCCCGGGCCTTCCATGGCAACCCCTACGACGGGCACACGCTGCAAGCGCAGCTGGAGCAGGCCACGATCCTGATGCAGGACACTGGCATCAAGCCCAGCACAGCGTTTGCCGATCTGGGCTACCGCGGGGTGGAAGCCGACATTGCGGATGTGCGCCTGGTGCACCGCGGCAAGATCAAGCGCCTCACGCAGCAGGAGCGCAAGCTGCTCAAGCGCCGCCAGGCCATCGAGCCGGTCATCGGGCACTTGAAGCAGGATCACCGCATGGACAGGTGCCACCTCAAGGGCGAGCAGGGTGACCGGCTGCACGCGGTGCTGTGCGCGGCGGGCTACAACATCCGCTGGCTGCTGCGCATGATCACGAAGAAGGGCGTGCCCTTCTTGAGGCGAGCTTTTTTGCGCCTCATTGCGGCCGTGCGCCTCATCGGCCGGTGGCTCGCCCAGCGGCGGCCAACCGAGTCCAGTGGCGCCAACCCTGCCCAGCTGCGGCTAAGGGCGGCGTGAAAATGAATTTTTCAGGGACGACTAAATAGTCGCCCCTGAAATATTCATAACAGCATGATTTTTCTTGTGTTATTGTCTGTTTGCGAGTACAATTTCCCCCAGATTTGATGGTCTGATGCGCCGTTTTCTGGGAGTTTTGCGATGTTTGCCTGCCCCGCCACCGAGGACTTCTTCCGCGCCCGGCTCGATCAGATGATCGACCTGCGCCATCCGCTGGCGGTGTTGTCCTCACGCATGCCGTGGCAGGAGTTGGAAGCAAGGCTGTCGCACCTGTTCATGCGCAAAGCGCGCGCAGGTGTCGCGATGCCCGATCTGGACCTCTTTGGCGAATCTCCGGTGCGCGCAGCTCGGGCGTCCAACGCAGGCCGACCCCGCGTGCCGCTGCGCGTGATGATCGCGCTGCTGTATCTGAAGCACGCCTTCAACGAGTCGGACGAAGGGGTGGTCGAGCGCTGGGGCGAAACCCCCACATGGCAGTTCTTCTCGGGGCGGGCGTACTTTGAACATCGCCGGCCGTGCGACGCCACGACGCTGGTGAAGTTTCGCCGGCTGCTGGGCGAAGAAGGCGTGGAAGAACTCTTGGCGCAGACCATCAACGTGGCGGTGGAAACCGGACTCATCAAGCCGCAGGAACTCAAGCGCGTGGTGGTGGACACCACCGTACAACCCAAGGCGGTGGCGCACCCCACCGACAGCCGGCTGCTGGAGACGGCACGCACCAAGCTGGTGGAGGCGGCCAAGGCCGCCGGCATCGCCTTGAAGCAGACCTTTGCCAAGGAAGGCAAGGAGCTGGCCCGCAAGGCAGGACGCTATGCGCACGCGCGGCAGTTTGCGCGCATGCGCCGGGTCATCAAGCGCCAGCGCACGATCGTGGCCAGGCTGCAGCGCGAGATCGAGCGCAAGGCCAGCCGCCTGGGGCAGGCCATCCAGAGTGCTCTTGGCCACACCCTCAACAAGGCGGCGCGTCTGGTGGCGCAGACTGCCAACCGAAAGACCGCCGACGGGACTCGAAAGCTCTACGCCTGGCACGCGCCGGAGGTGGAGTGCATCAACAAGGGCAAGGCCCGCTGCCCTTACGAGTTCGGCGTCAAGGTCGGCATTGCCAGCACCCTGAAGCACAGCCTCATCGTCGCAGCCCGGGCCTTCCATGGCAACCCCTACGACGGGCACACGCTGCAAGCGCAGCTGGAGCAGGCCACGATCCTGATGCAGGACACTGGCATCAAGCCCAGCACAGCGTTTGCCGATCTGGGCTACCGCGGGGTGGAAGCCGACATTGCGGATGTGCGCCTGGTGCACCGCGGCAAGATCAAGCGCCTCACGCAGCAGGAGCGCAAGCTGCTCAAGCGCCGCCAGGCCATCGAGCCGGTCATCGGGCACTTGAAGCAGGATCACCGCATGGACAGGTGCCACCTCAAGGGCGAGCAGGGTGACCGGCTGCACGCGGTGCTGTGCGCGGCGGGCTACAACATCCGCTGGCTGCTGCGCATGATCACGAAGAAGGGCGTGCCCTTCTTGAGGCGAGCTTTTTTGCGCCTCATTGCGGCCGTGCGCCTCATCGGCCGGTGGCTCGCCCAGCGGCGGCCAACCGAGTCCAGTGGCGCCAACCCTGCCCAGCTGCGGCTAAGGGCGGCGTGAAAATGAATTTTTCAGGGACGACTAAATAAATCGGAGTCAGATCGAATGCCAGGATATTTAAATAGATCCCATGTTCCGCCAATATTTTCTCTACCCTCCACTATGAGGAATTTCTTTTTAGGCTGAAGCTTGCGCAGATAAACGGCCATACCTATACCAGAAATTCCTGCCCCAATAATTAAGACATTTATGTTGCTTTTCTTGAGGTCTTCGATCGGCATTTTTTTCTCCTTTTGCAAATCTTTTACTTGCACGGTAACTCGCAGAGAAGTTATTCGCCTCAATCCTAGCGCCCTGGACTTTGCTGCTCAATGTACAAATTGCAGTATTTATGGTTTTTTTTGTGCGTTTTGCACACCTTAAGAGGGATGAGCCTCGATTTATTCGGGTTTTTACCTATAACCGCGGCTTACTTGGTCGTCCCTGAAAAATTCATTTTCACGCCGCCCTTAGCCGCAGCTGGGCAGGGTTGGCGCCACTGGACTCGGTTGGCCGCCGCTGGGCGAGCCACCGGCCGATGAGGCGCACGGCCGCAATGAGGCGCAAAAAAGCTCGCCTCAAGAAGGGCACGCCCTTCTTCGTGATCATGCGCAGCAGCCAGCGGATGTTGTAGCCCGCCGCGCACAGCACCGCGTGCAGCCGGTCACCCTGCTCGCCCTTGAGGTGGCACCTGTCCATGCGGTGATCCTGCTTCAAGTGCCCGATGACCGGCTCGATGGCCTGGCGGCGCTTGAGCAGCTTGCGCTCCTGCTGCGTGAGGCGCTTGATCTTGCCGCGGTGCACCAGGCGCACATCCGCAATGTCGGCTTCCACCCCGCGGTAGCCCAGATCGGCAAACGCTGTGCTGGGCTTGATGCCAGTGTCCTGCATCAGGATCGTGGCCTGCTCCAGCTGCGCTTGCAGCGTGTGCCCGTCGTAGGGGTTGCCATGGAAGGCCCGGGCTGCGACGATGAGGCTGTGCTTCAGGGTGCTGGCAATGCCGACCTTGACGCCGAACTCGTAAGGGCAGCGGGCCTTGCCCTTGTTGATGCACTCCACCTCCGGCGCGTGCCAGGCGTAGAGCTTTCGAGTCCCGTCGGCGGTCTTTCGGTTGGCAGTCTGCGCCACCAGACGCGCCGCCTTGTTGAGGGTGTGGCCAAGAGCACTCTGGATGGCCTGCCCCAGGCGGCTGGCCTTGCGCTCGATCTCGCGCTGCAGCCTGGCCACGATCGTGCGCTGGCGCTTGATGACCCGGCGCATGCGCGCAAACTGCCGCGCGTGCGCATAGCGTCCTGCCTTGCGGGCCAGCTCCTTGCCTTCCTTGGCAAAGGTCTGCTTCAAGGCGATGCCGGCGGCCTTGGCCGCCTCCACCAGCTTGGTGCGTGCCGTCTCCAGCAGCCGGCTGTCGGTGGGGTGCGCCACCGCCTTGGGTTGTACGGTGGTGTCCACCACCACGCGCTTGAGTTCCTGCGGCTTGATGAGTCCGGTTTCCACCGCCACGTTGATGGTCTGCGCCAAGAGTTCTTCCACGCCTTCTTCGCCCAGCAGCCGGCGAAACTTCACCAGCGTCGTGGCGTCGCACGGCCGGCGATGTTCAAAGTACGCCCGCCCCGAGAAGAACTGCCATGTGGGGGTTTCGCCCCAGCGCTCGACCACCCCTTCGTCCGACTCGTTGAAGGCGTGCTTCAGATACAGCAGCGCGATCATCACGCGCAGCGGCACGCGGGGTCGGCCTGCGTTGGACGCCCGAGCTGCGCGCACCGGAGATTCGCCAAAGAGGTCCAGATCGGGCATCGCGACACCTGCGCGCGCTTTGCGCATGAACAGGTGCGACAGCCTTGCTTCCAACTCCTGCCACGGCATGCGTGAGGACAACACCGCCAGCGGATGGCGCAGGTCGATCATCTGATCGAGCCGGGCGCGGAAGAAGTCCTCGGTGGCGGGGCAGGCAAACATCGCAAAACTCCCAGAAAACGGCGCATCAGACCATCAAATCTGGGGGAAATTGTACTCGCAAACAGACAATAACACAAGAAAAATCATGCTGTTATGAATATTTCAGGGGCGACTACTTGGCATTGTCCGCTCTAGTTGTCGCATCCCGGATGATTGGATAGTGCCATCACGCCATGCGTACCTGCTGGCGGTAAGCGTTCTGCGCGAGCTGCTGGGCAGCGGGTCAAGGCGTTGACGACCATCATCGGGAGATGCCCTCATGAACATCAAGCTGCATGCCCTGGCGCGTACAACGCCAGCCATACGGCGCGAGATCGCGCTGTCGGATGAGCCGGCTGCGGTGTTGGCTGAGCGTTACGGCGTTTCGCTCATGACGGTGTACAAGTGGAAGCGCCGCGAGGATTTTCTGGATCGCTCCCACACCCCGCACCGGCTGCGTACCACCATGACCCCGGCGCAGGAGGCCATTGCAGTGGAGCTGCGCAAGACGCTGCTGCTGCCGCTGGATGATCTGCTGTCGGTCATGCGCGAGTTCGTCTGTCCTGACGTGTCGCGCTCGGGACTGGATCGCTGCTTGCGACGCCACGGCGTGGGGTCGCTGCGATCCCTCAAGCCCCAGGTGCCCAAACCCGCACATCAGCCCTTTGCCGCTTACGAGCCGGGCTTCATTCATATCGACGTGAAGTACCTGCCGCAAATGGCCGATGAGACGCGGCGGCGCTACCTCTTTGTGGCCATCGACCGTGCCACGCGCTGGGTCTTCATTGCCCTGTACGCCTCCAAGAGCGCGAGAAACGCGCGCGCCTTCCTCAAGTCGCTGCTCACGGCGTGCCCGATCAAGATCAACAAGATCCTCACAGACAATGGCAAGGAGTTCACCGCACGGCTGCTGGGGCAGCCCAGTGCCACCCACGCCTTCGAGAGCCTGTGCGAGGCACTCGGCATCGAGCACCGCACCACGCGCGTGCGACGCCCCCAGACCAACGGGATGGTAGAGCGCTTCAACGGCCGCATCGAGGAGGTGCTGCGCAGCCACCACTTCATCAGCGGCGAGGATCTCGAGAAGACCCTGCTGCGCTATGCTTGGCTTTACAACCACCAGCTGCCCCAGGCCGCACTCAAGGGTCTCACGCCCATGCAGGCCATGAAACAGTGGTACACGTCACACCCGCATCTGTTCCAAAAACGGCCATATGATCATCCGGGATGTGACATCTAGTGTTCAGGCCGCAGCTGGTGTTTAATATCCGGCGAACACAACACACGTTGTCGCGAGCTCATGGGTACTGAGCCTTTTTGCTGTGCACACGCCTAGTAGTCGATGTCATCCCGACCTATGACCTACAACGTACGCAAGTTGATCGACTTGAAGAACGTCAGGGCGCAGCTCAACAGGGTTATTGCCACGGAACGCCACACGCGGCCGTGGCTCTGGGCTTTATGGACAGTGGCGGCCGTTGAGTCGACGCGCTTGGCTCAGTGGTACGCGCTCACCTTTGAGTCAGAATGGTTGTCACTTGATAAAGCCCGATAACCAGACAGCGATAACGGAGGAACGAAGTGGCCAGATACGGACACGTATTCAAGGACAGAGCGTTGGCGCGTCTCTGGCCGCCCCAAAGCGCATCGGTGGAGACAGTGTCACGCGTGTCGTGGATTTCAACGACCACACTCGAGCAGTGGCAGGCGGATACCCTGAGCCGGCCCGCTCGCGAGCGGCGTGGGGCAAGGCCGGCCCGATTCAAGGCGGCGCTCGCGACTGCTCTGATGGACGAGGCCCGCGAGAGAACTTGGGGCTGCGAGCACGGCGTGCATCAGCGGGAACTCGAGCGATGGCGGGGCGCGGCCGCCCAGGTGCTGGCCGACCTTGAGGATGGCGCGCGCCAACCTCTGGCATGCAAGAGTACCGGCATCAACGTGCGCACCCTGCAACCCTGGAAATCCGGCAGCGGCCTCCATGCCCGGTACCGCCGGCCTCGGCCCGAGCGGCCGACGACTACCGATGCGCTCACCGACGAGGAACGAGCGCGCACCCTCACCGTGGCCAACGAGCCGCGCTTTGCCGATCAGCCGCCCGCGCGCCTCGTGCCCGCGCTGGCCGACGAAGGGGCCTATATTGCCAGCGAATCGTGCTTCCAGCGCGTGCTGCACGAGCATGGACAGAATGCGCACCGGGGGCGCGCGCCCCAACCCACGCGAACGCCCACCACGCATGTGGCCAACGCGCCCGGTCAGGTCTGGTGCTGGGACATGACCCATCTGCCTGAGCAGATTCAGGGGCGCAGGTTGTATCTTTACCTGATCATGGATCTGTTCAGCAGCATGATAGTCGCTTGTGAGATCCACGAGTTCGACGACGCCAAGCGGGCGGCCTGTCCGCTCAAGCGCACCGCGCTGACTGAAGGCATCCATGCGATGGCTGACAAGCCCGTGCTCCAAGACGACAACAGCGGGACGATCAAGGCCACCGCGGTGCTGGCGATGCTCCACTGGCTAGGGATCATGCCGTCGTACCCGCGCCCGCGCGTCTCCGACAACAACGCCTTCGTCGGGCTGCTCTTTGAGACCACCAAGTACCGGCAGCACGAATTTCCGGTGCGCGGGTTCGCCACCCTGGAAGATGCCCGCCAGTGGAGACCCGACTTCGTGCGCTGGTACAACTTCGAGCAACGCCACAGCGCGCTGCGCTATGTAACGCGGGCGCAGCGACATGCGGGGGAGGACATCGCGGTCCTGGCTGCGCGCCACCAGACCTACCTCAAGGCCCGCGAGCGGCACCCCGCGCGCTGGCCCGACAACAGACGCGACTGGACGTCAGTCAGTCCGAGTCCGGTGACGCTTAACCCTGAGCGCGACGCCGTTAACCGTGACCCTGTGCATCCCAAAAACATGGATCGTTTGGTTGCATGATTCAGGCGACAACTATCTTGGCTTGCTCCGGAGGGTTAGCAATAGCCCACCAGCGATTTCTTACCCCAACTAATAGACCCCAGCACGACGTCATGGATAACTCTCGCTACCAAATATCCGAGCCTGCTACAGAACTTGTACGCCGCACCGCAATAATTGCACAATCCTTACCAGCAGAGTGGCTAAAAGAGTTCGACAACTCCATCCTTTTCTTAGCAACTCATTACAGCAAAACGCTAAATGCATCGATAATTGAGGCCACAAAAAGAAGTGTTCGCCTAGAACTAATGCACTGGGCTCATCAAACAATAAAGAATCCCACCAAATTCCCCGAACCACTCATCACAGCTGACGCAGAAGAGATAGCAAAAGAGGTCACAAGTTTAAATATACCTGAAATTTTCATAGAAATCAGTCGACTACACCAAAACACAGCAATAAAACTCTGTATAAATACAATCTTTCAAGAAAAATGCAGTCAAGAAATTGCGAATGAGGCAATTACATTTTTACTAAAATCAATTAATTATTACTTCGATAATTCTGTAAATAAATTAACAAATATTATCCACAAAGAAAAATTGAGCGCAACTCACTCAAAGAAAGATGCCAAATATAATTTAATCAAAAACCTTTTGGACAATCGCTTTGTCGACGCAAATATTGCATCAAGAGAGTTAAATTACAACATCAATTCAACACATCAGTGCGGCATTGCATGGGCCCCCAAAGACAAAGTTCAATTAACTGAACTCGAGAAGATGACAATAAAAATAATTACCAAGATCTCTACGGCCCAGAGTATTTTTATCCCCATGGAGCACGACACTATTGTATTCTGGCTAAACTTAAAAAACCCGATCACCGCTCAGCAGTTAAGCAAGGTGCCCCATCATTACCCCGCAAGGCTGGTCCTGGGCCCCTTAGGACAAGGGCCAGATGGATTTCGTCGATCTTATCAAGACGCTCTGACCACTCAACGCATACTAACGCAATTCAACGCGAAGACAAAGTTCGCCACATATTATGACACCCAACTAATCGAAGCATTTGCTCACAATATGGATTTTACCAAAGAGTTTATCAACACAACGCTCGGCAAGCTGTTAGCGGCACCACCAGAGCTACAGAAGTCCTTGTACATTTTTCTAAGAGAGGGCTGCAATCTGACAAAATCAGCATCAATACTAGGCATTCACCGAAATACCCTGCTCACAAGAATAGACAGGGCAACGTCATTATTACCAACAGATTTAAATGAGCACCGCATACAAATTTCTGTCGCCCTACACGCATTAGTCGCCCCTGAAATATTCATAACAGCATGATTTTTCTTGTGTTATTGTCTGTTTGCGAGTACAATTTCCCCCAGATTTGATGGTCTGATGCGCCGTTTTCTGGGAGTTTTGCGATGTTTGCCTGCCCCGCCACCGAGGACTTCTTCCGCGCCCGGCTCGATCAGATGATCGACCTGCGCCATCCGCTGGCGGTGTTGTCCTCACGCATGCCGTGGCAGGAGTTGGAAGCAAGGCTGTCGCACCTGTTCATGCGCAAAGCGCGCGCAGGTGTCGCGATGCCCGATCTGGACCTCTTTGGCGAATCTCCGGTGCGCGCAGCTCGGGCGTCCAACGCAGGCCGACCCCGCGTGCCGCTGCGCGTGATGATCGCGCTGCTGTATCTGAAGCACGCCTTCAACGAGTCGGACGAAGGGGTGGTCGAGCGCTGGGGCGAAACCCCCACATGGCAGTTCTTCTCGGGGCGGGCGTACTTTGAACATCGCCGGCCGTGCGACGCCACGACGCTGGTGAAGTTTCGCCGGCTGCTGGGCGAAGAAGGCGTGGAAGAACTCTTGGCGCAGACCATCAACGTGGCGGTGGAAACCGGACTCATCAAGCCGCAGGAACTCAAGCGCGTGGTGGTGGACACCACCGTACAACCCAAGGCGGTGGCGCACCCCACCGACAGCCGGCTGCTGGAGACGGCACGCACCAAGCTGGTGGAGGCGGCCAAGGCCGCCGGCATCGCCTTGAAGCAGACCTTTGCCAAGGAAGGCAAGGAGCTGGCCCGCAAGGCAGGACGCTATGCGCACGCGCGGCAGTTTGCGCGCATGCGCCGGGTCATCAAGCGCCAGCGCACGATCGTGGCCAGGCTGCAGCGCGAGATCGAGCGCAAGGCCAGCCGCCTGGGGCAGGCCATCCAGAGTGCTCTTGGCCACACCCTCAACAAGGCGGCGCGTCTGGTGGCGCAGACTGCCAACCGAAAGACCGCCGACGGGACTCGAAAGCTCTACGCCTGGCACGCGCCGGAGGTGGAGTGCATCAACAAGGGCAAGGCCCGCTGCCCTTACGAGTTCGGCGTCAAGGTCGGCATTGCCAGCACCCTGAAGCACAGCCTCATCGTCGCAGCCCGGGCCTTCCATGGCAACCCCTACGACGGGCACACGCTGCAAGCGCAGCTGGAGCAGGCCACGATCCTGATGCAGGACACTGGCATCAAGCCCAGCACAGCGTTTGCCGATCTGGGCTACCGCGGGGTGGAAGCCGACATTGCGGATGTGCGCCTGGTGCACCGCGGCAAGATCAAGCGCCTCACGCAGCAGGAGCGCAAGCTGCTCAAGCGCCGCCAGGCCATCGAGCCGGTCATCGGGCACTTGAAGCAGGATCACCGCATGGACAGGTGCCACCTCAAGGGCGAGCAGGGTGACCGGCTGCACGCGGTGCTGTGCGCGGCGGGCTACAACATCCGCTGGCTGCTGCGCATGATCACGAAGAAGGGCGTGCCCTTCTTGAGGCGAGCTTTTTTGCGCCTCATTGCGGCCGTGCGCCTCATCGGCCGGTGGCTCGCCCAGCGGCGGCCAACCGAGTCCAGTGGCGCCAACCCTGCCCAGCTGCGGCTAAGGGCGGCGTGAAAATGAATTTTTCAGGGACGACGCATTACTATGGTCTCAAATACCATAGGCGCTATTGCCTACCCATAAACGAATTCGGGTATAATGCAGGGCATTCTGATTTTATGCATGCACCACACTGCGCTATCAAATCAATACAAACAAAACCCTAATTCAATCTAACAAAGACCTAAAGCGAGAGTAACGATTTGCTGAGTCGAGTTTAACTTTCCGTGGTCAGCATACTGCGCGGGTTGACCACTTGTAGCTGATAACACTCTCTGAATGAAAAGTCTTTCTTGCATCATGACCATCGATAGCCGCCACCCTATTCGGGTTTTTTTGTCACAACAGTCCTGGTTTGTCGAATTGGCACCGCCGCATCGCCAAACCTTGGTGGAATCGATGCTATTGCACCGCGCCCCGCGCGGCGAGTTGCTGATCCGGCGCGGCACGCCGGTCGATGCGTGGTGGGGCGTGCTGGCCGGCATGGCCAAGCTGCAGACCGCCGCGCCCGATGGCCGCATCTCGGCTTTCCTGAGCGTGCCCGCGGGGGACTGGTTCGGCGAGGGGTCCGTCCTCAACGGTGGCCAGTGGCGCTATGACGTGCTGGCGGTGCGCGACACGACCCTGGTGGGCATGCCGCTCGCGCATTTCCAGCACCTGCACCGCACGAGCCTGCCGTTCAACCACTTTCTGGTCGCACGGCTCAACCTGCGGCTCGGTCAGGCGATGACCGCCATCGAGGCGGGCCGCCTGCGCTCGCCGGAGGAACGCGTCGCGCAGTACCTGTCGATGTTCTGCCGCTCGGGCGTGCGCAGAATCACACTGTCGCAGGAGGACCTGGGCCATCTGGCGGGGCTGTCGCGGCAGACCACCAACCGCGTGCTCAAGGCGTTCGAGGCCCAGGGCTGGATCGCCATCGACTTCAGCCGCATCGAGGTGCTGCAGCCCGACGCGCTCGACACCCTGCTGGCCCCGCGCACCTGAGTCCCCGCGCCCGGCAAGGTTGCCTCGTGCGCCGGACAATCGGCGCATGGACACCCTCGCCGATGCACTGACGCTACAGCCCGCGCGCTACGCCGCGCTGGGCGACGCGTTTTACCGCCGCGTGCGCGCGCAGCCGCTGCCCGAGCCGTATTGGGTCGGCATCAGCCCCGCGGCGGCCGCGGCGCTGGGCCTGGAGGGTGCGTGGGCGGACGCGCACCACCTGCACGCGCTGACCGGCAACACGGACCTCCCGGGCGCCGCCCCGATCGCGACCGTGTACAGCGGGCACCAGTTCGGCGTCTGGGCCGGGCAGCTCGGCGACGGGCGCGCGCTGCTGCTGGGTGAACGCGCCGGCCCTGGGGAGATATGGGAGGTGCAGCTCAAGGGCAGCGGCCGCACGCCCTACTCGCGTATGGGCGATGGGCGCGCCGTGCTGCGCAGCTCGATCCGCGAATTCCTCGCCAGCGAGGCGATGCACGCACTGGGCATCCCGACGACGCGGGCGCTGTGCGTCATCGGCTCGCCCGCGCCGGTGTACCGGGAGACGGTGGAGACCGCTGCCGTGGTGACGCGGCTGGCGCCGAGCTTCGTGCGCTTCGGGCATTTCGAGCACTTCGCCAGCGTTGGCGCGTGGGATGCGCTGCGCGGTCTGGCCGACTTCGTGATCGACCATTTCTACCCCGACTGCCGGCACGCGCACGGCCCCGCCGACACCCCGCCATGGCACGACGAGGCACTCGACGGCCCGCCTCCACCGTGGGGCACGGACGGCTGCGCCAACCCCTACGCCCGCCTGCTGGAAGCCGTGACCCGGCGCACCGCCACGCTGCTGGCCGCGTGGCAGGCCGTCGGTTTTTGCCACGGCGTGATGAACACGGACAACATGAGCATCCTCGGGCTCACGCTCGACTACGGGCCCTACCAGTTCCTGGATGCGTTCGACGCGCGCCACATCTGCAACCACTCCGATCACACCGGGCGCTACGCTTACGCGCGCCAACCCCAGATCGCGTACTGGAACCTGCACTGCCTGGCGCAGGCGCTGCTGCCGCTGCTCGACGACGCCGAACAGGCACACGCGGCGCTGCGGCCGTACCGGGACACGTTCCTTGGCGCGCTGCGCCGGCGCATGAACGCCAAACTCGGCCTCGGCACCCCCGAACCGGGCGACGACGAGCGGCAGGAGGCGCTGCTGCGCCTGATGGACGCCGATCGCGTGGACTACCCGATCTTCTGGCGGCGGCTCACCGACGCCGTGGCCGCTGGGGCGCTGTCGGCACAACCCGAGGTCGCGGCCCTGGCCCTGCGGCCGGTGCGCGACCTGTTCCTGCAGCGCGACGCGTTCGATGCGTGGGCGCGCGACTGGCGCGAGCGCGCGCGCCGCGACGACGGCCCCGACGCGGTGATCGCGCGCCAGCGCGCCGCCAACCCGCGGGTCGTGCTGCGCAACCACCTCGCGCAGCTCGCCATCCAGCGCGCACAGGCGCTCGACATGGGTGGGGTGGCGGACCTGCTGCACGCCGTGCTGCACCCGTTCGACGAACCGGACGACCCCGCGCTCACCGACTTTCCGCCCGATTGGGCCGCCCAACTGCACCTGAGCTGCTCCTCATGAACGACACCGACTTTCCCGTGCAGAAAACCGACCACGAGTGGCGGGCGCTGCTCGCGGACAAGATCGCCCGCGGCGAAGCGGAGCCGCTGGCCTTCGAGGTCACGCGCCGCGCCGCAACCGAGCACCCCTTCACCGGCCGCTACGAGGCGTGGTGGCAGCCCGGCCGCTACCACTGCGTCGCCTGCGGCGCCCACCTGTTCGACAGCGACACCAAATTCGACGCGGGTTGCGGCTGGCCGAGCTTCTGGCGCGCACGCCCCGGCGCCATCGTCGAACGCGTGGACCGCAGCCACGGCATGATCCGCACCGAAACGCTGTGCGCCGGCTGCGGCGCCCACCTGGGCCACGTCTTCGACGACGGGCCACCGCCGACGGGTCTGCGCTACTGCATGAACTCCGCCGCGCTGCAGTGGCAGCCCCGCTGAATCCGCGCTCCCCCGATAATCGCGGCATGCGCCTTTTGATCGATTTTTTCCCGATCGTCCTCTTCTTCGTCGCGTACCAGTGGCACGGCATTTACGCGGCCACCGCGGTGCTGATGGCCGCGACCGTCCTACAGATGGGGTTGATCTACGCGATCGACCGCCGGCTGCAGACGGTGCAGAAGGCGACGCTTGCGCTCGTGCTCGTGTTCGGCGCGCTGACCCTCGTGCTGCAGGACGAACGCTTCATCAAATGGAAGCCGACGGTGCTCTACGGCGCGATGGCGCTGGCGCTGGCGGCCGCCCTCTGGGGCTGGAAAAAGAACGTGCTGCAGCTGCTGCTGGGCAGCCAGCTGCGGCTGCCGCCCCCGGTGTGGGCACGGCTCACCCAGGCGTGGATCGGGTATTGCCTGTTCATGGCCGTGCTCAACGGCTACGTCGCGGCCTATTTCTCCACCGACGCGTGGGTCGACTTCAAGCTCTGGGGATACGTATTCCCAGTGCTGTTCCTCGTCGGGCAGGGGGTCTACGTCGCCCGCCACTTGAAGGATGACACGCCATGATGGCCCACCACGGCTGGCCGACCGCCGAGGGGATCGAGCAGCTGCTGCGCGAGGCGCTGGCGCCGACCCGGCTGGAGGTGATCGACGAGAGCGCCGCGCATGCCGGCCACGCCGGCGCCAACGGGCTCGGGCACGGCACACACTTTCGCGTGCGCATCGCGGCACCCGCGCTCGCCGGCCTGCCCCGCGTGGCCGCCCACCGGCTTGTGTATGATGCGTTGCGCCCCGCGTTCGCCGCCGGGCTGCACGCCTTGGCGCTGGAGGTGCTGCCTGCCTGAGTTCGCACCGCCGCCGTGCGCCACGGCGAACCGTCGTGGTCCTTCCCTTTTCCCGTTTCGTTGAGTACCTGTTTCCCATGAACCGCTTTCTGACGCGCGTGGCCACCGCCACGTGCCTGACCCTCGGCCTCGCCGCCCCGGCACTCGCCCAAAATATCGCCATCGTCAACGGCAAACCCGTCCCGACCGCCCGCCTGAAGGCGCTGGAGCAGCAGGTGGCGCGTTCTGGCCGTCCCGTGGACGACGCGGTGCGCCAGCAGCTGCGCGAAGAGGCCATCCTGCGCGAGATCTTCATGCAGGAGGCCGAACGGCGCGGGCTGCGCGCCTCGCCCGAGGTCAAGGCGCAGCTGGAACTCGCCACGCAGACGGTGCTGATCCGTGAGCTCTTTGCCGACGAGCAGCGCCGCCACCCCGTGACCGACGCCGACCTGAAGGCCGAATACGACCGCATCGCCGCGTCGATGGGCCAGGAATACCGCGCGCGCCACATCCTCGTCGGCTCGGAAGACGAAGCCAAGGCGATCATTGCCGAGCTCGGCAAGGGCGCGCGCTTCGAAGAGCTGGCCAAGCAACGCTCCAAGGACCCCGGATCCGGCGCCAACGGCGGCGATCTGGACTGGGCGACCCCGGACATGTTCGTACCGGAGTTCTCGGAGGCAATGGTCAAACTGGGCAAGGGCGAGGTCACCTCGACCCCGGTGAAGTCGCCCTTCGGCTGGCACGTGATCCGCCTCGACGACACCCGCAAGGCCCAACTGCCGCCCTTCGAGGACGTCAAGCCCCAACTGCAGCAGCAACTGCAGCAAAAGCGCCTGGCGGAGTTCCAGGAAGCGCTGCGCGCCAAGGCCAAGGTGCAGTAAACCCGACGTCGGCGCCGCACCGACATCGCACCGTGGATCAGCGGTGCGGCGCGGATGTCGGCGGTGCGGGTGGGCGATCGGCTGCGGACGAACCCATAGGCCACAGGGCCAGGGCCGACTGTGCGATCGGGTATAGCCCGTACAGCACCGCGATGGCCGCCGCGTGTGACGCCTCCGTCCCCGCCGGAGCGAGGACGAGCACCGCCGCGGCCTCGCGCGTGCCCCAGCCGCCGAAGCCCACCGGCAGCGTCGCAAAGACGAACACGGGCACCGCCGCGATCGCGAGCGTCGCCCACGGCAACGGCGCGCCCACCGCGTAAGCCGCGCAGTACAGCGTCGTCACGGATGCCGCCTGCACCGCCAGCGACCCGATCAACTGCCGCGCGCCGTGGCGCCACGGCGCGTGCTGCGCCAGCGTCAGCCACCAGCGCCACGGCGAGCTCCCCCACCCCGCCCGCCGCGCCGCGAGCCACGGGGTGATCGCCAGTGCCGCGGCGGGCACTGCAACGGCCAACACAGCAGCGCACCAAGCCGCGCCCCCCAGCCACGCCGGCGACAGGCCCAGCCACCGCGCCAGCGCCCCCTCCCATGGCAGGGGAACGCCGCCGATCCAGCCCAGCCCCCAGACGACCGCCCCCAGGATCACCAACCCCCACAGGCCGCTGAGGCGGTCGAGCACGACGGAGACCCCGGCCTCCAGCACCGGCACGCCGCGCCGGTGCAGGCCCCACGCGCGCAACACGTCACCCCCGACGACAGCGCCCGGCATCACCACGTTGGCCGCAACGCCGCGAAAGTATGTGACGAACGCCCACCGCCACGGCACGCTGTAGCCCAACCACGCCGCGCCATCGCGCCAGCGCCACGCCGACAGCACGTTGGCCGCCGTGCTGCTGAGCAGACCGGCGCCCCACCACCACGGGTCGAGACGGGCCAGCACCGCGCCCACCCGCCCGGGATCAACCCAGACCAGCACGGCCGCGAGCAGGCCCAGCGCCAACGCGGGCCGCCACCAGCGCGCCCGTCTCCTCGCCCCGTGCGGCGCTGCGGCGCTCATCGGCGCGTGGACGCGTCCCCGGCGCTGGGCAGCACGCGCGTGTGGTACTGCGGTCGCGCTGCACCCTCGTGGTAGATGCGGATCAACAGCTCACCGATCAGACCCGCGACGATCAACTGCGCCCCCATCAGCACCGCCATCACCCCGACGATCAGCAGCGGCCGCGATCCGATGTCCTCCCCCGTCAGCTTGAGCGCGAACAGATACGCCAGCACCAACGCCCCTGGTGTGAGCAGCCACAGGCCCAGGCCCCCGAAGGCGTGCAGCGGCCGCTGCCGGTAGCGCAGGAAAAAGACGATCAGCACCAGGTCGAGGATGACGCGAAACGTGCGGTCGATGCCGTACTTCGACTGGCCGCGTGTGCGCGCGTGGTGCCGCACCGGCACCTCGACGATGTGGGCGCCCGCCTCCCGCGCGAGCGACGGAATGAAGCGGTGCAGCTCGCCGTAGAGGTGGATGCGCTCGATGATCTCGCGCCGGTACGCCTTGAGCGCGCAACCGTAGTCGCGCAGCCGCACGCCGGTGGCCCAGGAGATCAGCCGGTTCGCGAGCACCGAGGGCAACCGCCGCGACAGCGCCTTGTCCTGCCGCTGATGCCGCCAGCCGGAAATCATGTCCACCGTCGGGTCTGTCTCCAGGCGCTCGATCATCGCCGGGATGTCCAGCGGATCGTTTTGCAGGTCGCCATCGAGCGTCACGATGTAGCGCCCGCGCGCGCGCTCGAACCCCGCCTGCAGCGCGGTGGACTGCCCATAGTTGCGCGCCAGCGCCACCGGCCGCAGCCACGGGCGGCTGCCCGCCAGCTCCGCCAGCAGCGCCACGCTGCCGTCGCGTGAGCCATCGTCCACACAGATCAGCTCGAACGCCCAGCGCGTCGGCCGCAGCGCCGCCTCCACCCGCTCGACCAGCTCACGCAGGTTGTCCACCTCGTGGTACACCGGGATCACCACCGAAACGTCGATGGCGTCGTCCGCAGGCGACGGAAAAGACGGCAACGGGGCGGTGGAATCGGACATGCGCGGGCTCAAAGAAAGGGGCGACGGGTGCCGTCCCCGCGGACGGTTGTCACACAGAGGGAGGACGATCCCCACCATCAGCGGGCTATCTCAGACGCGGCCGATTGTAGCCAGCGGGGTGCCTATACTTCGCGACGCCGACGGGCCCCTGTGTGGCGACGTTTCACCCCCCCGCCACGTGGACGAGGACCGCCATTCGGACGATAGCCGCCGCTCTGCCCTCTGCACCACCGCCTCTGGATCACTGCTTCACCGCGCGCCGCGCCCCACGCATCCATGACAACGACCATCCACCCCACCCCGCCCCTGCGCATCGCCGTCGTCGGCGCGGGCTTTGTGGGCGTGGCCAACGCGCTGCTGCTGGCCCAGCACCAACCGGTGACGGTGGTGGACATCAACCCGCGGCGCGTGGCGGCGTTACAGGCGCGTCAGAGCCCCGTGGTCGATGCGCTGGCGAGCGAGTTCCTGCAGCGGGGTGACTTGCAGCTCGGCGCCACCACCGACGCGGCGGCAGCACTCGCCAGCGCCGACGTCGTCTTCATCGCCACCCCCACCGACTACGACCCCACCACGAACGCCTTCGACACCACGAGCGTCGAGGCGGTCGTCGCGCAAGCGCTCGCCGCGCACCCCAGCAGCACCCTCGTCATCAAATCCACCGTGCCGGTGGGCTTCACTGCGCGGCTGCGGCAGCAGCACGGGACGGATCGCATCGTCTTCTCCCCCGAGTTCCTGCGCGAGGGGCAGGCGCTCGCCGACAACCTGCGCCCGAGCCGCATCGTGGTGGGCGACCGTGGGGAGCGCGGCGCGCTCGTGGCCGAGCTGCTGCGTCAGGGTGCGCACCGCGCGGACGTGCCCGTGCTGCTGACCGACCCGACCGAGGCCGAGGCGATCAAGCTCTTTGCCAACACGTATCTGGCGATGCGCGTGGCCTTCTTCAACGAACTCGACACCTACGCCGCCACGCACGGGCTGGACACGCGCCAGATCATCGAGGGCGTGTGCCTCGACCCGCGCATCGGCGCGGGCTACAACAACCCAAGCTTTGGCTACGGCGGCTACTGCCTGCCCAAGGACACCAAGCAGCTGCTGGCCAACTACCGCGACGTGCCGCAAAACCTCATTGCCGCCATCGTCTCTGCCAACGCCACGCGCAAGGACTTCATCGCCGACGACGTGCTGCGGCGCTTGCAGGTGCTCACCGCCGATGGCAGCGCCGCGCGGGTCGGGCGCGTGCCCACGGTGGGCGTGTACCGGCTGGTGATGAAGCAGGGGTCGGACAACTTCCGCGCCTCCGCCATCCAGGGGGTGATGAAGCGCCTCAAGGCCAAGGGCGTGCCTGTCATCGTGTACGAGCCGACCTACGAGGGCGAGCACTTCTTCCAGTCCCCGGTGGTGCGCGACCTCGCGGCGTTCAAGGCACAATCAGACGTGATCCTCGCCAACCGGCGGCACCCCGACCTCGAGGACGTCGCGCACAAGGTCTACACACGGGATCTGTTCGGCGGCGACGGTTGAGGCGGCAAGGCCTACCCGCCGCCGTTCGAAGACATTCAGCCCCAGCGGCGGCCACTGAAGCAAAAACGTCTGCTGGACTCCTGGGAAGTGCTGCGCGCCAAAGCCAAGGTGCCGTCAGCAAAAAAGCGCCCCTTGTCCGGGGCGCTTTTGCAGGGTCGCGAAGGATTCGTTGAGCGCCGCGACGCACAGCGCGGCCTCGTCCTTCGGATCGGCGGCATTTTGTCCGTCAGTGCACCGTCGGCCCGAACTGGAACTGCCCTGGCGCGCGGATCGGGTCCACGTCCACGGTGATCGTGCTCTTGGGCGGGAAACGCCCTTCGAGGATCAGCTTGGACAGCGGGTTCTCGATGCGCTGCTGGATCGCGCGCTTGAGCGGCCGCGCCCCGAACACCGGGTCGAACCCCACCTTCGCCAGTTCCTCCAGCGCCGTATCGGTCACCTCCAGCGTCAGGTCTACGCGCGCCAGGCGCTCCTGCAGCGTGCGCAGCTGGATGCGCGCGATATTCTTGATGTGCTCGCTAGAGAGCGGGTGGAACACCACGGTCTCGTCGATACGGTTGAGGAACTCGGGCCGGAAATGCGCCTTGAGCTCCTCCCACACGGCTTCCTTGATGTCCTCCACGTCCTGCCCCGCCATCGCCTGGATGCGGTGCGAGCCGATGTTGGAGGTCATCACGATCACCGTGTTCTTGAAGTCCACCGTGCGCCCCTGCCCGTCCGTCAGGCGCCCGTCATCGAGCACCTGCAGCAGCACGTTGAAGACGTCCGGGTGGGCCTTCTCCACCTCGTCGAGCAGCACCACGCTATAGGGCTTGCGCCGCACCGCTTCGGTCAGATACCCGCCCTCGTCGTAGCCGACGTAGCCCGGCGGCGCGCCGATCAGGCGGCTCACCGAGTGCTTCTCCATGAACTCGCTCATGTCGATGCGGATCATGTGCTCCTCGGTGTCGAAGAGGAACGCCGCCAGCGCCTTGCACAGCTCGGTCTTGCCCACGCCGGTCGGCCCGAGGAACAGGAACGACCCCAGTGGCCGGTTCGGATCCGACAGGCCCGCGCGCGCACGGCGGATGGCGTTGGACACGGCGACGATGGCCTCGTCCTGGCCGACGACGCGCTCGTGCAACTTGGCTTCCATCTGCAGCAGCTTTTCGCGCTCGCCCTGCATCAGCTTGGACACCGGGATGCCCGTGGCGCGCGAGACCACCTCGGCGATCTCTTCCGCGCCCACCTGCGTGCGCAGCAGCTTGAAGCCCTTGCCCGCACCGCTGCCGGATTCGCGCGCCTGCGCTTCCTGCAACCGGCGCTCCAGCTCCGGCAGGCGGCCGTACTGCAACTCGGCGACCTTGTTGAAGTCGCCCTTGCGCTTGAGCTCCTCGATCTGGAAGCGGATGCGGTCGATCTCTTCCTTGATCTGCGCCGAACCCTGCACCTGGGCTTTCTCGGCCTTCCAGACCTCCTCCAGGTCCGCGTACTCGCGCTCGAGCTTGCTGATCTCTTCTTCGATCAGCTCCAGCCGCTTGCGCGACGCCTCGTCGGTCTCCTTGCGCACCGCCTCGCGCTCGATCTTGAGTTGGATGAGTCGCCGCTCGAGCCGATCCAGCGCCTCGGGCTTGGAGTCGATCTCCATTTTGATGCGCGCGGCGGCCTCGTCGATCAGGTCGATGGCCTTGTCCGGCAGGAAGCGGTCGGTGATGTAGCGGTGGCTCAGCTCCGCCGCTGCGACGATCGCCGGGTCGGTGATCTCGACACCGTGGTGCAGCTCATACTTCTCCTGCAGGCCGCGCAGGATGGCGATCGTCGCCTCGACGCTGGGTTCATCGACCAGCACCTTCTGGAAGCGCCGCTCCAGCGCCGCGTCCTTCTCGATGTACTTGCGGTATTCGTCGAGCGTCGTGGCGCCGATGCAGTGCAGCTCGCCGCGCGCGAGCGCCGGTTTCAGCATGTTGCCCGCGTCCATCGCGCCCTCGGCCTTGCCCGCGCCCACCATCGTGTGGATTTCGTCGATGAAGAGGATGATGCGCCCCTCCTCGGCGGCAATCTCCTTGAGCACGGCCTTGAGCCGCTCCTCGAACTCGCCGCGGTACTTGGCACCGGCGAGCAGCCCGGCCATGTCCAGCACCAGCACGCGCTTGTCCTTGAGCGTCTCCGGCACCTCGCCGTTGACGATGCGCTGGGCCAGCCCCTCGACGATCGCGGTCTTGCCCACGCCCGGCTCGCCGATCAGCACTGGGTTGTTCTTGCTGCGGCGCTGCAGGATCTGGATGGTGCGGCGGATTTCGTCATCGCGCCCGATCACCGGATCGAGCTTGCCCTGACGGGCGCGCTCGGTCAGGTCCAGCGTGTATTTTTTGAGCGCCTCGCGCTGGCCCTCGGCCTGCGGATCGTTTACCTTCTGCCCGCCGCGCACCGCGTCGACCGCCGCTTCCAGCGCCTTGCGGTTGAGGCCGGCCGCACGCACCGCATCACCGAACGACGTCTTGCTGTCGGCCAGCGCCAGCAGGAACAGCTCGCTGGCGATGAACTGGTCACCGCGCTTGATGGCTTCTTTCTCGGCCGCCTGCAGCAGCGTGACGGTGTCGCGCCCGACCTGCACCTGCTCCTGACCCTCGACCTGGGGCAGGCGATTGAGCGCCTCTTCGGCCGCCTTGGTCAGCGCGCCAACGTTGGCACCGGCGCGCGTCAGCAGCGCGCGCGGGCCGTCCTGCTGCAGCAGCGCCGCCAGCACGTGCGCCGGCTCGATGTAGGCGTGGTCGCGGCCCAGCGCCATCGATTGCGCTTCGGCCAGGGCTTCCTGAAACTGGGTGGTGAGTTTGTCGATCCGCATGAGGATGGCTCCAACAATGAACTATCCTGGATGTGGGGGAATGTGCCGGGATTTCAAGCGGCCCGTCCTGATGCGGATCAAATGGACGCACCACGCGACCCCGCGTGGTACCGTGCGCCCGATCAGCCCCCAACGGCGGCTACGCGCGACGAAACGGCTGGGCAGCCCGCCACGCAAGCGGGCTTATGCGCTGTTGCGCGCCGTGATTCCCCAACGCGCCAGCGCCGCGTCGTCGCTGACGCGCGCGTCCACCCAGCGCGCGCCCTCGGGCGTCTGTTCCTTTTTCCAGAACGGCGCTTGGGTTTTCAGGTAGTCCATCAAAAACTCGCAGGCCTGAAACGCCTCGCCCCGGTGCGCCGACGTCACGGCGACGAGCACGATCTGGTCCTGCGGCTGCAGTGGCCCGACGCGGTGGATGACGCGCACGCCGCGGATGTCGAAGCGGCGCGCCGCCTCGTCGATCATCGCGTCGATAGCGCGCTCGGTCATCCCGGGGTAATGCTCCAGCTCCATCGCGGCGACCGCCGCCCCGTCGTTGCGGTCACGCACGGTGCCAACGAACGCACACACCGCGCCGACGCCCGGGTCGCCGGCGCGCAGCGCAGCCACCTCGGCACCGAGGTCGAAGTCCGCGGTCTGGATGCAGACACTGCGCTGCTGTAGGGCCATGCCCGTCACCCCCCGGTCACCGGCGGAAAAAACGCCACCTCCGCCCCGTCGCGCAGCGGGGTGGCCTCGTCGGCCATGACCTGGTCCACCGCCACGCGCAGCGCGCGGCCGCGCGCCAGCGCCTCGGCCCAGGCGCCACCGCGGGCGATCAGCTCGTCACGCAAAGCGGCGACCGTCACCGCCTGCGTCTCCACCGTCTCGGCGGCCGTGCCGAGGGCTTCGCGGATGGCGGCAAAAAATCGCAGCTGTATCTTCATCGACGCACGTCATGACAGGTTGGACCGGACGGCTCACGATGATACCGGAGCGCCTGGCGCGACGCGATGCGCGACCCAGTCGTCCACGGGTCTGGCGGGCGACCACAGGAACCCTTGCCCGCGGCGCACCCCGCGCGCGGCGAGAAAGTCGCGCTGCGCGGCGGTCTCCACGCCCTCGGCGACGAGCTCCAGCCCCACCGCATGGCCAAGCTGGATCAGCGACTCGACCAGGGCGTCTGCCTGCGGATTCGTGCCGATGTCGCGCACGAAGCTGCCGTCGATCTTGAGCGTATCGAGCGGCAGCCGGCGCAGGTACGCCAGCGACGAGTAACCGGTGCCGAAGTCGTCCACCGCCAGGCGCACGCCCTGCGCCTCCAGCCGCTGCAGGCCGCCGCGCGCCTGATCCTCGTCGAGCAGCACGCTTTCGGTGATTTCCAGCTCCAGCCGGCTCGCCGGCCAGCCGCTCGCCTGCAGGTGGCGTAAGACCTCGTCGGCAAACGCCTCGCCGGTGAGCTGCAGCGGCGAGACGTTGATCGCCAGCCGCTCGAGCGACCAGCCCGCGGCCTCCAGCCGCTTGCCGTGCTCGAACGCGAGCGCCAGCACCAGCTGCCCCAGCCGCGGCATCAGCCCGCCGTCCTCCGCCAGCGGGATGAAGGTCGCCGGCGACACGTGGCCCCAGCGCGGGTGTTGCCAGCGCAACAGGCCCTCCGCTGCAACGATGCGGCCGCTGGGCAGATCGACCTGCGGCTGCCACCACAGCGCGATGCTACGGTCCGCGATCGCCTGCGCCAGCGCCTCGCGCATCTCGCGCGCCTCCTGCGTCGCCTGACTGAAACCCGCTTCGTACACGACCACGCGGGCGCGGCCGGTCGATTTGGCGCGGTACATCGCCTCGTCCGCGTGGCGCAGCAAGGTCACCGCGTCGCGCCCGTCGCGCGGCGCCAGGCACAGGCCGACACTGGCCGAGATGTGCGTGCGGTGTTCACCGAGTTCGAACGGCTGCTCCAGCGCCGCGACCACGGCGCGGGCACGATCCTGCGCGGTGGCCGGGTCGATATCCTCCAGCACCAGCGCAAACTCATCGCCGCCCAGCCGCGCGACCGTGTCCCCCCCGCGCACCAGCTCGCGCAGGCGTTGCGCCACCTGCTGCAACAGCGCATCGCCCACGTCGTGCCCCCAGCTGTCGTTGACCTCCTTGAAATGGTCCAGGTCGACATAGAGCACGGCCAGCGGCGCGCCGGTGCGCGCCCCGCGGGCCAGCGCGTGCTGGATGCGCTCGAGCAGCAGCCGGCGGTTGGGCAGGTCCGTTAGCGGATCGTGCAAGCCCACGTGCAGCAGCCGCTGCTCCGCCGCGGTCAGCGCCTCGACCTCGCGTTGGAGCTGGGCCTCGCGCCGCTGCAGCCGCCGTTGAAAGATACGCAGCCGCCGGCGCATATCGTTCATCGCCTTGGCGAGCGCCTGCACCTCGACGGTGCGCCAGTCGGTGCGCACCGGGCGGCTGAACGACAGCCGCCCCACGGCCTCGGCCGCCCGGGCCAGATACTCCAGCGGGCGCGCAAACTGCTGCGCCCCGCGCCGGGCGGCCCACAGCGCGGCGATCGCCACCGCCAGCGCGAAGCCCGCGAGCAACGCCAGCCAGCGCCCCAGGTGGGGCACGAAGTCCCACCACGGCGCAGCGAGCCACAGCGACAGCTCCCGGTCGCCAAGCATGACCGCCCGCCGCGTGACCCACCAATGGGCGTCCGGAAAGCCCAGACGGGCCGGCTCGGACGCCTCGCTGCCGGGCTGCGCCAGCGCCTGCCGGATCACGGGGGGCGCCGTGTCCGCCGCCGTGGGCAGGCGCCACGCCCCCGTGGCCGTGGCCGATAGCGTCAGTGGCGCGTCCGAGCGGCCGAACACCTGCCCCGCCCCATCCACCATCACGGCCAGCCCCCGCGGGCCGAGCGGCAGGCCCTTGAGCATCGCGTCGATCTCCGACGCGCGCAAGTCGAACCCCACGGCCCACGGTTCCCCTTGGGGGCTGCGCCACGCCAGTGCCGCCGTGATGCCCGGCTCCCGCGTCGTGAAAAAGACGTAAGGCTCGGTCCAGCGCACCTGACCGGGCGTGGCCATTGCCAACCGATACCACGGCCGCTCGCGGGCGTCGTAGGCGAGCGGCTCGCGCCACGTGCGCAGCACCCGCCCGCTGTCGTCCAGTGTCATGAAGTGCTGCACGTCGCCCCAGCGGGCACGGTCGGTCAGACGCACGAACCATTCCCGCTGCGCGGGACGCCACAGCAGCAGCCAGCCCTGTCCCCGCCCATTGCCGGCGACGATCGACGTCACGAGCGGCATCGACGCGATCGCGTGTTGGGCGAGGTGCAGGAACGGCTCGGGCGCGTCGACCGAGGGCGGGTTGGCCTCGAGCGCGTGGGCGAACACCTGCAGCGCCTGGCGGGTGGCGCCGAAGTCGGCCTGCAGCCGCGCATCGACCTCGCGTGTCGCGGACACGAACGCATGCTGCGCCGCGTGCTGCGCCATCGGCCACACGATGCCCACCGCCGTGAGCCCCGTCAACGCCAGGATCACCGTCAGCGCCCCGGCGAGCAACCGGCGCTGCAACAGCACGCGAAACGGGACGCGGACCTGCTGCGGCGCGGTGGCGGTTGGAACGCGGGGAGCGGTAGCCACGGCGCGCAGCGGGAGCGCGGTTCAGTCGAACCAGTCCGCCAGGGGCAGGTAGCGGACCACGTCGCCGTGGGCGATGGTGCCGCCGGCGGGCTTGTCCACCAGGCCGTCGGCCCAGGCCATCGAGGTCAGCACCGACGAGTTCTGGTTGGGGAATAGGTCCAGCCCCCCGACGCTGTTGCGCCGCACGCGCAAAAATTCGCGCCGCTTGTCGGGGGTGGGGACGTCGAAGTGCGCGACCATCGGCAGTGCGGGCGGCAGCGCCGCCTCCACGGCTGCGCCGCCCAGCCGCAGCAAGAACGGCCGCGCCAGCAGCAAAAAGGTCACGAAGCTCGACACCGGGTTACCCGGTAAACCCAACACGTGGCAGCGCCCCTGCCCGCCGGCGCGGGCGCGGTCGATCCAGCCGTGGGCAAACGGCTTGCCCGGCTTCATTGCCACCTGCCACAGGTCCAGCGTGCCCAGCGCCTGCACCACGGGTTTGACATGGTCGGCCTCGCCCACCGACACGCCGCCGGTGGTCAGGATCACGTCGTGCCCGGCGGCCGCATCCAGCAGCACCTCTTGCGTCGCCTCGCGCGTGTCCGGAATCGGCGGCAGCACGGTCACCTCGCACCCCAGCCGGCGCAGCAGCGGCTCCAGAAAATAGCGGTTGGAGTTGTAGATGGCCCCGGGCGGCAGCCGATCCGGCGGACACTGCCCCGGCAGAATCAGCTCGTCCCCCGTGGAGGCCAGCGCGACCCGCAGGCGGCGCACGACGGTGAGGTGGTCCGCCCCAATGGACGCCGCCAGTCCCAGATGCGCCGCGGCGAGCCGCGTGCCCGCAGGCACGACCGCCGCCCCGGCGCGGACGTCCTCGCCGCGGCGGCGTACCCACTGGCCGCTGGCAGGCGCGGCGCTGAAGCGCACCCAACCGAATGCCCCCTGGCTGGCTTCGGCATCGACCGGCGCATCGGCCGCGCTGGCTTCCTCCTGCATGATGACGGCATCGGCCCCCGCCGGCAGCGGCGCGCCGGTGAAGATGCGCGCGACCGTCCCCGGCTGCAGCGCGGCCCCAAAGTGGCCGGCCGCGATGCGCTGCGCCACGGGCAGCGGCCGCCCCGCCGCAACGGCGGCAGCGACGTCCGCGCTGCGCACCGCGTAGCCGTCCATCTGGCTGTTGTCGAAGCCCGGCACGTCCAACGCCGACACGAGGTCGCGGGCCAGCACCCGCCCCGCGGCGGCTTCGGTCGCGACGGATTCGACCTCGGTGACCGGCGCCACGCCGTCCAGCAAGCGCGCGAGCGCCTCCTCCAACGCCATCAGGCCAGGGCGTGCGGGTGGGGCGGCTGGGACAGGTGTCGTCATCGCATGGGGCTCAATGGGCTCTATGGGCTCGATGAGGCTCAACTTTGGCGGCAGACCGACTCGATGTAGGCCTTGACCCGTTCGGCATCGGCGGGCATGACCTGCACGCGCTTGGGCAGGTCTTCGATGCCCGCAAAGCGCGCCGGCCGCTCGGGCTCCCGGCCGATGGCCTCGACGATGGTCGCAGCAAATTTGATCGGCAGCGCGGTTTCCAGCACGATCATCGGCACGCCGCTTTGGCGATACTCGCGCGCCACCTTGACGCCGTCGGCGGTGTGCGGGTCGATCAGCACGCCAAAGCGCTCCCACGCGTCGCGGATGGTCGCCAGGCGGTTGGCGTGCGTGCTGCGGCCGCTGACGAAGCCGTAGCGGTCCCGCACTTGGGCAAACGCCGGGTGGGCCGAGAGGTCGAAGCGCCCGTCGCGCGCCAAGGCGTCTGCGAACAGCGCGCGCGTCGCCGCTGCGTCGCGCCCGAGCAGGTCGAAGACGAAGCGCTCGAAGTTGCTCGCCTTGCTGATGTCCATCGAGGGGCTGGACGTCTCGTACGTGTCGGCGCTGCCGCGCACGCGGTACACGCCGGTGCGGAAAAACTCGTCGAGCACGTCGTTTTCGTTGGTGGCGACGACGAGCCGCTCGATGGGCAGCCCCATCATGCGCGCGATATGCCCGGCGCAGACGTTGCCGAAATTGCCGCTCGGCACGGCAAAGCTCACACGCTGGTCGTCGCGCTCGGTGGCCTGAATCCAGCCGGCGAAGTAGTACACCACCTGCGCCAGCAGCCGCGCCCAGTTGATCGAATTGACAGTGCCGATGTGCCAGCGGCGCTTGAAGTCCAGGTCGGCGCTCACCGCCTTGACGATGTCCTGACAGTCGTCAAAGACACCTTCGATCGCGATGTTGTGGATGTTGGCGTCCATCAGGCTGTACATCTGCGCCTGCTGAAACGGACTCATGCGCCCGCGCGGGCTGAGCATGAAGACGCGGATGCCGCGCTTGCCGCGCATCGCGTATTCGGCCGCGCTGCCGGTGTCGCCGCTGGTCGCGCCCAGAATGTTGAGCGTCTCGCCGCGGCGCGCCAGTTCGTATTCGAACAGGTGGCCCAGCAACTGCATCGCCATATCCTTGAACGCGAGCGTCGGGCCGTTGGACAGCGCCTCCAGCCACAGGCCGTCTTCCAGGTGGCGCAGCGGCACGATCTCGCCGGTGCCGAAGACCTCCGCGGTGTAGGTCTTGCGCAGCAGCGCGCGCAGGTCGTCGGCCGGGATGTCGTCGATGTAGAGCGACAGGATTTCGAACGCGAGTTCGGCGTAGCCCTGCTCGTGATAGACGCGCCGCCAGCGCGCCAGCGTCGCCGCATCGACCTGCGGGTAGGTTTCCGGCAGATAAAGGCCACCGTCGGGGGCCAAGCCTTCTAGCAGGATATCGCTGAAGCGCCGCCGCTCGGGGTGGCCGCGGGTGGAGAGGTAGCGCATCAGGCCAGCTCCTCCTTGCGGATGCGCACGATCGGGGCGAGCACCGTCGGCAGCGCCTGGATCGCGGCGAGCGCCTGATCCATCGTGCCCTCCGTCGTGTCGTGCGTCAGGATGATGAGGTCGGTCTGCGTGCTGCCCTCGCCGCCGACTTCGTCGGCCTCGCGCTGCAGCACCGCGTCGATGCTGATGCCCGCGCGCGCCAGGATCCCCGTCACCTCGGCCAACACGCCGGGCTGGTCCGCCACGCGCAGGCGCAGGTAGTAGCTGGTCATCACCTGCGCCATCGGGACGATGGCCAGATCGCTCATCGCGTGCGGCTGGAACGCCAGATGCGGCACGCGGTGCTGCGGATCGGCGGTGTGCAGGCGCGTCACGTCCACCAGGTCGGCGATCACGGCGCTCGCCGTCGGCTCACTGCCCGCGCCCTTGCCGTAGTAGAGCGTGGTGCCCACCGCGTCGCCCTGCACCACCACCGCGTTCATCGCCCCTTCGACGTTGGCGATCAAGCGCTTGGCCGGCACCAGCGTCGGGTGCACGCGCAGCTCCACCCCACCGGCCACGCGCTTGGTGATGCCCAGCAGCTTGATGCGGTAGCCCAGCTGCTCGGCGTAGCGGATGTCGGCCGCCTGCAGCTTCGTGATGCCTTCGACGTAGGCTTTGTCGAACTGCACCGGGATGCCAAACGCCAGCGCGCTCATCAGCGTCGCCTTGTGCGCGGCGTCGATGCCCTCGATGTCGAACGTGGGGTCGGCCTCGGCGTAGCCAAGGCGCTGCGCCTCCTTCAGCACGACGTCGAAGTCCAGCCCCTTGTCGCGCATTTCGGACAGGATGAAGTTGGTGGTGCCGTTGATGATGCCGGCCACCCACTGGATGCGGTTGGCGGTCAACCCTTCGCGCAAGGCCTTGATGATGGGGATGCCACCGGCCACGGCCGCCTCGAACGCCACCATCACCCCCTTGGCCTGCGCGGCAGCAAAAATCTCGCTGCCGTGCACCGCCAGCAGCGCCTTGTTGGCGGTAACGACGTGCTTGCCCGCGGCGATGGCTTCCAACACCAGTTGACGGGCGATCCCGTAGCCGCCGATGAGCTCGACGACGATGTCGATGTCGGGGTTGGCGATCACCGCGCGGGCGTCGGCCACCACCTGCGCCGCATCCCCCACGATGCCGCGCGCGCGCTCGGTGTCGAGGTCGGCCACCATCGTGATGGCGATGCCACGGCCTGCGCGGCGCCGGATCTCCTCCTGGTTGCGCTGCAGCACGCGGAAGACGCCGCTGCCCACGGTGCCGATGCCCAGCAGGCCCACTTGGATGGGGGGAAGTTGAGTCATGTTCGCTCTTCGGATCGTTCGTCGTAACGCGGTGGGTAAAGTCAGGGGGGCCAGCGCTTCAGTCGGTACCGTAGCGGCGCCGCAGGTGGCCGAGGAAGCGCGCAATGCGCCCGATCGCCTCGGTCAGGTCGTCCTCGTGCGGCAAAAACACCAGGCGGAAGTGGTCCGGCGTCGGGTAGTTGAAGCCCGTACCCTGCACGATCAGCACCTTTTCCTCGGCCAGCAGGTCGTAGGCGAACTGCTGGTCATCTTCGATCGGGTAAACCTTGGGGTCCAGGCGCGGAAACATGTACAGAGCGGCCTTGGGCTTGACACAGGTGACGCCCGGAATCTCGGTCAGCAGCCGGTGCGCCAGGTCGCGCTGGCGGCACAACCGCCCGCCCGGCGCCACCAGGTCGTTGATGCTCTGGTAGCCGCCCAGCGCCGTCTGGATCGCCAGCTGCCCCGGCGTGTTGGCGCACAGCCGCATCGACGCCAGCATGTTGAGGCCCTCGATGTAGTCTTGGGCGCGGCGCTTGTCGCCGGAGACGATCATCCACCCCGCGCGGTAGCCGCACGAGCGGTAGTTCTTGCTCAGGCCGTTGAACGTCACAAACAGGATGTCGTCCGCCAGCGACGCGATCGAGGTGTGCACGTGGCCGTCGTAGAGCACCTTGTCGTAAATCTCGTCGGCGAAGATGATCAGGCCGTGCTTGCGCGCCAGCGCCACGATCGCCTGCAGCACCTCCACCGGGTACAGCGCGCCGGTGGGGTTGTTGGGGTTGATGACGACGATGCCCTTGGTGCGCGGCGTGATCTTGCGCGCCATGTCGTCCAGGTCGGGGATCCAGCCGTTGGACTCGTCGCACAGGTAGTGCACCGGCGTGCCGCCCGACAGCGACACGGAGGCCGTCCACAGGGGGTAGTCCGGCGCCGGCACCAGGATCTCGTCCCCGGCGTTGAGCAGCGCGTTCATGCTCATCGTGATGAGCTCGCTGGCGCCGTTGCCCAGGTACACGTCGTCCACCGTGACGCCGGCGATGCCCTTTTGCTGCGTGTAGTGCACGATGGCCTTGCGCGGCGCGAACAGGCCCTTGCTGTCGGTGTAGCCAGCCGCCTGCGGCAGGTTGCGGATCATGTCCTGCACGATCTCGTCGGGCGGCTCCAGCCCGAACACCGCCAGGTTGCCGATGTTGAGCTTGATGATCTTGTGCCCGTCTTCCTCCATCTGACGGGCTTTTTCGAGCACGGGGCCGCGGATGTCGTAGCAGACGTTGGCGAGTTTGGCCGACTTGTGGATCACGGGATGCGACATGGCGCGCGCGGGGATGCAAGGGGTGGAACCTATAATTTCACCACAGTTTTTTGGCGATCCCGCCCCGGTCCGTCCATGAAATTTCAGCCCGACCGCATCGACGCACTCGCCATCCAGGCCCATGGCCCGGGGTGGTTGGTAATCGCGGGACAGCGCTACGAGTCGAGCATGATCGTCGGCGCCGACGGGCGGCTCGAGCCGTGGCCGTGCGCGCGCCACGGCGACCTGACGGCCGCGCACTTCGACGCCCTGGCTACTGACGGCACCGAGGTGGTGATCTTCGGCAGTGGCGAGCGGCTGCGCTTCGTGCATCCGTCGCTGCTGGCGGGCCTGATCGCGCGCGGTATCGGCGTCGAGACGATGGACACGATGGCCGCCGCGCGCACCTACAACATCCTGGCGGGCGAGGGACGCCGGGTCGTGGCCGCGCTGCTCATCGAAACGGGCGTGAAATAAGCTAAAATATCACAATGTTCGGCGCAGCCCAACCCCGCTCGTCGCCGAACGCCATCGCGCCGCGTGGTGGCGGGCGCTCACGAGCGGGTGATGGGGTCTTGCGGCGTTTTTCCGGACGCTTCCGACTGACCATCCAACCACGCAGGGGATACGCTCAATGGCCGTCGTCGTCAATAAACCCATTCCCGAATTCGAAGCCAAAGCGACCGGCGGCATCACCGTCACCCACCAGTCCCACCTCGGGCAAACGCTGGTTCTCTATTTTTATCCGAAGGACCACACCCCGGGCTGCACGACCGAGGCGATGCAGTTCCGCGACCGCTACCAGGATTTCGTCGCGGCCGGTGCGGTGGTGTTCGGTGTGTCGCGCGACAACATGAAATCGCACGAGGACTTCAAGGCCAAGCTGGAGCTGCCGTTCGAGCTGATCGCCGACACCGAAGAAAAAATGTGCCACATGTTCGGCGTGGTCAAAAACAAGATCATGTACGGCAAGAAGGTCAAGGGCATCGAGCGCAGCACCTTCCTGATCAGCCCCGAGGGCATCCTCTTGCAGGAGTGGCGCGGCATCAAGGTGCCGGGTCACGTCGACGAGGTGCTCAAGGCCGTGCAGATGCTGGAGAAAGTGGCCTGACCGACCGGCCACACGCGACACGAGGGACCCGGCGCGGGTCCCTTGTCGTTTGGAGGCCACGCTGCCGCGGTGAGAGGCGTTTTTCTGGCATCATCGTCTTATGCCATTGCCTCCCCCTCCGCGCCGCAAGGCGGACCGTGTCCAACTGAAACCCTCCCCGCGTGCTCGTGACGCCGAAGCGGACGAACGCGTCCTCGACGCCCTGTCGGCGGCGTCCCCTGTATCGGCTGGCGAAGGGGACGCCGCTGCGGTGTCCGCGGCCCCGTCGTCCTCCCCTGCCCCGGCGCCTGCCGCAACCGGCGGGCCGTCGCGGCGCACGCGGCGCCGCCAGGCGGCAGTCGGGGCGGTCGAAACAGCCGCGGCCGATACGGCGGTTGCCGATACCGCCGCGGCCCCGATTGCGGAAGCACTGCCTCAGGCCGTGGGTACCCCCGGAAACGGAATGCCCCCCACCACGCCGCCGCAGGTGCCCGCCACGCCACGCACCACCCCAGCCACCCCAGCTCGCGCGGCCACCCCGCGCCGCGCACCGCACCGCCGTCACGGCGCCGGCCCGCGCAAGCTGTTCGTGCTGGACACCAACGTGCTGATGCACGACCCGAGCAGCCTGTTCCGCTTCGAAGAACACGACATCTTCCTGCCGATGATCGTGCTGGAGGAGCTGGACAACAACAAGAAGGGCATGAGCGAGGTCGCGCGCAACGCGCGGCAGGCCAGCCGCTCGCTCGACGCGCTGGCCGCGCACGTCGGCGGCGACATCCGCCCCGGGGTGCCGCTGTCCGCGCTGGGCAACACCGAGGCCACCGGCACGCTCTTCTTCCAGACCGAGCCGCTGCCCGCCGAGCTGCCCGCCGGTATCCCGCAGGGCAAGGCCGACAACCAGATCCTGTCGGTCGTGCAGGCGCTCAAGGCGCGGCACCCGGAGCGCGACGTCGTGCTGGTGTCCAAGGACATCAACATGCGCATCAAGGCGCGCGCGCTGGGGCTGGCCGCGGAGGATTATGAAAACGACAAGGTGCTCGACGACGCCGAGCTGCTCTACACCGGTACGCTGGCGTTGCCCGCCGACTTCTGGGCGCAGCAGGGGCAGTCGGTGCAGAGCTGGCAGCAGGGCGGCCACACGTTCTACCGCATCACCGGAGCCGTGGTCGACGCGCTGCTGCTCAACCAGTTCGTCTACTACGAGGCGCCGGGTGAGCCACCGCTGTACGCGCGCGTGGTCGAGCTGCGCGGCCGCAGCGCGGTGCTGCGCACGGTCAAGGACTACACCCACCTGAAAAACGCCGTCTGGGGCGTGACGGCGCGCAACCGCGAGCAGAATTTTGCGCTCAACCTGCTGATGGATCCGGAGGTCGATTTCGTCACGCTCGCGGGCACGGCCGGTACTGGCAAGACGCTGATGGCGCTCGCCGCCGGGTTGACACAGGTGCTGGATGAGCGCCGCTACACCGAGATCATCATGACCCGCGCCACGGTCAGCGTCGGCGAAGACATCGGCTTCCTGCCCGGCACCGAAGAAGAAAAGATGGGACCGTGGATGGGGGCGCTGGACGACAACCTCGAATTCCTCGCCAAGGGGCACGGCAACACCGCGGGTGAATGGGGACGCGCGGCGACCAACGACCTGATCCGCAGCCGCATCAAGATCAAGAGCATGAACTTCATGCGCGGGCGCACGTTCCTCAACAAGTACGTCATCATCGACGAGGCGCAGAACCTCACGCCCAAGCAGATGAAGACGCTCATCACGCGTGCCGGCCCCGGGACCAAGCTGGTGTGCATGGGCAACCTCGCGCAGATCGACACGCCCTACCTGACCGAGGGCTCGTCCGGGCTGACCTACGTCGTCGACCGCTTCAAGGGCTGGCCACACGGCGGGCACGTGACACTCGCGCGCGGCGAGCGCTCGCGCCTAGCGGACTTCGCCAGCGAGGTGTTGTAAGGAGGGCAATCTCCCCGCCTTTTTCTCGATCGGGCGATCGAACGGCCCTGGGCAGGCGGGCCGTCACTTGGCGATGCCCAGAAATATCGCCAGGCACCGTTCGACTTGGATGAGGATATTCGCATCGAGGTGGCCAAATGCCGGCCCCAGCTTGTCGCGCCGAACCGTCACGGCCTTGTCGATCATGACCTGCGAGGGCCGATGCAAGCCATTGTCGGCGCTGGGTTGGACCATCACGCGCAGCAGCGGCGCCTCCACCAGCGTACTCGTCAGGGGCAGCACGGTCACGCTGTCGAGTTCGCCAAACAGATCCGCCTGAATCACCAGCGCGGGACGTGGCTTGCCAAAGTCACCCTGCATCGCAATGGTGACCAGGTCGCCCCGCTTCATGCCGTCCAGCCATCCACGTCTGCCGCTGCCGCGTCCATCAGTGTGTGCAGTTGCGTGTCGGCTCGATCCGCCTGCGCCACCCGCAGGCCCTGTCGCCGACACTCCTGCGCAAAGTCGGGACGACGCGTGTCCGGCACCCAGATTTGCACCAGACGAAACCCCGCTTGGCGCATCTGCCGGCGATGCTTTTGCATCCGCTCAGTCGCGGGTGTCCCCATAGTCACCCCCAGTCACTTGTCACATGATGCGGGCATGTTACGCGATCTGGAGGCGGCCCGCAACGCGCGTGGGGGCACGCGCTTTGGGGCAACACGAGCGTGCGGCACACGAATGGTCGTCAGAACGATCTTCCGTGACGGTGCACGCGGGTGCGGAGATCAATGGCCGCTCGCCGTCGCGGGTTGCCCGACCTCGACGGCCGTGCGATCCGGCCCCGGAATGCGCCGCCGCGCCAGCAGCAGGTACATCGTCGGCACGACGAAGATCGTCAGCAGCGTGCCCACGCTCATGCCACCGACGATCACCCAGCCGATCTGCTGACGGCTCTCGGCCCCGGCGCCGCTGGCCAGCGCGAGTGGAATTGCCCCCAGCACCATCGCGCCAGTGGTCATCAGGATCGGGCGCAGGCGCAGGGCCGCGGCTTCGCTCACGGCGTCGTGCAGCGCGCGCCCCTGCTGGCGCAGCTGGTTGGCGAACTCGACGATCAGGATGCCGTGCTTGGTGATCAGCCCCACCAGCGTCACCAGGCCGATCTGGCTGAAGACGTTGAGCGTGCCGCCGCTGAATTTGAGCGCGGCCAGCGCCCCCAGCATCGACAACGGCACCGACAGCAGGATGATGAAGGGGTCGACGAAGCTTTCGAACTGCGCGGCCAGCACCAGGTAGATGAACACCAGGGCCAGCACGAACACCAGCGCCAGCGAACCGGACGCGGCACGGAACTCGCGGCTGGAACCGTTGAGGTCCGTGGTGTAGCCCTCCGGCAGCACCTCGCGCGCGATCTCGTCCATCACGCGCAGCGCCTCGCCCAGTGCGAAGTCCGGTGCCAGGTTGGCGGTGAGGGAGGCGCTGCGCCGCTGCGCGAAGTGGTTGAGCTCGCGCGGCACCACCACCTCCTGCACGCGCACGACCGCCGACAGCGGCACCATCGCGTTGTTGCGGCCGCGCACGTAGAGGCGGTCGATGTCGTGCGGGGTGCTGCGCTGGGCCGCGTCGGTCTGCACGATGACGTCGTACTGTTCGCCCTCGCGCTTGTAGCGCCCGACGACACGGCCGCCCAGCATGGTCTCGACCGTGCGCGCGACGGCATCGACACTGACGCCCAGCGCCGCCGCACGCTCGCGATCCACTTCCAGCCGCAGCTCGGGCTTGTTCATGCGCAGGTCGGTGTCCACCTGCAAAAAGCCCGGGTACTGCGCCATGCGGCGCTGAAACTCCGCCACCACGCGGGCGAGGTTGGCGTAGCTGTCGCTGGTCGTGATGACATAGTTGAGCGGCCGCTCGCGAAAGCCCTGGCCCAGCGACGGCGGCGTGATCGGAAACGCCGTCACGCCGGGCAGCGCGGCGATGCGCGGTGCCATTTCGCGCGCCAACTCGAGCGTGCTGCGCTCACGTTCCTCCCACGGCTTGGCGCGGAAGAACACCGTCGCCTGCGACACCGTGGGGTTGCCGATCAGCGCAAAGATGCGGTCGAACTCCGGGTACTCAGCGCCGATGCGCTCGATCATCGCCGCATAACGGGACGTGTAGGCGGCGGTGGCCCCGTCCGGGGCGTTGACGACGTTGAGGATGACGCCGCGGTCCTCCAGCGGGGCGAGTTCCTGCTTGGTCGTGCGCAGCAGCCACCAGCTCGCCGCGGCGCTGGCGAGCATCAGCCCCACCACCGCCCAGCGCCAGCGCAGCGCCACGTCCAACGCGCGCGCGTAGCCGCGCGTGAGCGCCTGCAGCGCACGCTCCATCGTGCGGTCGAACCAGCCAGGCCGCGCCTGGTGCCGCAGCAGCTTGGCGCACATCATCGGGGAGAGCGTCAGCGCGACGAACCCCGACACCAGCACCGCGCCGGCGAGCGCCAGGGCGAACTCCGCGAACAGGCGGCCGGTGCGCCCGGGGGTCAGCGCCAGCGGCGCATACACCGCGGCGAGCGTCAGCGTCATCGCGACGACCGCAAACGCGATCTCGCGCGAGCCCTTGATGGCGGCGGCCAGCGGCGTCATCCCCTCCTCGATGTGACGGTGGATGTTCTCCAGCACGACGATGGCGTCGTCCACCACCAACCCGATGGCCAGCACCAGCGCCAGCAGCGTCAGCGTGTTGATGGAAAACCCGAACAGCGCCATCAGCGCGAACGCCCCGATGAGGCTGACAGGAATCGTCACCAGCGGGATGATGGAGGCGCGCACGGTGCGCAAAAAGAGCACGATGACCAGCGTCACCAGCACCACGGCTTCCAGAATCGTCTGGTAGACCGCGCGGATCGAGCGGTCGATGAAGACCGAGTTGTCGTTGGCCACCTGCACGTCGATGCCAGGGGGCAAGTCGCGCTGCACGCGTTCCAGCAAGCCACGCACACTGGCGGAGAGCTCCAGCGGGTTGGCCGTCGCCTGGCGGATCACGCCCAGCGACACCGTGTCGCGGCCGTTGAGCCGTACAGAAGTGCGCTCGTCGGCCGCGCCCTGCACGACCTCGGCCACGTCACCGATGCGCACCGGCAGCCCGCCGACGGTGCGGATCGTGATGTCGGCGAACTCGCGCGCCGTGCGCAGGTCGGTCGCCGCGGTGACGTTGAATTCGCGCTGACGGCTCTCGACGCGGCCGGCCGGCACCTCCAGGTTGGCGCGGCGCAGCGCGTCCTCGACGTCCTGCACCGTCAGCCCGTAGGCCGCGAGGCGGTCCGGATCCGGGCGGATGCGCATCGCGAAACGCCGCTCGCCATAAATGCGCACCTCGGCCACGCCGGTGGCCGTCTGCAGCACCGGCTTGGCGATGCGGTTGGCCAGATCCGTCAGCTCCAGCGGCGAGTAGCGGTCGGACGACAGCGCGATCCAGATGACCGGAAAGGCGTCGGCCTCCACCTTGGCCACGACGGGCTCGTCGACCGACTGCGGCAGGCGGGCACGCACGCGCGCGACCTTGTCGCGCACCTCGGCGGCCGCCGCATCGGGGTCGCGCTCGAGCCGGAAGCGCACGCTGATCTGGCTTTGCTCCGGCCGGCTGATCGAGGTGATGACATCCACCCCCTCGATGCCGGCGAGCGAATCCTCCAGCACCTTGGTGACGGTGGACTCGATCACCTCGCTGGAAGCACCGGCCAGGCGCGTCGAGACCGTGACGACGGGCTCGTCGATCTTCGGGTATTCGCGCACCGACAGGTTCTGGAACGACACCCAGCCGATGAGCACGATGAGCAGCGACAGCACCGTGGCGAAGACCGGGCGGCGGATGCTGATTTCGGGCAGTTGCATCGCAGGCTCCGTTGGCGTCGTCGCGGATCAGGACGCCGCGGCGCCCGGCTGAGCGGTCGGTGGCCGACCACCTTGCGCGGGGTCGAGCACGCGTACCGGGGTGCCGTCCTTTTGCAACCGCTGCTGCCCGGCCACGACGATGGTGTCCCCTGCCTGCAGCCCCTGCAGCACCTGCACCTCGCCGTCGCGGCGCAGCCCCAGCCGCACCGCCACGCGCTCGGCCTGCGCGGGGTTGCCATCGGCGGCGGGCCGCACGCGCCAGACCCAGAACTGTTGCCCCTGGGGCACGATGGCCTCTTCCGGCACCAGCAGGGCCGCGTCGTCACGGCCCAGCGTCAGCGCCACGCGCACGAACATGCCGGGCTGCAGGCCGGGCTGGCCCGCCTCGAGCTGCGCGCGCACGATGAGCGCGCGCCCGTCGGCGTCCAGCGCCGGGTCGATCGCGACGACGCGCGCGCGCAGCGGCGCCTCAGGCCGTGCATCGGCCGTCAGCTGCAACACTTGGCCCAGGCGCACCCGCGGCTGCAGCCGCTCCGGCAGGCGAAAGTCCACCACCAGTCGCGACGTGTCTTCCAGGTGCACGAGTTCCGTGCCGTCCTTGACGTACTCGCCGACGTGGACGCTGCGGATGCCCGCGACGGCATCGAACGGCGCGAGCAGCCGCATGCGCTGCAGGCGCGCCTGCGCCAGCGCCACCTGGGCCTCGGCCACCTGCACCGCGGCGCGGCTCTCGTCCAGCACACGCTGGGCGACAAAACCCTGCGCCACCAGCTCTTCGTTGCGGCGCAGGTTGGCCCGCTGCACGGCGAGCTGCGCCTCGGCCTGCGCCAGTTCCGCGCGCTGCAGCGTGTCGTCGAGCTGGAACAGCAACTGCCCCTTGCGCACCGGGGCGCCGTCGGCAAACCCGATCGCGACGATGCGGCCAGCAACCTCCGGTCGCACGGCGACGCGCTGGCGCGCGTTGAGCGTGCCGACCGCCTGGGCTTCCTCGACGATCGAGGCGGTGCGCACGGTGGCGACCTCCACCGCGGGCGGTCCGCCCCGTCCGCCGGGTCCGCCACCGGGCCCCGCCCCCCCGGGGCGGCCGGGAGCCCCGCCCGGCTGCGGCGCCGCACCCGCCGCACCGGGGCCACCGGCCGCGGGAGCACCCGCACGCGGCGGTTCGGACGGGGCGGCGGGGCCCCGACGCTGCCACCACCAGGCGGCAGCGGCCAGCCCCACCAGCAGGACGATGGCAACGACGGCGATCGGTCGTGCGCGCGACGGCATGGACATCTCCCCGAATGTCAGGCGAAGCCCCGACTGTAGCCCAGCGACGTTGCGGGCGTGTAAACGGTGGGACAAGCCCGCTCAGCGCGGCACACCGCGGTTGGCGAGCGCGTCCGCGCGTTCGTTGCCGGGGTCGCCCGCGTGGCCGCGCACCCAGTGCCACTCGATCTGGTGGCCACGGCCCTGCACCAGCTCGTCCAGCCGCCGCCACAGGTCCGCGTTTTTCACCGGCTGGCCGGCGGCGGTCTTCCAACCGCGCCGCTTCCAGTTCGGCAGCCATTCGGTGATGCCCTTGCGCACGTACTCGCTGTCGAGGTAGAGCCGAACGCGGCACGGGCGCTTGAGCGCTGCGAGCGCCTCGATGACGGCGGTGAGCTCCATGCGGTTGTTGGTCGTCTCGCGCTCGCCGCCCCAGAGCTCCTTTTCCGCCTCGCCGGCGCGCAGCAGCGCCCCCCAGCCGCCCGGGCCGGGGTTGCCCTTGCAGGCCCCGTCGGTATAGATCGTGACGTCCGTCATATGGTCGAGCGATCGCGGTCGCGGCGGGCGACGACGGCCGGTGCCGCCGCCGCGCGCGTCGGCCGCCACGCGGGACCGAGCAGGTGCAGCCCGCGCACGCGCTTGACCGCGACGATGAAATAGACCGCGCCCAGCATCGGCCACCAGCGCGCGCCCAACCGGTCCATCCACGCGGTGCGCTGCAGCCAGCGTTCGGTGACGACCGCCGGGCGGTAGCAGCCGTGTTCGGTTGCCGCGACCTCGAAGCTCAGCAGCCGCAGCCAGTCGCGCAGGCGCCACGGCCCGATGAAGGCGCCCGCCTCCGGCAGGTACAGGCGCGCGCAGCGGGTTCGCCCAAGCCCCAGGCGTTGGGCCGCGCGTGCGCGGAACTGCCGCAGCCCCCACAGGCTCGCCGGATTGAGGCCGGTCACGATGACGCGGCCGTTGGGCACCAGCACGCGCTCCACCTCACGCAGCACCGCATGCGGGTCGGCGCTGAGCTCCAGCGTGTGCGGCAACAGCACGAGGTCGAGGCTCGCCGCCGGAAACGGCAGCGCCGCCGCGTGCGTCACGAGGTCGACGGCGCGCGGCCTGCCGGCTTCGCCGTCCGCTCCCACGCCCCCTACTCCCTCCCCGTTGCCGTTGCCGGCCACGGGAGCCTCCGGCAGCGCGAGCCAGCGATGCGGCATGCGGTTGCCCGCGAGCGCGTCGAGCTGCGGCAGCCCGAGCTGCAGGGCGTGGTAGCCGAACGCGTCGGCCACGGCCGCCGCGTAGCGCTCGCGCTCCCAGTCGAGCAGGTAGCGACCGGGCGGGGTCTGAAACCACGCAGCCAGCGCTTCGCCCAACCGGGCGGGCGGCGGGGGCTCGCCCGACGGGCCCGACCCACACGGTTCGGGGTCGGACACGCCCGGTGTCCGCGGCGCGTCGGTCATCGCCGCTCAGTCGACCTCGACCGAAGCCGGGGGCACCGTGTCCGCCGCCTCGCCGAGCACGGTGGCGCGCACCATCTCGCGCATCAGGCGTTTTTCCGGGAAGCTCAGGTTGCGGCCCAGTTCACGCCGGACCTGCATCAGGATACGACGGTCGGTCTCGGGCGGCACACCGCGCTGGTCGCGCATCGCGTCGGCGAGGTCGAGCCGCTCGTCCTCGGACGCCTCGGCCCACCACGATTCGATGATGCGCGCCACCTGTGCGCGCCAGGCCTCGTCGGGCTCGGCGGCGGGCTCGCGCGGCACTGCCGGGCCAAAGGTTGCGGCGCCCTCGCCCTCCTCCGCCTCCGTGCCGCTGGTGCGTAACCCGCCATACGGCGTGCCGGGGGTGGTGAGCGCGTTCCAAGCCGCCACGGGCATCGCCACGCGGCGGTCGGCCTGCATCAGCAGGCGTGCCCAGCTCGGGTCATCCGCGGCCAACCGCGCGAAATCGTGCACCGCGTCATCGGCCACCAGCACGACCCGGGCCCCGTGCGCCTGGGCCTCGTCGATGTAGGGGATGAGCCGCTCGTCGTCGCTGGCAACGAGCAGCCACGCCGCCCCGTGGCGGGCGAGCTGCACCAGCTCCTGCCCCATCGCGCGCACCAGCGACAGGCCGCCATCGGTGGCGTGTCGCGGCACCTGCCGCAGCACGAGGTCGTCGAACAACTCGGTCGGCGCGGTGTCGCTGTAGAGCACGGTGCGCAACAGCGGCGCTTCCGCACCGGCCAGGCGCGCCAGATGCGCCATCACCGCCGACAGCGGCGCCCGCTGCAAGGTCACGCGCTCGTTACCGGTCACCTGGGCCGCGAGCCAGGCGAGAAACCGTTCGTCGACCAGTGCCACGACGGTGGCAGCGCCAGCGTCGGCGCCATTGGCACCACGACGCAGGGCGGAACGCTTGTGCAGGGGGTATTTGGTTTTCATGGTGGGTAAGGGCGCGCGGTGGGCGGCCGCAGAGCCGCACCCGCATAAAAACGCCATAAAAAAGTGCAAAAACGGAAAAAACGGCGAAGTACCGTGGCGCGATTGTGCCGCAAAACCGGCACCGGTTGCAGCCCCTCGGGTCGGCGTGCAAACCAGCCGGGCAGATCAGCGCGGCAGCGACGACGGCGACGCGGGTACCGGTCTGGCGGCTTCCGTTTCGCCCAGCACCCACTGCAGCCGCCGCCGCGCGCGGGCCGCACCCTCCACATCGCCGGCCGCGTCGGCCAGCCGTGCCTGCACCCCCAGCCACACCGCCAGCGGCTGCCGCCACCCCTCGGCGGACGCGGTGTCGACCAGCAACGCCACCCCTTCAGCGTCCAACCGACCCGCGCGCCACGCAACCGCGCCGGCGACCAGGCGCGCCAACGGATCCTCGATGGCGGCCAGCGCCGGCGTGAGCGCCGCGGGCGGGGCGCCCTCGGCCAACAGCCGCGCGATGGGCCGGTGCGGTACGGGCAGCGCCTCGTGAACCGCGGTCGCGCTCCCGTCGCCGGCGGACGCGGGGATGTCCGGCACGCCGAGATAAGCCGCGTAGGCCCGCTCGGCCGCGCCCGCATCGGGAAGGTAGGGCTCGGCTGCGGCACATCCCTCCCCGCGCAACACGACGGTCTCCACCGCACACCGTGCCAGCGCGATGCGCGCCAGCACGTCGGCCTGAGCGGCCGCCGCCGCGGCCTGCGCCGCCAGCCGCCACTGCTGCTCGGCCACGCGTGTGCGCCCGGTCAGCGCCGCCGCCGTGGCCTGCTCGACCCGGTTGCGGGTTTCGATGCGCCACGCCGGTGCGGATGTGCCCGCACACCCGGCCAATGCCGCCACCACGGCACCGATGAGCAGCGCGGCGGCAAGGCGGCTTCCCCGAAGACCCCTCGTCGTCATGGCAGGCGCACCTCGCTCTCGCGTACGAACGGCCAGCGGCGCTGGATATCGACGATCATGCCGTCGACGCGCTGCAGCGTCGCCTCCACCTCGGCCCGCAGGGCGTCGAGGTCCGTCGTCGCCGCGCGGGTGTTCGCGGCGATACCGTGGGCTTCGACCAACACCGCGTCGACGCGCTGCAGCGTGCCGCGCAGGCCAACGAGCAACTCGCGCGCCTGCTGCACCGTCGCCTGCACCTCGTCGGCGAGGCCCTGCGGGCCCAGCACCCGCTCGTCCGCGCGCTGCACGAGGGCTTCGACGCGCTGGGCGGCCGCCGTCGCCTGCTGAAGCAGCCGGCGGGTGTCGTCCAGCGCCGCGGTGACGCGGGCGCGATCCGCGTCGCTGCCCATCACGACGCCAAGCACGCCCGCCTCGCCGTTGGCCTTCGCCAGCAGCGCGCGCAGCTCGCGCAGGCTAACGTTGAGCGGCGCGTCGTTGTCGGTCATCGCGCGCAACTGCTCCAGCAGCTCGCGCGCGGTGTTGACGGCCCGCGGCAGGTCCGCCAGCGCGTCACCCCGCAGCACACGACGCTCGGCGCCGTCGGGTAGCAACGGCCCCTCCAGCACGCCCGTGTAAGCCCGCAGCCGTGTGCCGCCGACGATCCCCCGCTCCATCGTGAACACGCTGCCCTCACGCAGCCAGTGCGCGTCACGCCGCGCGACATCGACGACGATGCGCACCGCGCCGTCGGGCGCCAGTTCGATGCGCCGCACGCGCCCGATCGGAAAGCCGGAAAACGTCAGGTCCATCCCGACGGTCACCCCTTCCGCGTCGTCGGTGACGAGCACGAGCGTCTGGGTCGACTCGAACACGCCGCGCGCGTACAGCAGGTAGCCCGCGGCGCCCAGCAACAACGCCGCCAGCAGCACCAGCAGCGCCCGGGCACGGCGCTCCACCGCCGGCGCCGCCGGGGTGGCGTCCGCCGGTTCGGTGCCGGTCGGGGGAAGGGCGGGATCGTCGCGCATACGGGCTCAATAATAGTTGCCGATCAGGGACAGCAGCTCGACCGCCAGCAGCACCGCGGTTGTGCGCACCAGCGCCCGCAAGTCGCCTGCCGGCGTCGCCTCGAACGCCGCGGCGAGCGGCACGACCGACACCGCCAGTGCAAAGCCCAGCGTCTTGAGCACGAAGATCAGCGTGACCGCCGGGTCGAAGATGTGGCCGACGGCGCGCGTGTAGCCCGGCAGGGCCCACGGGGTGAAGCCGTACAGGTTGAGGTAGGCCAGCACCAGCGCCACCGCGGCGCTCAGCAGCACCAGCAGCAGCGTCACGAGCACCGCGGCCAGCACCCGCGGCACGGCCAGCTCACGCAACGGATCCTGCCCCGCACGCTGCAGCGCGTCGAATGTGCCGTCCCCGCGCCAGCGCCTCAGGACCTGGCCGTGGCCCACCGTCACGCGCATCAGCACGAACAGCGCGGCCGACAGCGGGATCAGCTCCAGCACCAGCACCCGCACGACCATCTCCACCGCATAGGGCGTGAGGCCATAGCCGACCGCGGTGACGACGACGATGCGGATCAGCACCTGACCGAACAGTGTGGACAACACCGCGTACCACCAGACGGTGGGCGCGGCGGCCGCGACGAGCTGGTGGGCCAGCGCCTGCCAGCGCGGTCCGGTGTACGTGGCGCGCATGCACGCCCACGCGAGCACACGGCCGGTCAGCCGCAGCAGCGCACCCCAGTGCGCCCAGCGCTGGGCCCAGGCCGACAGGCGGTCGCGGGTGGGCAGCGGTGGAGCGGACATGCCGTGATCTTACGGTGCTTCCAGCGCCCACGCGACGTGCTCGCGCACGAGCGGCGGCGTCGCGGGGTCGTCTCGTGCGGGCGCCAGCGCCGCCGCGATCGCGGCCGCCGCGGCGGTGTCCCCGCTGTCGCGGGCGGCGGCGCGCGCGTTACCCAGCGCCACCGCGAGGTTGCGGCGCCAGCGCCCGTAACCGATGCGCCGGATCGCGCTGCCCTCGGTGTGCCGCAAAAAATCGGCCTCGTCCCACGCCCACAGCGCCAGCAGCCGCGGCGCCGCAAACGGCGCGCGCACGTCGAAATCGGACAGCGCGCTGCGCCGGGCGTACTTGTTCCACGGACAGACGAGCTGGCAGTCGTCGCAGCCGTAGATGCGGTTGCCGATCGCGCGCCGCAGCGCCGGCGGAATCGGCCCGTCGTGCTCGATCGTCAGGTACGAGATGCAGCGCCGCGCGTCCAGCCGGTACGGCGCGACGATCGCCTGCGTCGGACAGACGTCCAGACACGCGCGGCAGCGGCCGCAGTGCGCCGGCGCTGGCGGTGTCGGCGGCAACGCCCGGTCGACGTAGATCTCGCCCAGAAAGAACATCGACCCCGCGTCGCGCTGCAGCAGCAGCGTGTGCTTGCCGCGCCAGCCCAGCCCGGCACGCGCGGCCAGCTCCACCTCCAGCACCGGCGCGGAATCGGTGAAGACCCGGTAGCCCAGCGGCGGCCCGGCGGGGTCTTCGGCCCGCAGCGCCGCGTCGATGCGCTCCGCCAGCCGCTGCAGGCGCTGGCGCAGCACCTTGTGGTAGTCCCGCCCGCGGGCGTAGAGCGACACGGTGGCCGCGTGCGGATCGCCCAGCCGCGCCCACTCGCGCGCGCGCCAGTCCGGCGGCGCGTTACGCGGCAGATAGTCCATCCGCACCGTGATGACACTCACCGTCCCCGGCACGAGCTCCGCGGGGCGTGCCCGGCGCAGCCCGTGCCGCGCCATGTAGTCCATCTGCCCGTGAAAACCCGCCGCGAGCCACGCGAGCAGCCCCGGCTCGGCCGACGCCAGATCGACGCCGCTGACGCCGATCTGAGAAAATCCCAGATCGCGCGCCCACGCCCGGATGCGGTCGAGCAGCGGAATGTGGGATGCGGTGGTGGGCGGTGTCCCCGGAACTTTAGCTGCGATAGCGCCGCCGGCCCCGGCGGCCCGCGGCGGGGTCGGTGCGGCGGTCGCCATGCCAACGCTGAGCGCAGCGGGGGCTGCCACAGACCCGGACACCCTTTGAGGGTCCGGGGCATTGGGGGGCACGGCGGTCATGCAGACCCCGTCCGAGCCCTCGTCAGAGCCATCATTTGCATGCGTGCCGATTGTAAAAAGCGATGTCCGTCTCTGCATCTGCCGCGAACGCTCCCGCGCTGACCTGGACAGCGGTCACCGAGGATGACACCGCGCGCCTGGCGCAGCAGCTGGCGCAGGCCATGGGCGCGCAGCCCGCGCTCGCCGACGCGCTGCTGACGCTGCGCGGTAACCTGGGGGCGGGCAAGACCACCTTCGTGCGCCACCTGTTGCGCGCGCTGGGCGTGACGGGCCGCATCAAGAGCCCCACCTACGCGCTCGTCGAGCCGTACGAGCTGCCTGCGACGGCGGCGCGGGCCGGCGCGCCCCTGCCGGCGTGGCACGCGGACCTGTACCGCTTCGACGACCCACGCGAGTGGGAGGACGCGGGCCTGCGGGAACTGTTCGCCACCCCCGGGCTCAAGCTCGTCGAGTGGCCCGAAAAGGCCGCCACCCTGCTGCCAATGGCCGACCTCGACCTGCACTTCCTGCACGATGGCGACGACGCCCGCCGCATCGTCGTCGCCGCCCCAACCGCGCGCGGCGCGCAACTGCTGGCGGCGCTGGCATGACGGCCCCGCGGGACCCCGGTCGCCGGCAGGCGCTGCGCGGATGGCGCGCGCTGCTGCTGGCGCTCGGTGCCGGCGGCTTGGCGTGGCCCGTGTGGGCGGCGCGCGTGCTCGGCGTGCGGGTGTGGCCCGCGCGCGACTACACCCGGGTCACGATCGAATCGGACACCGCGCTGCAAGCCACACCGGTGTACGTCGCTGACCCGCCCCGCCTCGCGGTGGACATCCGCGGCGCGGACCTGCTGCCCAGCCTGCAGGAACTGGTGCGGCGCGTGCAGCCCGATGACCCGTTCGTCGAGCGGGTGCGCGTCGGGCTCTACAACGCCGAGACGGTCCGGCTCGTGCTCGACCTGAAGCAGCCGGTCGGGCCCCAGGTCTTTCAGCTCGACCCCGTGGCGGCTTACCAGCACCGGCTGGTGCTGGACCTATACCCGCTGACGCCTCCCGACCCGCTGGAGGAACTGATCGCCCGCCACCTCGCGGGCCAGCCGACTTCGCCGCCGCCACCGGGTGGCGCACCGGCCCACGACCCGATCGCCGAGCTGATCGAGCGCCGGCTGCAGCGCGAGATGACCGAGGCACCGGCGCGCGGTGCCCCACCGTCCCGGCCGGCTCCCCCCGCCGACGGCACGGCACGCAGCGCGACGGCGCCCGGTGCGTCGCCCACCGCCGCCCGCCGCCCCGCGGCCGAACGGCTCATCATCGTCGCGCTCGACCCCGGCCACGGTGGCGAGGACCCGGGCGCGATCGGCCCAGAGGGCACGCGCGAGAAGGACGTCGTGCTGGCCATCGCGCGCCGGCTGCGCGACCGGCTCGACGGTACCCGCATCAACGGCAACCCGGTGCGCGTCTTCATGACGCGCGATGACGACTACTTCGTCCCGCTGCACGTGCGGGTACAGAAAGCCCGCCGCGTGCAGGCGGACCTGTTCGTCAGCATCCACGCCGACGCCTTCTTCTCGCCGCGTCCGCGCGGGGCGAGCGTCTACGCGCTCAGCCCGCGCGGGGCGTCGAGCGCCGCCGCGCGCTGGCTGGCCAACCAGGAAAACGCCGCGGACCGCGTCGGCGGCCTGCCCGTCGCAGTCAAGGACACCGCCGTGCAGCGTGCACTGCTCGACATGAGCATGACCGCGCAGATCAACGACAGCCTCTCGCTCGGCGCCACGCTGCTGCGCGAGCTCGACCGCGTTGGCGACCTGCACAAACCCCGCGTCGAGCAGGCGGGCTTCGCGGTGCTGCGCGCGCCCGACATCCCGAGCGTGCTGGTGGAAACAGCGTTCATCAGCAACCCGGACGAGGAGCGGCGGCTGCGCGACCCGGCGTTCCAGGCCCGCATGGCCGAGGCACTGGCGCGCGGTATCCAGCGCTATTTCGAACGCAACCCGCCCCTTGCGCGCAACCGCGCGACCTGAGTGGCTATCGTTCTGACACGATTTGTGTTCCCGCACCGCGCCCTGCTTGCGTGATGGATGCGGGCGATTCAAGACAATCTCGTGCCGGAGCCACCCCCCCCCTTCGGGTGCCTCGCCCGAACGGAAAAACCGAGATCGCATCCGGCGCCTCTTACACCACTTGCGGGGACACGACCCACCGTTTCATGCCCACGACGGCGGTGCGGTTGTGCGCGGGAGGCATCTGCGGCGATGTGGTGTGGACTGGCGTCCGACATCCCTGATCGACCCCCACCCTCTAGAATCAGCGGCGATGAGCGTGCCTTCCCCCGCCACCCCCACGGCTCCATCGGCCCGACGCCCGATCCGGCCCCTGCCGGACGAGTTGATCAGTCAGATCGCCGCCGGCGAGGTGGTCGAGCGCCCCGCCTCCGTGGTGCGCGAGCTGGTCGACAACGCGCTGGACGCCGGCGCGCGCCAGATCACGGTGCGGCTCGTGGGCGGCGGTGTGCGCCTGATCGCCGTGGAGGACGACGGCTGCGGCATCCCGCGTGACGAGCTGCCGGTGGCCGTGCAGCGCCACGCCACCAGCAAGATCCGCGACCTCGCCGAGCTGGAGGCGGTGCAGACCATGGGTTTTCGCGGCGAGGCGCTGGCCGCCATCGCCTCCATCGCCGAGCTGGCGCTGCTGTCGCGGCCCGCGGACGACCCGGCCGGGCACGCGTGGCGGCTGGATGCGCGCACCGGCGAGCTGCAACCCGCCGCCCGTCCCCCCGGCACGACGGTGGAGGTGCGCGAGCTCTTCTACGCCACCCCCGCGCGGCGCAAATTTCTCAAGAGCGACGCGACCGAACTCGCGCACTGCATTGAGGCCGTCCGCCGCCACGCGCTGGCGCGGCCGGACGTCGGGTTTGCCATTTGGCACGACGGCCGGCTGGTTCAGCAGTGGCGCGCGTGCACCGACCTGGACCCGACCCTTGCCTGGCAGCGGCGCATCGCCGACGCGCTGGACGGCGATTTCGTCGCCGCGGGAATCGCCGTGGACGCGAGCGCGGGCCCGCTGCGCGTGCACGGCCTCGTCGGCCGGCCGGACATGGCGCGCAGCCGCACCGACCGGCAGTTCGCCTACGTCAACGGCCGCTACGTGCGCGACAAGGTCGTCACCCACGCGGTGCGCAGCGCTTACGAAGACGTGCTGCACGGCCAGCGCCAGCCGGCGTATGTGCTGTTCCTGACGATCGACCCGCACGCGGTCGACGTCAACGTCCACCCGACCAAGATCGAGGTGCGCTTTCGCGACAGCGGTGCCGTGCACCAGGCCGTGCAGCGCGCGGTGGAGGCGGCGCTGGCCGCCCCGCGCAGCGCGGCCGCCGGCGCAGCCCCACTTTCGGCGACGGCGAGCGGCGGCCTGACCACGGCGACCACGGCGACCGCGGCCGCCCCCGAAGGCCACACCGCCACACCGTCAGACCCCACCCGCTGGGACACCACCCGCTACCGCGGCCACGCCAGTCTGCCACTGAGCGTGCGCGAGCCGACGCCGTGGCCACGCTGGGCCGGCTGGCCCGAGCCCCCGGCTGCGCTTGGGGGGGGCGAGGCGGCGGTTTACCCGGTACCGCAGACCGGCCCGCACGCCAGCCCACTCACCGACCCGTCCGCGCCGCCGGACGGGGGCGCATCGGCACCCCACGCGGTGACCCAGCCGTCCACGGCGACCGCCCCTGGCGATGGGGGCCCACCCACGACCGACACCGTCACCCCCCCCGGCGAAGCGTCGCCGGACGCGTGGCCGCTCGGGCGGGCGCTCGCGCAACTGCACGGCATCTATATCCTCGCGGAAAACGCCCACGGCCTGGTGCTGGTCGATATGCACGCCGCGCACGAGCGCATCGTCTACGAGCGCCTCAAGGCGCAGTTCGACCGGCTCGGTGATGGCGGCGCCATGCCCAGCCAGCCGCTGCTCATCCCGGCGACGTTTGCGGCCACGCCGCTGGAAGTGGCCACCGCCGAGCGCTGTGGCGAGGCCCTGCTGCGCCTGGGGCTGGAGGTGGCGCCGCTGTCGCCCCAGACGCTGGCGGTTCGGGCCGTGCCGGTGTTGCTCGCGCACGCCGACGCGGTCGCGCTGGCGCGCTCGGTGCTGGCGGAGCTGGACCAGCACGGCGGCACGCGCGTCCTGGAGCGCGCGCGCAATGAACTGCTGGCGACGATGGCCTGCCACGGCGCGGTGCGCGCCAACCGGCGCCTGACGCTCGACGAGATGAACGCGCTGCTGCGGCAGATGGAAGCCACCGAGCGCAGCGACCAGTGCAACCACGGCCGCCCCACGTGGCGGCAGCTGACGCTGCGGGAGCTGGATGCGCTGTTCTTGCGCGGGCGCTGATCGCGTCACCCCGTCGCCCCCTGGCAGCCTCACTGTTACTATTCATAACCATGCAAGCCGCCTCGCCCGCCCCCGCCGCTCCGATGCCGCCCGGTTGGGTGGTCGTCTTTCTGTCGCTGCTGCTCGGGGTGCAGCCGCTGGCCACCGACCTGTACCTGCCGGCGCTGCCCGCGATCACCGCGGCGTTCGACGCGCCGATGGCCAAGGTGCAGGCGACGCTGACGGCACTGCTGCTGTCGTTCGGCGCGGCGCAGCTCGTCTGGGGGCCGGTGTCGGACCGCTACGGCCGCCGCCCCGTGCTGCTGGCGGGCCTCGCGGCGTACACGCTCGCCTCCATCGGTAACGCGCTGGCCGCCAGTATCGAGCAGCTCATCCTCTGGCGCATCGTGCAGGGTGCCGCGATGGGCGCGGCCGTGATGGGCGCGCGCGCGATCGTGCGCGACCTCTACCAGCCGGTGGAGGGTGCGCGCATGATGTCCAAAGGGCTCAGCGGCCTGGGGATTTTTGCCTGCATCAGCGGGCCGCTGGGCGGCTGGCTCACCGAACACTTTGGCTGGCGCGTCACGCTGGCGGCGCTGGCGGTGTTCTCCGCCGTGGCGCTGGCGCTGGTGGCGTTGCGCTTTCGCGAAACCCTGCCCGCCCGCAACCCGCGCGCGCTGCAGCCGCGCGAGATGCTCACCATCTGGTCGCGCATCGCGCGCCACCCCACCTTCTGGGCGTGGGCGCTGCTGGCGGCCACCTCCTACGGCGGGCTGTTCACCTTTCTGGCGACGTCGTCGTTCGTCTTCATCACCGTGCTGGGCTTGACCAAGACGCAGTACGGGCTGCTGATGTTGTCGATGTCGCTAGTCTACATCGCGGGCACCATCCTGTGCCGGCGGCTCATCCCGCGCGTCGGGGTGCGCCGCACCGTGGCCATCGCGGCCGGTTTTACGCTCGCCGGCGGCACGCTGTGCGGGCTGCTCGCGCACCTGGGCTGGCACGGCACGTGGACGATCATGGGGCCGTACTACCTGTTCATCCTCGCGCACGGCGTGCACCAGCCCTGCGGCCAAAGCGGTGCCGTCTCGCCGTTTCCGCAAGCAGCCGGCGCCGCCTCGGCGCTCGCGGGTTTCATCATGATGCTCACCGCCTTTGGCATGGGCACGTGGCTGGGCCTGACGATGTCCACCGGGCCAGATGCGGGGGTGTATCCGCTGACCAACGGCCTGTGGTTCTGGGCGGTGGCGATCGCGGCGGTGGCCTGGATCCTCGTGCAGCGCCACGGGGAAGTGCGCACACAGCCCCAACCCGCGGCGACGCGATAATCCCGGGCCCATGAGTGCCCCGCCCCCCGTCCTGCCGCCCGAAACGCCGGCGGCCTGGCTGGCCATCGCCGGCCCCACCGCGAGCGGCAAAACCGCCGCCGCGCTGGCCATCGCCGCGCGCTGGCCGGTGGAGATCATCAGCGTCGACTCCGCCCTCGTCTACCGCGGCATGGACATCGGCACCGCCAAGCCCACCGCCGCCGAGCGGGCCACCGTGCCGCACCACCTGATCGACATCCGCGACCCGCGCGATGCGTACAGCGCGGCCGAATTCGTCGCCGACGCGCAGCGGCTCATCCACAACATCCGGGCGCGCGGGCGCTGGCCGCTGCTGGTGGGGGGCACGATGCTGTATTTCAAAGCCCTGTTCGACGGGCTGGACGACCTGCCGCCGGCGCAACCCGCGCTGCGCGCCGCCATCGAGGCCGAAGCCCGCGCGCGCGGCTGGCCCGCGCTGCACGCGGAGCTCGCCCGGGTGGATCCGGTGACCGCCGCGCGCCTGCCGCCCAACGACGCCCAGCGCATCGGCCGCGCGCTGGAAGTCTGGCGCGCCACCGGCACGCCGCTGTCGACGCTGCAGCGGCGCTGGGCGCGTTCATCCGCTGATCGGGCCGACGCCGGCATTCCGCGCCAAACGGGCGATGCGGACGGTGAGCCGAACACGGACTGCGCCAGCGACACGACGGCCAGCACACCGCGCGGCTCCCCCCACCACGGCGCCGATCCGGCGGGCCGCCACGACCCCGATGATCACGGCGCACCGCTGCGTATCGGCGCACTGCCCGGCGTGCTGCTGTCGCTGGAGCCGCGCGACCGCACGTGGCTGCATCGGCGCATCGGCGAGCGCTTCGTGCAGATGCTCGACGCGGGCCTCGTCGACGAGGTGCGCACGCTGCGCGCGCGCGGCGACCTGCACGCCGCCCTGCCCTCGATGCGCTGCGTCGGCTACCGCCAGACGTGGGAAGCGCTGGACGCCGCAGCCGCCCAGGGGCGCGAAACGCTCACCGCCGCCGAGCGCGCGCAACTGGCCGAACGGGGCGCCGCCGCCACACGGCAACTCGCCAAGCGCCAGCTCACCTGGCTGCGCTCGATTCCGCAGCGGCGGGTGATCGCGGCGGATGAGTCAGCAGGATTGAACAGGGTACTCGAAACGGTCGACAAGCTGTGGCGAGGCGTCGACCTGCCCGCCCCCGACTTGTCATGACTCGAATTCGAAATTCTTGAACCGCAACACGGTGCAGTTTTCCCTCACTGTGCGTTGCAGCCCCTCGTCAAAACCCGTGGCCGACTCCGCCTGGATTTCGATGGCAATTTTCACCTTCACACCGGGTCGTACGGTAAACGCCTGGACGACCTCGTCAACCACATCCGCAAACTGCTTCTTCGCCTGGATCGGGTCCAGCTCGATCGTGCCGTAAAACTGCCGCATGACTGCCTGCCCGACAGGCGTCCCACCCACGGTGTAGGCACCACTCGCGGAGTCACCTGCGTAAGAGGGGCTACCACCTGTGGGCACGCTTGCCGTGCCCCCCGCGCCGCCGTCCAAGCCGCCCCCTCGGGCGGCCTCCTCTGCCGCCCGCTGTTGTTCCGCGTAGGCCGCCGCAGCGGCTGGCTCGATCAAAAGCAGTGACGAGTCCAGAATCGGCGAGTACCGCTTGCCGTAGCTGAACCCAACGTAGCGGCCGTCCTCCTTTCCCTGCGCGAAGCCAAAGAAGTCGCGGCTTTCGGCACCCGCCGCCAGCGTCGACTGAAACACGGTATCGTCCCGCAAACGCGGCAGATAGAGCTGCTGGCAGGTCTGCTGCCACACCGTCAGCGCCGACACCTCCTTGACATCTTCCCGCCAGAACCATTCCGTCAGAACACGGCGCAGGTGGATGGGTGCCCATTCGGTGATGAGCAGCTCGTTCTCCTTGAGCACGCGTTCGATTTCCTGCGACCAGTTTTGCGCACCTGCATTGAGGGGAAAGTACTCCCAGATTACCTCGGATAAGCCCTTGCCCGGACGCGCTTCCTGCATCGGTGCCAGCAACCACCGGTAGGCCTCTCGGATCATGCGGCGCACGGTCTCCTCGGCCTGCTCGAGACTGGCGCTCGCCTGCTTGGCCATCAGGTTGTCAAGGACGATGCGGTTGTCCTTGTAGTCGGCGACGATGCTGCGCCAGGCGAGGTACGAGCGCACGTGGTCTTTCAGACGACTGATGCTGTCGTGGTCCGCCGCCACGAAGATCAGGCGATTTTGCTTGAAGCGGGGTTGGTCGCCACGTTTCTTCAAGATCTCCGTGGCGCGCTCCTGCGCCAAACTCTGGCCGCTTTTGCTGAAGGGCGCATCGGGCGGCAGGACCACCAGCCGCAATGCCCAGTCGTCGGGTACATCGCCGCTTTCGGTAAAAACATGGATGCCGCCGAACACGCCGCTGGCAAAGCTGCGCTGCAAGCGCTCCCGGATCGTGGGATATACGTCCTCTCGGTCTTGATAACGGCGCTTGCGTTCCTCCATCTCGCGCCGCAGATTGGGGCGCGTGTCCAGCCAAAAGCGGTTGTTGGCATGGTTCAGGTAATGCAGCCGATCCCGTAATCGTGTCAGGGCGTCTCTGAAGATGCCCACCGGGTGGCTGGGCAGCGCAGCCCCCAAGAGCACGCGCTCCAGCTCCAGTCCGCGCACCAACTGATTGGAGGTGGCGGGGGCGCTACCCAAAAAGATCGTGCGCGCCGTTCGCCGGCAGGCGTGCACGCTGCCCAAGCGGGCATCCGTATTCTCGATCGCCCAGGTTTCGGCGCGCTCGCCGTCCACGTCGCGCTCGATCACGGGGTCCCACCCCGGCGGCAGGTAGTAGATCGCTTCGTTGCGCACGTCAGCGTCATACAGTGGCAGACTCCCCGGCATGATCAGCGGGTCGTTGTTGCCGTCTTTCCACAGCCGGTGGATCACCTTGGCCATCAGCTTGAGCACCCCGCGGGTGCGCTGGAAGTTCTCCAGCGTCGACCAATCCTCATACAGCCGGTCGAACACCTCCGGGTGGATCGGGTAAGCGTGCAACAGCCGCTCAAAATAGCGGCTCTCCTGCGTCTCGACCGGGAAGTCGTTGCGGTGGACGGCATAAAAGTCCGCATACGCCCGGCAAACCGCCTCCATGGCCAGTTTGTCGTTGATGTGTGTAAACAAGCGCCGCCGCACAATTTCGAAAGCCTCTTCGGTGGCCACCGGCTTCCACAGCGCTTGCACGCGGCCGAAATAGTGCGCCAACGCCTCGAGCGCCCGCACGCCGCGCTGGCTGCCCGCTTCCTTATCCGACTCCGGCAGCGACGCCAGCAGCACCGCCGTGGGCACGGCCTTCAGGGCTTCGGTGAGCGCCTGCACGAACGAGAGGTTGGAGTCGAACGTCCCCCCGCTGAGCGTCTTGCCCTCCTCGAACTGCCGCACGTAGGCAACCAGCTCGTCGATCAGGATCACGCACGGAGCGGAGCGCGCCAGCAATGTCTCCAGCACCGCCTTGCCGGGTGACGTGCCCGACGCATCCGCATCGGCCACCAAGGCGTAACCTTCCGCACCGCCCAACTGCCACGCCAGATCACCCCAGAGCGTGCGGATCACATGCCCCTCACGGACGGTAGGCTGGTTGGGCGAAGCCTTGATCCCGTCGAGCACCGCAACCCTGGCCTTGGGCAGCTCCGTCACCCCTGCAACGTCCAGGATCGCCGCAACTCCCTGCAACTCACTGATGGGCACCTCGCCTTTGGCCAGGTGATACACGGCCAGCATGGTGTGCGTCTTGCCGCCGCCAAAAGCGGTCTGGAGCTGGATCACCGGGTCGCCGCCCTTGCCCGTCATACGCCGGACCACCGAGTCCAGCAACAAACGCATGCCCTCGGTGATGTAAGTGCGCTGAAAAAAGTGCACGGGGTTTTGATACTCCTCGTTTGCCGTGCCCGCGTGCACGCGCGACAGGTCCGCCGCGAACTCGGCTTGCTGGAACGTGCCTTTGAGCACGTCTTCGTGCGGAACGGCGATTTCACGCCAGGGTTTGAAACTCATACAGCTTGCTCCACGCGAGCGGCAAAAATCGTCAACACCAGCTCGCTGTCATCGTTTAGGTGGTATTCAGGGCGCTTTCCAGAAAGTCGCTCGCTTCTCGACAGGATGATCGATACCCCCTCGCCGCGCTTGTCCATGATATGACTGCGATGGTTCGCGAGCTCGTCATCACCAGTCGGACAGCGTGCCAGAAGGCTGGTCAGCGCTTCGTTGCGCGCCGCCTGACGGTAAGGCAGGCTCTCCGGCGTCATCGTGTTGGGCAACATCCCCGGCGAATACAACTCCAGCCGGTCGTCAAACAGACGCAACCGCACCTTGCTGCCTGCCATCGAGTAGTCGCGATGGGCCACGGCGTTGGTGACGGCCTCGAACACAGCCGTCATGTCAAACTGCGGCACATCCACCCGGCCACCCTCGGCACGCTTGTAGGCGGCTACCTGCATGTTCTTGCGCACGAAGGCACAGGTGGCGCGTATCTGCTCATCGAGCGGGCCTGTGATGTCTTGTGCGTCCCGTTGGTACGCCCCCTCGCCGGTTGGCACCACGTCCGTGCCCGCATAGGCCACCGCCTGCACGATGGCGCCGGGCAGGTGACGCTCCGGGTGGCGGCTGCCCATCAGCAGGCCCGCCACCGTTGGGCGCCAGACGTCTTGGTCGTCCTGCGCTGCCATCGCCAGCTTGGCCATCAGAACTTCCGGCGCGTCTGCACTTTGAGCGGGCGCGAAACGCCGCCACAAACTCTCATCCAGCTCGGAGAGCGTCGCACGCGGCACCGGTGTTTCGTCGAAGCGGATCAAGCGTGACTGGCTGCGTTGCTGAAACAATCGTGCCAAGTGATCGGGCGGCATCGGGCGCTTCGATGAGCCCACCCGATGCAAATAGCCGCCCGGGCTCTGATGCACAAAGAGACTGCGCGCCACCGCCACCCGAATGACAGGCTGCTCGATACCGGACAAATCGGGCAATGTCATGCGCTCGATGATGGGGGCCAAGGCCGGCTTCACCGAGTCCTCGCAGGCCTGCCGCACCAGGGCTTCGACGGCATCCAGTTGCTCGACCGGGATGCCCAACACCGTGCGCGATTTGTTCTCGACACCGAGTAACAGCACGCCCCCTGCGCTATTGGCAAAAGCCGCCAACTCGTCGGCTAAGTCTTCTTGCGAAGGGCCTCGGACTTTTCCGCCCGCGAACTTCACTTCCTTGAGCTCGAAAAAGCTGTCTTCGCCCAGGCGGATTTTTTCGAGCAGTTCCGATCGTGTGTCGAGCACTTCACACCTCCTTGCCCAGACGTCTCCAGCGACGGGTAAACGCTTCACGACCGCCTTCCATCACCCGGCAGACCTCCTCGCGCACGGCCTTGTCCTGCAAAGCGCCGCTTTGCTGAACGAAGCACTGGCCGCGGCCAAACTCCATCACGTGCACCAGTTCGGCGTCAGCATTGACCACGACGTTCGGATTGTGGGTGACGACGATGAGCTGCCGACGCAGCTTGTTTTCGCGGATCTGGCGCACGATCAGGTCGTAGATGAGGTGGTTATCCAGATCGTCCTCTGGCTGGTCAAGCACGATGGGTTCTTCGCCGAAGGCCAGCAGGAACGCCAGCAATGCGGCCGACCGTTGCCCTTGGGAGCCCTCGCTGATCGACTCCCATTTGTTCTCGCGCCGGTATTCGATGCGCAGATCGTCTTCGGGGAACCATACCAGCACGTGATCGGCGAGTTCCGGTTTTTCCCAGCGCTTGGCCAGGTAATTGCGGAACTTGCCGTGAAACGCCCCATCTGCCTCAAGCAGCCGCTGACGCACCTTGGCGATCATCGTCGGCTTGTCCTCGGCCCGCGCCAGATCCAAGGCGAGCCCCCCCTGCGGATGCCCGTTCTCATCGCGACGCAGGATATCGTCACTGAATCGCTCATCCGGGACATCGATCAACGCACGCAGACTCTCCTCGATGACCTGCGCGTCGAAGCCGTAGGGCACCAGCTCGATCCGGACAAAGTCGTTGTTCGCCAGGGTCTGGCGCAAAAACTCGTTACGCCGCGCACAGATCGCCGCGCGCCGCTGCTCGATGAGAGAGTGCTGCTGTTCGATCTGCTGCTGCAAGCTTTGCCGATCCACCTGCAATTGCTTGAGCGCTTTGTGCTGCCCCTCCAACTGCTGGCGCTGTTGGGTGAGCCGCGCGAAGGCCTGTGGGTCGGCCACGCCTTGGGCGGTCAGTTGCGCCTGCAAATCGGTGTGCGCCCGTCGCGCGGCTTCTGCACGCTCCCTCCAGGCGATCAGCCTCGCATCACCCTTCAGGCGTGCAATCTCCGCGTCCAGCTTTGCAGCCTCATCCAGCAAGCGCTGCCGGGTGCCTGCCAATACGGCATCCGCGTCGGCCCGCCAGGCCAAGAGGTCGGCCTCCGCCTCGGTGAAGTGCTGTGGCAGCCAGTCGTCGAGCAACAGTTCTTCGGCGGTTCGGTGCAGCCTTTGCGCAACCTCGCGCAACTGGGTGAGGGTTTCCTCCACCGCACGGCCTTGCTGCTGAGTACGGGCATAGGCCTGCAACACCGCGGCATGATCGGCTTGCGCCAGCGCTTTGAGCTTGGTCTCCAGCTCCTGCAATTGCCGCTCGACCTCCGGCAGCGTCGCGAGCTTGCCGTCAATCTCGCGCAAGCGCGCGCGCTGGGCGAAGAATGTGCGCCGGGCTTCCTCGAAGGCCTGTTTCAACGGCGCAACGCCTGCCGCCTCATCGATGATCTTGAGCAGCGCCTGCCGTCCGCCCCCGGCCATTGCGGCGATTTGTCCTTGCGAGAAGATGCGGATCGGAAAACGCCCAGCGTGCACGAGCTGGCTCGAAGAAGGCTGCCACTGCCCGTCGCGCCACTCTTGCACCTCGAGGTCTTTGCCCTCGTTGCCCCAGCACAGACGCAAGTGCTTGTCCTCGTGCTGCCACTCCACCCGAATCGCAGTGGTGGGCCGCAGCGCGCCCTTGTCGTCGCGCCCCCGGGCGATCTGGCGAAACGCTTCGAAGCGCTCGCGTGGCTCGCTGTCTTTGGGCAGGGCCTGAAGCTCGTCTTCGCGCCGGGTAGCGAGCCGAAGCGCATGCACCAGCGTCGATTTACCCGTCCCACGCCCGCCGACGATGGCATTGAAATAGGGCGACAGCTCGATGATCGCCGCCCGGCCATTGCCCATCGCCTTGGCGTTCTCGACCTCGATGCGGCGAAGGAGATGTGCGGGCGTCTTGAACGGTTCGAAAGGCCCCTCGTCACTGCGCCGAATCGACACCCCGTTGCCATCCAGCAGCGCCAGCCGCAACCCCTCCAGCGTCGGGCGAGCCATCTTGACCCAGGTGTAGCGGCTGCCCGGCACATTCGCGCCCTGGAAGTTGTGGCAGTCGCTGCCGAGCACCCGCGCCAACGGTTCGGCGAGTCTCTCCATGGCCTGGGGATAGGGGTGGGCCAGATCGCACCATTCGACCGCCAGTAGCTCCTCCACCTCCAGTGCTTGCCTGACGGTGTTGGTCGACAACGCGCATTGCCGGGTGCCGGGGTTGACGCGCAACAGGCCTTTTTCGGCATCGGCATGGGCCGGAATGGGAATGCCACCCCGTTCGATGATCTTGGCGATGACAGCGGCGACCGATTTGCGCGTCTCCCCATCGCTGTCGCCTTTGCTGCCTTCGTATTCGACCGCTCCCAACAGACTGTCGATATCGCTCGTCGTGGCTGACGGATCAAAGATCGCCAGCACGTGCACCCCACCGTTGGCGGAAATCTCGACCCCCGGAAAGATCGTCAGCTCCCGAAAGCCCGCCGGCGGGTTGCCTGCGTCGGCTCGCGCCTTCATTTGCGCGTAGGCGGCCTTGAGCGGGTCGATCCACGCGGCGCTGTTGTGGTCGGTCACCGCCACGCAGTCGATCTCAGCAGCCATGAACTTGAGAAGCCACCGCTCGGGCGTGAGTGCGTCGGGCGTACCGATGGCGCGTTGCCAGGGATCAGTGTCCTTCGACGCTGGCGTGTGGGTGTGGAAATCGAACTTCCACCAACGCGAACCGGGGTAAGGCCACACCGTTTTATCGAACATATCGCTTCCTCACACCCCCCGTTGGGACGCCGTATCTTTGCCCACTAAACGCTCGAGCCCCGTCACGAAAGCCTGCAAGCTGGCCGAGCGCGCGGTTTGCACCGGTAAAGCCTTACCCATGCGCCGGGCGGCGTCGGTCTTTTGAAAACACGCAATGGCCTGTTTCAAACTCGCGCTCGGCTTGGGACAGGCATCAGGGTTGGGGAAACGTTTGCCCAGACGTCGAATGGCTGCGGCGCAGTCTGGATACACCTTGCTCAAAGTTTGTGTATCAGCCAGGTACCACGCTTCCAGCTCCTGACACACCAAGCGAACGAGCACCTCTCGCCCACTACCCGATGCCAGCGCGAGCAAACGCCGCTTGAGTGCCAGACAGTCGGCGTTGTCATTGTCGCGCACGATCACAAAGCGCACTTGCGGTTCGCGCCAGGCCTTGAGCTTGCGCGCAATGCTGGCTTCCAGATCCGACTTGCCTTCATGCGCCAGGAGCAAAAAATCCCGCTCATGCTGCCAGCCTGGAATGAGGCGGGGCAAAAACTCCAGCAGAAACGTCTTCATCGAAGGCTCTTCGAGCAGAAAGATCACCCTCCCGCTCATCGATTCACCCCCTCGAACAACCCCTGCTTCCAGAGATAGCCCGGCAAGTCCCCCGCCTCGACCAAAGCGCGCAGGTTCTCCGAGTCGCTGGCGTGGGTCACCACGGTATAGCCCCCCTCTTTGCGCAGGCAGTAGATCTCCTCCAGCTTCAGCGCATTGAGAAAGTCCGGCGAATGCGTGGAGACGAACACCTGCCCACCGCGTTCGGCATAGGCGCGAAACTCCTCGGCCAGCTCGGACAAGAGGTCGGGGTAGAGCTGGTTTTCCGGCTCTTCCACGGCGAGCAGCGGAAAAGGCTTCGGGTCATGGAGCAGCACCAGGTAGGCAAACATCTTGATGGTGCCGTCCGACACAAAGCGCGCGATGAACGGATCCTGGAAGCTGCCATCCTGAAAGCGCAACACCAACCGCCCATCCTCGGTGGGTTTGGCCTCGATCTGGCTGACTCCCGGCACACGCCGCTTCATCGCGTCCAGGATCGCCTGAAAACGGTCGGGGTGGTAGGTGTAGAGGTACTGCGCCACCTGTGCGAGGTTGTCGCCCCGGGTCGAGAGGTGTTCCGCGTAGCCCTCTTCGGTCGAAGGCCGGGCGTCGGCAATGTGAAAATCGGAAACCTGCCAGTGCTCGATCAGGTTGCGAAACTCCGCCACCACACGAAAATCCTTGAACTGGCCCAAGCCCTTGATCGCCAACACATCGGGCTCATCCAAGGCATACTCCGCACGCTGCTCCGCGATCCCCTCGCGTCCATACTGCTCTTCGTTGGTGATCGCCGTCCCCCGGCCACGCGAAAAGTCGACGAAGTGCCACGGTTTGCCCCGCTGGCCGCGGCGAAACTTCAGCACCTCACGCTCGATCACCACGCGGCCGCGGTCCTCGTCGAAGGCGAGCTCATACGTGGCCAGACGACCGCCCGACTCGCGGAACTTGATCTCCAGCCGGATCGGCCCCGTCTGACCGCGGCTGCGCAACTCGCGCATCCCACCGCGACGCGCCACCGCCTTGCCCACGTTGAACGCCAAGGCATCCTTGAGGAAGGAAAAGACGTCGAACAGCGTGCTCTTGCCGGTGCCGTTCGCACCGACCAAGGCCACCAGCCGCGGCATGTGGTCCAGCCGGATGCGACGAAACGCCCGGTAGTTCTCGATCTCGATCGACTCGATCTGCATGGCACGCCCCTCAAAGCCCCAATTGTCCCTGCACGCCGACCATACCGGCGTCGCCCGCCGCCTGTTCGATGGCGCTCCAGGCCGTGACGAGCTCGTTGTAAGCGCGTGCATCCTCGGCCCAGCCCTGGCGTTCGCACAGGGTGTAGAGGCGGTAGGTGAGCGCGCGCATGGCTTCCGCGCGCGTTGGCATGCGCGCGAGCAGGCGGCCGGCGGCCGATTCCCCCTCGGTGTTGAGCGCGCGGATCAGGTGGTGCAGCGCCTCCCAGATCGGCGTGCGGGTGTCGGTTTCCGGCGACCAGTCGGCGGGCAGCTCGCGCCACTTCAAAAGACGCACGCTGCCGCGAGCCGCTTCCACCACCCCGGCGGCCACCAACGCATCCACCGCCGTGCCCTTGGCGCGGGCCAGCACGTCGGCCTCGCCGTACTTGCCCGCGCTCCAGCCGTGCTGCTCGAACCAGTGCAGGCAAAACTGCGTGTCGGCGTCGAAGTCGTCTTCGGCGAGATACCGGTTGATGAGCTGCAAGGCGGTCTTCACGCGCATGGGCGTGCCGTCGGCCTCGAGCACCGCGGCGTACTGGCTGAAGATCGCCATGCCGGGGCCGATGATGGCCTGGGAGAGATCCACCGGCGCCACCGGCGAGTGCACGCCGCCGCGGGTCATCTCGTCGAGCGCCTCGGGCAGCACGGCATTGAGTTCGCGCAGAAACTCGCGGCGCGAGACGGTGGGCGCGTCGGCGGGGCGTTGGCGGCAGACCAGCACGATGCTGGAGGCCAGGGCGTTGGTGCCGATGCCAATCGAGCGCGCACCGCGTTCCGTGCGCATCGGCCAGGTGCCGGTGATGGCGAAGCCCGCGTCGAGCACCGCCTGCAAAAAGGTCTCCCAGCCGGTGCTGGCGGTGCCTTCTTCACTCTCGGTTTCGCTTTGCTTGAAGGCGTAGTAGATGGTCACCGGAAAGGCCGGGTGCGCCTGCTCGGCCAAGTTTTTGAGCGCTCGGCGCATGCCGTCGAGAAAGAAGGCTTCGGCCTTTTCTCGGCTGCCGTGGCGGTATGGGGTGGCGACCAGTTCCTCGGCCTTGGGCACGGCCAGCGTGGCGAACAGGTCCGGGAAGACGGGCCGGAGCGATCGGCGCAGCCAGACGTAGAAGAAGTCGGACAGGTCGGCGTAGCCGATATTGTCGTAGTAGGGCGGGTCAGTGGAAACGACCTTTCCTGCGGAAATTGATTGAGCGGCTGCATCGGCTTGCGCACTTACGCCAGATCCAGAGACGGGAAAGCCATCCATTGCCTTCGCAGCCCATTCGATTCCGCCCATCCAATTACCGCTTGTGTTTCCGAACGGCGGTGCCTCGGCGTAGTCCCAAGTCATAGGCAGGGCTTGACGCGCGAAAGTGCCGCGGATGAATCCATCCGCAGGCGTCGCAATCACCGACCAGTAGTTAGCCGCATAGTCCACTGCAAACGCCAAATACACCCCCACCGCCTGGGCGTAGGCGGTAGCGCCGGTGCCGCCGGCGTCCAGGCCCACGCCGTCGTCGGGCATGCCCGCGGCCAGCGCGTCTTGGCGGCAGCGCTCGATCGCCTCGCCCACCAGATCGGAAAAGGTGGTCAGCGCCACCAACTGGCGGGGGGTGAAGAGGTCGCTGAAACGTCCGAGCCCGTAGTTCGGCGTCTTGAAATCGCGCGGATTGACGGGAAGCGCGTGGTCCGGCCTCCACGTCGGCTCGGCCTGGCGGGCGATGGCTTCGTGTTCGGGGATCGGCGGCAGGTAGATGCGCCCGCGCGGGCCTTCGGCGACGATGGCCATCAGCCGTGCGCCCATGCGCCCCGCCTGTCCCTCGCTGCGGATGTATTTGTAGTCGATGGGCGAGCCCGAGAGCAGGCAGTAGAACCCGCCGCGCTTGCCCGCCGCCGTGCCCGCCTTGGCCGCCTCGGTGGGTTTGCCGATCCTCACGGTGAAGCGGTAGCGGTCGCCCTCCACCACCGGCTCCACATAGGCCTCCTTGCCGGCCTTGCTCGAGAGCACGAAGGTGGAGGCGAGCGGCACCTCCACGTGGCTGAAGGCCGGGTTGGGGCTTTTGACCGTGCGCGCCCACAGCCAGGCGATGACGGTGAGCTTTTGCCCCACGAGCGGCTGCAGGTCCGGCCGCTCGGCGGCGAGTTCGGCGGTGATGGTCACGGTCGGGTACAGGTGCCCGATGCGCTTTTCGGCTTCAGCGCGCATCCACACGCCGTAGCGGCGCACGTCTTCGGCCAGCCCGCGCGCGCCGCGCCAGTCCTCGTGCAGCCGGGCCTGCCGCTCACCCGGCGGCAGCGGCCCCACCGGCGCGCGGCCGGCAAAGCGCGGCGGGATTTCGATCATCGCCTTGTTGATGGTCACCGCGACGGGGTTCAGGTCCGAGGCGTAGCTCTCCAGCCCCAGGCGCTGGGCTTCGAGCGGCAGCGCGCCGCCGCCGGCAAAGGGGTCGTGGAAGGCGGGGAGTTTGTCGGGGTCGAACAGTTCGGCCGCCTGCGGGTGGTTTTTGTTGAGGGCGCAGGTTTCGCGCCAGCTCTTCCAGATTTCCGCGCGGGCGCGCTCGAGCACTTCTTCGTTGTTGGTGTTTTCCCACTGGACCAGCTCTTCGATGAGCTTGAACAGACGCTCGCGTTCCAGCGCGGCCTTTTCCTTGTTCACCCCGCGGCCGAGGTGGCGCTCATAGCCCGGGTCGTTGACCATTTGGGCAAAGATCACCGCGCGCGCCGCGGCCAAGGGACGGCGCGCCCACCACAGGTGCAGCGTGGAGGGGTGGCCGTGGCGGATGGATTTTTCGCGCGCCGCTGCCGTGTTGATGGCGTCGAGCGGCAGCGCCACTTCGATGAGTTTTTTGGGGGTTTTGATCGGGGTCATGTGTTTTCTGTTTTGCTTTCAGCGCCAGCTCGCGGGGCGGGTGAGCACGTAGCCGTCGGGCTTGGTGAGGTGTTCGGGCAGTTGACTGGCGCGCAGTTTGTTCTCGCTGATGGCCAGGTGGCCGTGAGCGCTTTGCTTGAGGGCTTTGGAGTGTCGATGCGGCGGAAAGGCGACGATGACCCGCTTGGTCGGGAAGCGCTCACGCACGCGGCGAATGGGCGTCGTCAGGTCGCTGTCGCCGGAGACAACGAGAGCCGTGTCGAAGGCATCATCAAAGGCATCGCTGAGAAGCTGGATCGCGATGTTCACATCCGTCATTTTTTCTTCGTAATCCGGCCAAGTGGCATGGCACGCGCGGCAATGGCGCGTTTTCTCGAGATAGTGACCGAATTGACACTGCACGCCGTGCAATGCCAGGGCCTCCAGATAGATGTGCTGCCTTTTCTGGTCGGCCGTGTTGTGGCCGTTGTCGCGGATGCGCGCAGTGAAGTAGTGTGTCGCCACCAAGTGCTGGCCCGGCTTGAGCAACGAACGCGCCAGCGCAGCCACGTCGAGCCAGTAGTAACGCTTGTAACGGGCCTGCTTCAACCCAAAATAGAGGTTGAAACCGTCGATATAGGCGGCAACGCGGTTCACAGACAACCCTCCAGCCGGTTGCCATACGGCTTGATAGTGGTATAATTAATCGCACTAACCCCCCCGGAGATAGCATCTCCGGCCCGACGCCCCGCAAGGGGCGTTTCTCTTTGTGGGGTTGCTTCTAGCCCCGCCAAGGTGAGCAGCCTTGGCCCGACGCCCTCCCCGTGAGGGCGTTTCTCTTTCTGGGCACGAACCGGGCTCACAGCGACGCCTCCGGCGCGACGGCCTTGGCCAGCAACTGGCCCAAGTCGAGGTTGATGCTGGTGACCGCCCAGTCGGGCTCTTGGGTGAAGGGCTGTCGCACATAGAAGGGGCCCTCGTACCGCTCACCGTCCACGAGCACGACGGCCAGCAGAAACTTGTCGGCCTGGTTGAGGGCGTAGAGGATTTCGTTGCGCGTCACCGTGATGGTGGTCTGGCCCTTGGCGCGGCCTTTGACCTCGATGTGGCGCGAGGGCGGCAGCCGCCCGTCGCGGGCCGGGGGCAGGCTGGTGACGTCCCAGCCGCACTTTTGCGTCGAGACGTCGATCACCTCATGCCCCAGGGCCCGTTCGGCCTCGATGACCGCCTGCATGGCGATGCGCTCGATGCGGCTGCGCGCATCGGCATCGGCCGACCAGCCGGGCTGGCCTTTGCGCTGCAGCAACAGGCCCGCCGGAATCACGAGCGCGCCACCCAGCACGACCGGTGTGGCCGACACCACGTGGCGCATGGCCAAGAGCTCCTTCTCGCGCGTCTCGCGGCGGGCGGTCAGGTCGTCGATGGTGCGGCGCACGTTTTCCAGCGTCAGGCGCACGTCCTTGCCGGCAGCGATGTCGTCCTGCAGCTTGATGTAGCGGTCGGACCAGAAGTTGATCTCCTTGACCAGCCGTTCGTGCACGGCGGCGAGGGTCTTGTCCACCATCGCTTCGCGGCGGGTGCGCACCTCGTCGAAGTGCTCGGGCACGAGGTGCGTGGAGGCGTGCGCGAGCGCCACCCGCTCCAGATCCTGGGTGATCCAGGGGGCGGCGAGCACATCCTCGATCAGCGCCCTGTCGGCCGGTGTCAGCGGCTCCAGGTCGAGGTGCGGGGCCCAGCCGGCGTTGATGGCGTTGCCCTGCGGGTCGATCTCGACGAACTGCATGCGGCGCGAGACGATGCGTGTCGGGTCCGCGCCTTCCTTGACGGCGTGGTCAATGATGAAGCACACCCGCGGCGTCAGGCCCATGTCGGCGGGGTTCACCAGCACCGCGCCTTGCTTGAGCTTGTTGCGGTGGGCCTCCAGCACCAGGTCGGTCACCGACTGCATCAGCGGATGGCCGGGGTGCAGCAGGCTCGCCATCGGTGCGCCGACGCGATCCATCAGGCGCACGTGTTGCTTCTCGAAGCAGACGCGCTCGTAGCGGCGCAGAACTGGCTCGGTATACCGCCGGTCGCGGCCGGTGATTTGCCGGTCGCGCTCGCGGATGATCGCCGGAACGTGGGTGATTTCGTAGCGCCCGGGCTCACGCGGGCGCAGCTCGCCGCCGAGTCGCTGGAAGGCCTGGCTGAAGAACGAGCGGATGAAGTAGGGCTGCAGCTTGCGGGCCTCGGCTTTTTCCATCTCCTCCTTCACGGCAAAGAGGCGCTTTTCGTCCATCACCTCTTCGCACAGCGCGTTGCGCTGCAGGATCTCCCGCAGGTGCTGGGTGTCGAGCGCGCCCTCGACCTTGCGCAGCAGGCGGGCGCGGACCTCGGGATCGGCGCCGTAGCGGATGGCCTCGATCAGCAGGTCTTTGAGGGGCTTGTCCTCGAAGACTTCGCCCAGGATGTCGAACACACGGCCGCCCAGCGCCTTGCGCTCCACCTCCAGCTTGTCGAACAGGCGCTGGAAAACGTCGCCTTCGCGCGTTTCGGCCGCCACCATGTTCCACAGGTGGCAAACCTCGGTCTGTCCGATGCGGTGGATGCGGCCGAAGCGCTGCTCGATGCGGTTGGGGTTCCAGGGCAGGTCGTAGTTGACCATCAGGTTGGCGTTTTGCAGGTTCACGCCTTCGCCGGCCGCGTCGGTGGCGATGAGCACGCGCACCGCGGGGTCGTTGCGGAACAGCTCCTGCACCTTGCGGCGCTCTTCGCGCTTGATGCCGCCGTGGATCATGACCACGGCATCCATGCTGCCGATCAGTCCACGAATCTTCTCGGCCAGGTAGTTGAGCGTGTCGCGGTGCTCGGTGAAGATGATGAGCTTGCGCTGCCGCCCCTCGGCGTCGCGCATTTCCGGCGTGTCTTGCAGCAGGCGGGAGAGTTCGTCCCACTTGCGGTCCTGACCCGAATGCACCACCTGCCGGGCCTGCTCCTCCAGGCTCTCGAGGATCAGGATTTCGGCTTCGAGCTCCTGGATCGTCTGCGCGGCGGTGGCCTGGTCGACGAGGGTTTGCTCGAAGTTTTCGTAGTCATCGGGGGAGAGCGCGTCGGCCGACTCCCAGATGTCATCAGGCACGCCGTTGGTGCCGGGGCCCGCCAGCGTTTCGGCCAGGGCCTTGCCGCGCTGGCCCAGCTTTTCTTCCTCGACACGGCGCTTGAGCTTGTTGCGCCGGCGCTTGAGCGACTGGTAGATGGCCTCGGGGCTGGAGGCGAGTCGGCGCTGTAGTGCCGTCAGCGCAAAGCCCACGGTGCCTTTGCGGCCGCTGTCGGCGAGCTGGTCGGCCTTGTTGAACTGCTCCTTGACGTAGTCGGTGACGGCCGCGTACAGGGCGGCTTCGAGGTCGGAGAGTTTGTAGTTGACGGTGTAGGCCCGGCGCTCAGGGAACAGCGGGGTGCCGTCGAACTTGAGCAGCTCCTCCTTGACCATGCGCCGCATGAGGTCGGAGACGTCGACCTTGTGCGCGCCGTCGCGGAACTTGCCGTAGAAGCGATCGGCGTCCAAGAGCGACAGGAAGAGCTGGAAGTCCTCCTCTTTGCCGTTGTGCGGCGTGGCCGTCATCAACAGGAAGTGCCGGGTGATCGACCCGAGCAGCTCGCCGAGCTGAAAGCGCTTGGTCTTGTTGACTTTGTTGCCAAAGTAGCTGGCCGAGAGTTTGTGCGCTTCGTCGACGACCACCAGGTCCCAGCGCGACAGGCGCAGCTTTTCTTGCAGGTCGTCGGCGCGGGCCAGTTGATCGACACGGGCGACCAGCAAGTCGTGGTCGTCGAAGGGGTTGCCACTGCGCGACTGCTCGACCTGCTCGCGCGAAAACAGCGTGAACGACAGGCCGAACTTCTCGTACATTTCGTCCTGCCACTGCTCGACCAGGCTGCCGGGCGCGACGATGAGCACGCGCTTGGCGTCGGCGCGCATCAGCAGCTCGCGGATGTAGAGCCCCGCCATGATGGTCTTGCCAGCGCCGGGATCGTCGGCCAGCACGAAGCGCAACGGCTGGCGCGGCAGCATCGATTCGTAGACCGCGGTGATCTGGTGCGGCAGCGGCTCCACGTTCGACGTGTGCACCGCCATCATCGGATCGAACAGGTGGGCGAGATGGATGCGGTAAGCCTCTGTGGCGAGCTTGAACGCCTCGCCCGGTGCATCGAAGGCCCAGGGACGACCGGCCTCGGCGAGCGACAGCCGGGCCTCGTCGCTGCGGAACAGCATCCGCTCGCGCAGCGTGCCGTCGGCGGTCTTGTAGTAGACGGTCAGGGCGTCGTCGCCGACCGGCTCGGTCGTGACGATGCGCACGACCTGCCCGGGCTCCAGCCCCGAGATGCTCGCGTTCTTTTGGATTTGTTCGAGCTTCAGCACGAAAACCGTCTCCCTCGATGGTCCGCTCTGTTCTGTCTGGTCGCGATTTCATGACCGCGTTCGAGTGTAGCGCGCCACAACGAAAAAGCCGCCCAGGGGGCGGCTCGATGGAAGTGAACCCAATTACCGGGACACGTGGGCTCAGGCTCAGACAGACGGCGACCGAGCGGTCAGTGGCCCGCACACAACCGCGCCCGCGCCTCGGCGTACTCGCGCTTGAGGCGCGCGACCACCTCGGCCGCCGGGCGCACGGCGTCGACTACGCCGATGCCCTGCCCGCAGCCCCAGATGTCCTTCCACGCCTTGGCGCCGGCCGACGCGAAGTTCATCTTGCTCGGGTCGCTCTCGGGCAGGTTGTCCGGGTCCAGCCCTGCCGCGCGGATCGAGGGCTTGAGGTAATTGCCGTGCACGCCGGTGAACAGGTTGGTGTAGACGATGTCGTCCGAGTTGCACTCGACGATGCACTGCTTGTACGCGTCGCTGGCGCGCGCCTCGTGCGTGGCGATGAAGAGCGAGCCGATGTAGGCGAAGTCCGCCCCCATCGCCTGGGCGGCGAGCACCGCGGCGCCGGTGGCCATCGATCCGGAGAGCGCCAGCGGACCATCGAACCACTGGCGGATTTCCTGGATCAGCGCGAACGGGCTCTTGGTGCCCGCATGCCCCCCGGCCCCGGCGGCCACGGCGATCAGGCCGTCGGCCCCCTTTTCGATGGCCTTGTGCGCGAAGGTGTTGTTGATGATGTCGTGCAGCACGACACCGCCCCAGCCGTGCACGGCCTGGTTGACGTCCTCGCGCGCGCCCAGGCTGGTGATGATGATGGGCACCTTGTACTTTTCGCACAGGGCCATGTCGTGCTCGAGCCGGTCGTTGCTCTTGTGCACGATCTGGTTGATGGCAAAGGGCGCGGCGGGCTGATCCGGGTGTGCGCGGTTGTGGGCGTCGAGCGCCTCGGTAATTTCGGCCAGCCATTCGTCGAGCTGCGACGCGGGACGCGCGTTGAGCGCGGGCATCGCGCCGACGATGCCGGCCTTGCACTGCTCGATGACGAGCTTGGGGTTGCTGATGATGAACAGCGGCGAGCCGATCACGGGAAACGGCACACGCTGCAGGATTGCGGGCAAACGGGACATCGGGCGGGTCTCCTCAATAAGCATCCAGGGGCATCTCGGCGACCGCGGCGTGGCCACCGATGATGCTGTCGCGCCAACCCGCGCAGCGGGTCAGGATGTGGTCGGCGTAGAAGCGGGCGGTCGCGATCTTGGCCCGCATGAACGCGGCATCGCGCCCGGCGGCCAATTCGCGCTCGGCGGCGAGCAGCGCGCGCGCCATCTGCCAGCCGGCCATCAGGTTGCCCGCGAGCATCAGGTACGGGACGCTGCCGGCGTACGCGGCCACCGGGTTGGCCTTGCCCTGCGCGACGATGAAGTCCACCACCTGCTCGTACGCCTCGCGCGCGGCCTGCAGGCGCGCCTGCACCGCGCGGGCGGCCTCCGACCCGCTGGCGGAGAGCGCCGCTTCGGTCGCGCGGATCTGCGCGGCCACCGCCCGGGCCGTCGCGCCGCCGTCGCGCACGGTCTTGCGGCCCACCAGGTCGTTGGCCTGGATCGCGGTGGTGCCCTCGTAGATGGTCAGGATCTTGGCGTCGCGGTAGTACTGCGCCGCGCCCGTTTCCTCGACGAAGCCCATGCCACCGTGCACCTGCACGCCCAGGCTCGTGACCTCGTGGCTGATTTCGGTGCTGTAGCCCTTGACCAGCGGCACCATGAACTCGTAGAAGGCCTGGTTCTGGCGGCGCACCTCGGCGTCCGGGTGGTGGTGCGCGGCGTCGTACGCCGCCGCGGCAACGGTCGCCATCGCGCGGCAGCCTTCGGTGAGCGCGCGCATCGTCAGCAGCATGCGCCGCACGTCCGGGTGGTGGATGATGGGGGCGGCTCCGGCAACGCTGCCATCGACCGGGCGGCTTTGCACGCGGTCGCGCGCGTACTGCACGGCCTTCTGGTAGGCGCGTTCGGACAGCGCGATGCCCTGCAGCCCGACCGCGTAGCGCGCCGCGTTCATCATGATGAACATGTACTCGAGGCCGCGGTTTTCCTCACCGACAAGGTAGCCGATCGCGCCACCCGCATCCCCGTACTGCAGCACGCAGGTGGGGCTGGCCTTGATGCCGAGCTTGTGCTCGATGCTCACACAGCGCACGTCGTTGCGCGCGCCGAGGCTGCCGTCCGGGTTGACGAGGAACTTGGGCACGATGAAGAGGCTGATGCCCTTGACCCCTTCCGGCGCGCCGGTCACGCGCGCGAGCACGAGGTGCACGATGTTCTCGGCCATGTCGTGCTCGCCGTAGGTGATGAAGATCTTGGTGCCGAAGATCTTGTAGGTGCCGTCGGGCTGCGGCTCGGCGCGCGTGCGCACCAGCGACAGGTCGGAGCCCGCCTGCGGTTCGGTCAGGTTCATCGTGCCGGTCCAGCGGCCCTCGATCATCGGCGGGATGTACAGGCGCTTTTGCTTGTCGCTGCCCGCAGTCAGCAGCGCCTCGATGGCCCCGTCGGTCAGCAGCGGGCACAGCGCAAAGCTGAGGTTGGCCGCGTTGAGGATTTCGGTGCAGGCCGCGCCGATCGTCTTGGGCAGCCCCTGCCCGCCAAAGTCGGTGGGGTGTTGCAGGCCCTGCCAGCCGCCCTGGGCGTACTGGCGGAACGCCTCGGCAAAGCCGGGGGTCGTGCGCACCTCGCCGTCCTGCCACCAGGACGGGTTTTTGTCGCCCTCCCAGTTCAACGGCGCGATGACTTCTTCGTTCAGGCGCGCGCACTCCTCCAGCACGGCCTGTGCGGTTTCCAGGTTGGCTTCTTCAAAGCCGGGGATCTGCGCGATCTGGTCCAGCTGCGCCAGGTGCTCCATCGCAAAGAGCATGTCCTTGACGGGGGCCTTGAAGCTCATGGGATTCTCCTTGGGGCAAAAAAAGGGCATCGCGGTGGATGCCCTGGGGTACGGTGGCGATCAGAGCGCCTTGACCAGTTCCGGCACCGCCTGGAAGAGGTCGGCCTCCAACCCGTAGTCCGCGACGCTGAAGATCGGCGCCTCGGGGTCTTTGTTGATCGCAACGATGACCTTGGAGTCCTTCATCCCAGCCAGGTGCTGGATGGCCCCGCTGATGCCCACGGCCACGTAGAGCTGCGGCGCGACGATCTTGCCGGTCTGGCCGACCTGCCAGTCGTTGGGGGCGTAGCCGGCGTCCACGGCGGCGCGGCTCGCGCCGATGGCCGCGCCCAGCTTGTCCGCCAGCGGTGTGATGACGGCGTTGAACTGCTCGGCGCTGCCCAGCGCACGGCCGCCGGAGACGATGATCTTGGCCGCCGTCAGCTCGGGCCGGTCGCTCTTGGCCAGCTCGCTCTTGACGAAGGCACTCTTGCCGCTGTCGGCCACGGCGGGGATCGACTCGACCGGCGCGGCCCCGCCGCTGCCCGCCGCGTCGAACGCGGTGGTGCGCACGGTGATGACGTGCTGCGCATCGCCGCTTTGCACGGTGGCGATGGCGTTGCCTGCGTAGATCGGGCGCTCGAACGTGTGCGCGTCCACCACGGCGGTGATGTCGCTCAGCTGCGCGACGTCGAGCTTGGCGGCCACGCGCGGCGCGACGTTGCGGCCGCTGGCCGTGGCCGGGAAGAGGATGTGGCTGTAGCCCGACGCGATCGCGAGCACCTGCGCCGCGACGTTTTCCGCGAGGCCGTGCGCCAGCGCGGGGCCGTCCGCGTGCAGCACCTTGGCCACCCCGGCGATCTGCGCCGCGGCCTGCGCCGCACCGCCCGCCTCGTGCCCGGCCACCAGCACGTGGATGTCGCCGGCACCGGCGGCCTGGAGCTTGAGTGCCGCGCCCACGGTGTTGAGCGTCGCCCCCTTGAGGGTGGCGTTGTCGTGTTCGGCAATGACGAGAATGGTCATGGCAGCGCGTCCTTTCCTCAGATGACCTTGGCTTCGTTCTTGAGCTTGTCCACCAGCGTGGCGACGTCCGGCACCTTGATGCCGGCGCTGCGCTTGGGCGGCTCGGCCACTTTCAGGGTCTTGAGGCGCGGCGTGACGTCCACCCCCAGATCGGCCGGCTTGACGGTGTCGAGCGGCTTCTTCTTCGCCTTCATGATGTTGGGCAGCGTCACGTAGCGCGGCTCGTTCAGCCGCAGGTCGGTCGTGACGATGGCCGGCAGCGTGAGCTTGAGGGTTTCCAGCCCGCCATCGACTTCGCGCGTGACTTCGACCGCGTCACCCTGCACCTCGACCTTGGACGCAAAGGTCGCCTGCGGCCAGTCGAGCAGCGCGGCGAGCATCTGACCCGTCTGGTTGGCGTCGTCGTCGATCGCCTGCTTGCCGAGGATGACGAGGCTGGGGTTTTCCTTCTCGACCAGCGCCTTGAGCAGCTTGGCCACGGCCAGCGGCTGCAGCTCCTCGTCGGTCTCGACCAGGATCGCGCGGTCCGCCCCGATCGCCATCGCGGTGCGCAGCGTCTCCTGGCACTGGGTGACCCCGCAGGAGACGGCCACGACCTCGGTGGCAACGCCTTTTTCCTTCAGGCGCACGGCCTCTTCGACGGCGATTTCGTCGAAGGGGTTCATGCTCATCTTGACGTTGGCGATGTCGACGCCGCTGCCGTCGGCCTTGACCCGGACCTTGACGTTGTAGTCGACCACGCGCTTGACGGGGACGAGAATCTTCATGCTGGCTCCTGTGGGTGGTGAGGCGGTGACGCTGACCTTCCGTTTACGTCAACGTCAACTGAGCGCATTGTACGAGGGCCAACCCTCGCAAAAACGAACGACCGTTCGTTTTTTCGGATTATAGGGGGCTGCGTTGCGCCTCACAAGCCCCTGCACCGAGCCCCTGCACCGAGCCCCTGCACCGAGCCCCTGCACCGAGCCCCTGCACCGAGCCCCTGCACCGAGCCCTGCACCGAGCCCCCCGCACCGACCGCTGCCGAGTGGCGCGCGGACACACCCGCAACGGTCATTGTTCGCCTCTTTTCACGGCTGGTTGCGCCCACCGGCGTTCCGGCGCGTGCCCCACCTGTCTTCCGCCAGAGATGCCTATCTTGCAGGGGAAGGACTCTCCCGTCGCTCCCCGGATGGGACAGCGTCCGGCAGCGGCGGCGTCCCCTTGACGTGCAGCACGCGCTGCGGGTACGGAATTTCCACCCCGTGCTCGCGGAACAGCTCCAGGATGCGCAGGTTGATCGCCGAGCGCAGGCCGAGTTGGCCGTTTTCCGGGTCCGCGATCCAGTAGCCGAGTGTGAATTCCAAACCATCAGCACCGAATGCCGACAACGCCGCCAGCGGGCCCGGGTCGCGCAGCACACGCGGCTGCTCCAGCGCGGCCTGCACCAGCAGGCGCTGCACCAGTGCCACGTCGCTGTCATACGCCACACCCACGACGGTAGACTGCCACACCTTGGGATCGGACAGCGACAGGTTCTCCACCCGCTGCGTGATGAGCAGCTCGTTGGGCACGATCGACTCGCGCCCGCTGACCGAGCGGATCACGGTGTAGCGCGCCTTGATGTCGGCGACGACCCCCTCGAAGGTGTCGAGCCGCACCATGTCGCCGATGCGCATGCTGCGCTCGGTCAGGATGACGAATCCGCTGACGTAGTTGGCGGCGAGCTTCTGCAGCCCGAAGCCGATGCCTACGCCGATCGCGCCGCCGAGCACCGACAGCGCCGTCAGGTCGATGCCGACCGCCGACAGCGCCAGCATCAGCCCGACGAAGAGCAGCAGCGCGCGCGCTGCGTTGCTCGCGGCCTTGCGCAGCGACAGCGACTCGCCGGTCGCGTCGCGCAACAGCCGCGCCTCGATCGCCGACGAGATCCACAGCGCGACGATCAGCACCGCGCCGGCGCTCAGCAGCCCCTCGATCAGCGTGCGCACCGACAGCGTCGTGCCACCCAGTTTCCACGTGATCTGGTCCAGCTCGGCAAGCACCACCGGCAGCAGCCCAGTGATCCACCCCACCGCGGCCAGCCACGCAAACCACGAGACGGTACGCTCCACCGGGCGCAGCCACGCCGCCCCTCGAAATGCCACTTCCAGCACTTTGACGCCGACACGAATGGCCACCAGCGCCAGCAGCGCAGGAATAGCCACGCGCCACACCGCCACCGGCACCCACAGCACCGTCAGTGCCCGCGCGCCGTACGCCAGCACCAGCAGCAGCAGCGGGAACAGCACGCCGTCGACGCCCCGGCGACCGAACCAGATGGAGCGTTCGGCGTCCGGGTTGAACGCCCGCTGCAGCCCCCGCACGATGGCCCACGCCAGCCCCACGCAGGCGGCCAGCGCGGCCAGCTCAATCAGGGCTCCGGGCTGCCAGAAAGCATTCAGCCAGGCGCCGAGGTCGTCGATGGGGGCGGGTGCAGCGGATCGGGTCATGAACGACGATGGTTCGGTGGTGGTTGAGTCGACGGTGGTTGCGTCGAAGACGGTGACGAATCGGGCGGACGAAGCTCGTCCGCGAAAGCGTGACAGGTGGAACCGCTATGGCCGCAACAGGCTCACCGCGATCGGGATCGAAGCGCGCCGGGACCGCAGCAAGCGGTCTGCGCGCGCCGTCGCCGTCAAGCGGACACCCGCCACGCCGGCACACGCTTCTCGATGAAGGCCTGCACGCCCTCCTGCGCGATCTCGTGCATCATATTGCAGGCCATCGTTTGGCCGGCGAGCTGGTAGGCTGCCTCGATGCCGGTTTCGCGGTGCTGGTAGAACACGGCCTTGCCCATCGCGATGGCCTCGCGCGGTTTCGTCAGGATCGCGGCCACCAGCCGCTCCACCTCGGCGTCCAGCGCCTCGGCCGGTACGACGCGGTTGACCAACCCGCGCAGCCGCGCCTCCTCCGCGCTGATGAACTCGCCGGTCAGCAGCATTTCCATCGCCACCTTGGCCGGCACGTTGCGCACCAGCGGCACGCTGGGCGTCGCGCAGAACAGCCCGACGTCGATGCCATTGACGCCGAAACGCGCCTCCTGCGCCGCCACCGCCAGGTCGCACTGCGCCACCAGCTGACAGCCGGCCGCCGTCGCCAATCCCTGCACGCGCGCGATCACCGGCACCGGCAGGCGCTGAATCTGCAGCATCATGCGCGAGCAGCGGGCAAAGAGCTGCTGGTAGTACTCGAGCCGCGGGTTGGCGCGCATCTCCTTGAGGTTGTGGCCGGCACAAAAGGCCTTGCCGGCCGCGGCGATGACGAGCACGCGCGCGCCCTCGTCGGCGGCGATTTCGTCGAGCCGGGCCGAGAGGGCCTCGAGCATCGCCTCGCTCAGCGCGTTGAAGGCCTTGGGGGTGTTGAGCGTCAGCGTGTGCACGCCGCGCGCGTCCCTTGTGTGCAGCAGGATCGGTTCTTCGCTCATCGGGTTGTCTCCTCTCCGGGGGCATGGCGCTGTTTGGCACCGGGATTGATGAACCGTCGGGACGGTCCTCTTCGGGGCCACCCCGCGGTAGCAAAAGGAAAAAGGAGGAAAGCGAGAGGCAGAGGGACCACGGCGACGGTCGCGGATCGGCCAGTGAGCACCATCACAGATCCGCCAGCACACGGATGTGGGCCTCGACGCTGCGCGCGAGGGCGCTCAGGTTGTAGCCCCCCTCCAGAACGCTGACGATGCGCCCCTTGGCGTGGCGGCGCGCGACGTCCCGGATGCGCTGGGTGATCCACACATAGTCTTGCTCGACCAACCCGAGCTGGCCGAGGTCGTCCTCGCGGTGGGCGTCGAAGCCGGCGCTGATGAAGATGCACTGCGGCCGGTGCGCCTCCAACCGTGGCAGCCACATCATCTCAACGATCTCGCGGATATCCATGCCGCGCGTGTAGGCGGGCACCGGCACGTTGACGAGGTTGGGCGCGTCGCGGTGGTCCCACTCCGGGTAGTACGGGTGCTGGTAGAAGCTGCACATCAGGATGCGCTCATCGCCGGCGACGATGTCCTCCGTGCCGTTGCCGTGGTGCACGTCGAAGTCGATGATGGCCACGCGCTTGAGCCCCAGACGCTGCAGCGCGTACTTGGCCGCGACGGCCACGTTGTTGAAAAAGCAAAAGCCCATCGCGCGGTTGCGGCACGCGTGGTGCCCGGGCGGCCGCACGGCACAAAACGCGTTGGCCAGTTCCCCACTGACGACGGCCTCGGTGGCGTCGATCGCCGCCCCGGCCGCGGCCAGCGCCGCCTCCCACGTGTGCGCGTTGAGCGCCGTGTCCGGGTCGACCGACAAGCGTTCGGGCCCGCCCGCGGCGATCGCATCGCGCAGTTCGTCGGCCAGCCCCCGGATCGCGGCGATGTGCATCCGATCGTGCGCCAGCTCCAGCTCCGCCACCGCCGCCGGCGTCGCGGTGCGCTGCCCCAGCCCGTCCAGCACCCCGGAGATCAGCAGCCGGTCCTCAATCGCCCCGAGGCGCTGCGGACATTCGGGGTGGCCGGGGCCCATGTCGTGCCGGGCACAGGCGGGATGGGTGTAATAGCCGGTGGGTTTCATGGCGCGATGCGGTGGGGACCGACGGCGGACGGCGCTTTCCGGTATCGTCTGGGGCATGACCGATCACCGGCCCCTCATTGCCTCCTTGTTGCAGCAGCTTACCACGGTCATCGTGGGCAAAGACGACGTGCTGCGCGACGCCGTGACCTGCCTGCTGGCGCGCGGGCACCTGTTGATCGAAGACCTGCCGGGGGTGGGCAAGACGACGCTGGCACACGCGCTGGCGCGCACCTTCGGGCTGCGCTTCGCGCGGGTGCAGTTCACCGCGGACCTGATGCCCAGCGACCTGATCGGGGCGGCCGTCTATGACCGGGCGCGGCAGGATTTCGTCTTCCACCCCGGGCCGCTGTTCACGCAGGTGCTGCTGGCCGACGAGATCAACCGCGCGAGCCCGCGCACGCAAAGCGCGCTGCTGGAGGCGATGGAGGAGCGCCAGGTCAGCGTCGACGGCGTCACGCACGCGCTGCCGGAGCCGTTTTTCGTCATCGCGACGCAAAACCCGTTCGAGCAGCTGGGCACGCACGCACTGCCGGAGTCCCAGCTCGACCGCTTTTTGATGCGGCTGTCGCTCGGCTACCCGGACCGCGAGGCGGAGCGCGCCCTGCTGCGCGGCGAGGAGCGGCGCGCGCTGCTGCAGCGCCTGCCGGCGGTGGTGGATGCCGAGGGACTCCAGCGGCTGCAGCGCGCGGTGGACGCGGTGGGGGTGAGCGACGCGCTGCTGGACGAGCTGCAGGCGCTGCTGGCCGCGACGCGCGACGGCCGCTGGTTCGTGCACGGCCTGAGCCCCCGCGCGGGGATCGCGCTGCTGCAGGCCGCGCGCGCCCGTGCGCTCGTTGCCGGGCGCGACTACGTGGCGCCGGACGACCTGCACGACGTGCTGATCCCCGTTGCGGCGCACCGGCTGGTACCGGCCGCAGGCGCGGGCCGCGACGCGGCGGGACAGCTGCGCGCGCTCGTGCAAACCTTAGCCGGGTGATGGACGTGGCCACGCTCGCCCTGCCCCGCGCCCGGTCCGTGCGCGAGCGGGTGCGCCAATGGTGGCTGGCGCGCCTGCCCGCGACCGATGAGCACGTGCTGACGCAGCGCAACCTCTATGTGCTGCCGACCCGCCCGGGGTGGATGCTGGCCGTGACGCTGGCGCTGCTGCTGCTCGGCAGCATCAACTACCAGCTCAACCTGGGGTATCTGCTGACCTTTTTGCTGACCGGCGCGGCGGGTGCCAGCGTGCTCGTCGGCCACGCGAACCTGCGCGGGTTGCGGTTGCGCGTGCGCGTGGATGGCGACGCGTTTGCAGGCCGGCCGCTGCCGGTGCGGGTGGCGCTGCAGGCGCCGGGGCGGCGCACCCGCTGGGCCGTGGCGCTGGCGTGGGCGCAGCCCGGCGCCGATCCCGTCGCCACAGACGTCGCGGGCGGCGCCGCGGAGGTGATGGTGCCGCTCGTGCTGCCGCGGCGGGGGCGCCACCGCCTGCCGCCGCTCGGCATCGAGACCCGCTATCCCCTGGGCGTCGCCCGCATCTGGAGCTGGTGGCGCCCGTCGCTGGCGGTCACCGTGTGGCCGGCGCCCGAGCCTTCGGCCCCGCCGCTGCCGGCCGCGGCCTCGACGCCGACCGACGCCGCGGACCGCCCGCTCGCCGCCGACGGCGCACCGATCGGGGCCAGCGCCGACCTTCCGGACGGGGTGCGCCCCTACCGGGCCGGCGACAGCCCCGGCCGGGTGCTGTGGAAAAAGGCCGCGCGCCACGACGGCGACCCGGCCGGCTGGCTGGTGCGCGAGGCCACCCCGACCACGGGGGACACGCGGCTGTGGCTGGACGACGCCGCCTGCGGGCTGTCGGACGTCGAGGCGCGGCGCAGCCGGCTGTGCGCGTGGGTGCTGCAGGCCGACGCCCGCGGCATCGTCTACGGCCTGCGGCTGCCGGGCTGCACCATCGAACCCGGCACCGGCCCCGCCCACCGCCGCCACTGCCTGGAGGCACTGGCATGTCACTGATGGCGGGCCCGTGGGCGCGCGGGCGCGCCGCGATCGAGCGCCTGCCGCGCGAGGCGCGCGACACGCTGTTTCTGCTCACGGTCATCGGCGGCATCGTCGCGCTGCAGGTCGCGCGGCTGCCGGGCTGGACGAGCGCGCTGACGGCCGCGGTGCTCGTGTGGCGCGGCTGGCTGGCGTGGAAGGCCCGGCCGCTGCCGCGCTGGCCGTGGCGTGTGGCGCTCACCGTGCTGGCGGTGGCGCTGACGGTCATGACGCACCGCACGCTGCTGGGGCCGGACGCCGGGGTCACGCTGATCGTCGTGCTGCTGGCGCTCAAAACCCTGGAGCTGCGCGCGCGCCGCGACGCGTACGTGGTGTTTTTCCTCGCCTTCTTCACGCTGCTGACGCCGCTGCTGTCGTCGCAGTCGCTCGCGACGGCGCTGGGCACGCTGCTGGCCGTGTGGGGGCTGCTGACGGCGCTGGTGCTGGCGCACCTGCCGCTGGGCCGCCCGCCCGTGTGGCAGGCCGCGCGCACCGCCGGCGCGCAGGCACTGGCGGGCGCGCCGGTAATGGCGCTGCTGTTCGCGCTGTTTCCGCGCCTGCCGCCGCTGTGGGGCATCCCCACCGACACCACCATCGGGCGCAGCGGCCTGTCCGGCCAGATGCAGGTGGGCGACGTCGCGCGCCTGGCGCTCGACGAGCGGGTGGCGCTGCGCGTCGCCTTCCCGGATGGCGTGCCACCGCGCGAGGCGCTGTACTTCCGCGGCCCGGTGCTGCGCGTCTTCGATGGGCGCCGCTGGCGGCCGCTGCACGGGCCCGACGCCGCGACCGACGTGCCGCCCGCGCTGGTGCGCGAGGATGCGGCCCTGCACGCCGCGCCGGCCGCCCCGGCGTGGCGCTACCAGATCACGCTGGAGCCGACGTTGCGCCCGTGGCTGCCGACGCTGGAATGGACGCCCGCGTCCCCACGACTCGTCGCGGGGGCCGCCGCGGGCATCGCGCCGCAATCGACACCCGACGGGCAATGGTGGCTGCCGCGCCCCGTCACCGACGTGTTGCGCTACGAAGGCGTCGCCCAGCCGCCGCAGCGGCTGGGCACCGACGCCGCGCGGCTGGCGTTGCAGGTGGACCGCGAGCTGCCCCCCGGCTACAACCCGCGCACGTTGGCCTGGGCGCAGGCGCTGCGGCGCGAGGTGGGCGACGCCTCGCCCCGGGCGCTGATGGAGGCGGTGCTGCGCCACCTGCGCGACGGCGGCTACCGCTACACGCTGGAGCCCGGTGTGTACGGGCGCGACACCGCGGACGAATTCTGGTTCGATCGGCGCGCGGGGTTTTGCGAACACATCGCGTCGGCGTTCGTGATCGCGCTGCGCGCGATGGACATCCCGGCGCGCGTGGTCACGGGGTATCAGGGCGGCGAGCGCAACCCCGTGGACGGGCTGTGGACCGTGCGCCACAGCGACGCGCACGCGTGGGCGGAGGTGTGGCTGCCGGGCGAGGGCTGGGTGCGGGTGGACCCCACCGCCTGGGTCAGCCCCGACCGCACCGTCAGCGGCGAGCGGCTCGCGCCACCGCCCGGACCGGTGGCCGCGGCGCTGGTGCGCGTCGATCCACGGCTGCTCGCATCCGTGCGCGCCCTGTGGGACGCCGCCAACCAGCGCTGGAACGACTGGATCCTGGACTACGGCCCGACACGGCAGCTGGACCTGCTGCGCCGGTTGGGGCTGACCGCGGCGGGCTGGCAGGACGCCGCACGCGCGCTCGGCGTCGCGCTGGCGGTGCTCGCCACCGTAGGGGTGCTGGCCCTCGCGTGGCGCTGGCCGCGCCGCGACCCGTGGCAGCGCTGGCTCGCGCGTGCGGCGCGGACCTGGGCTCGCGCGGGCGTGATCTATGCGCCGCCGCTGACGCCACGGCGGCTGCTCGCCGCGATCGCCGCCAGCGGCGCACCGTCCGCCGTCACCGACGCGTGGGCGCGCTGGCTGACCGCGCTGGAGGCGCTGCGTTACGATCCCCGCCATGCCAACCCACACACCGCCCACATGGAGCTGACCGCGCTGCGCCGCCGCTGGCGCACCCTGCCCCCGCCCCTCACGGCGACACCGCGGCCGCCCGGCGCACCCGCCCCCCAAGACGTCACACCACCCGCCGCCCCCCCGCGCCGCGGTGTGCTGGGCGCACTCGCCGCGGTGGCGGTGGCGGCGATCGTGGGCGGGGCCGTGCCGCAGCCCGCGCAGGCAGGATCGGACACCCCGGGGCCGTTCGCCCAGCGTGACGACGCACGGGCGCTGGCACGCGCCATCGACAGCGCGGAAGGCTGGGACGACGGCTGGGCGCAGCGCTGGATTGCGCAGGCGCGCTGGGACCGGCGGGCGCGGCAGTTCGTGCTGCCCCCGCCGCCCACCGCCTTCAAGAACTGGGCCGCGTACCGCGCGCGCTTCATCGAGCCGCGGCGCATCGCGGCGGGCGTGCGGTTCTGGGACACGCACGCCCCAACCCTTGCACGGGCGGAGGCCGAATACGGCGTGCCGGCCGCGGTGATCGTCGGCATCATCGGCGTGGAGACCCTCTACGGACAGCACCGCGGCCAGCACCGGACGCTGGACGTGCTGACGACGCTGGCGCTGGACTTCCCCGCCGAGCACCCGCGCGCCGCCGCGCGGCAGGCGTTTTTCCAGGGGGAGCTGCGCGCCTTCCTGCGGCTGGCCCGCGCCAGCGGCACGGCACCGGACGCGTGGCGCAGCAGCTACGCCGGGGCGATGGGGCTGCCGCAGTTCATGCCGAGCAGTTGGCTCGCGCACGCGGTGGACTACGACGGCGACGGGCGCATCGACCTCACGGCCAGCGCCGCCGACGCGATCGGCTCGGTGGCCCGCTTCCTACACGCGCACGGGTGGCAGCGTGGGATGCCCGCGCGTTACGCCGTCACGCCCCCGCCGCCTGGCGAGGGCCTGCAAACGCTGCTCGGTCCGGACATCCGGCCCACCTTCGCGCTGGCGCAGGTGCGCGCGCTGGGGGCCGTGCCCGAGCCGGCCGCGGAGGGGCACGCCGGACCGCTGGCGCTGGTGCTGCTGCAAAACGGCGACCCCGACGCCGGCGGCGCCCCGCCGACCTACGTGCTGGGCACCGCCAACTTCTATGCGCTGACGCGCTACAACCAGAGCAGCTACTACGCGATGGCGGTGCTCGACCTCGGCGAAGCCGTCGCCCAGGCACGCGCGGCGCGCTGAGCGAACCTGTCGCGCCCGCGGCGGCGGGGCGGGGTTTCCCCTGACCGCGAAGCGCCGCGGCCCACGCTACGATCCAGGCATCGTTTCATGCGCCACGCAGAGGAGACCCCATGCGCCTGTTCCGCCGTCTGTTCACCGCCATCGGACTGGGGGCCGCGTTCATCGCCGGCACCGCCAGCGCCCAATCCACCCAGTTCATCAACGTCCTGACCGGGGGCCAAAGCGGCGTCTACTACCCCGTCGGCGTGGCGCTGTCGCAGATCTACGCGAAGGAAATCCCCAACGCTCGCAGCACCGCGCAGGTCACGCGCGCCTCGGCCGAAAACCTCAACCTCCTGCAGGCCGGCCGCGGCGAAGTCGCTTTCACGCTGGCCGATGCCCTCTCCGACGCGTGGAAAGGCAACGAGGAAGCCGGCTTCAAGACCAAGCTCGACAAGCTGCGCGGCATCTCGGGGCTGTACAACAACTACATCCAGATCGTCGCGAACGCCGACTCGGGCATCCGTACGCTCGCCGACCTCAAGGGCAAGCGCGTCTCGGTCGGCGCGGCACGTTCGGGCACCGAGCTCAACGCGCGCGAGATCTTCAAGGCCGCGGGGCTCAGCTACAACGACCTCGCCAAGGTGGAGTACCTGCCCTTTGGCGAATCGGTCGAACTGATGAAGAACCGCCAGCTCGACGCGACGCTGCAGTCGGCGGGCCTCGGCGTGGCGTCGATCCGCGACCTCGCCACCGCGATCAAGATCGTCGTCATCCCGGTGCCGCCCGAGGTCGTCGCCAAGATTGGCGACCCGGCCTACCAGCCCGCGGTGATCCCGGCCAACACCTACACCGGCCAGACCACCGACGTGCCCACCGCCGCCATCCCCAACTTCCTCGTCACGCACGCCGGCGTGCCGGACGATGTCGTGTACCGCATGACCAAGGCGATGTACGACAACCTCGATACCCTCTACGCCGCGCACAACGCCGCGCGCGCGATCAAGCGCGAGAACGCCCTCAAGGGCATGCCGGTGCCGCTGCATCCGGGTGCGGAGCGCTACTACCGCGAGGTCGGACTGCTGAAGTGACGCGCCGATGACGACCGCCGCCACCGCCTCTCCGGTGGCCAGCCCCACGGATCGGGCCGACCTGCGCGGCCCGATTTTTTGGGTGGCGCTGGCCTTTGCCGCCTTCCAGCTCTGGATGTCGGCCTTTCACCCGCTGTCCAGCCAGGTGATCCGCGCCCTGCACGTGGGCTTCGTGCTCTGGCTGGTGTTCCTCCTGTACCCGCCGTGGCGCCACCAGCCGGGCTGGCGCGGCAGCGCGGGACTCGCGATCGGCTGGACGCTGGGCCTCGCCGGGTTTGCCACCGGGGTGTACCAGTGGGTGTTCGAGGCCGACCTGACCCAGCGCGCTGGCGAACTGGCGGGTGCGGACTGGGTGATCGGCATCATCGCCATCGCGCTCGTCTTCGAGGCCGCGCGGCGCGTCATGGGCTGGGGGTTGCCGATCATCTGTGCGGCCTTCCTCGCCTACGGGGCGTTCGGCCAGCACCTGCCCGGGGCGCTCGCCCACCGCGGCTACGACTGGGAAATCCTCATCGCCACGCTGGGCTTCGGCACCGAGGGCATCTACGGCACGCCGACCTACGTGTCGTCGACGTATATCTTCCTGTTCATCCTCTTCGGCGCGTTTCTGGAACAGGCCGGTATGGTGCGCCTGTTCACGGATTTCGCGATGGGCACGGTGGGCCACACGCGCGGCGGACCGGCCAAGGTGGCGGTGATCTCCTCCGGCCTGATGGGCACGATCAACGGCTCGGGCGTCGCCAACGTGGTGACGACGGGCCAGTTCACGATCCCGCTGATGAAGCGCTTCGGCTACAGCCCCGCGTTCGCCGGTGGGGTGGAGGCCACCGCCAGCATGGGCGGCCAGATCATGCCGCCCGTGATGGGGGCGGTCGCGTTCATCATGGCCGAGACGATCAACGTGCCGTATCTGGCCATCGTCAAGGCCGCGCTCATCCCGGCGATCCTGTACTTCGTCACCGCGTTCTGGATGGTGCACCTGGAGGCCGGGCGCAAGGGGCTGCTGGGCCTGCCGCGCGAGCAATGCCCCAACCCCTGGACGACGGTGCGCGAGCGCTGGTATTTGCTGCTGCCACTGGCGGCGCTGGTGGCGCTGCTCTTTTCCGGCTACACGCCGATGTTTTCCGGCACGGTGGGTCTGGCGCTGACCGTGGTGCTGATCTTCGGCGCGGCGGTGATGCAGGGTATCCGCGGTGTGCCGCTGCGCATCCTGTTCTGGGTGCTGCTGGCGCTGGCGTGCGCGGGGTTTTTCCGCTTCGGGGCAGGCACGTTCTTCGTCGTCACCGCGGTGTTGGTGGCGCTGACGTATGCGCTGCGCGTCGGGGCGGAGGCGCGCCGCACCGCGCTGCGCGCGCTGGTCGAGGGCGCGGCGCACGCGCTGCCGGTCGCCGCCGCGTGCGCGCTGGTCGGCGTCATCATCGGCATCATCAACCTCACCGGCGTCGCGGCCGAGATCGGCGGCCACGTCATCGCGGTCGGGCGCGACAACCTGCTGCTGGCGCTGCTGCTGACCATGCTGACGTGCCTGGTGCTGGGCATGGGCATCCCGACCATCCCGAACTACATCATCACGAGCTCGCTGGCCGCGCCCGTCCTGCTGGAGCTGGGCGTACCGCTGATCGTGTCGCACATGTTCGTCTTTTACTTCGGGATCATGGCCGACCTAACGCCGCCGGTGGCGCTGGCCGCGTTCGCCGCGGCACCGATCGCGCGTGAAAAAGGCCTGCTCATCAGCCTCAACGCGGTGCGCGTGGCCATCGCCGGCTTCGTCGTACCGTTCATGGCGGTCTACAGCCCGGCGCTGATGCTGCAGGGCGACCCGACGTGGGGAGCGGTCGCGTGGATCGTCTTCAAGGCGCTGGTGGCCATCGGCCTGTGGGGGGCCGGGGCGATCGGCTACCTGTGGGGGCCGCTGGCGTGGTGGGAGCGCGCCTGGGCCATAGGCGCGGCGAGTTTCCTCGTCGTGGCGCTGCCGATCACCGACGAGATCGGCCTGGGTGCGACGGTGGCGTTGCTCGCGTGGCACGGGCTGCGGCAGCGACGGCGCGTCCCCGCCCATTGAAGGGCGGGCACCGAGGACCAGTATGGCGGCCGCTGTGGTGTGGGGGCTGTGCCTGGCGTGGGCGGCGAATGCGGCGGATCTGCCCGACGCCCACAACACCGCCTCGGCCGACGAGGTCGCGCTGCCGGCCCGCGACATCATGCTGGCGTGGACGCACTCGATCGAGCGCGTACGCTGGGAAGAGCGCTACGCGGTCCTCGCCCCCGCCGACACCGGCGCGCGCTGCGCCCCGCTGCCGCACGGCGCGCTGTGTCCGATGCAAGCGCGCGTGGTCGGCTCCGGGGCTGGCATGGAACCCGCGCCGCACGCGCGCTGGCGCGCGGGCGGCTATGAGTGGGCACCCGCGCCCACGCCGCTGCCTGCGCTGCGCCTGATGCACTCTGCCCACGCGGCGGACTACACACTGTGCATCGACGGGGTTTGCCGGCCGCTGGCCACGTGGCGGGCGCACGCGGGTCCAAACACCGGCAGCTCTGGCGACGAGATGGTGCGCCTGCGGCCGTGCCCGCTGCCGTCGTACGCACCGACGCCCGCGTCGGCGGCACGCCCCGGTGACTGACAGACCGGAGGGTTCCCCGATCAATCCCCGGGACAGGATCGGATCGATGCGGTGCGACGGCATTTTTTGTTTCCGCCCAGCCTCCCTTGGGTGTAACGGACGCGAGGGAGCCGATACAAAATCAAGGCGGAACCACAAGGTCCGCCGCCCCTGAAGCCGATCAGGTATCCCCCTCACGCCGCCGCCGGCAGCAAAAAGGTCTGGCTGATGCGCGTGCCCAGCGCGTTGACGCGCTCCAGAAACTGCGTCAGGAACGCGTGCAAGCCGTGGTCCAGGATCTCGTCGATGCGCGCAAAGCGCAGCTGCGCGCGCAGCCGCCCGGCGTGGCGCTCGGTCTCGGCGGAATGCTCATTGCGCACCGCCTCCAGGTTGCGCACCACCTCGTCCAGGCATGCGGCGAGGCTGCGCGGCATGTCCGCGCGCAGGATCAGCAGCTCCGCCACCCGCTCCGGCGTGATGACGCTGCGGTAAACCTTGCGGTAGATCTCGAACGCGCTGACGCTGCGCAACACGCTGCTCCAGTGGTAGAAGTCCAGTGTCGGATCCGACGCCGCGGCGTCGCCCGCCGCGAGCGCCCCGGCGGGGTCGTGCGGCACGGCGTGAAACTTCACGTCCAGCATCCGCGCGGTGTTGTCGGCCCGCTCCAGAAACGTGCCCATGCGCAGGAAGTGAAACGCCTCGTCCTGCAGCATCGTCCCGTAGGCCACCCCGCGCGAGACGTGCGAGCGGAATTTCACCCACTCGAAAAACGGCCCGGGGTCGCGCTCGAAGTCCCCGCTGCGCAGCAGGCGCTGCAGCTCCAGCCAGGTCTGGTTCTGCGTCTCCCACTGCTCGGTGGTGAGCACGCCGCGCACCGCGCGGGCGTTTTCCCGCGCGGCGCGCAGGCACGAATAGATGCTCGACGGGTTGTGCTCGTCGCGCACCATGAAGTGCAGCACGTCGCGCGCGTTGACCTCGCCGTGCTGGTATTGGTAGGCGGGCAGCAGCTCGCTGATGCGCAGCAGCGCCTCCCAGCCCTGCCGCGCGACCTGCGCGGACTGCGGCAGCAGCGACATCTGGTAGTGCACGTCGAGCATGCGGGCGGTGTTTTCGGCGCGTTCGGTGTAGCGCGCCATCCAGAACAGGTGGTCGGCGGTGCGGGACAGCATTTCGGTCTCCGGGGATGGCGAGGGGACGGGCTCAGGCTTCCAGCACCCAGGTGTCCTTGGTGCCGCCGCCCTGCGAGGAATTGACGACGAGTGAGCCCTCACGCAGCGCCACGCGCGTCAGGCCCCCGGGCACCATCTGCACCGTCTTGCCCGACAGCACGAAGGGCCGCAGGTCGATGTGGCGCGGGGCGATCCCCTGCTCGACGTAGGTCGGGCACGTCGACAGCGCCAGCGTCGGCTGGGCGATGTAGCGCTGCGGGTGGGCGCGCAACGCCTCGCGGAAGCGCTCGATCTCCGCGCGCGTCGCCGCGGGGCCGACCAGCATGCCGTAGCCCCCGGCGCCGTGCACCTCCTTGACGACGAGTTCCGGAAGGTGATCTAGGACATAAGCCAGATCGTCCGGCTCGCGCCCCAGATACGTCGGCACGTTGGCCAGGAGGGGCTTTTCGCCGAGGTAGAACTCGATCATCTTCGGCACGTACGGGTAGATCGACTTGTCGTCGGCCACACCGGTGCCGATCGCGTTGCACAGCGTCACGTTGCCGCGGCGGTAGGCGTCGAGCAGCCCGGCGCAGCCCAGCATCGAGTCGGGCCGAAACGCCAGCGGGTCCAAAAAATCGTCGTCGATGCGCCGGTAGATCACGTCCACCCGCTGCGGGCCGCGCGTCGTGCGCATGTAGACGAACCCGTCGCGCACGAACAGGTCCTGCCCCTCGACCAGTTCCACGCCCATCTGTTGCGCGAGGAACGCATGCTCGAAATACGCGCTGTTGTAGATGCCCGGCGTGAGCACGACGACGGTCGGGTCGGCCGTGTGGCTCGGCGCCACCGAGCGCAGCGTCTCCAGCAGCAGGTCCGGGTAGTGCGCCACGGGGGCGACGCGGTGTTCGCGGAACAGCTCGGGAAACAGCCGCATCATCATGTTGCGGTCCTCGAGCATGTAGCTGACGCCCGACGGCACCCGCAGGTTGTCCTCCAGCACGATGTACTGCGGCTCGCCGCCGGCGCCCGGCAACGGTGCGCGCACGATGTCCACGCCCGCAATGTGGGCATACACGCCGCCAGGCACATCGACATTCACCATTTCGGGGCGAAACTGCGCGTTGTGCTCCACCGGCTCGCGCGGCACGACCCCGGCGCGCAGGATCTCCTGCCCGTGGTAGATGTCGTGCAGAAAGCGGTTGAGCGCCGTCACCCGCTGCACCAGGCCGCGCTGCAGCGTCTGCCACTCGTGGGCGGGGATGATGCGCGGAATCACGTCGAACGGGATCAGCCGCTCGGTGCCGGCCCCCTCCTCATCCTTGTCGCCGTACACCGCGAAGGTGATGCCCACGCGACGGAAGATCACCTCCGCCTCCTCGCGCCGCGCGGCCATGCGCTCGGGCGGCTGCTGGGCGAGCCAACGGGCATACGCGGCATAGTGGGGGAGCACGCCACCGTCGGCGGCGGTCATCTCGTCGGGAAAACGGGGCGTCAGGGTCATGGGCGTCAGGCCAGGGCGGAAGGAAGCGGGCGCCGCACGCCGGTCACCGCGGCCGCGCAGCGCACGTCCCATCGTAGCAAGGCCCGGGCCAAGCGGGCAAACGGGCTGATGGGGTGCCGCGTCCTTGGCGACAGCCGCGCCCAGCGTCATCCGTTTGTCACGAACGGCCGGCACCATGCCGGCGCTACCCAACGCGTCCCGCCCGAGATGATCCTGTCGGTCCCGAAGTCCTCCGTGAGCGTCGACCCCCACAGCGTGCGGCGGCTGCTCGCCGACGGCGGCCTGCACCTGCACGTCCAGCCGATCGTCGACCTGTTGCAGGAGCGCATCGTCGGGCACGAAACCTTGGTGCGCACGCTGCCCGGCTGCGCGTGGTCCACGCCGGATCGGCTGTTCGCCGCTGCGCGGCGTGAGGGCTGCACGCGCGAGCTGGAGCTGGCGTGCCTGACGATGGCGATCGCGCGCTGGCGGCAAGAGACGGGCTTTGGCCAGTTGTTCGTCAACGTCAGCGCGCAGGCCATCATCGACGCCACCGCCACCGACTGGTTCCGCGCGCTGGACACCACGCGCCCGAGCCTGGCCGGCGTTGTGCTGGAGCTGACCGAGCATGAGCGGGTCGAGGACCTGGCGCCGCTGCAAGAGGCGCTTACCCGCTGGCGCGCCGCGGGGGCACAGCTGGCGCTGGACGATTTCGGCGACGGGCGCTCGAGCCTGCGCCTGTGGTCCGAGCTGCACCCGGAGTACGTGAAGATCGATATGTACTTCGTGCGCCACGTGCACCGCGACGGCCAAAAGCTGCAGACATTGCGCGCGCTGCAACAGCTCGCCACGACGTTTGGCTCGCACCTGATCGCCGAGGGCGTGGAGAGCGTCGAGGAACTGATGATGCTGCGCGACCTGCGCCTGCCGATGTCGCAGGGCTATCTGATCGGACGGCCGCAGCCGCAGGTGTGCGCGGTGCTGCCGGGGACGGTGCGCGACGTGCTGTCGGCGCGGGAGATCATCGTGCTGCCGAGCGAGCGGCCGGTGCGGCGTCAAAACACCACCGCCCGCGAACTGCTGGTCGAGGCCCCCAGTCTCGGCAAACAAGCATCGCATGAGGACGCGTTGGAGCTATTCCATCGCATGCCTTCATTGGAGGCAGCGGCCATCGTCGATGGCGACGGTACCCCGCTGGGACTGATCACCCGCCGCAGCCTGCTCGAGCTGACCGCGCAACGGTATTTCCGTGACCTTTATGGCCGCCGCTCCTGCCTGCTGCACGCCGTGCGCGATCCGTTGTGCGTGGAGCTCGCCACACCGGTGGAACAGCTGACGCAACTGTTGCTATCGCCAGACCAGCGTTACCTGCGCGACGGCTTCATCCTCACCGAAAATGGACGCTACCGCGGCCTGGGCACCGGCGAGCAGCTGGTGCGCCGCGTGACCGAAGCGCGCATCGAGGCCGCGCGTCACGCCAACCCGTTGACGTGCCTGCCGGGCAATGTCCCGATCAGCGAGCACATGGAGCGGCTGCTCGACAACGGCGAGCCGTTCGTCGCCTGCTACGCCGACCTCAACCAGTTCAAGGCGTTCAACGACCACTATGGCTACTGGCGCGGTGACGAGATCATCCGGCTCGCGGCCCGCTGCCTGGGCGACGCGTGCGACCCGCTGCGCGACTTCATCGGGCACGTGGGCGGCGACGACTTCGTGCTGCTGATGCAAAGCGACGATTGGGAACCCCGGCTGCGCGCGGCGATCGATCGCTTCAACACCCATGCGGCCGATCTCTACGACCCGGAGGCACGCCAAGCCGGTGGCATCTGGGCCGAGGACCGGCACGGCGTGCAGCGCTTCCACGCCCTGACGACGATGAGCGTCGGCGCAGTGTGCGTGCACCCGGCCCGTTACCGGGATGCGGAGGCCATCGCCAGCGCCGCGGCCGCCGCCAAGCACGTGGCCAAGCAAGGCCGCCACGGGCTGTATCTTGCGCAGCGCGAGGCCATTCACCACAACTCGCCGTCGCCTGCGGCGACCCGCCCGGCTGCGACCCCAGCCGCCGCGCCGGCCGGCAGTGGCGCGCCGGTGTCCACGTAACGACGACGCTCGCGCCGCTCGCAGCGCAATTTCCGCGGCTGCGCGCTGTGCCAAGTCGTCGCGCCGCAGGTCGCGGTGTTGACCCACGCGATGCCACGCTGGTCCAGACGGCGCAACACCTGCGGGTGCGGGTGGCCGTAGCGGTTGCGCCAGCCGGCCTGGATCGCCACCGCCCGCGGCTGCAGCGCATCGAGCCACGCCGCCGACGTGGACGTGCCGCTGCCGTGGTGAGCAGCCACCAGCAGGCCCACCGGCTGCGCCGCCCCGGCGGCGATCAGCAACGCCTCCTCCTCGGCCCGGATATCCCCGGTCAGCAACGCCGACGCCGGCCCATCACCGATACGCAGCACGCACGAGCGGGCGTTGTCGCCACCGCGCCCGCGCGGCGCCCAGTCCGCTGTCGGCGGATGGAGAAACGCGAAGCGCACGCCGTCCCACTCCCACGTTTCGCCCGCGACGCAGGTCCGCACCGGCGCCACCACACGATCCCCGGGGTCGAACGACGCCCACCACGCGGTGTGGGGATACGCGGCCGCCAACGTCGCCATGCCCGCCGCGTGGTCGCTGTCGTCGTGGCTGATGACGATCGCGTCGGGCTGCGCCCCCAGCGCCCGCAACCACGGCAGCAGCACCCGCTCAGCCGCGTCGCCCCGGCCCAGCGGTGGCCCGGCGTCGAACACCAGCGTGTGGCGCGCGGTGCGCACGATCGCCGCGCTGCCCTGCCCCACGTCGGGCAGCAGCACCTCGAACGTGCCGGGTGCCGGAGCCGGTGGCTGGAAGGTCCACGCCGGCCACAGCAGGATCGCGCCCCACGCGCGCCAGCGCCACGGCAGCGGCCACACGAGCACCGCCGCCCCCACCGCGGCCAGCACGGCCAGCGCCACGGGCAGGGCAGGCCGCTCCCACACCGCCAACGGCCACGCGGCCATCGCGTGCAACATGGTCAGCAGCCCGCGCGCCAACCCCGCCGCCACGTCCCACAGGGGGGCCCACAGGACGCCCAGCAACGCAACCGGGGTCAGTGCCCACGTCACCCACGGGATCGCGACCGCGTTGGCCACCAGCCCCACCACCGACACCTGGCCGAAAAACACGAGCGTCAGCGGCGCCAGCGCCACGGTGACGACGAGCTGCGCGCGCCAACCCTCGCGCAGCGCGTTTCGCAGCCGTCCGGTCCACCCCGCACCCGGCAGCCCGCCGTCCCCCTGCGCGAACAGCACCGCGACGGCGACAAAGCTCAACCAGAATCCCGGCTGCCACCACGCCCACGGGTCGACCAGCAGTGCGGCCGCCATCGCCAGCCCCCACGTCACCGGCCACGGCCAGCGCCGCCCGGTGAGCGCCAGCCCGACCACGACGGCCAGCATCGTCACCGTACGCTGCGCGGGCACGCCCCAGCCCGCAAACAACGCATACGCGGCCGCCAGCGCCACCCCGCCCACGCCCGCCGCCACCGGCACGGGGCACGCCAGCAGCAGCCGCGGCCAGCGCCGCCCCACCCGTCGCCAGCCCCCACCCACCACCGCCACCGCCAGCCAGGCGAACATCGTCACGTGCAGCCCCGAGATGGCCACCAGATGCGCCACGCCCGTGGCGCGAATGGCCTGCCAGTCCGCATCCGGTATCGCCGCCTGGTCACCGGTGACCAGCGCCGCCACCAACCCCGCGGCGGCAGCGCCCGCACGGGGCTCGACACGTGCCATGATCGCATCACGCACGGCCGCCCGCGCGCGCTCGACAGGGTAAGTCCAGGCGTCATCGGCCACCCGACCGGGCGGCGGGCGCCGCGCCCCCTCGAGCACCCGCGCGGTGGCGACGACGCCCTCGCGCCATAGCCACGCCTCGGCATCGAAACCATACGGATTGGCCAGCCCCCGCGGCACCCGCAGCCGCAGGTGCGAGCGCCACACCTCGCCGGGACGCACCCGGGTCACCTCACCGTCGGCGCCGCGCGCCCCGCGCCAAAAGCCGATCCGAACCGTCCCGGCGAGCGACAGCGGCGCGCCATCGAGCGCGCGCGCCTGCAGCAGCCGCGCCTCGAAAACGGCCCCGTCCGGCCCGTGGCGCGGCAACCCTGTGACCTGCCAGACCGCCTCCACCTCGGCCCCGTCCCAAGTGTCGGGCAAGCGCTGCTGCATAAGGTTCAACGCCCGCCACCCGGTCAACGCAAACGCCAACGCCGCCGCGATGGGCAGCCAGCCCCACACCGCCACCCGCGGGCGAACACGCCAGCGCAACGCCAAAGCGGCCAGACACCCGGCCACGCCGGCCAGCACGGCGTAGACCACACCGGACCACAGCGCGGGCTGCAGGGTCTGCGCCCCCGTGCCGAGTATCCAACCGATCAGCGCTGGCACCCACGCCCGACGCACCCGCGCCGACACCGACAGCGCGTCCCGCCCCGGCGCCTCCACGCCCGCGCCCCTGCCCCCGCGCAGTCAGCGCATCGCGTCGGCCGGCGTGGCGCGGCGCAACACGCCGTCGAGCTGTGTCCCCGGTGCCACCGTGTTGAAGACCGTGCCGTACTTGCGCACGTTGTCGTGCAACAGCGCCAGGCGCCGATCGGGCTCGTCGGTGTCGACAATGATCTCGTAGCGGATCGATGCCATCTTGGGCGGCACGTCCTGCCGCTCGCCGGTGATCACCACCCGGACCCCACGCAAGTCGAAACGCAGGATCGGTGTCACACGCTCGATGCCCTTGATCATGCACGCGGACAAGGCCGCGAGCAGCAGCTCCGCTGGATTGAACGCGTCCGCGCGTCCCGCCAGGTCGGTGTCGAGCACCAGCCGCGCGTCCTTGCACCGGGCCTCGCTGCCGTGGGCGTCCACCCGCACCGCCTCCACCGCAAACCGCATCACCGGCCGATCGGTTTCCATCGTTGCTGCTCCCCTCGCGGCCAACGCGCCGCATGCGGGGATGATAGCGCGCCCGGGTGCTCCGCCCGCCGCCAAGCCGATGCGTGCCCGAGCGACCCGGCGCACGGCCAAGTGCGCGAGCGACCCGGCATGTGCCGCCCCTTCACCGTCCCCCACCGTCCTCGCGCCGCCCCATCCAGACGGCCGGCCCGACGGGCCGGATCGATCGATAGAATGCCACCGACTGGAGATTTCACCGATGAGCGTTTACCAACGACTGCAAACCCTGGGCATCACCCTACCCCCCGTGGCCGTTCCCGCGGCCGCCTACGTCCCGTATGTGCAAACCGGCAAGCTCGTTTTTCTGAGCGGCCACATCGCCAAGCGCGACGGCAAACCTTGGGTCGGCCAGCTGGGCCTGACGATGACCACCGACGAGGGCAAGGCGGCGGCCCGTGCCGTGGCCATCGACCTGCTGGGCACGCTGGACGCCGCCTGCAAGGCCGCCGGCACCACGCTCGACGGCGTGCGCCGCATCGTCAAGGTGCTCAGCCTCGTCAACTCCACCAACACCTACACCGAGCAGCATCTGGTCACCAACGGCTGCTCGGAGCTGCTTGGCGAAGTCTTCGGGCCCGAAGTGGGTGCGCACGCCCGCAGCGCGTTCGGTGTCGCGCAACTGCCGCTGGGCGCATGCGTGGAAATCGAGCTGATCGCCGAGCTGGCCTGACGCCGCTGCGGGCGCGCGCGTTTCTGCCGGCGGCGGTAGCCGATTGATCGCGCGCGGATCGCGCGGGCTTTGGCAACAGCCGCGAAGCGCCCGCCCGCTGTTCAATTCAGCCGCCACACGCGGCCGGGTTCGAACCCGAAGCGCCCCTCGCGTCCCTTGCGTCCACGGGCGCTCAGGGCATTGGCGAGGCTGCGACCCTCCAGCGTCTCGCCGCGCGGCTTGCCGCCGCGGCCGCTGCCCTCCACCCGCACGCGCTGCGCGTACGCGGCAGCACCGGCCAGCGTGTCGCCCCCCTCCAGCCGCATCAGCATTAGGCCACGCCCGCCTTTGGGCTGAGCCTTCAGCTCATCGATCGCAAAGGTCAGGATACGCCCGCCGCGGCTGACACAGCACACGTGCGTGGCGGGCGCAAGAGCGCCTGCGCCTGCACCGGTACCCGCATCGGCCTCGGGTTCCGGCCCCACCGGCCCCTCGACACCGCCCCACTGGATGCGCCCCTGCCCCTGTACCGGGGACGGACAGCACGGCGCCTCCCCCGTATCCAACGTCAGGAAGGCCTTGCCGCCCTTGACGCGCGCGGTCATGTCCTCGATCGTCGCCAAAAAACCGTACCCGCCCGAGCCGCTGACCAGCCACGTCGACGACGGCGGCCCCGCGAAAAAGTGCAGCGGCTGCGTGCCCGATTCGAGCTCGATCAGCGTCGTGATGGGCTGCCCGTCCCCACGCGCGCCCGGCAGGCTCGCCACCGGCACGCTGTACACCCGCCCGTTGCTGCCCAGCACGATGAGCGTGTCGACCGTGCGGCACTCGAAGGTACCGTAGAGCGCGTCGCCTGCCTTGAAGCCGAAGGCCGCCGCGTCGTGCCCGTGCCCGGTGCGCGCGCGCACCCAGCCCTTGGCCGAGACGACCACCGTCACCGGCTCGTCCACGACGCGGATTTCGGCCACGGCCTTTTTCTCGGCCTGGATCAGCGTGCGGCGCGCATCGCCAAAGGCCTTGGCGTCCGCCTCGATCTCGCGGATCATCAGCCGCCGCAGGCTCGCGGGGTTGGCAAGGATGTCCTCGAGCCGTGTCTGCTCCTCGCGCAGCGCCTGCAACTCCTGCTCGATGCGGATCGCCTCCAGCCGCGCGAGCTGTCGCAGGCGGATTTCGAGGATATCGTCGGCTTGCCGCTCGGTCAGCGCAAAGCGCGCGATCAGCGCCGCCTTGGGGTCGTCGCTCTCGCGGATGATGGCGATCACCTCGTCGATGTGCAGCAGCACCAGCTGCCGCCCCTCGAGCAGGTGGATGCGCTCGCGCACCCGCTCGAGCCGGTGGCGCGATCGCCGGCCGATGGTGTCCTGCCGGAACGTGATCCATTCCTGCAGGATCTGCCGCAGCGGCTTGCACACCGGCCGGCCGTCGGCCCCGACCACCGTCAGGTTGACCGGCACCGAGGTCTCCAGGCTCGTGTGCACGAGCAGCTGGTTGATGAACACCTGCGGGTCGAGCCGGCTGCTCTTGGGCTCGAAGACCAGCCGCACCGGCGCGTCCTTGCCGGACTCGTCGCGCACGCCGTCGAGCAGCGCCAACATGCTGGCCTTGAGCTGCTGCTGCTCGGGCGTGAGCGCCTTTTTTCCCGGCCGCGCCTTGGGGTTGGTGATGTCCTCGATCTCTTCCAGCACGCGCTGCGCGCTCACACCCGGGGGCAGCTCGTGCACGACCAACTGCCACTGCCCGCGCGCCAACTCCTCGATGGTCCAGCGCGCGCGCACCTTCAGGCTGCCGCGCCCGCTGCGGTAGGACTCCTGGATGTCCGCCGCCGGGCTGATGATCTGCCCGCCCCCTGGAAAGTCCGGCCCGGGCAGCAGGGCAAACAGCGCCTCGTCGCCGAGCTGCGGGTCTTTCAGCAGCGCGACGCAGGCATCCGCCACCTCGCGCAGGTTGTGGCTCGGGATCTCCGTGGCCAACCCCACCGCGATGCCGCTGGCCCCGTTGAGCAGCACGAACGGCAGGCGCGCCGGCAGCTGCCGCGGCTCGACGGTGGAGCCGTCGTAATTGGGCACGTAGTCCACCGTGCCCTCGTCGATCTCGTCGAGCAGCAGCGTGCTGATGCGGCTCAGCCGCGCCTCGGTGTAGCGCATCGCCGCCGCGCCGTCGCCGTCGCGGCTGCCGAAGTTGCCCTGCCCGTCGATCAGGGGATAGCGCTGCGTGAAATCCTGCGCCATGCGCACCAGCGCGTCGTACGCTGCCTGGTCACCGTGCGGGTGAAAGCGCCCGAGCACGTCGCCCACCACGCGCGCGCTCTTGACCGGCTTGGCCGGCGTCGTGCGGTTCGGCCCGCCCCAGCCCAGCCCCATGCGCTGCATCGCGTACAGGATACGGCGCTGCACGGGCTTTTGCCCATCACACACATCGGGCAGCGCGCGGCCCTTGACCACGCTCAGCGCGTATTCGAGATACGCGCGCTCGGCGTACTGCGCCAGGGCGATGGCGTCGTCGCTGCTACCATCGCGAAGCATCGTTGCGTTGTCCACCATGCCCCCGATTGTCCTCGCAAAACCCCCAGCCGACGCGCCAACGGCCGCCGACCAGGCGCTGGCCGAAACCCTTTGGCAGCCCGCGGGGCCTGACCTGCCCTGCCCACCGCAGCTGCACCCATGGCTGACCGACACCGGCTCACTCACCGCGCGGCTGCAGGCCCACTGCCAGCACCTCACCGTCGAGGTGGTGGCCGAAGGCCGGAGCGAGGTCGACGCAGACAGTGCCGCCGCCCTGCAGTTACCGATCGGCACGAGTGTCTGGAGCCGCCTTGTCATCCTGCGCGCGGACGGCTGCGCTGTCGTCCTTGCCCACAGCGTCACGGACATGCAACACATCCGCGGCCCCTGGTCCGAGCTGCCCACGCTGGGGAATCGACCGCTGGGGGCGATGCTGTTTGCGGCCGCTGACGTACGCCGCTCTCCGTTGTTCGTGGCCCAACTGTCAAGCGCGCACCCCCTGGCCCGTCAAGCCCGCGTGGCCTCGGGTGTGGGCGGCAGTGATCCCCTGTGGGCACGCCGCTCGCTGTTCTGGCGCGCCTGCGCCCCCTTGCAGGTAACCGAAGTCTTTTTGCCCGCGCTGGCTGCTCGGGTGCAACCGACCGCACTGCAAGGCAATCGGCCATGAATACCGTGCCGCCCACCTCCCCCCCACCGCGAGCCAAGGGGTGGCAGCGGCTGTGGCGCGCCACTGGCTATTCATGGGCAGGGCTGTGCGCCGGTTGGCGTGAGCCGGCCTTCCGCCAGGAGGCGCTGCTCGCCATCGTGCTGGTGCCCGCCGCGTTCTGGCTGGGCCGCTCGTGGATCGAGGTCGCGTTATTGGCCGGCAGCGTCGTGCTGCTGATGGTGGTGGAGCTGCTGAACACCGCGATCGAGTCGGTGGTCGACCGCGTCGGCCCCGAATGGCACGCGCTGTCCAAACGCGCCAAGGACCTGGGCAGCGCGGCGGTGCTGCTCACCCTGCTGCTGGTCGGTGGCATCTGGGTCGCCGCGCTGTGGGCCCGGTTGGCGGCGTGATACCGTCGGAGCACCACACCTTCTCTGGCCCGTCCACGCCCCCACCTCCCCCGCCGCGACCCGCTAAGCTGGGCCGGCCCAGTCCGTAAGGCCTGGCCGCACCCCGCGGAACGATCTGACGGCCCGGCCGCACCCTCGTTCATATCTCTCGACGCGAAGGCGTCGGTCAGGCTCACGCAGCCCGAAGCGCCGCTGGGTAGATCGAAGCCCGCGGCTCAGCCGACGCCGGCCCGCGCGGCCCGGCAGCCGCGCAGCACATCGAGCGCCGGGTCATACACCCGCGTGCGCAGATCGAACAGCCCCAACACCGTGTGGAACCAGTGGTCGTGCGAGGCGGGCTGCGCCGCGCGCTGGCGCAGGCACGCCCCGTCCAGCGCCAGGCGCTCGCGCATGCGGTCGTTGAACCACATCAGCATCGGCACGTGGGTCTGCTCGGCCGGGGCCAGCGCATACGGCATGCCGTGCAGGTACAGGCCGTTTTCGCCGAGCGACTCGCCGTGGTCCGACACGTACAGCAGCGCCGCCGGCCGCGGCTGTGCCGCCAGCCACGCGATCGTTTCGGCCAGCACGTGGTCGGTGTACGCAATGGTGTTGTCGTAGGCGTTGACCACCGCCTGCCGCTCACAGGCGGTGAGCTGGGCGGACTCGCACACCGGCGTGTAGCGGCGAAACGCACTCGGCACACGCTTGTGGTAGGCCGGCCCGTGGCTGCCCATCTGGTGCAGCACGGCCACGGTCCCGCGGCGCCGGCGTTCGGGGTCGAGCTGCGCGATCTGCCCGGGCAGCTCGCGCAACAGCACCTCGTCGTGGCACTCGCCCCCGTCGCACAGCCCCGGTACCGCCAGTGTGTCGGTCTTGACGTGCGGAACGCGGTCGCATACGCCTTTGCAGCCGGACTGGTTGTCCAGCCACACCACCGCGAGCCCCGCGCGCTGCAGGACGTCGAGCAAGCTCTCCTCGTGGCGCGCACCGTCGTAGTCCGCACGGCCGCGTGCCGAAAACAGACACGGCACGGACGTCTCGGTGTTGGTGCCGCAGGACGTCGTGTTTTCGAAGTACGTGAGGTCGCCCCGCTCGCGCAGCGCCGCCAGCCGTGGCGTCGTCTGCCGCGTGTACCCGCCCAAGCCCCAGTTGGCCGCCCGCGCCGTCTCGCCGACCACCAGCACGACCAGCGGCGCCTCACTTTCGTTGGCGGCCGCAGCCGCCGGCACCACGTCCTCGCCGATCGGCTGCAGGGGCTGCGCCGCGCGCGAGCGCTCGCCGATCGCCTGCCGCGTGAACGCGTACACCGTGTTGTACGGATTGATCATGTAGCGCAGCGCCTTGTGGTTGCGCATCAGCGGCGCCAAATCGCTGAACCCCACCCACAGCAGCGCCACCGCCACCCCCAGCGCCACCGCCCCGACCCCCAGCTGCTGCACGAGCAGGCGCCGCCACGCCACGGCGCGCACCGGCTGGCGCCACCACCACCAGCCGGGCAGCACGACACCCAGCACCACCACCGCGAGCAGTGTCGGCCCGATCAGATCGCCCGCCTCGCGCGCATCGGTGTGCAGCACGTTGGCCGCCATCGACGGGTCGATCACGACGCCGTACGACAGCATGAAGTGGCTGGGCAGGGCCACCAGCGCCAGCAGCACGATGCCCGCCGGACGACGCCAGCGCGGCCAGACCGTCCACGCGAGCAGCGCCAGGTTCAGCGCCGCCAGCGCTGCCCCCCACAGCAGCACGGGGCCGACGACCGCCCCGCCCCCTTCGCGCAGCTGCCGCACCACCGCCAGCCATAGCGGGCCGTTACCCACGGTCGCGAGCCACAGCGCCAGCACCCCAAGCAAAGCCACCGGGTGCCAGCCACCCGCGCGTACCGCCGACCGCCCCGCGGTCAGCCCGTCGGCCGCTGTTGCCCGACCCTTGATCGCTACCGATTCCGTCATGGGCCCGGATGGTGGCCGGGCCGGCTTATCGCCACCTTAAGCCGTCTGGGCGGGGGACGCCGCCGCTGCGGTGGCGGGCCAGTGCAGCGTGTAGGCGGTGGTCCACGGGGCCGTTGGCGTCTCGTGCCGCAGCACGGCACCGTGCCGGTCCGCGATGCGCTGCACCAGCGAAAGACCGATGCCGAGCCCCGGTCCCTCCGTATGGGTGGTTGGCGGGCCCACGGCACGCGAACCGTCATCGCGCACGGTCAGCGTGACGCCATCCGCGGACGCCGCGACGGCGATATCGACCTGCGTGCCGCGCGGGGTGTGGCGCAGCGCGTTGTCGACGAGGTTGCGCAGCGCCAGCGCCAGCAGCGCCGCCTGCCCTGGCACCACCACCGGCGTCTCGGGCGCTGTCACGCCCAGCGTCTGTCCCCGCTCGTGCGCCAGCGCCGCGTGCTCCGCCGCCACGTCGCGCGCCAGCGCCGCCAGATCGACCGGCCCCCACGCCGGCGCCTGCGGCCCCTGCGCCCGCGCCAGCGCCAGCAACTGAGCCAGCACGTGCCCGGCGCGCAGCGCCTGTTCCTCCACCGCCCGCAGCGCCGCGTCGCCCGCCGGCTGTCCGGGCTGCTCCCGCGCCACGCGTGCCTGCAGCGCCAGCGCCGCGAGCGGCGTGCGCAGCTCGTGCGCCACGTCCGACGTGAAGCGCCGCTCGCGCTCCCACAGCTGCTGCAGGCGCTGCACCAGCCCGTTGAGCGCGCGCACGATGCTGGAAAGCTCGACGAAACGGGACTCCGCGGGCAGCGTCTCGCCGGCCCGTGCATCGAGCCGGTCGATCGCAGTGGTGAGGCGCTGCAGCGGCGCCAGCCCACGCCGTATGCCCCACGCGAGCAGCACCGCCAGCAGCGGCAGCAGCACCAGGGCCGGCCGCACGACGTGCTCGGCGATGTCACGCCCCAGCGCCCGGTGGCGCGTGGTGTCGATGGCCACCGCGACGCGGCGCTCGCCCGATTGCGCCACGAACCAGCGCCACACGCGCGGCTCGCCACCGGCGGTCAGCACCAGCGTGTGATGACCGGGCGGCAGCGGCTGTGGAAGGCTGGCGGCCAGCCCGTCGCTGTCCCACCACAGGCGCTCGCCCTGCCACAGCGCAACGCGCACCGGCGGGGCGTAGCGGCCCTCGATGCCCGGCAGCGGTACCGGTACGCCGGCGGGCGACGCCGTCGCGCCCCCTGCCTCCGCCGGCCACGGCTGGCGCAGCAGCAGCTGCGCCACCGACACGAGCTGTCCGTCGGTGATCTCCTCGGCCTCGTGCACACCCGTGTGGTAAGCCACCGCCACCAGCGTCGCCCACACGAGCAGCAGCGCTCCCATCGCCCACACCCACAGGTGGCGCCACAGGCGGCGGCGGGGGGCGGCAGACGGTGCGCTCATGGCGCGGACCCCGGAAAGGGTTCCGGCGCCGCCCCCGGCGCGGCCTCGGGCACGACCGGGATGCTGTACCCCACCCCGCGCATCGTCTGGATCAGCCCATCGCCGAGCTTGCGCCGCAGGTGGTGCACGTGCACCTCGAGGGCGTTGCTCTCGACCGCCTCGTCGAACCCGTACAGCGCCTCCTGCAGCCGCTGGCGCGTCACGACGCGCCCGCGCGCGCGCAGTAACACCATCAACACGGCGAACTCCCGCGCGCGCAGCGGCACCGGCTGACCACCGCGCCACACCCGCCGCGCCGCCGGGTCCACGACCAGGTCGCCGTGGCGCAGCAGCGGATCGGCGCGCCCCTCGCTGCGGCGCAGCGCCACCCGCATGCGCGCGAGCAGCTCCTCCGGCGCAATCGGCTTGACCAGATAGTCGTCCGCCCCCTGGTCCAACCCCGCCACCCGGTCCGGCAGCGCATCGCGCGCGGTCAGGATCAGCACCGGCACCCCCCAGTCGCGCGCGCGCCGCGCCTGCAGCCACGGCAGCGCGTCGCCATCGGGCAGCCCCCGGTCCAGCAGCACCAGATCAAACGCCTCCACCGCCAGCGCCGCGTCCGCGCAGGCCAGCGTCGCACACACGTCGCAGCCGTAGCCGTGCGCGCGCAACAGCACGGCCAGGCCTTCGGCGATGGCCGGGTCGTCCTCGACGATCAACACACGCATGGGGGGTGACCAGCGCTTAAGCCACGGTTAATCCGGCCGCAGTGTACTGTGGGCATGGGACATGAACACACGGCCACCGCCCGCCCGTTCGGCCGCGGCGCGCGGTGGTGGACGTCGCCGGCGCTGCGCCTGTGGGGGGCGCTTGCCGTGCTCGTACTGGCCTGGGATGCGAGCGGCCTGGACCGCTGGGTCATGGACCGCTGGGCCGACGCGACGGGGTTCGGCTGGCGTCACCACCCGTGGCTTGCGCACTGGGGCCACGACGCCGCGCGCACGGTGGTCGCGTGGCTGTTCGCGGGGCTGTGGGGATGCACGGTGCTCGCGCTGGTTCGCCACGGCTGGCGCGACGCCCGCAGCCGCCGCTGGCTCGAAGCGGCGTTGGGCGTCACGCTGTGCCTGCTGCTCATCGCCGCCCTCAAACGCTCGAGCCTGACCAGCTGTCCGTGGGACCTGGCGCGCTACGGCGGAACGGCGCAGTGGGTGTCACACTGGGCGTGGGGGGTGCCCGACGGCGGACCGGGCCGATGCTTCCCCGGCGGGCACGCTTCCGCCGCATTCGGCTGGTGGCCGCTGGCCCTGGCGTGGGCCCCGCGCCGACGGCCCGGTGCGGCCGCGTGGCCGGTGGCGTGGTACCTGTGGATCGGCATCGGCCTCGTGGGGCTGGCGTTTGGCGCGGTGCAGACGGTGCGCGGCGCGCATTACCCGAGCCACACCTTGTGGACCGCGTGGCTGTGCTGGACGGCGGCACTGCTGCACCATGCCGCGTGGCAGTGGTGGGGGCACCGGGCCACGACGGACCCCGCCGTTCAAGCGACTCAGACGTCGACGTCCACCGCGTCGCCGTAGCGCTCTAACAGCTCGCGCCGGGCAGCCGCCTCGCCCTTGCCCATCAGCTGGTCGAAGCAGCGCACGGTCGCGGCCGCATCCCCGTCGCCCAGCGTCACCGGCAGCAGGCGACGGGTGTCGGGGTTCAGCGTCGTGTCCCACAACTGCTCCGCGCTCATCTCGCCCAAACCCTTGAAGCGGCTGATCTGGCACTTCTCACGCGGCACACCGTCCTGCGCGCATTTGTCGAGGATCGCCGTGAGCTCACCGTCGTCGAGCGCGTAGAACTTGCCCGCGGGCTTTTTGCCGCGCGCCGGCACGTCCACACGGTACAGCGGCGGGCGCGCGACGAACACGTGCCCGGCCTCGATCAGCGCCGGGAAGTGGCGGAAAAACAGGGTCAGCAGCAGCACCTGGATGTGCGCGCCGTCGACGTCGGCGTCGCTGAGGATGCAGATCTTGCCGTAGCGCAGGCCGCTCAAGTCCACCGCGTCGCCGCGGCGGTGCGGGTCCACGCCGATGGCCACCGCGATGTCGTGCACCTCCTGGTTGGCAAAGAGCCGCTGCGGCTCCACCTCCCACGTGTTGAGGATTTTGCCGCGCAGCGGCAGCACCGCCTGAAACGTCTTGTCGCGGCCCATCTTGGCACTGCCGCCGGCGCTGTCGCCCTCGACCAGAAACAGCTCGTTGCGCGCGAGATCGCGGCTTTCGCAGTCGGTGAGCTTGCCCGGCAGCACCGCCACCCCCGAGCTCTTGCGCTTTTCCACCTTCTGCGCCGCCTTCTGGCGGCTTTGCGCGGTGCGAATCACCAGCTCCGCGAGCCGCTTGCCGTGCTCCACGTGCTGGTGCAGCCACAGCTCCAGCGCCGGGCGCACGAACGACGCCACCAGCCGCAGCGCGTCGCGCGAATTGAGCCGCTCCTTGATCTGCCCCTGGAACTGCGGATCGAGCACCTTGGCCGACAGCACATAGCTCGCCCGCGCGAACACGTCCTCCGGCAGCAGCTTGACCCCCTTGGGCAGCAGCGCGTGCAGCTCGATGAAGCTGCGCACCGCCTGAAAGAGCCCCTCACGCAGCCCGCTGTCGTGCGTGCCGCCCGCGGGCGTGGGGATCAGGTTGACGTAGCTCTCGCGCAACAGCGGTCCGTCCTCGGTGAAGGCAACGACCCACGCCGCGCCCTCGCCCTCGGCAAAGCTGTCGTCCCCCGCGGGCGCGTACCCCTCGCCCTCGAAGAGCGGGATCAGCGGCTCGGCCGCGAGCGTCTGCTGCAGGTAGTCGCGCAGCCCGCCCTTGAACTGCCAGCTCTGCGTCTGCCGGGTCTTTTCGTCGGTGAGCGTCACCGTCACGCCGGGCAGTAGCACCGCCTTGCTGCGCAGCAGGTGCGTCAGCTCCGCCATCGGCAGCTCGACGCTGTCGAAATAGCGCGCGTCGGGCCACACGCGCACGGTCGTCCCTTGGCGCCGCTCGCCGGGTTGCAGCGGCCGGCGTGTCAGCGGCTCGGCCACCTCGCCGTCCGCGAACGCGATGCGCGCCACATGCCCGTCGCGGTGGCTCTCGACCTCCAGGCGGCTGGCCAGCGCGTTGGTCACGCTCACGCCGACCCCGTGCAGCCCACCGGAGAAGCTGTAGGCGCCGCCCTTGCCCTTGTCGAACTTGCCCCCGGCGTGCAAGCGGGTGAAGACCAGCTCCAGCACCGGGGCCTGCTCCTCGGGATGCAGCCCGTGCGGGATGCCGCGGCCGTCGTCCTCGACGCTGACCGATCCGTCCGCATGGCGCGTCACGCGGATGCGCCGGGCATGCCCTGCGAGGGCCTCGTCGGCGGCGTTGTCGATCACCTCCTGCACGATGTGCAGCGGCGAATCGGTGCGGGTGTACATGCCCGGCCGCTGGCGCACGGGCTCCAGTCCCTTGAGCACCCGGATGGCACTCTCGGCGTAGCCGGTGGACGCGGTGGACTCGGTGGCGGATACGGACATGGCGGCGGATTGTACGGACCACGCCGCCCCGCGCGCGGGGCGGTCCGGGTGCTGCGGCGGGGGCCGTTACCGGGGCGGTTATGGGGCTGTTGCGGGGCTTGACAGGCGGCACGGTCCGTGGTTGTGCACACGCCGCGCCGGTGCCGCCCATCGATCCGCAACGCCGGCGCCTCTCTCGTTCGCACCGAAGCGCACTCGGAAAATAGTCGCATCCATTTGTTTTTTCAAATGTTTTATGCCTGCTGAAAATTTGGGCATTTTGTTCAAACCCTTGTGGGATCGGGCTTTGCACGGCGTGACCACGGGTTTCCCACAAAGTTATCCACAGCGGCATGGGAAAACCGCGAATACCCCCATTCCAGCAAGGACTTGGCCCCGGTAGCTGACATCCAGGCTGCAATTCGTTCGCCATCCGCGCCGCATCACCGCGCCGTTGGCGGCTGCGCCGCGCGGCGGCTTCCGCTACAGTTCAGGCCATGGCCGACACCCGCCGTCTTTCCGCCGCCCAGGTGCTGCTGTGCGGCGCGCTGATCGTCACCCTCTCGATGGGCATCCGCCACGGCTTTGGCCTGTGGTTGCAACCCATCACCCAGGCGCAGGGGTGGACACGCGAGACCTTCGCCTTCGCGATGGCGGTGCAAAACCTCGCGTGGGGGGCGTTTGGCATCTTCGCGGGGATGCTGGCCGACCGCTTCGGCCCGTACCGCGTGCTGCTCGGCGGCGCGGTGCTGTACGCACTGGGGCTGGCGGGCATGGCGCTGGCGACCGCGCCGCTGCTGTTTGCGCTGACGACCGGGGTGCTGATTGGCGCTGCCCAGGCCGGCACCACCTACGCGATCATCTACGGTGTCATCGGCCGCCAGATCCCGGCCGAGCGCCGCTCGTGGGCGATGGGGCTGGCGGCGGCGGCTGGCTCGTTCGGGCAGTTCCTGATGGTACCGGTGGAGGGCTGGCTGATCGCCGCGCTAGGCTGGCAGCAGGCGCTGCTCGTACTCGCCGGTGCGGTGCTGCTGATCGGGCCGCTGGCGTGGGGGCTGCGCGAGCCCGATTTCACGGGCGGCTCGCCCGCGGCCGTGCGCGAGCAGACCATCGCGCAGGCGATGCGCGAGGCGTTCGGCCACCGCAGCTTCCAGCTGCTGATGGCGGGCTATTTCGTCTGCGGCTTCCAGGTGGTGTTCATCGGCGTGCACATGCCCAGCTACCTCAAGGACCAGGGGCTCTCGCCCCAGGTCGCGAGCACGGCGCTGGCGTTGATCGGGCTGTTCAACGTCTTCGGCACCTACGCCGCCGGCGCACTCGGCCAGCGCCTCGCGAAGCGCAAGATCCTTGCCGCCATCTACCTGCTGCGCTCGGTGGCCATCACACTGTTCCTCGCCGCGCCGCTGACGCCGTGGAGCGTGTCCCTGTTCGCCGCGGCGATGGGGCTGCTGTGGCTGTCCACCGTGCCGCCGACCAACGCGATCGTCGCGCAGATCTTTGGCGTTGCGCACCTGTCGATGCTGGGCGGCTTCGTCTTTTTCAGCCACCAGGTCGGCAGCTTCCTCGGTGTGTGGCTGGGCGGCTGGCTCTACGACCGTACCGGCAGCTACGACATCGTGTGGTGGATGTCCATCGCGCTCGGCGTCTTCGCCGCGGTCGTCAACTGGCCGATCGTCGAGTCGCCGATCCGCCGCGGCCCCGTGCGCGCAGCAGGTGCCAGCGCCGCCTGAAACGCCTGCCTGAGCCGGTTGCGCCCCATGCTCCCGCCCGACCGCCCCACCCCCAGCCCCGATCGCGGATCGCCCGCCGCACGCCCGCGTGCGTCGCTGTGGCGCGCGCTCGCGTGGGGGGTGGCGATCGGCCTGTGCGCGGCCGTGTTCGCGAGCTACGGGCGCGCGGATTTCCTGCGCACGCTCGCCGATCAGCTCTGGAGCTGTTTCTGACGGCTCACCATCCCTTGCGCCCCCCACGCCCTCCCCCACCGCCTCCGCACGCTTCATCCCGCCATGTCCTGCGCCGACCTGCCGCCCTCGCCGTGGATCACGCGTTTTGCGCCGCTGATGCGGACGCTGGACCCCTCCGACGGCCGCCCGCGCCGCGCGCTGGACGTCGCCTGCGGCCGCGGCCGGCACGTGCGCTGGCTGCTCGCGCAGGGGTATCAGGTCACCGCCGTGGACCGCGACGCGCAGGCGCTCGCCGCGCTGCCCGCCGCGCATCCCCACCTGACGCCCATCGAGGCCGATATCGAAAACGGCCCGTGGCCGCTACCCGGAAAACGCTTCGACGTCGTGGTTGTGACGAACTACCTGTGGCGGCCGCTGCTGCCCACGCTCGTCGCGTCGGTCGCCCCGGGCGGCGTGCTGCTGTACGAGACCTTCGCCCAGGGTAACGAGACGGTGGGGCGCCCGGCCCGGGCGGACTTCCTGCTCGCCCCGGGCGAGCTGCTGCGCGCCTGCGAAGGGCTGCGCGTCGTCGCGTACGAGGACGGGTTCCTCGACGCCCCGGCGCGCTTCGTGCAGCGCATCGCCGCGGTGCGGGAGCTGCCCCACGATCCCCTCGCCCCGCCGCGCTACCCGCTGTAGCGCGCCGCGCCATCCATCGCGCGTGGCGCGGGGCGGCACGCGCGTGGTTAGAATGCCCGCTGCACGATTCACTCGGCCCGAACACATCCCATGAAGCCCATCACCGGCAGTATCGTCGCCCTCGTCACCCCGATGCACGAGGACGGCAGCGTCGATTACGACACGCTGCGCAAACTGATCGACTGGCACATCGAACAAGGCACCGACTGCATCGGCGTGGTCGGCACGACCGGCGAGTCGCCCACTGTCACTGTCGAAGAACACTGCGAGATCATTCGCGTGGCCGTGGAAAGAGCCGCGGGCCGCCGCCCCATCATGGCCGGCTGCGGCGGCAATTCGACACGCGAAGCCATCGCACTGGCCGAATTTGCCCGCAAGGTCGGTGCCGACTGCCAGTTGCAGGTCGTGCCCTACTACAACAAACCGACGCAGGAAGGGCTGTACCGGCACTTCAAGGCCATCGCCGAGGCGACCGGTGACCTGCCGATCATCCTCTACAACGTGCCCGGCCGCACCGTCGCCGATTTGCTGCCCGAAACCGTGTTGCGTCTGGCCGAAATCCCGGGCATCGTCGGCATCAAGGAGGCCACCGGCAACATTGAGCGCGCCCAGTGGCTCATTCGCGAAAAGCCTGCGCACTTTGCCGTGTACTCCGGTGATGATGCGACGGCCGTCGCGTTGATGCTGTGCGGCGGCCAGGGCAACGTCAGCGTCACCGCCAACGTCGCGCCGCGCCTGATGCACGAGCTGTGCGCGGCGGCCATCGCGGGCGACGCGCGCACCGCGATGCGCATCCAGATGCAGTTGATGCCGCTGCACAAGCAGCTCTTCGTCGAGGCCAACCCCATTCCCGTCAAGTGGGCCATGGCCCGCCTGGGCCTGTGCGGCCCGACGCTGCGCCTGCCGATGACGCCGCTGTCCCCCGCTCACCACGGCGCGGTGGAAGCGGCCCTGCGCGCCGCCGGCCTGCTGTGATGAACCCATCCCGCGCGCGCACCCCCGATCACCCGAGGATCACCATGCCCGCCACCCGACGCCTTCGCTTTCCGGCTCCCACCCGTCTGGCCCCGCTCGCCCTGGCCGCCCTGCTCGCCAGCGGCTGCTCGGTGCTCGAGGAAACCCGCATCGACTACAAGAGCGCCAAGCAGGTCAACAGCCTGGAGGTGCCGCCGGACCTGACGCAGCTCGCGCGCGACTCGCGCTACGTGCTGCCGGGCACGACCGTGACCGCATCCGGCTACCAGGCGAGCGCGGCCGCGCGCCCCACCGGCACGGCCGCCCCCAGCCAGATCGGCGACGTGCGCATCGAGCGCGCCGGCAACCAGCGCTGGCTGGTCGTCGACCGCACGCCCGACGCGCTGTGGCCGGCGCTGCGCGACTTCTGGCAGGAAAACGGGTTTCTGCTCACGCTCGACCAACCGCAGCTCGGGCTGATGGAAACCGACTGGGCCGAGAACCGCGCCAAGATCCCGCAGGACATCATCCGCGCCACCATCGGCAAGCTGTTCGACAACCTTTACTCCACGGGTGAGCGCGACAAGTTCCGCACCCGCGTCGAGCGCAACGCCAATGGCGGTAGCGACATCTTCATCAGCCACCGCGGCATGGTCGAGGTCTACTCGACCGAACGCAAGGACAACACCGTCTGGCAGCCGCGCCCGGCCGACCCCGAGCTGGAGGCCGAGTTCCTGCGCCGCCTGATGGTCAAGCTCGGCGTCAGTGAGGAACAGTCCAAAGCCGCGATCGCGGCCGGCGTGCGACCGGCCGTGGCGCGGCTGGAAACCGTCAACGGCCAACCCACGGTCGTCATCGACGAGAACTTCGACCGCGCGTGGCGCCGCGTCGGCCTCGCGCTGGACCGCAGCGGCTTCACCGTCGAGGACCGCAACCGCGCCGAGGGCACCTACTTCGTGCGCTACGTGCCGCCGGACGAAAACACGGCGAGCAAGGAGCCCGGCTTCTTCGGGCGCATCACCGGCTGGTTCAAGAGCAGCCCTGCGCCGACGGCCCCCAGCCGCTACCGTATTCGCGTGGCAGCCGCAGAAGGCGGCACCCGCGTGACCGTGCTCGACGCGCAAGGCCAAAGCGCGCCCAGCACAGACGCCCAACGCATCATGCAGTTACTGGTCGAAGACCTCAAATGACCAAATAGGGCAGGCCCGTCGCCGTGTCATCGAGCCAGCGGGCCTGCACCCGCCACACCGCGCCGATGCGCTGTGGCTGCAACACATCCCGAACGGCTCCGTGACTGCAAACGGTGCCATCACAAACGAGCACCGCCTCGTGCGCATAGCGCAGGGCCAAGTTCAAGTCGTGCAACACCACCACGGCACCCAAGCCGTGCGCCTCGCACGCTTGGCGCAGCAGCGCCAACAGGCGGTGCTGGTGAGCCAGATCCAACGCTGCCGTCGGCTCATCCAGCAGCAGCCACCCAGCCGCTTGGGGGCGTCGCTGGGGCCACCCCGGGCACTCCAGCTGTGCCCACGCGCGCGCCCAGTGCACGCGGGCCCGCTCCCCGCCGCTGAGCACGCCCAACACCGTCTGACGCAAATGCACCACGTCGGCCGCGCGCATGGCCTCGAGAACCAGTGCATCCTCGTCCGCGTGCGGTGAGTGTCGGTGCGGATAGCGCCCCAAGCGCACCACCTCTTCGGCCGTAAAGTCAAAAGCGACCGTGCTTTGCTGCATCATGACCGCTCGGCGACGCGCCAACTCGGTCACGGACCAACTCGACAGCTCGCGCCCCTCCCAATGGCATGTTCCCTGATACCGTATCCACCCTCCCATCACCCCCAGCAGGGTGGATTTGCCCGCACCGTTGGGGCCCAGCACCGCAACCAACCGTCCAGGCTGCAGCTGCAAATCGGACACCGTCAACAGGCAGCGCTTGCCCGCCATCACACGGACATCGCGCACCCCCACCGCCGGCGAAGCGGCCGCCTCGGATGCCCCCATGCTCACCGCTCGCCCTCCAGATGGCGGGCGCGGCGCAACAAAGCGACGAACAGGGGACCCCCCATCAGCGCAGTCAATACCCCCAGCGGCATCTCCGCCGGGGCCAGCCAGGTACGCGCCGCTGCATCGGCCAGCACCACCAGACACCCTCCCATCAGGGCGGAGCCCGGGATGACCCAGCGGTGATCCGGCCCCAACAACATCCGCACCATGTGCGGTGCCACCAAACCGATGAATCCCACGGCCCCCACGGTGGCCGTGCACGCCCCTGTCAGCGCCGCCGTGCTCCACAAGACCGTGCGCTTCAAGCGCTCGACCGGCACGCCCAACAAAACCGCTTGCGCCTCTCCCAGTGCCAGCGCGTTGAGCGGGCGCGCCCACACCAGCGACCACACGCACAACGGCAACACCACCGCGGCCAAGGTACCCACCGACGCCCAGCGCGCCCCGGCCAGACTCCCCAGCATCCACAACTGGTAGTTGCGCAGCTGCTCATCGTTGGCCACATACCCCAGCATACCTATGCCCGCCCCGGCCAGCGCGTTGACGGCGATACCCGCCAACAGCATCACCCCCACGCGCAAGCCGTGCTCGCTCTGAGCCAATCGGTACACCCACCCCGTCGTGACCAGCCCGCCAACGAACGCCATGAGCACCAGCGTCCAGCTGCCCAGTAACCGCGGTGCTTCGGGCCAAACATTGGCCAACACAACGATGGTCAGACCGGCGGCGAGCGCCGCACCGCTGCTGACACCCACCACGCCCGGATCCGCCAACGGATTGCGAAACAGCCCCTGCATCAACGCCCCGGCCACACCCAGTCCCGCACCGACCAGCAGCGCCAGCGCCATTCGTGGCAGACGAAGGTGCCAAAAAACCCAAGCGGGACCTGCCAAGGAGGGGTCGGAAACCTCCCACAGCACCTCCCAGCCAATGCCCAAGGCCCCTTGACGCCCCGCCCACCCAACGGCCAGCAGCGTCACCAGCACCAAGGCTGTCAGCGTCGGCGCACCCGGCAATCGCCGTGCGCCGCCCCCGCGCACCGTCAACCCTGCCATGTCCCCAGCGCCCTCGCCCCGCGGCGCAGCACCGCGGGCAACCGCGGACCAAAACCCAGCAGCGCCAGCGCATCTTCGTACCACAGCACCGGGCGTTTTCCCCGGCGCAGCACGGCCTGCCAATGGGGGCGCTCCCACCACTGCGCCTCGCCACCGAGCGCCTGCACGGTCTCACGCGTGGTCACCACGGCGTCGAGTGCCAACCCCGCCAACGCCTCGGCATTGAGTGGCCGATAGCCCTCGTAGTGGTCGTGCAAGGGATTGCGCGCTCCCATCAAGCGCAACACCGCGTCGCCCGCGGTTTGTCGCCCAGCCACCAAGGGACTGCCCCCATGCCCCAACACAAATATCGCTTGGGGCGATTGCGCCGACACTGCGGCGACGCGCCGCTGCAGCTCGTCGCGCGCGGACGCGATCTGCTGCCAAAGAAAGCGGGCCTGCGATTGCGCCTGAGTGGCCTCGCCGACGACTTCGATTTTGCGCCGCACATCCTCCCACGTATACTCGACGGGCACCACGTGCATGCGCAGCCCCGCATCCCGTAACTGACGTATCACCGCTGCGGGTCCCGCTTCCGTCGTGGCCAGCAATGCCGTCGGCCGCAGCGACAAAATTCCCTCGGCTGAGAGCTGGCGCATATACCCCACCCGTGGCAGGCGCTGCGCCGCATCCGGGTAGGTGCTGGTGCTGTCCACCCCCACGAGCTTGTCTTGTTGACCCAACACATAAACCACTTCGGTCAACGCACCCGACACGCTGACCAAGCGCAGCGGCGTCGGCCGCGCCCACGACGGCCATCCCCACGCTGCCGCCACGCCGCCCGCCATTGCGCCGAGCCATGACCGGCGCCGCCACGACAGCACGCGTGGGGTCATGCCGTCACCTCTTCCAGCGCCCGCAACAAACCCCGCCAAGCACCGGACTCCGGCTGTCCGGGCTTGCGCGCGCCAAACAACATGGCGACACACCGACCGCGTCGGTCATAAACCTCAAGGGAGGTCACCTCACCGTCCACGGTAGGTTTTCGCACCACCCAGCAACTGTCGACATCGTCGAGCAACAGATGCAGATTGAACCCTTCATCCAGCACATTGACCCAGGTTTGCCCATGCAGATCCAGCGTCTCCACCCGCCGCACGGGGCCGGTGTGAATCTGGATACAACCGCGGTTGCCCACAAAAACCATTATCGGCTCCCCCTCGAAAGCCGCGGCTTGCAACAAGCGCTCCACTGCGGAGGGCGCTTTCCTTTCGGTGTAGTGCCCCCGGGCCAACTGCATCGCCTGCCAGCGACTGACACCAAAACGCTTGAGCAAACCAAAAAACTCGTGGGTATCGGTCATCTGCGACCACGCGTGCAAAAATTCCGCAGCATCGCAACTGGACTCCCCTCTGTCGTCATCTGCATCGCGTGACGCCAAAAACACCGATGGCAAGCGCCCCTCGTCGAGAAAAGGTGCCAGCGCCGATTGCCAAGCCCGCGTATCGGAGTTCGGTCGCACAAATATCTTGTGCACGGCTTGCCCCGTGTCGTCAAAAATTTGAATGCTGCGCGGCACCTCCCCCGGCGCATCGGAAACCGCAAACCCCGCCTGCCAATGCTGGAAAAATAAGCGCAAATCGATATCGCGCCCCAGCGCCAAGCCGACGCCCCCTTCGGCGGAAAGATTTTCGTACACCCCCACTTTTTCGTGGACCACGCTGTCGTTGCGTGTCAGTGCCATCAATGGCCCACAGGGTTGCAGCGCTCGCAACAACGCCAGCCAGTCCGGCCGCAGTGGCTGGACGTAAGGGCCGGTATCCGTCGCACGCCGATCGGGCCAAAGCGCCGGCGTGTGTGCCGCCAACGCCGCCCCCTCACTGGTTGCCGCAGCGATCGCCGCTTCCCGTTGGCGCTGTCCACGCGTGCGCGCTTGTGCCATTACAGCGCGCACCCGTTGTGCTTCGGCGCGTACAGCTTCCAGCTCTTGTCGTTCCATGATCAACCTCCGGGTTTGTAACCACACTTCAGAAGGTGCGTGTCAGCGCCACCGACACCGCTCTGCCCGGCGCGCTGTAAGCATCGATGACCGGCAACGTCGCCGACAACCCACGCACGTTCGTCCACTCCCAATATTTCCGATCGGCAACATTGCGCACCGTCGCACTCAACTGCCAATCCCGATCGATGCGCCAGCGCGCCCGCACATCGAGCGTCGTAAAGCTCGGCGGCAAGAACGGGCCACCACTCAAACCGCTGGCGTCGACATCCGACGCGCGTTTGGCCCACACGTGGCGCGCCGTTGCGCCCAGTGTCCACGCCTCATTCAATCGATGCTCCACCCCAACCACGAGCTCCGGCGGATTGACAGAGTTGAGCGGCCGCCCCGTCGTGTCCACGGTTCCTTTTGTCAGCCCATAAGCCACGCGCAATGTCGTTAGGGGCGTGATGGACCAACGCACCTTGAACTCGACGCCCCGCAACGTCACGCGGTCGCGGTTGACCGCTTGGTACGTGATCGGATCGCTCGCCGTACCCACGCCCGACACGGGCACCAAATCCTCGATAAAGTCGCGGTAGCGCCCTCGAAAAACCACCGCCTCGGTCTGCCACGTGTCGCCCTGTCGCCGCCAACCCAACTCCAGGGTGTGACTGGTCTCGGGCTTGAGGTTGGGGTTGGGAATCGTTCGATAGGCAAACCCCGCCCCCGCCAGATTTTCGAAAAAGTTGTTCAACTGCAGCGCCCCGGGTGCCCGAAACCCGGCAGCCCAGTTGGCGTACAGTTGGGCACCCGGCGCGTAGCGCCAAATCATCCCCAGCTTGGGCGAGAGTGCGTCGTCGCGCAGCGACGCCGGATCGCGCGGATACAAGGCATCGCGCCGCGCGTCCAGCTCCACGCGATCCCAACGCAGCGCCGGTATCACACTGAAGGCCTCGCTGGCCCACTCGGTCTGCACGAACAGCGCCGTGTTGCGCTCCACCGTGTCCGGGAAGCGCTTGAGCGGATAACGCTCGTACGACGGCGGCACCCGCCCCGTCACCAGGTTATCCAACTCGGTGCGGGTCAAATCCAGGCCATATACCGTGCGCACACCCCAATCCTTGCCCAACGATACGCTGCGCTGCGCCTGCCAGGACGCTTGCCAGAGGTTTTCGCCATACCGTACCGTGCGCTCGCGCTCTTGCGTCGCAGCGGGCTGCAGCGGACGAAATTCGATTGCCGACTCTTGTGCCCTTGCCTGCTGCCACGCCAGCAGTACCTGCATTTCGTCGGCCCAGGCGGCGTCTACGCGCCAGCGCCCGTCCCACGAAAAGCGGGTGCGCCGCATATCGAGCGTGCCGTCCAAATCGGCCACCGACAGCGGACTCGAGATAGTGACCGACCGCCCACTGAGCGCCTCCACCCGCCCGTCGCGCTCCAGGTGCTCCACGGTGAACTGCTGCCGCTGCCGCGCATCGGGCTGCCAGACGGCCTTGGCCAATACCGCTGACTGTTCCATGCGCTCAGGGTTGGGACGCGTTCGGGTGCTGTTGGGGGCGTCCACCGTGCCCTGATTGTCGAGCTCGCGCGCGCGCCCCAGCTGCACCGCCCCCAGCCACGACCACGCCTCGCTGGCGCGCCCGGCGACGGTCAAGCCCAGCCGACGATGCCGATCTTCTTCGTCGTAAGCCATCACCGCCCGCCCGCCCAACGTCGCCCCAGGCTGCAACAGCGCTTGAGGCTGGATGGTCTGCATCGCGACGATGCCCGCCAAACCGTCCGAACCGTATAACGCGGACGCAGCCCCGCGCTGGATCTCCACCCGATCGATGAGCCCCATGTCGTAGTAGTCGCGCCCGAACGCGGCCGAGCCGAAAACGCCGCTGACCAACTCCCGTGGCATGCGCACGCCATCAACCAGCAGCAACACGCGATTGCCCTCCAGCCCTCGGATGTTGAAGCCGGCGTTGCCCTCACGACCCGTCCCCCCGGGCGAGACGGCCGAGAACCGCACCGCCGCGCGACGCACGCTCACGTTGGGCAGGTCACGCACCAGATCACGAATATCTTGCACCTCCGCAGGGTTGAGCGCCTCGCCGCCGAGCACATCGATGGTGGCGGGCACCTCGTTCGGCGCACGCTCGCTGCGCGCACCCGTCACCACCACCGCCGGCAACGGCTCATCAGCCGACTGCGCCCACGCCGTCGCCGCCACCCACGCTGCGGCCCATGCCACAGCACGCCAGCGCCACCGCCCCGCTTCTCCTCGCATGAAACACTCCTTTCTTGAGACCGAGCTCTCACCACAAATCGTAACACGAATAACTCGCATTACGATACAGCTGGAAAAAAAGGTGCCCCACAGGGCACCGGCAAGAAAGCGCCAAGCCGCTCAGGCAGGCAACGCGACCTCGGCCTCGGTATTCGCCGACACAGCAGCCGACGACGGGACAGGGGTGCGGATCAGGTAGTCGAACGCCGACAGCGCCGCCTTGGCCCCCTCGCCCGCCGCGATGACGATCTGCTTGTACGGCACGGTCGTGCAGTCACCGGCGGCAAACACCCCGGGCACGCTGGTGTGCCCCTTGGCGTCCACCACGATCTCACCGAAGCGGTTGCGCTCGATCACACCATCGAGCCATTCGGTGTTGGGCACCAGGCCGATCTGCACGAACACACCCTCCAGCGCGATCGTGTGCTCGGCGCCGCTGGCGCGATCCCGATAGCGCAACCCCGTGACGCGCTGACCGTCGCCCTGCACCTCCAGCGTCTGCGCCTGCGTCAGCACCGTCACGTTGGGCAGGCTTCTGAGTTTGTCGACCAGCACCGCGTCGGCTTTGAGTTGCTCGGCGTATTCCAGCAGCGTGACGTGCTGCACGATGCCGGCCAGGTCGATCGCCGCCTCCACGCCGGAATTGCCACCCCCGATGACCGCGACGCGCTTGCCCTTGAACAACGGACCGTCGCAGTGCGGGCAGTAGGCCACGCCGCGGTTCTTGTACTCGGCCTCGCCCGGCACGTTGAGGTTGCGCCAGCGCGCGCCAGTGGCCAGAATCACGCTGCGCGCACGCAGCGTCGCCCCGTTGTCGAGACGCACCCCGACGTAGCCCCCCACCGCCTCCGGCGGCAGCAGTGCCGCTGCGGACTGCCCATTGATCAGGTCGACCCCGTAGTGGCGCACCTGCGCCTCCAGCGCCGCGGCGAACTTCGGCCCGTCGGTCTCCAGCACCGAGATGTAGTTCTCGATCGCGAGCGTGTCGTTGACCTGCCCGCCAAAACGCTGCGCCACCACCCCCGTGCGGATACCCTTGCGCGCCGCATACACCGCAGCCGCCGCCCCGGCGGGACCGCCGCCGACGATCAGGACGTCAAACGGCTCCTTGGCCGCGAGCTGCGCGGCCGCACGCGCCGCGGCACCTGTGTCCAACTTGGCAAGCAGCTCCTCCAGCGACGCGCGCCCCGAGTGAAACACCTCGCCATTGCGCAGCACGAGCGGCACCGCCATGACGTTGCGCTGCTCGACCTCTTGCTGAAACAGCGCCCCGTCGATGACCGTGGTGTGCACGCGCGGGTTGACGATCGCCAGCAGCGCCAGCGCCTGCACCACGTCTGGGCAGTTGTGACACGACAGCGACATGAACACCTCGAAGTGGTGTTCGCCGTCGAGCGCGCGCGCCTGCGCCAGCGCCTCCGGTGCCACCTTCGGCGGGTGACCGCCCGCCCACAGCAACGCGAGCACGAGCGAGGTGAATTCGTGCCCCAGCGGCACGGCGGCAAACGTCAGGTTCGGCGTGCCGTCCGGGCGGCGGATCGCGAACGACGGGCGCCGCACCGCCGTGCCGTCGGTGCGCAGCGTGATCTTGCCCTCCGACAAGCGCTCGATGGTTTGCAGCAGTTCCAGCAGCTCGCGCGAGCTGGCCGAGTCATCCAGCGTGGCCACCAGCTCGAACGGTTGCTTGACGTACGTGAGATAGTTTTGCAGTTGGGTTTGGAGTTGGGCGTCGAGCATGGGTATCGCTCCTGCAGGGGTGTGCGTTGGGTGACCGGGTCAGCGGCGCGATCGGCCCCGGGGCGAGCGCGCCCCGGGGTGCGGGTGGCGTGAGACCACCCGCACGGATCAGCGTCAGATCTTGCCGACCAGATCCAGCGACGGGGCGATGGTCTTGGCCCCCTCGTTCCACTTGGCCGGGCAGACCTCGCCCGGGTGCTCGGCCACGTACTTGGCCGCCTTGAGCTTGCGCAGCGTCTCCTTCACGTCACGCGCGATGGCGTTGTCGTGGATCTCGGCGGTCTTGATCACGCCTTCCGGGTTGAGGATGAAGGTACCGCGCAGCGCCAGGCCCTCCTCGTCGATGTGCACGTCGAACTGGCGCGTGAGCTGGTGCGTCGGGTCGCCGATCAGCGGGAACTTGGCCTTGCCCACCGCGGGCGAGGTCTCGTGCCACACCTTGTGCGAGAAGTGCGTGTCGGTGGTGACGACGTACACCTCGGCGCCGAGCTTCTGGAACTCGGCGTAGTGGTCGGCGGCATCCTCCACCTCGGTCGGGCAGTTGAAGGTGAACGCAGCCGGCATGAAGATCAGCACCGACCAGTGGCCCTTGAGGGACTGCTCGGTGATCTCGACGAACTTCCCGTTGTGGAAAGCCTGAACCTTGAAGGGCTGGACTTGCTTGTTGATGACAGACATGGTTGCGTTGCCTTTCTGCTGAGGTTGGACAAAGGAAAGCATCCTGGCAGAGGCGACCACTGAACGCGTCGATCCTGCCGGGATGACGCCTGAATCATAGCCCACATCAATCGCCACCAGTCATTGATAGTTGTTATCACACCCTTAGGCGGACGCTGTCGCCATTGATCGTAACAAGAACCATTCTCGTTTGTGTATACTACGTAAATAGGAATCGGTTTTCTTTTTCTTTCCCGCACGCACAGCCGTGCACCCTTCACGCTTGGTCCAACCGATGATGACATCACCCGAACACCACGCCCATCCCTCTGCGTTACCACCCAGTCCTCTGCGCCCGACGGCCGTCCTCCCGTTGGGTGCGCTGCTGCTGGCTGGCAGCCTCCAGGCGATCGCGCAAACCGCCCCTACTCCTGCCAACGACACGGCGGGGACCCTGGGCACCGTGACCGTCACCGACCAAAAAGAGCCGGTCGAAATCCGCAGCAAATCCACGCTCAAGCCGGAGACAACCCGGCTGGGCAAGGGCGAGCAGTCCCTGCGCGACATCCCGCAAAACGTCACGGTCATGACGGAACAGCTGCTCAACGACCGCAACCTGGACGACTTCCGTGACGTGCTGCGCACCACCGCCGGTGTGACCTTCCAGGCCGGTGAGACCGGGGAAGAAGACGTGCGCCTGCGCGGCTTCTCGCTGGGCCAAGCGGGTGACATCTTCCGCGACGGCATGCGCGAAGCGCAGCTGATCACCCGCGACACCTTCGCCACCGAGCGCGTCGAGGTCCTCAAAGGCTCGGCGTCGATGCTGTTTGGCAAAGGCTCCACCGGTGGCGTGGTCAACCAGGTCACCAAACAGCCCTTCCTGATGGATCGCTACGAGGTCGAGGCCACCATCGGCAACGGCAACCACCGCCGCGTGCAAGCCGACTTGAACAAACAACTCGGCCCCAGCAGCGCCATCCGCCTGAACGCCATGGTGCAAGACGCCGACAACTGGGGGGCCAAGGACGACCGCAAAGGCCTGGCGGCCAGCTGGCGCACGGGCATTGGCGAGCGCGACGAGTTTCAGGTCGACCTCTACCACCTCAAAACCGAACAGCGTCCCATCTATAACCACCCCTGGCTGCTCACCGGCAACACCGGCGACCCCAAGCGCATGATCGTGCCGGTGCTGCCCGCGAAGAATTTCTATGGCCTGGCGAGCGACTACACCAACAGCGAACAGACGGTTCTGACCCTGTCACACACCCACCGCTTCGGCCCCAACGAGGAGCTGCGCACCACGCTGCGCCACGGCCGCTATGAGCGCGACCTGTGGGCGACAGTTACCTCGTTCTGCCAAAACAACGCCACGCTGTGTCCGGGGCAAACCGTGAGCCTTGCCAACCCGCCCGGACCCAACACGATCTTGAGCCGCAACAACTTCAAGGGCCGCCGCGGCATCAGCGACATCACGCAGCTGCAAAGCGACTACAGCAACAAGTTCGAGCTCGGCGGCATGAAACACCACCTCACCGCCGGCATCGACATCACCGACGAAGATGCCCGGCGCAACCAAAACAACGGGGGCGGTGCGCTGCCCAACACGGCACCGCTGAGCGTTCGCACCACGCGCGTCGGCACCCCCAACGACGGCGCATCGCGCGACGACACCCGCACGTGGGTTTACAACACGTTCAATGCCAAGAGCGTCGGCGTCTATGCGCAAGACGTCGTGCAAATCGCGCCCCAGTGGAAATTGGTGGGAGGCCTGCGCTTCGACCGCTTCGAGGCCGACTACATCAACCGCGACACCACCACCGGCAACGTGATCGCCACCGGCTCGCGGCGCGACAACCTCTGGAGCCCGCGCGTCGGCGCCATCTGGGAGCCGGACGCCACCAGCTCGTACTACGTCTCCTACGGCCAGTCGTACAACACCTCGGGCGACACGTACCAGTTTGCGCTCGGCAACCTCGCTCCTGGCAGCAGCAACGCCAAAGTGGCCAACACCCCGCCGGAGAAGAGCCGCAACATCGAAATCGGCGGCAAGTGGGAGCTGTTCGACAAGCGGGCCTTGGTGGGCGTGGCCCTCTTCCGCAGCGAGAAATACAACGAGCGCAACACCGACCCGGACAGCGCCGCGACTCAAGCGCTGCTATCGGGCAAGCGCCACGCCACCGGGCTGGAAATCAACGCCGCGGGCCGCATCACCCCGAAGTGGGAGGTGTTCTACAACCACACCTGGATCCCCAGCGCCAAGATCGACAAGTGCAACGCGGCGACGTGCAACCCCGCCGGTTCTGCACAGCGCGAAGGCGACCGCCCGGGCCTGACACCCAAGCACAGCTTGAGCGCGTGGACCACCTACCGCATCGCGCCGCAGTGGCGCGTCGGGTTGGGCTTCACGCACCGCGGCGAGCAAAGTCCCGAGGGCAACCGCACGGTCGTGGCACCGTCGTTCACGGTCTGGGATGGGATGATCGAGTACACCGTCGATGAGAAAACGACGGTCAAGCTCAACGTCACCAACCTGACCGACAAAACCTATGCCGACGCGCTGTACCGGGGCTTTTACGCCCCCGGCGCGCCGCGGCGCGTGTACCTGAGCCTCAAGACCGTGTTCTGATCGGGTTAACCTGTTGCCATGCTGCTGACCCTGCCCGCCCTCCTGTCTCCGGAAGAAGTCCGGCACGCCCGCACCCTGCTCGACGCGCCGGACGCGCCGTGGGTGGACGGGCGGGTCAGCGCAGGTGCGCAAGCCCAGCACGTCAAACGCAACGAACAGCTGGCGCAAGACAGCGCGCAAGCGGCCGAGCTGCGCCAGCTCATCCTTGCCGCCGTGCAGCGTGACCCGTTATTCTTTTCAGCGACGCTGCCGCGCAAAATTTACAACCCACTCTTCAACCGCTACCGCCCCGAGGCCCCCACCTACGGGGCCCATATCGACAATGCCGTGATGCGCTCGCACGCCGACGGACAGTGGGTGCGCACCGACGTCTCGTGCACTGTCTTTCTCGCCGACCCCGACGAATACGACGGCGGCGAACTCACCATCCACGACACCTTCGGCGTCCAGCGGGTCAAACTGCCCGCGGGACACGCCGTGCTCTACCCGGGCACCAGCCTGCACTCGGTGGCCCCCGTCACACGGGGGGCACGGCTGGCCAGCTTCTTCTGGATCGAGAGCATGGTGCGCAGCGACGAACAACGTCGCTTGCTTTTTGAACTCGACATGAATCTGCTGCAACTGCGCCAGCAGCTGGGCGAAACCGCGCAGACGACCGCGCTCACGGGTGTTTATCACAACCTGCTGCGCATGTGGGCCACGCCATGACCGTAGCCGACACCGCGACGACACGCACCCCATCCGCCGCGGCCTCGCGCCCTGGCGGATCGTTGCCCGCTGCGGTCGCCGCATACTTCTTTGGTGGTGCGGGCCGCGAGGAAACCCTGCGTGCCAACGAGGCCGCGTGGCAGCGGCTGCACCTGTTGCCGCGGGTGCTGCGCACCCCAGCGCACATCAGCACCCAAATCCAACTGCTCGACCGCACGTGGCCCACACCGTGGCTGGCCGCGCCGATGGCGCACCTTCGGCTGGCTCATCCGCACGCCGAAACCGGTCTCGCCCTGGCCAGTGCCACGCAAGGGGCGGGCATGGTTTTGTCCACCCAAGCCACCACGCCACTGGAGGATGTAGCCCGGGCCGTGCAGGGCGAGCCCGGGCGAGGCCCGCTGTGGTTCCAGCTCTACCCCTACGGCACGCGCGCACAGTGGCAACAACTCGCCCAGCGCGCCGCCGACGCGGGCTACGAGGCCCTGGTGCTCACCGTCGACGCACCTGTCCAGTGGCCACAGACGCGCGCACGCGCTGCCGGATTTGCGCTGCCCACCGACTGGCCACAACCCAACCTCCCCGCCCCTGCCCCCCAGGGAACGCTGCAAAGCGTTTTGGCTGCTGCCCCGCGTTGGGAGGATGTCGCTTGGCTACGCGCCAACGCTCCCCTGCCCCTCCTGCTCAAAGGGGTGCTGCATCCGGATGACGCGCGCACCGCCGTCGATGAAGGACTGTGCGATGGGCTGATCGTCTCCAACCACGGTGGGCGCGTCCTCGACGGATTGCCTGCGACCGCCGCGGCGTTGCCCGCTATCGTTGCCGCCGTCCGTGACCGTGTGCCCGTCCTGGTCGACGGCGGCTTGCGCAGCGCGCTCGACGTGGTGCGCGCGTTGGCAATGGGGGCTCGCGGGGTGCTCATCGGTCGCCCCCTCATCGCTGCACTGGCCGACGGAGGCGCGCAGGCGGTCGCCAGCCTGTGGCGGCAGTGGCGCGACGAGCTTGGCGCGCTGCTGGCCCTGTGCGGCGTCGAACAACCCGGCGAACTCCATCCCTCCTTGCTTCAATCCGCTTGATCACGACCCCACCATGATCACCCTGGCCATCATCACCTTGCTGGGCAGCTTGGGTTTGGCGTTGCTTGCCGCCGCTTGGACGTTGCGACCATGATAACCGTGCTGCACTTTCTACCTCCCCATCGGATGTCGGGAACGGCTCCTGGTACGCCGGTACGCGCTGCTGCCCGGCCGTCGCGCACCGCGGCTGTCGTCGCGGCCGTCACCGCTGCGCACGCAGTGGCCCTTTGGGGCATACAGCACCTGGGCCAGCGTCCGCCGGTGACCACGCCCTCGCGCGTCGTGCAAGCCATGCTCGTGCCCACCACCTCCGAGCCCGCCCCCGCACCGCAGCCAGCCCCTGCGCCGGCTCCCACTGCGAAGCCACGCCCGCTCAAGCCGGTGATCCAGCGCACACCCACACCACCGCCCGTGGCTGTACCGGCTCCGGAGCCGACGACCGCTGTCCCCTCCGAGCCCGAGCCTGTCGCCGCCACCGCCAGCAGCGTGACAGCGAGCGTTTCGTCCACTGCGGCAACGGCGACTGCGGCTGAGGCGGCGGCTCCGCCTGGCCCACCCGCGCCGCCACCCAAGATCGAGCTGCCGTCTGCCTCTGCTGCATACCTCAACAATCCACCGCCGCCCTACCCGGCGCTGTCACGTCGGCTCGGCGAGGAGGGGCGCGTGGTGGTGCGCGTGCGCATCGAGCCCGACGGCACAGCCTCTGCCGCCGAAATTCGGGTCTCCAGCGGCTACCCGCGATTGGATGAGGCAGCGCTGACTGCCGTGCGCCAGTGGCGCTACGTCCCCGGCAAACGCAACGGTGTGCCCGAGGCCATGTGGTTTTTGGTGCCCATTCAGTTCGAGCTGCGCTGACCCCTATCCCACTCACACGCCGGGCGCAGCCGCGCCAGCGCTCACGGTCAGGCCGGACCTACGGAGCCGAGCCCGACGCTGGTCGCGCGCTCCATGACTTGTTTATTTGACACAGCCAACGAAAGGATTCGTCACGTGGAACCCCTCAACAACACCCCTCAATTCGGCTTGGCGCACCTGTGGGCGCAAGGCGACGGCATCATCCGCGGCATTGCGATCGCGCTGTTGCTCATGTCGGTGGTGTCATGGGCCGTGATCGTGCTCAAGGCATGGGATCTGCGCCGCTGTCGCGCCCAGGCGCGGCGCGTGGAGGGCTTCTGGCACGCGGCCGACTTTGCCGAGGGCCTCGATCGGCTCGGTCGCGAAGCCGACAACCCCTTCCGCTACCTGGCCACACACGGGCGCGACGCTGTCACCCACGTCCTGGGACAAGACGGCTCGCCCCGCACGCCCCAGCTGCACGATCAACTCGATGTGAGTGACTGGGTGTTGCGGGCGCTGCGCCACGCCATCGACGATATTGTGGCGCGGCTGCAAGCGGGTCTGTGGATTCTGGCCTCCGTCGGCTCGACCGCGCCCTTCGTCGGCTTGTTCGGAACGGTTTGGGGCATCTACCACGCACTGCTGGGCATTGGCATGAGCGGATCGGCCAGCCTCGATCAGGTGGCAGGTCCCATCGGTGAAGCGCTCATCATGACGGCGCTGGGGCTGGCCGTTGCCATTCCCGCCGTGCTCGGCTACAACGCACTGGTGCGTGGGCAAAAGACCGTGATCCATCAGATCAACCGCTTTGCGCACGAGCTCCACGCGTACTTCGTCACCGGCGCGCGTGTGGCGGCGCAAGCCCCCGCCCCCGCGGCAGAAACCAAGGTTCGCCCGCTGCGTACGGAGGGACGCGCGTAATCCGCGCGGCCACCGTGCAACGCACGCACACACAAGGAGTACAGGCATGGCCATCCAAGTCAGCGAGCACGATGACGGCGAACTGCTCAGCGAGATCAACATGATTCCCCTCATCGACGTGATGCTGGTGCTGTTGATCGTCTTCATCATCACGATCCCGGTGATGAAGCACGCGGTACAGGTCAACTTGCCACAAGCCAGCGCGGAGCCGCTGCCACCGCCACCGCAGGCCGTGCGCCTCAGCGTCACCGCTGACGGTGGCTACCGCTGGAACGACGAGCCGATTGATGGCACCGCACTGGAGCAGCGCTTGCAAGAAATCGCGGCCCTCGATCGGCAGCCGCCCTTGCACCTGATGGGCGACAAAGCCGTCGCCTACGAGCGCGTCGCCCAGGTGCTGGCCGCCGCGCAGCGTGCCGGTGTGCGCTCGATCGGGTTCGTCACCGAGCCGACCCCCTGAGCCAGCCCGCTCGGTCCTCATCGAAACGGTACCCCAAAGTGTCAAGTCCCCCCGTGGCACTCCAGCGCTGCGATGAGAATGGGGGAACGCCGGGCAGAAAAATCATGCCACTGCGACGACTGGGGGGCTCCAGACGGTCCGCTCCACGCACACACCAGGGAACTCCGGCACGCCGTTGGGCCTCAGAGTAAGCGTTGCGACGGGTGCCGCACCCGGCGTATCATTGAAACCGTCGACTCACACAAGGAGAGCCTGACCATGTCCTTCGACACCATCGCCCGCCGAGCCGACACCGTCGTCCTCGATGCGTCGCGGCAGCGCGTCCTGCGCAACACGTACTGGCTGCTGGCGCTGAGCCTCGTGCCCACCGTGCTCGGCGCCTGGATCGGGGTCAGCACCGGCATCACCGCCGCGCTCTCCGGAGGCGTGGGCCTGCTGGTCTTCCTCGGTGGCGCGTTCGCCTTCATGTTCGCGATCGAGCGCACCAAGCACTCGGCCACCGGCGTCGCGGTGCTACTCGCGTTCACGTTCTTCATGGGGCTGATGCTGTCGCGCCTGCTGGCCGTGGTGCTGGGCTTCGCCAACGGCGCGCAGCTGGTGATGACCGCGTTCGGCGGCACGGCGGCGGTCTTTTTCCTGATGGCCAACCTCGCCACCGTCATCAAGCGCGATCTGGACGGCCTGGCCAAGTGGCTGTTCTTCGGTGCGATCGTCCTGCTCGTCGGCGGCATCATCAACGTCTTCGTCGGCAGCACGGCGTTCATGGCCGCGCTGTCGGTGATGGCCATCGGCATCTTCAGCGCGTTCCTGCTCGTGGATCTCAAGCGCATCGTCGACGGCGGCGAAACCAACTACATCACCGCGACGCTGGCGCTGTACCTGAGCCTGTTCAACGTCTTCCAGAGCCTGCTGGCGCTGCTGGGCCTCTTCGGGGGTGAGCGCGAGTAAGTCCGCTTTCTCCGCAACGCGCGCAACAGCCCCGACAACGCCCCGTTGATCGGGGCTTTTGCATGATGGGCACACGCGTGCGTTGCACGGACAATCGGGGCATGTCCGCTACGCTGCCTCCCCCCACCGCCCACCCGCCGGCCACCCCGTGGACCGTGGGGCGGCCGCTGCGCTGGCTCGCCGCGGCGGCGGTGGCGACGCTGCTGGGCGGCTGCGACATGCTCGGCATCGACACCCCCGCCAAACAGGCCGAGCGGCGCGAGGCCGACGGCCGCGCGATCGGCGCCGGCTGCCGCCACACCCAGCGCAGCCTGGAAGACTGCTACGCGGCCAACCCCAAGGCCCCAAAGGCCGCGATCTTTGCCGGCTGGCGCGAAATGGACGAGTACATGCGGGAAAACAACATCCCGTCCGCCGCCCCCCCGGCGCCGCCGCCCGCCGCCCCCGCCGAGAAAGAGGAAATCATCGCGCCGCAGGAAACCGCCCCGGCGGCCGCGAAGGACACGCCCGCCGCGGCACCCGCCCCCACGCCGCCTGCCGGCAGCATCGTGCCGCGGCTGGCGCCGCCCACTCCAGCGCGCTGAGCGGCTCAGCCGTCCACGCGGTCAAACACCGCGATGCTCTCCACGTGCGCCGTGTGCGGAAACATATTCACCACGCCCGCGGCGACGCAGCGGTAGCCGGCTTGGTGCACGAGCAGCCCGGCGTCGCGCGCGAGCGTCGCGGGATTGCAGCTGACGTACACGATGCGCCGCGGCGCGTGCCATGGCCGGCCGTCGGGCGCGGCGGGCGGAGCATCGCCGGCAAGCGCGCGCTGGTGAAGGTCGGCCAGCGCCTTGACGAGTGCGAAGGCCCCCTCGCGCGGCGGATCGACCAGCCAGCGGTCCGCGCAGCCATACGCCACCAGCGCCTGCGGCGTCATCTCGAACAGGTTGCGCGCCTCGAAGCGCGTCGGCGCCAGCCCCCCGCGCGCCGCCTGATTGCGTGCCCAGTTCTCGCGCGAGCGCGCCACCAGCGCCTCGCTGCCCTCGACGCCCAGCACCTCCCCGGCCTGGGTGGCGATCGGCAGCGTGAAATTGCCCAGCCCGCAAAACCAGTCGATCACCCGCTCGTCCCGCTGCACCTGCAGCAGCCGCAGCGCCCGCTCGACGAGCACGCGGTTGATGTGCGGGTTGACCTGCGTGAAGTCGGTGGGCCGAAACGGCATGCGCAGGCCAAAGGCCGGCAACGTGTAGGCGAGTTCCGGCGTGCCGTCGTCCGGATCCAGCCGCTCGATGCTGTCCGGCCCCTTGGGCTGCAGCCACCACTGGATCGCCGCGTCCGCGTGCGCCCGCGCGAAGGCGCGCAACCGCTCACGGTCGGCTTCCGAGAGCGGCTGCAGGTGCCGCAGCACCAGCGCCGTCACGCCCTCGCCGCAGGCCAGTTCGATCTGCGGGCACGTGTCGCGTGCCTCCATGGTCATGAGCAGCTCGCGCAGCGGCACCAGCAGCGCGCTCACCGCCGGTGGCAGCACCGCGCACGACGCCATGTCGGCCACGTAGCGGCTCTTGCGCTCGTGAAAACCCACGAGCACCGTGTCCTTCTTGGGCACGTGGCGCACTGCCAGCCGCGCGCGCCAGCGGTAACCCCATGCCGGCCCCGCGATCGGCCGCAGCACCTGCTGCGGGCGCACCTTGCCCAGCCGCCACAGGTTGTCCTCCAGCACGCGCTGCTTGACCGCCACCTGCGCCAGCGGCTCGAGGTGCTGCATCTTGCACCCACCGCACGCCCCGGCGTGCAGGCCGAAGTGCGGACAGCGCGGCGGCACCCGCAGCGCCGAGGCACGCCAAACCTCGCGCACCTGCGCCGCCTCCCACTGCGCCTTGCGGCGCGTCACTTCCACCTGCACCCACTCGCCCGGCAGCGCGCCTTCGACGAACACCACCTTCCCGTCGGGGCGGCGCGCGATGCCGTGCGCCTCCATGTCCAGCGCCTGGATCCACAGCGCGTCGGGTGGCACGTCGCGGGGACGCTCTGGTGCGCTGGCCACCGCGGCCACGGACTCCCCGCCGACCAGCGGGTCGGCCCCGTTCACGTCGGTCGCGTCCATCAGCGGCTCGGCAGCAACGTCAGCGGGTCGACCGGCTTGCCCTGCCGGCGCACCTCGAAATGCAGCTTCACCCGGTCGGCGTCGCTGCTGCCCATCTCGGCGATCTTCTGCCCCTGACGCACGGTCTGGTCCTCGCGCACGAGCAGCGTCTGGTTGTGCGCGTACGCGGTCAGGTAGGTGTTGTTGTGCTTGAGGATGATCAGGTTGCCGTAGCCACGCAGGTCGGAGCCGGCGTACACGACACGGCCGTCCGCCGCCGCCAGCACCGGGTCGCCCGCCTTGCCGCCGATGCCGACGCCCTTGCTGCGCGTCTCATCGAACCGGTACAGCAGCGGCCCCTGCGCGGGCCAGATCAGCGCGACGGCATCCGACGCGGCTGCCGCGGGCGTCGCCGCGGGTGCCGCCGTCGGCGTCGACGCGGACGGGGCCGCGGTGGTGGCCGCACGCGTACTGCCAGTGCTCCCCCCTGCGGCCGCGGCCGTTCCCCCGGCCGAGCCGGCGCCACCGGCCGACGCATCGAGCGGCCGCGCCTGGACACTGCCCGTCGGCACCGGCTGCGTGGTGACGGCCGCGGTCGTGGCCGCCCCGTCCCCCGCTGCGCCGGCGGGCACCGCCCCCGGCGGCACCACCCGCAGCACCTGCCCCACCTCGATCAGGTTCGGGTTGCTCAACCCATTCCACGCCGCGATGTCACGCCAGCTCTGCCCATGCTCCAGCCCGATGCGGTAGAGCGTATCGCCGGGGCGCACCGTGTAGTAGCCCGGCTTGCCCGCGTTCTCGCTGCCGGGCAGCGGTGCCGCGGCCGTCGCTCCCGCCACCGGGGCGGGAGTGGTCGTCGGAGCCGCGCCGGGCGAGCGCTCCACCACCGGTGCGGGCCGCTTCGGGGCTTTGGGCGCGGCGCAGCCGGCCAGTGCAATCGCGACAATCCCCGCCAGCGCCAGCACGGGGCGGACGGGAACAAGGGGGAAGCGGTCACCGGTGGGGAAGCGGTTCATCGTGGTGCGTGGTCCTCGGTCAAGCCACCCCGGATTTTAGGGGGACGAACCACACGCCCTCGAGGACGCGCCGCTCGTAACCCACCGCGGTGCGATCCACCACCACCAGGCTTTGCCGGCCGGGTGCCAGTTCCGCCGGCGCGACCAGCCGCGCGCCCACCGCGAGCTGTTCCAGCCAAGGCGTGGGGATGTCCGCCCCGCCCGCCGCGGCGATGATGCCCGCGTACGGCGCGCCCTTCGGGTAGCCCGCCGTGCCGTCGCCAAAGATCAGGTGCACGTTCGGGATGCGCAGCGGGCGCAGGTTCTCCCGCGCGCGCTCGTGCAGCGGGCGCAGGCGCTCCATCGAATACACCTCGCGGCACAGGTGCGCGAGCAGCGCCGCCTGATACCCGCAGCCGGTGCCGATCTCCAGCACGCGCCCGAGCGGCAACGCCCGCCCCTCGCACAACAGCCCCAACATGCGCGCCACGACGCTGGGCTTGGAAATCGTCTGGCCCCACCCGATCGGCAGGCTCGTGTCCTCGTACGCCTGCGCGACCAGGCCGCTGTCGACGAAGCGGTGGCGCTCGACGCGCTCGAACGCCTGCAGCACCGCCTCCGGTGCCAACCCCTGCTGCGCCAGCCGCCGCACCATCGCCGCGCGAACCGCCGCAGAATCGAGCCCGACCCCGGCGACCGCTGGGGCAAGCTCCCCCCCGAGCGCCTTGGGGGTTCGCCCACGCGAGGCGGCCGGGGTTGACAGTGCCGCCGACGGCTTGGCACCCGCCCCACCCCACGCTGGCAGCGCCGCCGGAAACCCCGGCCGCCTGCCCCCGGATGCCCCGGTCGCGCCGTTGGCCTCGCGCGTCCCCGGCGGAGCGGCCAACGGCGAGCGCGGCTTCACCATGGCCGCGCGCCTCCGGCCGGTGATGAATCAGACGGCGACGCGGCGGACACCCCGGCGGCGGACATACGAGCAGCTGACTGCCCCGCACCTGGCGAAACCACCGCACCCGGCGAAACCACCACAGTTGGCGACACCATTGCACCCGACGGTGCCGCCGCGCTCGCCGCACTCAGCGCCGCCGCACTCAGCGCCGCCGCGGTCTGCGCCCAATAGGCCAGCCGGCCGTGGTCGGTCAAGTCGATCTGCAGCGGCGTGATCGACACATAGCCCTGCCGCGTCGCGTGGAAGTCCGTCCCCTCGGCGTCGTCCTTCGCCGGGCCGGCCGCGCCGATCCAGTACATCGTCTCCCCGCGGGGGTTGACCTGCGTAATCACCGGCTCGGCCGCGTGCCGCCGCCCCAGCCGCGCGACCTTGAAGCCCCGGATCGCCTCCCGCGGCAGGCTCGGGATGTTGACATTCAACAGCCACGGCCCCGGGTGCGCCGCATCGGGCGGCCCCTGCTCGACGAGGCGCCGGTGCGCCTGCACCGACGGCTCCAGCGTGCGCACCAGCTCCGCCGCCAGCTCGACCGCCGTGTCCAGGTGCGCCCAGCCCTTTTCCGTCAGCGAAAACGCCACACCCGGGATGCCGAAGAGGTACCCCTCCATCGCCGCCCCGACGGTGCCGGAGTAGATCGTATCGTCGCCCATGTTGGCACCGTTGTTGATGCCGGAAACCACCAGATCCGGCCGGTAGTCCAGCAACCCGGTGAGCGCGATGTGCACACAATCCGCCGGCGTGCCGTTGACGTAGCGCACATTGGGCCCGGCGCGGTGCACATACAGCGGGGCGTTCAGCGTCAGGGCGTTGGACTTCGCACTGTTGTTGTGCTCCGGTGCCACCACCTCCACGTCCGCAAACGCCGACAGCGCCTGCGCCAGCGCCACCAGGCCCGGGGCCTGGTAGCCATCGTCATTGGCGAGCAGGATCTTCATGACGCCGCATTGTAGGTGCCGGCCCCGCGGACCTCATCTGCGATACCAAGCAGGCCCCGATCGAGATTGCGCTTCGCCACCCCGCGCGCCGAACCTTCACGCCCCGTGACGCACACCTCGTTGGAATCACAACACCTCGTTCAGGCGCATACCTCGTTGGAGAAGACTCCATGTTTACAAACATGAGCTATGTCGGTAAAATGTAAACCTTCCGGAGGAAGCCATGTTCGGCGAAAGACTGAAGCTGGCCCGCAAGCGTGCCGGCCTGTCCCTGCGAGGACTGGCTGGCGCGATCGACCATGCAGTCACTGCCCAGGCGATCGGCCGCTATGAGCGCGGCGAGATGCTGCCCGGGTCGGCCACCGCCCTGAAGCTCGCCAAGGCGCTCGGCGTCCCCGTGAGCTACCTCTTCAGCCCTTCCCAGATCCGCCTCGAAGGAGTGGAGTTTCGTAAGACCGCAACGATCCGCGCCCAGGAGCGCGCGATGGTCGAAGCGGCCGTCCTCGACAGCCTCGACCGCTATCTCCTGGTCGAAGAACTGCTCGGGATCGGCAGCCACGTGTGGGACAGGCCCGAAGGGACTCCCTACCAGGTTGTCGATCTCAATGACGCGGAGGCTGCTGCCGAGAGCGTCCGCAAGGCCTGGAATCTTGGTGGTGACGCGATCCCCAACATGACCGAGTTGCTCGAGGAGCACGGCATCAAAGTGCTCAAGCTCGACTTCCCACTCTCGGTCGACGGCTTGACTTGTCGAGTGGAACGTCCGGGCCGGGAAAAGGTGCCGGTCATCGTCGGCTCGGCGTCGAAATCGGTGGAGCGTCGCCGCTTCACCCTGGCCCATGAGCTCGGCCACATAGTGATGGAGATCGACGGCGGCCTGGACGAGGAAAAGGCGTGCCAGCGCTTCGCCAGTGCCCTGTTGATGCCGCGGCAGGACTTGCTGTTCGAGGTAGGACGGCGTCGCCATGCCTTTGGTTACGCTGAGATTATCGAGATCAAGCGCATGTACGGCGTCAGTGCAGCCGCGCTGATCGTTCGGCTGCGTGACCTCGGCGTCATTACCGAAGGTACCCTGCAGGCCGTATTTCGGGGTATCGGCCGGACCTGGCGCAAGGCGGAGCCCGAGCCGCTCCGGGAGAATGAAGAACCACGCCGCTTCCAACGCCTGGTGCTCCGCGCCTTGGCAGAGGACATCATCTCGCTCCCCAAAGCCGCAGAGCTGTTGCGCAAGAGCACAGTCGAAGTGAGCCGGATCATGTTAGGGCCTGCGGTGTGACGTATCCGTGGAGTGACTCATCGTGCGGGTACTGGTCAGCGATGCTTCCATTCTGATTGAGCTGGCGCGATGGTCACTCCTAGAAGCGCTCTTCAAGCTGCCGTTTGAGTTCGCCGTACCCGACGCCCTGTACGAGGACGAGCTCATTGATCTTGGCGAGATCGACCGGAATCAGCTCAAAGAGCTGGGCCTGCGGGTCGAGTCCTTGGACGCGCAGGATATGGCCCAGGCAATCGCCTACCAGACGGCTCGGCCCAAGCTCACATTCCACGACTGCCTGGCCGTCACCCTGGCCGTGAAGAACAACTGGCCCCTGCTGACGGGCGACAAACGCATGCGTGCCCTCGCCGATGAGGAGCGCATCGAGGTGCACGGCGTCTTGTGGATCATCGACCGATTTGCCGAACACCGCATCGTGCGCAGGCCCACGCTTGCAAAGGTACTGCGCGGCATGCTCGATGACCCGCGAACACGGCTGCCGCACGCCGAGGTCCGCCGCCGCCTCGAAGTGCTCATCGGTAAGAAGGGTGGTTGAGTACCGAGAGGCGCGCCAGTTGGGTACGGCATCCCCGTTCGATGGATTTGCTTGGAGCAAGAAGAAGGACATGAAGAACGACAGCCCGCATCTCGCGCATCGTCATCGGCCAACGGCGCAAAGGAAACGAACGGCGTGCCCTCGAGAAAGGCCCGCAGTTGGGCAATGGTACCCACAGCAGAGTCGTTCATGTCGATCACCATGAGAGAAATGATCGACCCAGATCCCCTTCAGGCTCACAACCTCAGGTGGCAGACCGCCGCCCGAACCCGCGCAGGTGTCACGCCGAACGCACGCTACCGGGGTAGCGCCAGGTGCACCTTGATCGCGTCCTCCACCGCCAACATGTCCGCTTTGGACAACACCCCGAGCTGACTTTTCAGCCGCCCCTTGTCGGCCGCCATGATCTGATCGGCCATCGCTTTGCTCTTCTGCCCCGCCACGGTCACGACAGCCTCGCCCGGGTATTGCCGCTCCGTGTTGCTGGTCAACGGCACGACCACGACGCGCGTCAGGTGTCGGTTGGCCGCATCGTTGCTCACGATCACCGCCGGCCGTGTCCTGCGGATTTCGCTGCCCACCGCGGGATCGAACTCGACCCACCACACCTCACCGCGCCGCATCGGCCACGTCTCCCGCCAAGGCGTTGCACCACGCATGCGCCTCGGCCTCGCGCGCCTGATCGGCCGCCATCGCCCGGTACCCCTCGTCGAGCGACGTGCCCAACACGTGCGGCCGCAGCAGGTCTTCGATGAACTGGCTCATGCGACGCTTGCCGACGGTCCGATACAGCCCCTCGTAAACCGCCTCATCCAGCGTGATGGTCATCCGTTTGTGCATGGCAATCTCCCATACGTATATGCATAGCGCATTGTACGCTTCGACGGAGCCAGCGATATCCCGGCGCGCAACGTGACTGCTCTGCCCGCCGACGGAAGTGCCACTGTCATGGCCCGGCAGCGTACAGGGCACCCGGCCACTGGCGATCGACACCGACCGCAGGCGCACACGGCTCCACACGTTGCGCTTTCGCGCGACTCCGGCACCGTTGGATAGCACCTGCACCCAGGCGACACACTCCACAACGGTCGTTACCTATGATGACCCCGTTTATTTGCGCAACCGAGCAACCCCCATTCACCAAGGAGACCCCATGCACGCCTGGCTATGCGAAAACCCCACCGGCGTCGACGCCCTGCGCTGGCAGGAACTGCCCACCCCGACCCCCGGCCCGGGTGAGGTGCTGATCGAAATCGCGGCGGCGAGTCTGAATTTTCCCGACTTGCTGATCGTGCAGAACCAGTACCAGTTCAAGCCGACGCCCCCCTTCGTCCCCGGCTCGGAATACGCGGGCTGGGTGCGCGCGGTCGGCCCGGGCGTGACCCACCTGCAACCCGGGCAGGCGGTCGCCTGTCTCACCGGCACGGGCGGCTTTGCGACGCACACGGCGGCGCCGGCGGATCGCTGCATCCCGCTGCCGCCCGCGTTCGACCTGACCGACGCCGCCGCGTTCATCATGACCTACGCAACGGCCTATCACGCCCTCATCGACCGCGCCGCGCTGCAACCGGGCGAGACGGTGCTCGTGCTCGGGGCCGCGGGTGGCGTCGGCACCGCATCGATCCAGGTCGCCAAGCACGCGGGCGCCCGGGTCATCGCCGCCGCGTCCAGCGCCGACAAGTGTGCGCTGTCGCAACGCATCGGTGCGGATGCGACGCTGGACTATTCGGTCCATACGGCCGCCGGCAGCTTCCGGGACGAGCTCAAGCGCCTCACCGACGGCCGCGGCCCGGATGTCATCGTCGACCCCGTGGGCGGGGACCTGGCCGAACCGGCGTTTCGCTCCATCGCGTGGCGCGGCCGCTACCTGGTGATCGGCTTTGCCGGCGGCCCCATCCCCCGCCTGCCGCTCAACCTGCCACTGCTCAAAGGCGCGTCGCTGGTCGGCGTCTTCTGGGGCGAGTTCGCGCGGCGCGAGCCGCAGGCCAACGCCGCGATGCTGCAGACACTCGCGCAGTGGTACCTGCAGGGCCACATCAAACCCGTCATCGACCGTGTGCTGCCGATGACCGAACTGCCGCAAGCCTACGCGCTGATGGCCGAGAGGCAGGTGCGCGGCAAAGTCGTGCTACGTAACGACCACTGACGATCTCATCGACGCCTCGATTCGCGACCACACGCCGGGGGCGTCGACCCTACAATCCCCGCATTTCGTAGTCGCCAGGGGAGCCCGGCGCGCACCCCACCGCGGGTGGCACGGGCTGAGAGTGGGCCGCAGGCCATGGGGGCCCCACGCCCAGACCCTGGAACCTGATCCGGTTCGTACCGGCGGAGGAAGCGCGACATGATCGGCATGCCCCAAGCCGCGGTGGGCGCGGCATTGCTGCTGTTTTTGTGGGTGGGCCTGCGGGCCCGAACGGCGGACACCTCGCTCGACGCGTACCTCACCGCGCGCGGCTCGCAATCGGCCACGACGCTGGCGCTGTCGTTCCTCGCCTCGGGCCTCGGGGCATGGATTTTGTTCGTGCCGCCGGAAATCGCCGCCTTCGTCGGGCCGGTGGCGCTGGCCGGTTACGCCATCGGCGCGGCCCTGCCCTTCCTCGTGCTCGCGTGGTGCGGTCCGGCTATCCGGCGATGGCTGCCTGCCGGACGCAGCCTCACGGATCTGGCAGCCGAGCGCTTTGGCCCCGCGATGCGCGGCTGGGTGCTCGCACTGTCACTGCTGTACATGCTGTGCTTCCTGACGGCCGAACTCACCGCCGTAGGCGGCATCGTCGCACTGCTCACCGGCGGCGACGGCCGCTGGGCGGTGCTGGCGGTCGCGGGCGTCACGCTCCTCTACACCGCGTGGGGCGGCCTGCGCGCGAGCCTTGCCACCGACCGCTGGCAAGCGTGGCTGCTGCTCGCGCTGCTGGCCCTCGTCGCCGCGGTCATCGGCACCGCGCCCGCCCCCGCCGAAGCGGTCCAACCGTCGGCCCCCGCATCCGCACCGCTCTCCGTTGGCCTGTCGGTCGCGCTTACCCTCATCATTGCCGTCACCGCCGCCAACCTGTTCCACCAGGGCTACTGGCAGCGCGTCTGGGCCGCGCAAGACACGCGCGCGCTGCACCGCGGCGCGTGGTGGGGAGCTTTGGGTAGCGCGGCGGCCATCGTACTCGTTGGTGCACTGGGGCTGCTGGCCGCGCGGCAGGGCCTGCCACTCGGCACCCCGCCCGTGCCCTTCTTTGCGCTGGTACAGCACGCGCCGGACTGGGTCGTCGCCCCGGTGTTGGTGCTGGCCGTGGCGCTGGTGGCGTCGTCCGTGGACACGCTGCAAAACGGCATCGCCGCGCTGCTCGTCACGCAGCGTCAGGGGGCGTCGCTCGCGGCGGCGCGCTGGGCTACCGTGCTTCTGATGGTGCCCGTCATCGCCGTGGCCTGGCAGGGCCTGTCGGTGCTGCGACTGTTCTTGGTGGCCGACCTGCTGTGCGCCACCGCGGTCGTGCCGCTGCTGCTTGCCCTGTGGCCCCGCGTACCCCGAGGGGCCGCTGTCGCTGGGTCGCTGGCGGGGCTGCTCGGTGCCATCGCACCGGGTGCATGGGAATCGGGCAGCCTTTGGCAAGGGGTGGTTGCGGCCACCTTCCCAAACAATGTTCCGACACTGGCGCCGTTTGCGGGGGCGCTACTCGCCTCGACCGCCGTCAGCCTGCTGTGGACGTGGCTACGGCCCGCGCAGCGCTAAGCCTACAGGTCGAGCTCGAACCTCACGCGGCGCGGCGGCACACGAACCGCGCACCGCCTGCCGTGGCCCGACAGTGGTTGATTGCTGAGCTGCAACAAACCCACGCCGGCGAGCCGACGGACGTCGCGGCTGACAGCGCTTCGCGGCCTTCCCAACGCTCGCGCCAGCGCCTCGATGGACTCATATGCCCCCTGCGCCTTGACCGAATCGAGCAACTGCGCCCGCCTGGGACTCAGCACCTCGAGCAAAGCCTGCATAGACGTAAAGCTCACCACCGTCTGTACCGCTGTCTCTTCGCCCCGGGCTCGCGCACGCACCACGTCGCGCACCCGCTGCAGCGCCGCCTCCTCACTTTGCAGACAGACACGGATCGGCAATGAGGGCTCGTCCGTGAACAAGTTGGGCTCTGGAGATGATTCACGCCGAACCCGGCGCTCGCTGGGGATTGGGTGCTTCGACATGATTCAGTACTCCTTTCCGAGACGACGCTTCAAGCGCTTGAGGGAAAGTTCGAAACGCGATAGTTCTTCCTCGAATGACCGAAACCGCCCGTTGTGAGCGACGCATCCAAACCAGTGATGGTGGTGCTCACTGGCAAAACCAGCATACCGGTGGCTGTTGTCATGCCCCACCAGGCGTCCGTTGTCCCGCCGGGAAATGGCAGGGTTCACGTACGCCATGTTGTAGCGCACGATCTCGCCGCGCCCGATTTCCCACGCTTCGATGCGGATAACCCCACCGCCTCTGGTCACGATGCGCTCGTCGATCACCTTGCGCTCAGCCATGATCCAATATAGCACGGCTGCTCACCGCGAAAACCCCTGCGAGGCGGACTGTGGCGACGCCGACAGACACAAATGAAAAATGGCCCTAGAAGGGCCATTTTTGATTTATTTTTGGGGTGGCTGATGGGACTCGAACCCACGACAACCAGAATCACAATCTGGGACTCTACCAACTGAGCTACAGCCACCGTAGAAGCCGACATTATACATGCACGGGCACCATTCTTTGCCCGCGACGGCGTCGTTCGAACGTCACCCCGTCTGCACACCCGCCGCGCGCTCGCCACGACGGCGCAGATGATCGGCTTTCGCTCACCGACACAACCACGCAAGGCGACCGTGGCAAGCCGACGCGGAGAGTCGACGGGTGTGGTGGGCGATTACTTGACGAGCACCTCCACCTTATAGCGCTCGCGCAGCGCGGTCAGATAGGCCTTGGCCTCCCCTTCGCCCCACAGGCGGGCCAGCTCGCGGCGCTCGTTGCGCTGCCGCGCAGCGTCCGGCGCTTCGCGCTCGGGGCCGCGACGCACGCGCAGCACGGCAGCCCCTTCGGCCCCCAAATCCACCAGCGTCCACGCCGGCGCGTCGCCCTCGAGACGGGTGCTCAGCGCGTGGCGAACCACTGCTGGCGCCAGGCCGCGGGCGTCCTGCCGCGACACCACCACGGGCGTGCGCAGCGCGCTGTCGGCCGGGGGCTGTTGCCGCCACCGCTCCAGCGCCTCGCGGGCGGCAGCCAGCGCCGCCTCGCGCGCCTTTTCCTGCACGAGGCGCGCCTTGGCTTGCGCCGCCACGGCTTCGAAGGGCTGCACTTCGGATCGCCGGTGTTCTAGCACGCGCACCGCTGCCAAGCGGCTGCCGCCCAGCTCGATCGCGGCGCTGTTGCGCTTGCTGGCCAGCGCCTCTTCGTTGAACACTGCACGCAGCACCGCCGGTTCACGCAGCACCGCGTCCGCCTCCGCCCCGACGGGCCCGGTACGCTCCAGCGTCGCCTGCCGCACCGTCAGCCCCAGCGCCTGCGCCACCGGCGCCAAGCCCTCCGGCTGCTCGTACACCAGGTTGCTGAAGCGCTCGGCCTCTTCTGCAAAGCGGCGCTGCGCCAACTGGCGGCGCAGTTCCTCTTCGAGTCGCCCGCGCGCCTTCTCGAACGGCTCCGGCTCGGGCTGACGCACGTCCAGCAGCCGGATGATGTGCAGGCCGAATTCCGTTTCGACGACGCCGGAAATCTCGCCCTTCTTCAGCGCAAAGACCGCGTCCTCGAAGGCCTTGACCATCGCGCCGCGGCCAAACCAGTCCAAATCCCCCCCGCGCGCGGCCGACCCCGGGTCCTGCGAGCGGGCCTTGGCAACCTCGGCAAACCGGTCGGGCTGGGCGCGTACCTCGGCGAGGAGCTTTTCCGCCTCGGCCCGCACGCGGGCCTTCTCCTCGGCAGACGCGTTGGGGTCCAGCTGCAACAGAATGTGGGCCGCGCGGCGCTGCTCGTTGCGCGCTACGTCCGCCACGTTCTTTTCGTAGTACTCGCGCAGCTCCTGCTCGCTCACCGTCACGCGCGCGGCCACGGCCTGCGGGTCCAGCACCACGTATTCGATGACGGCCTGCTCCGGCGTGCGGAACGCCTCACGGTTGGCGTCGTAGTACGCGCGCACGTCGGCGTCGCTCACCTGGATGCGGGCCACATGATCCGCCGGCCGGAACATCGCCTGCGCCACCTCGCGCTGCTCGAAAAACGCCCGCGTGGCCAGTTCCACCGACGCCCGCGGCAAAAAGGCGCTGTCCGCCACCACTTGCGTCACGCTGCGGCGCGCCAGCTCGGCGCGCACTCCCGCTTCGAACTGCTCCGCGGTCAGCCCCTGCGCACGCAGCAGATCCTGATAGCGCTGCACGTCCAGCGTCCCGTCGGGCTTGCGCAGCGACGCAATCGTCGGGTCACGCAACAGCTCGTCGGCCACGCGCCGGTCGGTGGCCACGAGCCGCATGTCCGCCGCGGCACGCGCCAGCACCCGCTCGGTAATCAGACGCTCCAGCGTCGCGCGGCGGCTCTCGTCACTCTCCAGCACCGCCCGGTCGATATTCGGCATAAGGGCACTCAGGCGCTCCACCTCGCGCCGGTGCGCCGCGTCCCACTCCGGCCGTGTGATGCGCTCGCCACCCACGCGCGCCACCGGCTCCGCCGCCTCACGAAAGCGCGTGTAGCCCTCGATGCCAAAGAAAACAAAAGACGGGATGATCAACAACATGAGCAGCGCCATCAGCACCTTCATGTTGTTGCGGAAGAGGTCGAACATGGATAGCGGAAGTGGTCAACGACAATGAAAGGCTGCGAAGAGCGGGGTGACGGCCAACGGCCTAACGCTCCCCGGCATGCGTGGGGCACCCCGATGCGGGTTGGCGCGGACGGATCAACGCCCGACCCGCCGGCGCAACCAACGCGGCGTACGAAAGTGTACCAGCCGGGCGTATACCAGAACGTAGCAGCACACGAACACGACGGCACTGCCCACCAGCAGCGGCTCGGAGCGCCAAAACAAAACCGCCGGAGCGATCGAAAGCGACGCCAATCCCCACAGGTAAGGGGACGTCGCCGAGTTGCGGGCAGTGATATCCCGCGCCGCCTCACTCCCCGCAGCCCAACGCACCAAGCGGCGGTACACCAGCATGTGAAGGTGCAACGCGTCCGGCACACCGGGGGATGTACCGCGCAGAAACCGTTTGCGGTAGATGGAAAACACGGTCTCGGTGATCGGATAGCCGCACACGAGCAGGCAGAACCACGGGGATAACCCCGGGTGCCGCACCACCAGCAACACGGCCACCTCGGCGAGCATGAAACCCACGAGGTACGCGCCGCCATCCCCCAAAAAAACCAGCCCTCGCGGATAGTTCCACACAAAAAATCCCAGCAGCGCCCCAATCATCGCCAGGCAAACCTGGAAAATGAAGACGTCCCCCAACGACCACGCCACGTAGCCAAACGCGGTAAACATCAAGATAGAAACGGCCGCTGCCAACCCGTTGAAGCCGTCGATGATATTGACGGCGTTGGCCACGCCCGCCACGGCCACCAGCGTCATCACAAAACCCGCCGGGGCCCAGGCCAGCACATCATCCACCCCCGGCACGCCCACGCGAGGCAGTTGCGCATCCAACAACCATGCCCCCAGCCCGGCCGCTGCCATGGTTGCCAGCAACCGGGTCATCACCCCCACACGCTTGGTCACATCCTCTGCCAACCCGGCACCGAAAGCTGGCAAAGCCGCCAGCAGCAGCCATGCAGCCTCGTTGCGCACCAGGTCGCGCCAAGCGCTCCACGCAAGCGCGCCCGCTAACCCAAACAGTAGGCCCACCCCCCCCACCCGCGGCACGTTTCCAGCGTGAAACTTCTGGATGCCAACGATGCTATCGGCACTCAAGCCTAGATGAAAATGACGGAACCGCACGATCAACAGCGTGATCGTGAACGCAACCCAAAAGGCAACCAGCAACGTCTGCACGAATCAGACTCCCACCCCCAGCGCCCGCATCAACACCGCATTCGCCCTCCGCACGTCAAACCGCTCTTCAGCCAATCGGCGGCTTTCACGGCCCATGGTTTCGATGAGGTGCGGATTTTCGACGAAGCGCCGCATCGCCGCCACCAGCGCCACTACGTCCCGCGGCGGCACCAAATAGCCGTTGACGCCGTCGACCACTGTCTCCCGGCAACCCGGCGCGTCCGTGGTGATCACCGGCCGCCCCATCGCCATCGCCTCCTGCGTGCTGCGCGGCACACCTTCACGATAATAAGAAGGCAACACGAACACACTCGTTTGGGCCAGCCACGGCTTGACGTCCACCGCACCGGGCCACTCGACGATGCCGTCGCGCACACACGGGTCAATGTCTTCGCGCTTGAGACCGCCGGGATTCTCATCCAGAGGCCCGAGCAACCAGAACCGTGTTTGCGGATACTCCGCCTTGATCTGCCGCGCCGCAGCCAAAAACTCCAAAACGCCTTTTTCGCGCAACAGTCGTGCCACGAGCGTAAAGGTCACCGGTTGGAACTGTGGCGGGTGCAAGGGCCAGTCGTCGAGGGCAACCCCAATCCCTCCCAACAGCACCGTTTTATCCGCCGAAAGCCCACACCAACGCCGCAAGTCGCGGGCATCGTCTGGGTTCAACACGAGCACACGGTGTGCAGCCCGAAATGCCCAGCGATACAGTCCTGCCAACACCCAACCCAAGACACGTTGCTTCAAGTCCCGGAGCCCCTCGGCCCCTTCGGTAAAAGCATACCCGAGGCCCTCCACCATCGCCACCCTCCGCGGCACACCCGCACACGCTGCCGCGAGCATGCCCCACACATTGGTTTTGGCGGCGTAACTGAGCACAGCGTCGGGACGCGAGCGGCGCAGCTGGCGGTAAAGCGCCCACAATGTACGCAAGTCTTGAAGCGGGTTGAGCCCGGTACGGGAAAGGGGAAACGTCACCGCCGTCGCACCCCAAGCCCGCAGGCGCTCCCGTTGCTGCGGCGTCCAATCGGGTGCCATCACCTCTACCTCGCAACCGCTGCCAACCAGCTCTGCGATCAACGGTCCGCGAAAGTTGAGGGTTGCACCCGCTGCGTGCCCGATCAGGGTAACGCGGCGTTGCACCGAATGTGACAGCCGACTCATGGTGTGCGATTGGCCTGTGCGTGGTCGCATTCCCCCCTCCACCACGCCTCCCACATCAACACATCCCACAAGTGATACTGCCAGTTACGCTGGCCGCTGAGGTGCTCGCGCCATTTTTGCCGCACGGGCGCGGGGTCGATAAAGCCTTCCTCCCGCAAACGGCGTTCGTCCAGCAAATCCTCCGCCCACTCGCGCAGCGGCCCGCGCAGCCAGTCGTCGATGGGCACGCCAAAGCCCATCTTGGGGCGCTCGATCAGCTCTTTCGGCACATATTTATAGAGCACCTGCCGCAGCAGCCATTTGCCCTGACCCTCGCGGATCTTCATCGAAAGCGGCAGCCGCCATGCGAACTCCACCACGCGGTGATCCAATAGCGGCACGCGCGTTTCCAAGCTCACCCCCATCGCCGCGCGATCGACCTTCACCAGAATATCGTCGGGCAGGTAGCTCACCGCATCGAGCGCCATCATCCGGTGGCGAAAATCGTCCACGGTCGGCCACGTCTCTGGCTGGGTCAGCACCGTCGGCGGCTCCTGTGCCCCCAGTACCAACCCATCGCGCTCGGTCCAGTGCGACACCAGCGCGTGGTAGACCGCTTCGGGTGCGTTCGACAGCAAGATGCGTGCGAGCTTGTGCAACTTGTCGCCGGGGTTCGCAAAACGCAAACGGCGCGGCAGCAACGGGTACAGCACCGCAGCGAAGCGATCCCACGCCGCAGGAGAAGCCGCCGCCAAACCGCGCGCAAGCACTGCCCGCATGCCGCGCGGCATCCACGCCAATCGCTGCCAGATACCGTGCGCCAAAAAATAACGGGTGTAGCCCCCAAACAACTCATCGCCCCCGTCGCCCGAGAGCGCCACCGTCACGTGCTGGCGAGCGAGCTGCGCCACCAGAAACGTCGGGATCTGCGACGAATCGGCAAAGGGTTCGTCATAAAGAGCTGGCAGCTTGGGGATCACCGCCATCGCCTGCTCGGGCGTGACATAAAGCTCGGTGTGATCCGTTCCCAGGTAACGCGCCACCGCCGCGGCGTGCTGCGCCTCGTTGTACCCGGCTTCAAAGAATCCGATGGAAAACGTGCGCACCGGGCGGCTCAATTGCGCCTGCATCAGGGCCACGACGGTGCTCGAGTCGATGCCGCCCGACAGAAATGCCCCGAGCGGCACATCGGCCAGCATCTGGCCGGCCACCGCTTGCCGCAACAGCCGCTCCAGCTCGCCCACCGCCTCCGCCTCAGCCCCCGCAAACGGCGTGCGTTGGCCGGTTGCCACCACTTCGGCCAGCGACCAATAGGCCACCGGCTCGGGCCAAGCGCCCGCGCGCGCCTGCGGCTCCGTCAGGCTTAAGTATGTTCCGGGCGGGAGCTTGCGGATGTCCCGGTAGATCGAATAGGGCGCAGGCACCGCGTTGTGGCAGAAAAAGAGCGCCAACGCCCCGCGGTCAACCTCCCCGGCAAACGCCGGGTGCGCGCGCAGCGCCTTCAGCTCCGAGCCAAAGAGCCACACCCCGCGCTGCCAGCCGTAGTAGAGGGGCTTTTCGCCCATCCGGTCGCGCGCGAGCGTCAGTGTGCGCGTCTGCCGATCCCACAGGGCAAAGGCAAACATCCCCACGCAGCGCTGGAGCGTCTCTTCAACCCCCCACGCCTCGATCGCCGCGAGCAGCGTTTCCGTGTCCGCATGACCCCGCCAGCCCGGCGGTGCCGTCCCGCCAGCGCCGATCTTTTCCAGCGCCGCGCGCAGCTCCAGATGGTTGTAAATCTCGCCGTTGAAGGCAATCACATACCGGCCACTGGCCGACACCATCGGCTGATGTCCAGCAGGCGAAAGATCCAGGATCGCCAACCGCCGATGCCCCAGCGCCACCCCCGCCGCCGCATCCACCCACACCCCCGCATCATCCGGCCCGCGGTGAACGAGCGTATCGGCCATACGGCGCACGGTGGCCGTGGCGTCCTCTTGCGCGCAACCGCCGGGCTCCCAAAAGCCGGTCAGGCCACACATGCCGCGCCCCCTTTGCCTTGCGCGGCAACTGCCCACACCGCTCGGTACCGCTGCACCATCGCGTCGATCCCGTAATGCTCCGTAATGCGCGCACGGCACGCCTGTTGACGGGCCCGCCAGGCAGCGCGGTCGGCCATGGCACCGATCGCCTGCTGAATGACCGCCGCCAGCGCCGAAGCGTCCCGCGGCGGCACCACCCAACCGGTTTCGCCCACGATGGCCGCCGCGTCACCGACGTCGGTGGTGACGCACGGCGTCCCGCACGCCATCGCTTCCGCGAGCACGTTGGGGAAGGCCTCCGCCGCCGAGGACAATACATGCACGTCCAGCGCGGCCATCACTCCCGGAATGTCGCGCTGCGGCCCAACCAGCAACACGTCGCCGCTCAACCCCGCCTCCCGAATCTGCGCTGTCAGGCACGGGTTGTCTGGCGTCACGCCCGACCCCACCAACACCGCCTGAAAGGCCACTCCTGCACGCCGCACAGCAGCAAGCGCAGCAAGTAGATTGGCATGATCTTTGTAGGGATCCCACCGCGCCACCATGCCGATGAGCGGCACACCCGGTGGGATTTTCCACGTGGCGCGCCAGCGCTCGCGCGCAGCGGCGTCGGGCTGGAAGCGCGTGAGGTCATATCCGTTGGAGATCACGACCATGCGATCGGGGTCATAACCCATTGCCGCGTGCACCCGCACAGCCGCCTGGGCACACGCCACGATGCGCCGCGGCACCCAGCGGGAGAGCCGAGCGCACAGCCGCGCGACGGCTATCGTTACCCGGCTCGATTGGCCGGGCTCCAAGGTGGTATTGTGAATGCCCCATACCACGGGGATTCCGGCCAGTCGCGCCAGCATACCGCCCACCAGATCGGCGTGGTACATCCACGTCTGTACCACGTCGGACTGTGCCGCGTGAATGGTACGCCAGAGTTTGACCAGACCGCGCAGCGTCAGCCACCCACGGGGCATGCCCAGCGCCGCCACCTCCACGCCGCGTTCTCGCAGTAATGCGCCGTACTTGCCCTCGTCGGTCAGGGAGACCACCTGGTGCTTGTCTTCGCGATCGTGCGCGATCAAGCGAAACAGAACAGCTTCCGCGCCGCCGTCGCCAAGGCCAGTGATGACGTGCAAAACATTCATGAGTCGCCCCTGATTTATTCAACCGACGGCCAGTTGAGAGTTCGATGAGCGCGGCGTGAGCGGTTTCGGCCCCAACGCGAGCAGTCCCAACAAGTGCAAAAGAAACGAGTACAAGGCCCGCAGGCCCTTCTTGGCAATCATGCGCAGCAGCCAGCGGATGTTGTAGCCGGCCGCGCACAGCACCGCGTGCAGCCGATCGCCCCGCTTGCCCTTGAGGTGACAGCGATCCATGCGGCAATCGGCCTTCAAGTGCCCGATGACGGGTTCGATGGCTTGGCGGCGCTTGAGTTGGGCGCGCTCCCTGGCGCTGATGCGCTTGAGCTTGCCTCGGTGGATGAGGCGCACATTTGGGTTGTCGCCATCGACGCCCCGGTAGCCCAAATCGACGAAGACCGTGTGGGGCGTGATGCCAAGGTCTTGCATCAAAATGCTGGCCTGCTCCAGTTGCGAGGCCAGCGTGTGGCCGTCGTAGGGGTTGCCGTGGAAGGCTCTGGCGCCCACGATCAGGTTGTGCCGCAGCGTGCTGACGATGCCCACCTTCACGCCGAACTCATACGGGGTGCGCGCCTTGCCTTTGCTGATGCAATCGACCTCCGGGGCGTACCAGGCGTAGAGCTTGGCACGCCCTTCGTGCGCCTTGCGCAGCAAACCCTTGCCTTCCTTGGCTAAGGTTTGCTTGAGCTGCAATCCTGCCTGCTTGGCCGCCGCCACGAGCTTGGCGCGCGCCACCTCCAGCAACCGGCTGTCGGTGGGGTGGGCGATGGCCTTGTGCTGTACGGTGCTGTCCACCACCACGCGCTCGAGCGCCTGCGGCTCGATGAGCTTGAGCTCGACGGCCGCCGCATTGATCGTCTACGCCAGCAGCTCCTCCACCCCTGCTTCCCCGAGCAACTGGCAAAACTTCACCAGCGTCGTGGCATCGCACGGCAGCCGATCCTCGTAGTAGGCGCAACCCGAGAAATACTGCCAGCGCGGCGTGTCTCTCCAGCGCTGCACCACGCCTTCATCGGACTCGTTGAAGGCGTGCTTCAGGTACAGCAGGCTGATCGTGACGCGCAGCGGCACGCGCGGGCGCCGGGCTGGACCTAATCACCAATCAGATCCAGATCCGGCTTGGCAATGCCTGCACGCGCCTTGCGCGAAAACAGATGCGCCACCGACGCCTCGATCTGCTGCCACGGCATGCGCTGTGCCAGCATCGCCAGCGGATGACGCAAATCGATCATGTGGTCGATGCGGGAGCGGAAAAATCCTCTCTGGCAGGGCAGCCAGACATCACCAAAACTCCTAGAAATCGCGCAGGGGAAGAAAAAACTGGGAGATATTGCACTTCAAAAGCCGGTCAAGTCAAAGAAAAATCAATCGTTTATGAATAAATCAGGGGCGACCAAATATCGAGACTTTACGCGCGAGCACTTCATGACAAATAGACCGCATTATATCAATTAGACGCAAGCAAAGCCTTATATAATCCGCTCAGAATGTTTTTTTTGTCGATAAATCTTTTCGCATACCTACTGATAGCCTCTTTCGGTGTGCCGCGCATTCGGTATCCGTAATCGATAATATCCGTTATCTCGCAAACCCCTTTTTTGTAATACGGAAATTCAGCCCCAAATACATCATTATGATCGCCATAGACAGGTAAACCTAGCATCAAATACTCTCGAGTCTTTAGCGGACAAGCCTGTTTCATATTCTTTCTATCCAGTGCAAACGATGCAAGCCCAACCCAGCATTGCTCGCTAAGTACAGCTATCTTTTTATTGCTTAGGTGACCATGCACTCGAATCCTTGAGTCGGATATCTTATCTTTCAATTTATTAGGGACTTTGCCTACTAGGTGAAGGATAAATTCTTGATCGGATTTCTCAACCGCATTCAGAAGTCGATCTAGGCCGTGCCATGGTGCAAAATTGGCAACAAAAAGCAACTCTGGCACACTTCCTCTCCTGTCTTGTAAATTCTGTTCTTTGTAACAAATCCCATTCGGATAAACATAGCTTTCTTTTTCTGGCTCTTCCGCCCGACCACGTTCATAATCAACAATTTCTTGCGTAACCCCAACTATGCCTCTCGCGAGCGGTATGGTCTTTTTTCCAATAAATGATTCAAGCGACGATTTCAACCATCCAGAAATTCCCCCCCCCAATGCCAACTCCGGCACCTCTAGAGTATGGCGCACAAAATAAACAGGCTTTTTGCAGCGCTTGACAAACCAGTATTGAAATGGGTCATGAACATGGTATCTTAGAAGATAAATATCTATATTGTCTTCCTGCTTCTTAAGCCACTGATGATAGCCGTATCTCAACTGGATCCAACCAATCAACCTCGACAACAGGTTACTCAGTTTTTCGGCATCCACTTCAGTGTCGAAATGCATAACACAGAAATTTCCAGTTGAGTTTTTGGGACAATACATTTTGACTTTCCACTCAATGCCCAGCGCTTTAGCCGCGTCCAGCTCCCAGTCCATTTGCGTACAAATGCCTGATAGAGGTCGCAATAGGGCCGCTGCGTGAAGTACGCGCAGTTTATTTTTTTCGTTTTCCATCACTATGTGTCGCATCCCGGATGATTGGATAGTGCCATCACGCCATGCGTACCTGCTGGCGGTAAGCGTTCTGCGCGAGCTGCTGGGCAGCGGGTCAAGGCGTTGACGACCATCATCGGGAGATGCCCTCATGAACATCAAGCTGCATGCCCTGGCGCGTACAACGCCAGCCATACGGCGCGAGATCGCGCTGTCGGATGAGCCGGCTGCGGTGTTGGCTGAGCGTTACGGCGTTTCGCTCATGACGGTGTACAAGTGGAAGCGCCGCGAGGATTTTCTGGATCGCTCCCACACCCCGCACCGGCTGCGTACCACCATGACCCCGGCGCAGGAGGCCATTGCAGTGGAGCTGCGCAAGACGCTGCTGCTGCCGCTGGATGATCTGCTGTCGGTCATGCGCGAGTTCGTCTGTCCTGACGTGTCGCGCTCGGGACTGGATCGCTGCTTGCGACGCCACGGCGTGGGGTCGCTGCGATCCCTCAAGCCCCAGGTGCCCAAACCCGCACATCGTCGTCCCTGAAAAATTCATTTTCACGCCGCCCTTAGCCGCAGCTGGGCAGGGTTGGCGCCACTGGACTCGGTTGGCCGCCGCTGGGCGAGCCACCGGCCGATGAGGCGCACGGCCGCAATGAGGCGCAAAAAAGCTCGCCTCAAGAAGGGCACGCCCTTCTTCGTGATCATGCGCAGCAGCCAGCGGATGTTGTAGCCCGCCGCGCACAGCACCGCGTGCAGCCGGTCACCCTGCTCGCCCTTGAGGTGGCACCTGTCCATGCGGTGATCCTGCTTCAAGTGCCCGATGACCGGCTCGATGGCCTGGCGGCGCTTGAGCAGCTTGCGCTCCTGCTGCGTGAGGCGCTTGATCTTGCCGCGGTGCACCAGGCGCACATCCGCAATGTCGGCTTCCACCCCGCGGTAGCCCAGATCGGCAAACGCTGTGCTGGGCTTGATGCCAGTGTCCTGCATCAGGATCGTGGCCTGCTCCAGCTGCGCTTGCAGCGTGTGCCCGTCGTAGGGGTTGCCATGGAAGGCCCGGGCTGCGACGATGAGGCTGTGCTTCAGGGTGCTGGCAATGCCGACCTTGACGCCGAACTCGTAAGGGCAGCGGGCCTTGCCCTTGTTGATGCACTCCACCTCCGGCGCGTGCCAGGCGTAGAGCTTTCGAGTCCCGTCGGCGGTCTTTCGGTTGGCAGTCTGCGCCACCAGACGCGCCGCCTTGTTGAGGGTGTGGCCAAGAGCACTCTGGATGGCCTGCCCCAGGCGGCTGGCCTTGCGCTCGATCTCGCGCTGCAGCCTGGCCACGATCGTGCGCTGGCGCTTGATGACCCGGCGCATGCGCGCAAACTGCCGCGCGTGCGCATAGCGTCCTGCCTTGCGGGCCAGCTCCTTGCCTTCCTTGGCAAAGGTCTGCTTCAAGGCGATGCCGGCGGCCTTGGCCGCCTCCACCAGCTTGGTGCGTGCCGTCTCCAGCAGCCGGCTGTCGGTGGGGTGCGCCACCGCCTTGGGTTGTACGGTGGTGTCCACCACCACGCGCTTGAGTTCCTGCGGCTTGATGAGTCCGGTTTCCACCGCCACGTTGATGGTCTGCGCCAAGAGTTCTTCCACGCCTTCTTCGCCCAGCAGCCGGCGAAACTTCACCAGCGTCGTGGCGTCGCACGGCCGGCGATGTTCAAAGTACGCCCGCCCCGAGAAGAACTGCCATGTGGGGGTTTCGCCCCAGCGCTCGACCACCCCTTCGTCCGACTCGTTGAAGGCGTGCTTCAGATACAGCAGCGCGATCATCACGCGCAGCGGCACGCGGGGTCGGCCTGCGTTGGACGCCCGAGCTGCGCGCACCGGAGATTCGCCAAAGAGGTCCAGATCGGGCATCGCGACACCTGCGCGCGCTTTGCGCATGAACAGGTGCGACAGCCTTGCTTCCAACTCCTGCCACGGCATGCGTGAGGACAACACCGCCAGCGGATGGCGCAGGTCGATCATCTGATCGAGCCGGGCGCGGAAGAAGTCCTCGGTGGCGGGGCAGGCAAACATCGCAAAACTCCCAGAAAACGGCGCATCAGACCATCAAATCTGGGGGAAATTGTACTCGCAAACAGACAATAACACAAGAAAAATCATGCTGTTATGAATATTTCAGGGGCGACCAAGGAGTTCACCGCACGGCTGCTGGGGCAGCCCAGTGCCACCCACGCCTTCGAGAGCCTGTGCGAGGCACTCGGCATCGAGCACCGCACCACGCGCGTGCGACGCCCCCAGACCAACGGGATGGTAGAGCGCTTCAACGGCCGCATCGAGGAGGTGCTGCGCAGCCACCACTTCATCAGCGGCGAGGATCTCGAGAAGACCCTGCTGCGCTATGCTTGGCTTTACAACCACCAGCTGCCCCAGGCCGCACTCAAGGGTCTCACGCCCATGCAGGCCATGAAACAGTGGTACACGTCACACCCGCATCTGTTCCAAAAACGGCCATATGATCATCCGGGATGTGACAACTATGCCGTGACCTTGCTTATTTGTCGCATCTCGGATAATCATAAGGTCGTTTCTGGAAAAGACGCGGGTGCGATGCGTACAGATGCTTCATTGCTTGGACGGGCGTGAGGTCTTTGAGCGCTGGCGTCTCTATGCCGTTTTCCGTGGACCTGAATCCGTGACCTCGATTTCCGGGTCTCAAGTAGGCTTGACGCCATAGTTGCCCCTGAAAAATTCACCCCACCGCTCGCAGCGTCCCTGGCATGGGGGTGGTGAGCGCGCGCTTTGCCTGCTCGATGGTTTGTAGCAGGCGCAGCAGCAGACGCAAAAGAACCGCCACAAGGGGGCCGATGCCCCGCTTGGCGATCATGCGCAGCAGCCAGCGGATGTTGTAGCCGGCCGCGCACAGCACCGCGTGCAGCCGATCGCCCCGCTCGCCCTTGAGGTGACAGCGATCCATGCGGCAATCGGCCTTCAGGTGCCCGATGATGGGTTCGATGGCCTGGCGGCGCTTGAGCCGGCGCCGATCGGAGCGACTCAGGCACCGCCAGCGCCCGCGGTGCACGATGCGCACCTGTGGGTTGTCGGCCTCCACCCCGCGGTAGCCCAGGTCCACGTACACCTCGGTGGGAGCGACGGCGTTGTCCTGCATCAGGATGGTGGCCTGTTCGAGCTGCGCCCACAGGGTGTGTCCGTCGTAGGGATTGCCGTGAAAGGCGCGCGCACCCACGACCAGGTTGTGCTGCAGGGTGCTGGCCACACCGACCTTCACCCCGAACTCGTAGGGGCTGCGCGCCTTGCCTTTGCTGATGCAATCGACCTCCGGTGCGTGCCAGGCATACAGCTTGGGATGCCCTGCGTTGGCCTTGCGCTGGCGGCTCTGCGCCATGATCTGTTGCGCCTTGGCCAGCGACTCGCCCAGGGCCTCGCGTGCAGCCTGCGTCAGTGCCGTGGCTTTGCGCTCGATCTCGCGCGCCAAGCGTCCCACGATCGTGGCCTGGCGCTCGATGGTGCGGCGCAGCCGCTTGAACTGCCTGGCATGCGCGTAGCCGGCAGCCTTGCGCCGCAGTCGCTGCCCCTCCTTCGCAAAGGTCTGCTTGAGCTGCACCCCGGCGTTCTTGGCCGCCGCCACGAGCTTGACTCGCGCCACCTCCAGCAGCCGGCTGTCGCTGGGGTGGGCGATGGCCTTGTGCTGCACGGTGCTGTCCACCACCAGGTGCTCGAGCGCCTGCGGCTCGATGAGCTCGAGTTCGACCGCCACATTGATCGTCTGCGCCAGCAGCTCCTCCACCCCTTCTTCCCCGAGCCACTGGCGAAACTTCACCAGCGTCGTGGCATCGCACGGCAGCCGATCCTCGTAGTAGGCACAGCCCGAGAAATACTGCCAGCGGGGCGTGTCTCTCCAGCGCTGCACCACGCCTTCATCGGACTCGTTGAAGGCGTGCTTGAGGTACAGCAGGCTGATCATGATGCGCAGCGGCACGCGCGGCCGCCCCGCGCGGCTGGTGCGCCGGGTGCGCGCGCGCTGCTCACCGAAGAGGTCGATCGCGTCGTCCAGCGCCTCGACAGCCTGGCTGCGGGGTGCGCGCGCCAGGCGCTGCGCGATCGCGTGCTCGAGCCGCTGCCACGGCATGCGCTGTGCCAGCACCGCCAGTGGGTGGCGCACATCGATCATGTGCTCCAGACGCAGCCGGAAAAAATCCTCGCTGTGCATGCACTCGGCCATGGTCAGAACTCCCAGCAACCGCGTCGAGGGTGGCAAAAAGCTGGGAGAAATTGTACCGCAAAACAGCCAAAAACGAACGCTTTATCAACGGGTTAGGAATATTTCAGGGGCGACGCCATAGCAATCCATCCAGGCCCCAAAGGAAATCATGCGCCATGGAAGAAAGGAGAACACGCGCTGCCCCGTGATGACGTCTTCCAGATATGAAAGCGCCCTGGGGTGGAGTATGCCGTGCGATTGATCCACCGCCGTTTTCAACGCCTTGCGAAACCGCTCCGGCGCTTCCACGCGTATCCAGTGTTCCTCAGGGGTCGCGAAACCCAGCTTGCTCATACGCATTCGAATCGCCTCCGGCAGCACCCCGCGCAGGCCCTCGCGTAGAACACGCTTGGTCACCCCCCGGTGGATCTTGAACTGATCGGGCAAGCCCAGCACGAACTCCACCAGCCGGTGGTCGAGGAACGGCACCCTCGCCTCGATGGAATGCGCCATGGAGTCGCGGTCCTCCCAATGCAACAACATCTGCAGGTTACTCTTTGTCAACTGGCGGTAGGATAGCTCGGCAATCGACAACGCCGCTCCTTCCTCACCATGGTAAGGGTTCAACGGCTCCGCCCCCAGCAGATCCAGATCGAGCCAGGCCGAAGCTGCCGTCTCCGTGCCGATCATCGCCCGCAGAGGATAGCGCAGCGCATCGGGCAGCAGGGCGTCAGCCAGATACTTCATCGCCCACAGCGGGCCGTGGCCATGCATCTGCTTGGCGGCGCGTATTTCACGCCAGAGCTCGATCCAACGCAACTGCCGGAAGAGGCTAGCGTACAGCGCACCGTGATAGCCCTGGTAGCCGGCCAGCTGCTCGTCCGCGCCCTGCCCGTCGAGCATGACCTTCACTCCGCTGTCCGCCGCAAGGGCGAACACCGACCACTGCGCGAAGATACTCGTCGAACCGAACGGCTCGTCCTGGTGCCAGGTGATGCGGTCGAGCTCGTCGAACAGGCGGGCAAGATCGGGGTACACGCAATGCGCCTCGACGCCGGTGTGCCTGACGACTTCCTCCACGTATTCGCGCTCGTCGAAGCGCGCAATGGCGGAGCACGACGAAAAGGCGTGCTGCCGCTCCTGTACGCCCCCCTGCCGCAGCAGCTCGTTCATAACACACACCACGGAAGACGAATCAAGGCCGCCCGACAAACACGACCCAACTGGAACATCCGCCTGCAGGTGCGCTCGCACCGAGGCTTCGAAGCGCTCGCGGAAACCCGATGCAGCTTCCTCCAGACCGCCAGTGAAAGGGCTGCCGGCGAGCCGGTACCACTCGTGCTGCACTAGCCGTCCCGCCGGCGCCGCGGCGGGCGGCTGCTTAAGATCGATCCGCACCGACGTCCCTGGGCGCAACTGATAAACACCGCGGAACATCGTCTCGTCGGTATGGTCGAGAATTCCCCAGGCCAGGAAATCGTAGGCGCGCTGGCCGTTCACCACCGCCCGCCAGCCCGGCAGCACGGAGAACTGCTTGATCTCCGAAGCGAAGGCCAGGCAACGATCCGGCGCCACCCAGTAATACAGCGGCTTGATGCCGAAGCGGTCGCGCGCCGCGAAAAGCGTCGCCTCGACACGATCGACCAGCACGAACGCGAACATGCCCTCGAGCCGCGCGAGGCACCCCGAACCCCACTCCGCATAGGCGGCCAGCAGGACTTCCGTGTCGGATCGCGAGACGAAGCGATGCCCCGACGCCTCCAGCTCCCGCCTCAACTCCGGATGGTTATAGATCTCGCCGTTGAAAACAATCCAGTAGCGACCTCCCCCGTAGGACATTGGCTGGTGCCCGCCCGGAGATACATCGAGAATCGACAGGCGCCGGTGGCCAAGCGCGACGCGTGCGCCTTCCGGCACGGTCGTGCCCGACACCGGTGCGTAGGGCAAATCGGCTGCGTAGCATACAGTCGGCGTGTCCGCACCGCCGCCGCACGTCGCGGCCAGATTCCCTCCCTCGAAAGCCACCCACCCCTCGTCGTCCGGGCCGCGATGGCGAATCACATCCAGCATCGCCTGTATCGAGGGCAATGGCTGATTCCCGGTTCCGAAAAGCGCGGCGAGTCCACACATGATTGGCTATCGTAAGAACATCAGGGTTTCAGTGCCTCACGAATCATTCGCAGGAGCTCCTCTCCCGACTCTTGGAATGATAGCTGGCGTGCAGCACGATGGGCATTCTCTTTGAGTTGACGGACGTCTTCCGTGGTGAGTCCATAGAGCAGTTTCGCCAAGGTAGCCGGGGCAAAATCATCGGCAACCACGCCCAAGCCATGGCCGGAAACCAACCTGGCCATCTCCGGACTCGGTCAAATGGCGATGCCTAACCGCCCCTGAACAAACTCGAAAAACTTGTTTGGCAGCGCATGTCTGTTGTTGAAGTTGCTGAAAGGTAGGAGATACACGCCGATGTCGTATCGATTCAGCACCGATAGAATCTCCTGAAACGGCACCGGCTCAACAAAGCGTATGCGCGGGTTGCGGCCTGCCCGCTCGCGCAGCTCCCCAAAATATTTCGCATCGTTATTCACGAGCATCAGATCGAGAGAGAACCGTTCATCCAGGAAATCCATCAGGTCGATCATCCGCTCGATCTGTCGCGACCGGTTTATCGCGCCGTGGTGAATCAGGCGAATCCGTCCCTCCTGCACCTCGGATGGCTGCAGATCCCGATATTCGGCCGCATTCATCACTATCGAACAACGAACGCCGAAGTTACGCTCATATTCTTCTGCGATTCCCCGGGATACGGTGCAGACTGCATAGGCGCGCTCAAGGTATTTTTCGCACAACCATGTCTTATAACGCCAGAAAAATAAACTCCACTCCCAGCCGGAAAATTCATTCGGTGAATATTCATGCGCATCCAGAATGACTGGAGCACCATTGGCGATTTTCAGCGCCAAAGGCAATGCCTCCACATCATTTGCCAGGACAAGCTCGAATTTTTTACCGATAAGATTGCGAACCGCTGTAACCACATCCTGACGGCGCCAGTAATATTGAGCGAATGCCCCGATAAACAACTGACCCGCCTTAACGGCTCTACGCCCGATCGAGCTACCTTGCGCTGGTAGCGTCACCATCGAAACGCCTGGCAACTGGAAGTCGCCATATCCCGCCACAACCAGTTCGAACTCGTCTTTCAGAAGCGCCAACTGACGACGAACCCTGGGATCCTTTTCAATCGGAGAAAACGAAATGATCAACAGCCGCCCCATTTTTCAATCCACCCGCACTGCCCAATCCCGCCAAACAGCTTTGATTATGGCGTAAGCTTTGGACGTAACAACTGCCGCAGCCGGACGATTTCATGTGTACGCACCAGTCCCAGCGCGACAAGACCAACCGCCATCACGCCAAGCGCAAGTAAGTTCACAATCCAGGGCAAGGCGTATTCTTCTGCCAGCGTCGGGATGAGTACGGCGAGCGCGATGGCCAGTACTGTCGCGAAGCTCAGCCTTTTCCATTCGTGCGGCACCGGGTAAGACTTTTGGCTAATGTACATGCAGAGGGCAAAAACACAACTGCTACCTGCCAGCGTTGCGATCGCTGCTCCGATCATGCCAAGCGCCGGTATCAACCACCAGTTGAGCAGAGCATTGACAACGACGCCCGCGAGGTTGATCCAGATGTATACATGCGTTTTTTTTGCGATACCGATACCAGGCGCGAAAATGTACATCTGGGACAGCGTGATGGCCGGGACCAGATAGATCACGACCGAAGCGCTGCCGTAGAAATCGGGAGTTGTCATGATCACCAAAAAATCGTGCGCAAATAGGGTGAGCGTCAAAAACGTCAGAAGCGCGCCGGCGAGAAACAGACGGAAAATAGTTGCCAACTGCGACGGCGTAGAGGGTTCCCGGTAATGATGATACACCAAAGGCATCAAGGCCCCCTGCACGCCCACCAACACAAACCACACGACACTGGATAAGCGGTAGCCAACACCGTACAGTCCTACTTCGTGTAGCGACAAATAATGGTTGATCATCAGTCTGTCTAAATAAGTACTCATCCAGACCATCAGACCGGAAGGCACGAGAGGAATGGAAAATCGCAGCATCCGCCACAGAAGCGCACAATCGAACTGCCAGCCATAGGATGTGCGCAGCCAACTGAGGCCGTAGACCACCCCGGCAAGCGAACCCAAAACCGTTCCCCAAAGTACGCCTACCAATCCCCAGTCCAACCCGTACGCGAAGCCAACGGCAGCGACCAAAGTGACGAAGCTCATCAGCAGATTGGTCTCGGTGTAACGACGGCTGCGCAGCTCCCAGCGGAACTGGTTTTGGATCAGGTAAAAGACTCCGTTAAGGCCGATTCCGAAGACTGCGATACGAAAGATGGATTCCAGTCCATCCCGCCCGGTCACCCAAGGGGACAAGACGCGACTGCCCGCCAGCCCGAGCAGCACAAAGAGACCGTAACAGCCCAACGTGAACCAGAACGCAGTGGAAGCTAAAGACCGCTTGCGTGCGGAACTCGTTTCAACCGCGTAAAAGCGCGCCACCCCTTGGGACACTTCCAGCGCGACGGTAAGGTTCACCAGTCCCCCGAAGACCATCAACATGTCCAGCGTACCGTAATCCTCCGGACTAAGGATGCGCGTGTAGATCGGCACCAGCAACAGCCCCAACCCCCGAGATACGGCTGCCGGAATGGTATAGATAATGCAGTCCCGGAAAAAGGCGCGAAGCACGATAGTCACTCACCAAGTGAGTTAGGAATGCCGGCGAAAGTCAAAAATGCATCGCGCAAATTCGGCCGGTGTTCGAGCTCCAAGGCCGGGACACCGTAGGTTTCGACTAAGGACTGGATCATTTGCCTAGACCGTGTCTCCGACTGACCACAACCCTGTACGTAAGTGACCGCTTGTGGATCCAGCCACCACGCTTCGGGAATGTCTCCATCAATGAGACGCAGAAAACGCTCTGCTACCGCACGGGGGTTCCATTTCTCGCGTACGAACTTTTGCGCCTCCTGGCCTAGGCGATGGCGTTGATCGACATCGACAATGAGCTCCTCAATGGCCTTTTCGATATCGTCGGGACGGCAAATTTTCGAGGGTGGCCACATCCCATCTGGGACATACGACTTCAAACGGTCCAGTCCGTACCCCCCTACAACGGCTGGCTTTCCAAACCATGCCGCCTCTGTCGCAAAACCCGCCATCGGCGTATCGGAGAAAAGTTGATCAACAACAAAATCACAGTTTTGGAGTGCCTCCACGACCTCGCGAAAAGGCTGTCCGATAATAAGCACAAGATCGATCGCGTGGCCTCGTGATCTTAACCGTTCGATAGCACCAACTATCTGCTGGGTGCCCTTGGCCGCCGGATGACTCGGCGCGTGCAGGATGCGCACCGGCGTTTTGCTTCGCTTTACGTTGGCTGGTCTGGCAGAAATGATGGCACTAGCGTGTAGTCGAATCGGAATACCTAAGGAAAAAAAATTGATCAAACGCCTCGATGAAAATTGTGTCGTAGAATAAGGGGCGCCGATCACAATTTTGCAGTACTTCTCATGGATGGTCACGCGGCGTTTATTGCGTCGTGTAAGTGAGATTAGAGCAGCTCCTGACACAGCCTCTCCCTCCGCTGACTGTTGTGCGCCGTCAACGTACGGAGGACGAGCTTCGGAGCCGTGCCCCAAGTTGGCAATGACGGTCTTCCCCAGCTTGTGTAAGATCGGCAAATCTAAGTTTCTGGGCAGTAAGGTCTCACCGAATCCGAATATGAAGACATCATAACGGAGGATCGCCCACACAGCCCAAATCGAGACCAACACCGCCCAGGGCAAATCCGCAAAAAGCCGGGTGCGCCAAGAACGGGGGCGATTTCGCCGAAAATCACCAAACCAACGGGCCATACGCAACAGCACCGGCTGCTCCGTCTCACCCCCATAACCAAAAGGATGGGATCCGTAAGTAATGAAATCGCAAGGAGCCCCGATCTGGTGAAAACCTTCGGCGAGATTTCGATAGTAACCTGCTATCTCCACCGGGCCGATGAGTATTTTCCTGGGCTTGACCATCGTATTCAACACCTCACAACGATGCGTTTGGCTAACGGCCTGTCACGATGGCAGGCGATATAAGCTTCAACGATTTTGCGCATAGTTATGGTGAAGTCCCGCGAAAGCAACAGCTGCTTCGGTTGCAAATGTGCATCACCGGATACCGTGTAGTCTCTCACCAAAACTCGACCATCCCCACAGTTCATGAGGAAAGAGCCATCCTCGAACACAGCGGAGATCGTTCCCGGAACAGCATCCATACGACCATCGAAAGGTTGGCATTGCCAAATTACAATTTCCTGCTCATATTGCGTGTACGTGTGCAACCCTGGATAAGGTCGCGTCAAATCGCGGCAATGCGCCCGGATTTCGTGGCACGGGAGTTTCCAGTCCGTGTGGCCGTCAGCCGGCAGGCGTTGTTGGTAATAGAAGACCTCGCCATGCTGCTTTTGAGCCTGATCTAGGGAAACTCTGCATCACCAACCCCTCACCGCGAGCCAGACGCGCTGGGGCATAGGACTATATCGTCCATGAAGCAACTCAGCCTCGCCAGTGTCCCCGCGTTCGAGCGCCGCAGCAAGACCATACGCCGTCGTGTCTTTCTGGAGCAGATGAACCGCGTTGTGCCCTGGGCTGAGCTGGTGGCCATCATCGAGCCCCATGCGCCCAAGCCCGGCCCCAAGGGAGGACGCCCGCCGTTTGCGGTGCAGACGCTGCTGCGCATTCACTGCCTGCAGCAGTGGTTCAACCTGTCGGATCCGGCGATGGAAGAAGCCCTCTACGACATGCCGCTCATGCGCGAGTTCGCAGGCATCGACATTGGCGTCGATGTCGTGCCCGATGAGAGCACCATCCTGCGTTTCCGTCACCTGCTCGAAGCGCACGATCTGCAGCGCGCGATCTTCGAGCGCATCAACGCGCTGCTGCGAGCGCAGGGCCTGATGCTGCAGGAGGGCACGGTGGTGGACGCCACGCTCATCGCAGCGCCCAGCTCCACGAAGAATCGAGCGGGGCAGCGCGACCCCGAGATGCGCCAGACGAAGAAAGGCAACCAGTGGTACTTCGGCATGAAGGGCCACGCGGGGGTGGATGCCGACTCGGGCCTCATTCACACGGTGGTGGCCACCGCCGCCAACGTGCACGACGTCACGCAAGCCCCCCACTTGCTGCACGGAAATGAAACGGACGTGTGGGCCGATTCGGGCTACCGCGGTGTGGACAAGCGAGAGGAGACACAAGGCTTGAACGTGCGCTGGCACGTCGCGATGCGTCCTGGCCAGCGCCGAGCGCTCAACAACAGCACGCTGCTGGGGCAGGTGCAGCAAGCGCTCGAGCACGTCAAGGCGCGCATTCGCGCCAGGGGCGAACACCCCTTCTACGTGATCAAGCGGCTGTTTGGCTTTGCCACGTGTCCTTACCGGGGCCTGAAGAAAAACGCGGCCAAGCTCACGATGTGCGCGGCGCTGGCCAATCTGTACATGGTGCGGCGAAAACTCTTGATACTCTCGACAGGATAAGTGCGCCAGCAGCGGCCGAAAACGGCGGCTGCGGGGCGAAAAAAGGCCCCGATGGGCACGAAAACCGCCCCGGATCCCGACCAAGTGAGCGACAGATTGCGTCATGTGGAAAGCCGCAGGCCGTCTTGGCCCATCGAAGTCCCGGAAACGGGGTTGTTCAGAACTTCCTTAGGATGAATGCCAAGCTCGTAGCGGGGGTTATCGCGCAACCTTTCGAGCAAAGGGGTGTCATGCGTGACGAACCAGGTGGCATGAACATCAAATCGATCCAACAGGTCGATCATATCGGCCAAGACTGTATCGTGGACCCAGTCGATATCGATGGTGAGGAACAGCCTGTCCTCCCAGGCAGACGGATCATCCGGCTTGATCTCACTGATCTTGGCGCTACGGGTCATTTCATTGCCTTCCGATGATTCTTGAAGCAGCCTCCTTCGCGCAGGATGGTGCCGATTTCATGCCCCACGAACACATTCCCTTCGCACTCGATTTCATCTAGTACCAGGGCGCCCTGGCCACAGACCACCGCAACGGCATTGCCATAAAAAATGATCTCGCCCGGTGAAGCGGAAATGTCCGCATCGTATGCCATGCCATGCGCCGCCCAAATCGTGATACGACGCTCTCCATGCATTGAGAATGCACCAGGGTAAGGCCGCGTCTGTGCCCGAATAAAACGCTCAACAAAGGCATAGTCGGCCGTCCAGTCGATTACACCGTCTTTAGGAGTTCGCTGCGGCATGATGCGTCGGCCGGATAGCGGCTGGTTTCGCAATACCACGGAACCATCAGCCAAAGCAGGCAGTGATCGTGCGAGCAGTTCCAGTCCGCGCTCTTCGATGCGCGCATAAAGCGTGGCGATGGTATCGTCCGCATGGATTGGCTCCTCGGCCTGGGCCACGATGGGTCCGGAATCGACACCATCGTCCAGCTGAAACAGGGTAATTCCAGTCTTTGTCTCACCGTTGATCATCGCCCATACCAAGGGGGCGCCGCCGCTGTAGTCCGGCAGGAGCGAGGCGTGTAGTCCATAGGCGGGCGCCAGGCTACGCCAGGCCTTGGGCACCATGTGGTACCAACCTACGACGAGAAAGGCATCCGGCTCCCATTGCGCAACCGCTTCGAGCAACCCCGGCTCAGTCATGCTACGCGCCAGCATTCGGCACGGCAGTCCATGGTGTGCCGCGTAGCTCGCCACGTCGGCATGTAGGACGTTTCTTACCAAAATGTCGTTCATGCCCAGAGACCGGTAGGAAATCGCAAAGGACCGAGGTGCGGTAACCACACCGGTAACGAGGCAGCCCGGAGTGTGTATGGCGAGATCGAGACAACGCAGGCCGAAACGGCTGGCCCCGATAAAAACGAGGTTCACAGGTGACTCCCCATCCAAGCCTCGATGTTTAGCAGCGACCAGATCAACAGTCGCCGGTTTTGCTTGCCGCGCAGGTGTTCTTCGATCAGTTCGGCGACCGCCGCACGATCGAGCACCTCGTAGATGCGCGGCCTGCCTTGCAGGAGCGTACGCCGCACGAAATCGATGCTCTCCCCCCGAAACCAGCTGGCGTCCGGTGAGGAAAAGCCCTGCTTCACGGCTCGGGTGATTTCATCCGGGATGAGGTTCGACATCACCTTCCGCAGCAACTGTTTGCCGTCGTTGGTTTTCTGATAATACAGCTCGGTCTTGCTGCCCGGCTCGTTTTCATTGATGCGCAGCACGTTGTCGATATTGTTGAGCTTGAGTGCCACCGGACAGCCCATCGCGAATTCAACGAGATCGTTGTCCATGAAAGGCACCCGCGTTTCCAGGCCGTGGGCCATGCTGAGCTTGTCCTCGACCACGAAAAGGCCATGCAGGAAAGTCTTCGCCTCAAAATACAGCGAGTGGTTGATGTAATCTTCCGGGCGGCAGAGTTCGTTGTCATGGGTGAGGAAAACATCCCGAAAGATATCGCGGGTCCACACATTCTTAACGTCGTTCCAGATGGGGGCGAACACCTTCGACAACGCGCTGTTCGGGATCAGCCGCTGCCAGAATTTGTAGTATTGGTCGATGTAGTGCTCGAAATTCTGGCTCGCCATGGCGCGGTAGTAACGCCATGGATATCCCCCGAACAGTTCATCGCCGCCCGCACCGGACAAAACCACCTTGACGAAGCGACTGGCCAGTTTGGCCGCATAGTAGTTGGGGTAGCTCTGGCCGACGCGCGGCTCCTCAAGGTGCCGCACCAAGGCAGGTAAACAGCGCTCCATGTCGCCGGCCTTCAGCACCATCTCATAGTGTTCGGTCTTGAAACGCGCGGACATCGCCTCGGCCTTTGCACGCTCATCGAAGCCGAGCTCGATACCGGAAGCCGAGCTAAGATCGAAGCCGCAGGTGAACGTCTTGAGGTTCGGCAGGGATTGCGCCGCCACCGCTGTGATGGAACCACTGTCCATTCCACCGCTGAGATAGGCGCCGAGTTCCACGTCACTGACCAGTTGCCGATTGACAGCCTGGAAAAACAGGCGTTCGAGTTCTTCCGCATACTCCCGCTTGTCCCGGATTCGATCCGGCTCTCGGAAACGGTAATCCCAGTAACGGGTGAGTTCTAGGCGCGCGCCAGTCTGGTCCAGATCGATTCGTGCGAAATGACCGGCCGGCAGGAGCTTCACATCCTCCAGCAGCGTACGGTCTGTGAAAATATTCTGGAACGTCAAATACTCCAGCAACGCCGCCTTATCGAGCTTGCGGCGAAAGTTCGGCAAAGCAGTAATCGCCTTTTGTTCCGAGCCGAAGGCTAATACGTTGCCCTGGAACGCGTAATACAACGGCTTAATGCCGTAGCGGTCGCGGGCAAGCAGAAACTGCCGCTCCTTCCGATCGAACAGGGCCAGTGCAAACATGCCATTCAAGCGTAGCAGAGCATCGCTGCCCCAGTGGGCAAGGGCATGCAGCACGACCTCGGTATCCGTCTTCGAACGAAACCAGTATCCCGCAGCCTCAAGTTCGGCGCGCAACTCGCGGTAGTTATAAACCTCGCCGTTGTAACTGAGGACGTAACGATGGTCCGAACTGATCATCGGCTGATGGCCGGCAGGCGACAGGTCGAGAATCGCCAGGCGGCGGTGACCAAGCCCGACATTGCCCTCGATCCAGTACCCTTCACCGTCCGGGCCCCGATGCGAGATGGCATCCGTCATCCTTTGCAGGATGGCCGGGGAGACGGGGGCCCCGTTGAGGTTAATTAGGCCGACAATACCGCACATGAAGTTAGTTTTCTCCCCCTATGCTACACATTGCTCATCCCCTGCCCTGCCGCTCAGACAGTGCGCACAGCCTCAGTAGTTATTCCGGCCTCTTCGACCTTCATGGATCGGACATCGAGTCCGACCTCCTCACACCATTTGCGCACTTCCTCCGGGCTTTGACGATGGCAGTAGGCAGGGGCAAACCAGTCAAAGTTCACGTGGCTCATCTCATCAAGACTGTACTCCGGTCGATAGTACATCTTGCACACATGCCAATAGATCAATCGCTGCAAATTGATGGGGCCCTTGGGAATTCCGAGCAGCTGCACATCTTCAGGCACATCGACGACGACATCCAGTTTGCTGAGCGCAATTCCCAACTTAGTCAACGGCATCAGCGCTTACCAAGCCTCCTCGGGAGACATCGACCGTAGGTGTTCTCGAATGAAGTCGTCGGCGAATTCCCGGATTGGCGACTTGCGCTTATAGACATAAAAAGCCAACACACCTCCTGTTTTCAGGAGCCGCGCAAGTGCATGAATTGCCGCCCGAGTCGATGGCGTATGATGCAAAACGCCTTCTGACAAAATATAGTCGAAGCTGTTCTCCGCAAAAGGAAAATTAAGCAAGTCGGCCTGTATAAAATATCCAGGAAGTCCGCGTTGACGAAATGCCTCCGGCGCGACATCCACTGCAGTCGAAATATCAGCGCCGATATATCGAACACGGTGAAGCCCTTCGCCAATCAACAGTCTCGCCGTCAACCCCGCGCCGCATCCTGCATCCAGTACCAGTGGCATCTCGTCATACGACTTTCAAAATGCCGGATCGGAAAGATTTCCATACCGGCTTCTTACCCACTCAATGGTGGCTGTCTCCACCTCCGGCGAACCATAGGTTTCCGTTTTAGCCCATTTAAAGGCAAACGCATCTCGCGTTTGGGCCTGATTGGTCTCGACAAGAGCCGTGTCGCGCAAAATACCTCGCCTTACCACTAGCTCACGTCCTCTAACAGTCGCCACTTCTCCCTCGCGAAGCGGTGGCAATCCAAGGAGGTCATTCAGCCGATTCCGGTTCATCTTCATAACCCCTTGAGCACTTCGACGACATACTCGACATCGGATTCGGTCATTTTGTTGTGCAGAGGCAGCGCCATCGTCCAGGCATCCAGTTCGTCGGCTACGGGGAAACCCCCTTGAATGGCATTCGAGCGCCCCCTGTAGGCGCCAAGACGGGTAACCGCATGCGTGCCCGCGCGCCCGCCGATGCCTTTTTCCGCCAGCCTGGCCAGCACACTGTTCTGATCGAGGGGAGATTTATCCTTGTCGATCAGCGTCACGTAGGCCTGCCAGGCATGACCGTAGCCCGTCGGCACTTTGGGTGGCCTAATCCACTCGATCTGTGCGAGAAGTTTGTCGTAGAGCGCGGCAAGCTTTTGCCGCTCCGCAATGAAACCATCCAGACGGCCCAGCTGCACCAAACCGACCGCGGCCTGCATGTCGGTCATACGGTAATTGTAGCCCGCCACGTCGAAGTCAGGCATTTCCCAGGGGCGCAGCCCGGCATGGCGAACCTCCTCCGGAATGGAAGCCCCGTGATTGCGGAGGATTTCCGCCCTTGCTGCAATCGCGGCATCGTTCGTCGTCAGCATGCCGCCTTCGCCACAGGTGATGGATTTGCGCGGATGGAACGAGAAACAACCGATCGTTCCAAGCGCGCCCGCGGGCACGCCATGGTAGCTGGCACCGGCTGCACAGGCGGCATCCTCGATAATCGGTATGCCCGGAGGGACAGCCTTGCGCACCGCTTCCATGTCGGCACACAAACCAAACAGGTGCACCACGATCACAGCCTTGGTGCGCGGAGTGATCAGCCCAGACAGCTGCGCGGCATCGATATTGTAGGTGTCGCGGCATACATCCGCGAATACCGGCGTGGCGCCCAGGTGTGTGACCACATTGGCCGTGGCAATCCATGTAAAGGCCGGTACCACCACTTCGTCGCCCGGTCCAATGCCAAGAGAGGCCAAGGCAAGGTGCAAGGCCGTCGTGCAGGATGTGGTGGCCAGGGCATGCTCTACCCGGTGCCGCACCGCGAAAGCGCGTTCGAATGCCTTGACTCTTGGCCCCTGGGTCAGCCAGCCGCTCATCAACACCTCGCGAACGGCCTCGACCTCCTCCTGGCCAATGCAGGGAACGGCGATCGGAATGTTGCGCATAACGGGTGCGTTCATTTCATGGCAGCCCTGTCGCTAATGGGGATGGGTTTTGCAATGACCATTGGTTTGCCTTAGACAGTTGTCAGACTAACCCCACAGCTCGACGGCGCGCCTCGACTTCGGCCTTGTGGCTCTTGCGCCATTCGATGAGGCGTTTCAAACCCTCTCTGAGGTCGATCGTCGCCTCGAAGCCGAGGTCCTGTTTGGCGAGTTTCGGGCAGCCGATGCGGTTGCGCACCAGGGTAGCCTGACTGCGCGGTGCGTAATTGATCGGTTTCTGGCAACCGGTAATCTCGAGGAGCATCTCGGCCAGTTCCTTGAGCGAGGTGCGCTTGCCGGTACCGACGTTGTAGCAGCGATCCGTCACCTCAGCCTTCATGGCGCACACATTGGCCTTGGCGCAGTCCTCCACGGCGACGAAGTCGAAGGCCTCGCTGCCATCGCCCAGGATGGTGGGGCCTTCTCCCTTGTCGATGGCGTCGAGCATCTTCATTATGACGGCAATGTAGGCACCATGGTAGTCCTGGCGCGGGCCGTAGACGTTCATGTAGCGCAGGCCGACGTAGTTCAGGCCATAGCGGTGGTGGAAGGCACGCAGCATGACCTCGCCGGCGATTTTGGTCGCGCCGTAAAAATTCTTGTTGTTGAAGGGGTGATCCTCGTCCATCGGCTCGCGCACGGCATCGCCGTATACGGAGGCAGACGAGGAATAGACCAGGCGCTTGACACCCTTCTTGACGCAGGCCTCCATGACGTTGAAGGTGCCGCGAATGTTCACGTCGAAGGCGCTGCGCGGGAAGTCATGGCACTGCAGGAGCCAGAGGGCGGCAAAGTGGAAGACGCCGTCGGCACCTTCGAGGGCCGCCTCAAGAATGTCTGTCTGCATGATGTCGCCGCCAATGTCGAAAATGCGCACGCGGGGATCCTTGAGGGCGTTTTCCAGGTTCTCGATGCGGCCGCGGACGAAGTTGTCGTATATGAGGATTTCCCTGACGTCTTCCTTGAGCAGGAGGTCCGCTGTGTGCGAGCCAATCAGGCCGGCACCGCCGATGAGAACCAGCTTCTTGCCTTTGATTTCCATTCTTGTCTCCTTGTTTCCATGATCATTCCGTCACTGCACCAGTAGCGCCACGATCTTTCCCGCCGCATCGCCATCGCCATACGGCTTGTCATGAATCGCGGTGCGCGTCTTGTTCATCGCATCATCGAATGCGGCCAGGATGGCGGAAGCCGAGGCGCCGACCAAGCGGTTCGCTCCCGTGCCGACCGTCTCGACCCACTCCGTTTCATCGCGCATCGTGATGCACGGCACCCCGTAGAAAAAGGCTTCTTTCTGCACGCCGCCCGAGTCGGTGAGGATCACGTTGGCGGCCTGCTCGAGCGCAACCATGTCGAGGAACGGAAGCGGTTCCGTGACCTTGACGCTGCCCAGCATCCCGTACAGGTCATGGTCGATCAGAAGCTTGCGCGTACGGGGATGAAGCGGCAGCACGACGGGCAGTCTTGCGGCAATACGGCCCAAGGCGGTAACAATGCCTTTTAGCCTCTCCAGGTTGTCGGTGTTTTCCGCACGATGGCAGGTCGCCAAAACAAATCCACCCTCCGCCAGACCGAGTTTCTGCAGGCATTTGCTCTGCCGTCTGGCCTGGTCGCGATAAAACAGTGCGATGTCGTACATCACATCGCCGATGTTGTGGACGCCGTTCGTGATGCCCTCTGCCCGCAGATTGGCGACGGCCGTTTCCGTCGGGCAGAAAAGCATGGACGAAACCCGGTCGGCGAGGATGCGGTTGATTTCTTCAGGCATGCGCATGTTGAACGAACGCAAGCCCGCTTCGACATGCGCGACAGGCATGTGAAGCTTGGCGGCGGCGAGTGCGCCAGCCAGGGTCGAATTGGTGTCTCCATAGACAAGCACCCAGTCGGGCCTTTCCTGCAGGAGGACGTTTTCCACGGCTTCCAGCATGCGGCCCGTCATGGCGCCGTGATTGCCGCCAGAGATTTCGAGGTTGTAGCGGGGTCTGGGGATGTCCAGCTCATCGAAAAAGACCTGCGACATGTTTTCGTCGTAGTGCTGTCCTGTATGAACGAGGATTTCCTCGATCTGACCAGCGTAACGATCGCGGATGACCCGCGAAACCGCCGCCGCCTTGATGAACTGCGGTCGCGCACCGATGACAGTGACAATCTTCATGGCATCAGAAACCGCCAATTTTGACTGCCTCAGACAGCGCGGCTACGATCCGCTGCTGATCAGATTCCGCGAGGTCTGGCCCCATCGGTAAGCTCATAACCTGCTTGGCAACACGCTCGGCCACAGCAGTGACAGTACCGTGACATATGTCTTTATAGGCGGGCTGCCGATTCAGTGGGACCGGGTAATGCACAGCAGTCGGAATTCCCTGTTCGTTAAGTTGCTTGGCGATTGCGTCACGGTTTTCGACGAAAACTGTGTATTGGGCAAAGACGCTGGTGCGGTCGTTGCGCTGTTTGACACGTTGATATCCGTGTTTATCGAGCAACTGGTTGTAACGTGCGCCGAGCTTCATTCTCTGCTCGATTTCCCAGTCGAAACGCTCGAGCTTGGCTAGTACGATAGCGCATTGCAAGGTGTCCATGCGGCCACCGACACCGATGCGGGTGTGGTAGTAACGCCGCTTCTGACCATGTACGCGGATTTCCCGACAGGCCTTCGCCAGGACATCGTCGGTGGTGAAGATGGCTCCGCCGTCGCCGTAGCAGCCGAGCGGCTTGCTCGGAAAGAAGGAGGTGCAACCGATGGTGGAAAGGTTGCAGCTCTTTTTGCCTTTGTAGGTAGCGCCGAAGCTCTGAGCCGCGTCCTCGATGACTGGTAAGCCGTATCTTTCGGCGATGGCGTTGATCTCATCCATGTCGGCCGGCTGGCCATAGAGGGATACCGGCATGATCGCCTTTGTCTTCGGCGTGATGGCAGCCTCGATCTTGCTGGCATCAATGTTGCAAGTGTCGGGTTCGATGTCGACGAAGACCGGCACGGCACCGAGCAGGACGATGACTTCCGCCGTGGCGACGAAGGTGAAGGGCGTGGTGATGACTTCGTCGCCCGGCCCGATACCCAGCGCCATGAGCGAAATCAGCAGCGCCTCGGTGCCGGAGGCAACGGTGATGCAGTGCTTTGCCCCGGTGTAATCTTCGAGCCGTTCCTCGAGCTCGCGCACTTCGGGGCCCATGATGTACTGGCCGTGGTTTAGTACCTTATGGATGCGCGCATCGATGGCATCCTTGAGGGCACGGTACTGAGCCTTCAAGTCTATAAATTCGATCTTCTGGGTCATTTCGGCTCGCAGGAGGTATCGCTCACTTGGTAGCGGGCGCCGCACTCAGGGCACGTCACCTCGCCCAACGCGTCGCTGAGGCGCACGCCGCAGCGGCACATCCAGCCGATGCGGCGGGCCGGCGTGCCGACCACCAACGCGTAGGCCGGCACGTCTTTTGTGACCACCGCGCCGGCGCCAACGAACGCGTATTCGCCGATCTCATGGCCGCAAACGATGGTGGCGTTAGCGCCGATGGAAGCGCCGCGCCGAACGTGGGTGCGGCGGTATTCTTTCTTGCGGCTCACCGCCGAACGGGGGTTATTGACATTGGTGAACACCATGCTCGGCCCGCAAAAGACGTCGTCCTCCAGCGTGACAGCGTCGTAGATGGAAACGTTGTTCTGCACCCTGACGTTGTTGCCGATCACCACGTCGTTGCCGACAAAGACGTTCTGGCCGAATGAGCAGCGCGCGCCAATACGGGCACCCGCGCAGATATGTACCCAGTGCCAGATGCGACTGTCTTCGCCGATCTGGGCGCCCTCATCGACGATGGCGGTTGGATGAATGTAAATGCCAGCCATGGTGTTCTTTGCCAACCGCTTCAGTATTCGAGAGGCAGGGATACCATCGTGCCATCTCTCGCGGAAAGATAAGCCGCTATGAGCACCTCCAGCGACTTTAGACCCTCCCGTCCGTCTGTTTCCGGTTCAGCCTCGCCGCGAAGCACGTCGATGACGTTCTTGTAATACAGAGGGTGGCCGAAGCCGTAGACGGAGGTGGTTTCATAGCTCGCCGCCTGGATTTGGGCATCGTAGTCCCTGGGTTCGGCGAAATCCCAGATCTGTATTTCGTTGACGGCCACCCCACCGACGCGCACGGTACCTTTCTCGCCCAGGATGGTGATGCTGCCTTCCAGGTTCTTCGGATAGGTTAGCATGGTGACGCTCATGGAGCCGAGGGCGCCATTGCGCCATTTGACGTTTAGCACGCCGGTATCTTCTACCTCGATGTCGCGCGTGGTGCTGACCATGGCCTGGACCTTTTCGACCGGGCCGATGAGCCAGTCGAGCAGATCCACGTAGTGGCTTGCCTGGTTCATAAAAGCGCCGCCATCGAACTCCCAGGTGCCGCGCCACTTGGCCTGATCGTAGTAAGACTGGGGGCGCGTCCAAAATACGTTGATGTGCACGAGATGTATCCGGCCGAAGCGCTTTTCCTGCACCGCCCGCTTTAGCAGCTGCAGCGTGGTATTGCGGCGATTCTGCTTGACGACGAACAGGCGCACGCCCGCCTCGTCGCAAGCCTTAACCATGCGCACGCCATCCTGCCAGCGCGTGGCCATCGGTTTTTCGGTCATCACATGCACGCCGTGGCGTGCCGCCACGATGGCCTGCTCGGCATGCAGCCCGCTTGGCGTGCATAGGGCGACGAGATCGAGGCGCTCGTTATTGAGCATATCTTCGAGCCTGGCGTAGCCCGGCACGCGATAACGCTCCTTGTGTTGTTCGAGGGTAGCCGGATCGATGTCGCAGACCGCGGCCAGCTCGATTTCGCCGGCATGTCTTTCGATGGAGCCGAAATGGTTTTTGGAAATGCGGCCGCAACCTACGACGGCCATACGAATCTTTCTGTCCCGGATAGTCGGATACATTCTGTCTCCCAATCACAAACGCCAGACGTAATGGCCCATCTGTTCAATGGCTGCCGCATCGAAATCGGATTTGACATCGACAAACGTGCCTCGAGGCTTGAGCAAGGACGCTATGTCGGCAAGCGGTCTTTGCAGATAGTCGCGATGACTTACCGCTGCCACCAGGGCCGAAACATCGCGGGGAAGATTATCCCATGAAACGAGTTCGATGCCATATTCGCGCAGCGCCTCCTGCGGGTCCGCCAGCGGATCGTGTACATACACATCCAGACCGTAGGCGCGCAGATGCCCTACCAGGTCGGCCACCTTGGAATTGCGCAGATCGGGGCAGTTTTCCTTGAAGGTAAGGCCCAGCACGATGACCTTATCGCCCCGACGACAGCCACCCTGACGAATCATCCCCTGAACCGCCATCTTGGCAATGTAGCTCGCCATACCGTCGTTGATGCGCCGTCCAGCGAGAATGACCTGGGGATGATAGCCGACCATCTCGGCCTTGTAGGTGAGGTAGTAGGGATCGACGCCAATGCAGTGGCCGCCGACGAGACCAGGACGGAAGGGAACGAAGTTCCACTTGGTGCCGGCGGCTTCGAGCACTTCCAGGGTGTCTATCCCTAGCTTGTCGAAGATGATCGCCAGTTCGTTCATCAGCGCAATGTTGAGGTCACGCTGGGTGTTTTCAATCACCTTTGCCGCTTCGGCCACTTTGATGGAACTTGCCCTGTGGGTGCCGGCGGTGATGATGCTGGCGTAGAGGGCGTCGATCGCCTCGGCCGCCTCGGGCGTGGAGCCGCTGGTCACTTTCTTGATAGTGGTGAGACGGTGTTCTTTGTCGCCGGGGTTGATGCGCTCGGGGCTGTAGCCGCAGAAGAAATCACGGTTGAAGACGAGTCTGCTTTCCCGCTCGAGGATCGGCACGCACACCTCTTCGGTGGCTCCGGGGTAAACGGTCGACTCGTAGATCACCACGTCACCCGCCTTGAGCGCCCGCCCCACCGTCTCGCTTGCTCTGATGAGCGGCGTGAAGTCGGGGCGATTGACGCGATCCACCGGCGTCGGCACGGTGACGATGAAGACGCGGCAGTCGCGAAGATCCTCGGGATCGCTGCTGTAGCGCAGATGCACGGCAGCCGCCAGCTCTTCAGGCTCGACTTCCCGCGTGCCGTCCCGACCAGACCGGAGTTCGGCAATGCGCTCGGGCTTGATGTCAAAGCCGACAACGGGATAGCGCTTGCCGAATTCGACCGCCAACGGCAGGCCGACGTAGCCGAGGCCGATGACGGCAATCGGTTGTCCAATCAAATGCATCGGGTAACTCTTTCAAAAAGCAGTTTCAACGCAATGAATTTTTGTCATCTTTTTGCGCGGCGTCACACAACAGGTTGCCACGGATTGACGAGGACAACGCCGGTCGGCGCGAAATCCGCCACGTTGCGTGCGACGACCGCCATGCCAGGCACCAATGCCGTGGCAGCGATCAGAGCGTCACGCTCGCTGCGCGGGTCGGGCACGCGCAGCTGCGCGCAGTATGCATCCCCGGTACCCAGCCGAACCTTACGCAGCTCGGAGACGACGTTGGTTTCGAGCACGTAGCTCATGCCAGATCGGCCGGCCGGGCCCCGAGGGTAAGGCCAGGCGGCTCGAAGTCAATGTCGACACCGTCTGGCATAGCCAAGGCGTCAGTGGTGGCAACCGCCTGTACCCGCTGCCGCAGCACCTCTGCAAAGCCTTCGGCCACCTCCGGATGCCGCAGGCCCATATCGACCGTGGCTTCCAGATACCCCAGCTTGCTGCCGCAGTCGTAGCGCTTGCCGTCGTAGCGGTAGGCGAGCACCTGCTCTTCCGCCAGCAGCGCGGCGATGCCGTCGGTGAGCTGGATTTCACCGCCCGCGCCGCGGCCGACGCGGGCGAGGTGGTGGAAGATGCGCGGGGTGAGCACGTAGCGCCCGACGACGGCGAGGGTCGAGGGGGCTTGGTCCGGATGGGGCTTTTCGACGATGCGCTGCACGCCCTCCACCCGGTCGGTGAGGGTTTTGCTCTCGACGATGCCGTAGCTGCGCGTCTCCTCGCGGGGGACGTTTTGCACGCCCAGCACCGAGCAGCGGTAGTAGTTGTAGGTGTCGACCATCTGGCGCATGACGGGCGGCTCGCCCACCAGCAGATCGTCGGCCAGCAGCACGGCAAAGGGTTCGTTGCCCACCACCGGTTGGGCGCACAGCACCGCGTGGCCCAGGCCCAGCGCCTCCGGCTGGCGGATGTAGATGCAGTTGATGTTGGGCGGCAGCATGCTGCGCACGAATTCGAGCATGTCGGTTTTACCCCGACGCTCGAGTTCGCTCTCCAACTCGTAGGCTTTGTCGAAGTGGTCTTCGATGGCGCGCTTGCTGCGGCCGGTGACGAAGATCATGTCGGTGATGCCGGCGGCGACCGCTTCTTCCACCGCGTACTGGATGAGCGGCTTGTCGACGATGGGCAGCATCTCCTTGGGGTTGGCCTTGGTAGCGGGCAGAAAACGCGTGCCCAGGCCCGCGACGGGGAAGACGGCCTTGCGGATGGTCATGGTTTACAGGGGAATTGTTCGTCGATCTCAATCTGCATGTACCCGCGCCTGGAACCACCCCGTCACGGCGGCCAACGTGGGCACGAAGCGATGGGCGGCGTTGAGCGCAGACGCGAGAACCAAGGGATCCTCCACATATTCGTGGATCATCTGGTTGCGCAAGCGCCGCATGTCGAGCCACGTTTGGGCGTCGCTGACGATGCCGAGCTTTTCGGCGCGGTCGAGGTTCTCGACGAAGGTCGACAACCGTTCGCCGTGTGCCACCAAGTAAGCGGGAAGCACCTTGTCACCCAAGGTGTCCTGCAGGCGACCGAATCGAGCGACGAAGGCGTCGACCCGCTCGGCGAGTTCCGGATCGGCCGCGAGCCGATCGACGCGCTGCGCGTCCATGGGCACCG